>NZ_JAGPWD010000018.1 GCF_018119395.1 Massilia sp. ZL223
CAGGCCGGCGGCCAGCGCATCCTGGTGGTGGAGGACAACGCAGACGCCTGTGAAGTGCTGCGCATGCTGCTCGACATCGAAGGCCACCAGGTCGACGTCGCCGCCGACGGCCATGCCGGCCTGGCGCTGGCGCTGGCGGGTAACTACGACGCCATCGTATGCGATATCGGCTTGCCGGGCATCGACGGCTACGAGCTGATCGCGCGCCTGCGCGAGGGCAGCGCGGGGGCCGCGCCGCTGGCGGTGGCGCTGTCCGGCTACGGGCACGCCAGCGACCGCGAACGGGCCATCGCGGCCGGTTTCGACCGCTACCTGGTCAAGCCGGTGGGGCCGGCGGCGCTGCTGGAGGCGCTCGGCGCCAGGCAGTGATCTTCCTCAGGCGTGGCCGAGCTGGCGCTCGAGGCGCGCCAGCGCTTCCTCGATGCGTTCGTACTTGGTCGCATACGAAAAACGCACATGGCGCGCCGGCGCCGCGAAGCCGAAGTCGTCGCCCGGCACGATGGCCACATGGGCGTCGCGCAGCAGCGCCATGCTGAAGGCGGCACTGTCGGCGCGGTCGCGGTGCGCCACTTCGTGGATGTCCGCATACACGTAGAAGGCGCCGTCCGGCATCACCGGCACCTGGAAGCCCAGCTCGCGCAGGCTCGGCACCAGGAAGTCGCGGCGGCGCTGGAACTCGCGCCGGCGTTCCTCGAAAATGGCCAGCGCCTCCGGGTGGAAGCACGCCAGGGCCGCATGCTGGGCCACGGTAGGCGCGCAGATGAACAGGTTCTGGGCCAGCTTTTCGAAGACCGGCACCAGTTCGTCCGGGACCACCAGCCAGCCCAGGCGCCAGCCCGTCATGTTGAAGTACTTGGAGAAGCTGTTGACGGTGATGACCTGGTCGCTCACGGCCAGCGCGCTGAGCGGCTTGTGGTCGTAGCTCAGGCCCTGGTAGATCTCGTCGACGATGGCGAAGCCGCCGCGTGCCTGCACCGCGGCCAGCATGTCGCGCAGCTGCTGCGGCGTCATCGAGGTCCCGGTCGGGTTCGAGGGCGAGGCCACCAGCACGCCGCGCGTGCGCGCGTTCCAGCGCTCGGCCACGTGCCGGGCGCTGAGCTGGTAGCGGTCTTCGCTCGGGGAGGGCACCAGCACCGGGGTGCCGCCGAAGCTCGAGACGAAGTGGCGGTTGCACGGGTAGCAAGGATCGGGCATCAGCACTTCGTCGCCTTCGGCCACCAGGGCGGCGCAGGCCAGCAGCAGGCCGGCCGAGGCGCCGGCCGTGACGACGATGCGGCGCGGATCGATGTCCAGGCCCTGGACCGCCGCGTAATGGCCGGAGATCGCCTCGCGCAGCTCGCGCAGGCCGAGCGAATCGGTGTACTGGGTAACGCCGCCGCGGATCGCTTCCATGGCGGCGGACGCCACGATGTCGGGCGCGGTGAAGTCGGGCTCGCCCACGCTCATGCTGATGACGTCGGCGCCGCCGCGTTTGAGTTCGCCGGCGGCCTTGACCATTTCCATGACGCGGAAGGGTTCGATGGCGTGGACGCGCTGGGCGACCTGGAGGGCGCGCGCGGCCTGGGAGTCGGGGGAAGTGGTGAATGACATGCTGGTGGATTGCGTGTTGGCGAATCCAGCCATCTTACAAGAATGTGGGCAGGTCCGTTCGCACGGGCCTGCCCACGGGGATGCTTACTGATGAGCTTATTGATGTGAATTATGGGTAGCCGTCAGCCTGCGCATCAGCGGCAGGGCCGCCAGCGCAATGAGTGTACAAGCAATAGCCGCGATGCCCAGCTTGTTGAACAGGCTGGTGTACACCGGCAGGGTCTGGACCGGATCGACCATGTCGCTCGGCACGGCCGCCAGGTTGGCCACCACGCCGCCCAGGTATTGCGAGATGCCCACGCCTACGTAGTAGGCGCCCATCATGAAGCCGCCCATGCGCGCCGGCACGTAGCGCGCGATCATGGCCAGGCCCAGGCCGCTCACCAGCAGTTCGCCCAGCGAATACAGGCCGTAGCCCGCGATCATGATCCAGGACGAGGTCAGGCCGTTGACGGCGAACTGGCCGGCGACGCCATAGGTGAAGAAGCCGGCGGCGACCACGGTGAAGCCGAGCGCGAACTTGGCGGCGATCGACAAGTCCTTGCCGCTCTTGCCGGCGCGGGTGTAGATCCAGGCCAGCACCGGGCTCAGGACCATGATCCAGATCGCGTTCAGCGCCTGGAACTGGGCCGGCGACCAGGTCCACAGGTGCATGCCGAACAGGGTGAACTCCAGGTCGACGTTACGCAGCGCGAACAGCGACAGCGAGGTCGACATCTGCTGGTAGAAGATGAAGAAGAACACCGTTTGCAGGGTGAGTACCAGCGCCGCCACCAGGCCGGCGCGCTCGCTCGGCTGGCTGGAACGGATCAGGTGGAAGAAGATGCCCAGCACCACGAGGCCCGCCACATAGACGAAGGCGCGCGCCAGCGCCTGGTATTCCAGGATCACGGCGGAGGCGCCGACGGCCACCACGGCGCCGGCCAGCACGGCCATCAGCTTGCCCATGTGCAGGGGCTGGGCGTCCGGCGGCGAGCCGATGTGGTTGACGGTATGGCGCAGCACGGTGATGGTCATCAGGCCGATCATCATGCCCACGCTGCACACGCCGAAGGCGACGTGCCAGCCGAGCTGGTTGCCGTAGGTGGCGTTGACGTAGTCCTTGATCCACGGGGTGGCCAGCATCGAGATGGTGGAGCCGACGTTCACCGCCATGTAGTAGATGGTAAAGGCGCTGTCGATCTTGGAATCGTCGCCTTCGTAGATCTTGCGCACCAGGTTGGCGTTATTCGGCTTGAACAGGCCGTTGCCGACCACGATCACGCCCAGCGCGGAGAAGGTGAACCAGGTATTCGTGGTGGGGACGGCCATCAACGCATAGCCCAGGCCGAGGATGGCGCCGCCCAGCAGCACGCTGCGGCGGGTGCCCAGCACCTTGTCGCCGATCCAGCCGCCGATGGCCGGCGCCACGTAGATCAGCGCGGCGGCCGCGCCCCATACCAGGTTGGCGCGGCTGTCCTCGAAGCCGATCCGCTGCACCATGAAATACACGATCAGCGCCTGCATGCCGTAGTAGCCGAAGCGCTCCCACAGCTCGATCAGCGCGAGCGTGAGGAAGGATCGGGTCTGGCTGGGGCCCTGGCCGACCGTTGGCGGAAGATGCCTGTCCATATGTCTCCTGAAGATGTTAGCCCGGGGTAACCCGGCAATAAAGCGGCGATCCTACGCGCCTTGCCGGCAACAATCAATCTTGACAAATGGTGCGCTGCGGCAGCGTGTTGCGAGAATGCGCAACTTCCTGTCCTCCGGACAGCTCAGCAGCAGGAGGTATTGCGGAGCACGGCCATCTCGAATCCCCGGCCGACGTTCGAGATCATGTAGCCGCCCGCACCGGGCTTGGCATAGATGCGCAAGGGGTAGCGTCGTGCGCCCAACTCGATCTCATGGTCGAGCCAGGCGCCGACCTGGCGCCATTATGATGGACCGGCGTCACGGCTACTGCTCGAACACGCAGTGCATATAGCCGTTGACGATCGCCGCCATGCGCTCCGTATTCCCGATCTGCCCGGGGTAGCGCTGCGCGACCTGGGCCTGGCACCGCTCGTCCCGTTCGTGGATGCGGGTCCGGCATTCCTGTGCGCCGAGCCGGTACTTGTTGCGCCCACAGCTTTCTTCGAGGCGGTCCGGCAGGGTGCGCAGCACGGTGGCGTCCACCTCGGACATCTTCAGCACCGCATCGGCGAAGGCCACACCGGCGCCGTCGCCGGACCGGGGCTGCTCGGCCACGGCCACGGCCTCTTCGGGTTCGGCGTTCTGCCTGCGCTGGATGGCGTAGTTCAGCCCCCAGCCCAGCACCACCAGCAGGACGATCTTGAACAGCATGCCCAGGTCCCAGCTGTGCCTGGCGCCCGCTCCAGGTTCGCGCGCAGGCCTTTGCGGTTCGGTGGGAGGGGCGCCGAATTTGGCGTAGCAGATGCCGCAGGCGGGACATTGCCAATCCGGGTTGGCCGCATCGGCGGGCCGTACGTGGCTGCACTTTGGACAAATCACCGGCATTGCCTGGGGCTCCCTGCTGTCAAAACCGCAAGTGTAGCGGCATTTGCCTAGGGGAAATTCCGCGCATTGTCACGCGGGCCCGGCTGGGCAAAGGCCCGGTATGTCGCGACTAGGTCCCGAAAACGCAGTCCTGGTAGGCGTGGACGATCACCGCCATGCGATCGAACCCCCCGGCTTCCCGTGGGTAGGCCTGCGCGACATGCGCGACGCACGCGCCGCCCCGTTCATGCAGGCGGGCACGGCATTCCTGCTGGCTGAACGCGTCCTTGGTGCGCTCGCAGGCTGCTTCGAGGCGGTCCGGCATGCTGCGCAGCAGGTGCGCCTCCTGCTGGGGCATGTGCAGCATCGCGGCGGGCGGGGCGCTGGCCTCCTGGGAAGCGAGGATCTGCCTGTGCTTGATGGCCTGATTCAGGCCCCATGCCAGCGCCGCCAGCACAACGATCTTGAACACCGTGCCCGGCGCCGGGCCGCGCCGCAGGCCAGCCAGCAAATGGCGAGCGGGATGCGATGGAGCGGCGGCACGGCGCTCGAACCCGGCGTAGCGGACGACGCAGGCGGGACATTGGCAATCCGGAATGACCGCGTCGAGTGAGCGCATATGGCTGCATTTCGGATATCTCACGGCCATTGCTGTTGCTCCCTGCTTTCAAAAACAGCGAGTGTAGCCGCATTTGTTATGTGGAAATTTCGTCAATTTGTCACGAGCTGTAACAACATTGTCGAGTTGTTTATGCGAATCGGCTGCCGTGCCCGCCTCTGTGTCTGTAGTCAGCGCGTTATACTGGACTCGCCGCTTTCATGACCCATCCCTGCAGGAATGCATGAACCAGCAACCCGACAAGGCAATGTCGGCCGGCGCCCGGATCGGCAGCGGGGCGCTCGGCCACCTGCGTCCCTTCCTGGCCTTCCTGCGCCAGCGCTTGTCGCTGCTGCTCGTGTGGCCGGCGCTCGCGCTGGCGGCCGCCATTGTCCTGTGGGGCTATGTGTTGTTCGACCTCGAGCATGAACGGATCGACCGCCAGGCCGAGCTGGAGCAGCAGGTCGACGCCTACGCGCGCAGCTACGTCATCCGCACGCGGCGCTCGATCGGCGATACCGACCGGCTGTTGCTGCTGCTGCGCCACCAGTGGGCGAGCTCGGGACACCGGATGGACCTGGCCGGCACCATCGAGACGGGGATATTTTCCAGGCAGTATATTGCCGCGGTCGCCCTGATCGACCGCTTTGGCGGCATCGTCACCAGCACCCATCCGCAGGCGGTCGGCATGTATGTCGGCGACCAGGCCTATTTCGTCGAACAGCAGCGCGCCGCCGGCGACAAGCTGTACCTGAGCGGACCGCTGGACGGGCGGCTGTCGAAGCGCGAAGTCATCGCTTTCTCGCGTCCGCTGCTGGCGCCGGACGGCCAGTTCGAAGGCGTCGTACTGATTTCCGTATCCCCGTCGTTCTTCACCCAGCACTACGCCGAACCGATCCTGCGCGAGTTCGGCATGGTCGGCCTGACGCGGATCGATGGCGCGGTGGTGGCGACCCGCAGTGGCAATGCGGTGCATTCCTTCCGCGCGCCTTTCCTGCGCACGGCCATGCCGGCCGAGGCCGCGGGCGTCCGCCGCGTCGGCGGCCAGGACTGGTTTGCCGACGGGCGCAGCCGCGTGCTGGGCTGGCGGAGCTTTCCCGACCTGGGTCTGGTCGGCATCGTCGGCGTCGACGAATACTCGGCCATGGCGCCCTACCGGGAGCACCGCCAAAGCGCCATCGGCGGCGCATGGTGGAATACCGCATGGATCGTGCTGGTCACGCTGCTGGTCACCAGCTTCTATGTGCACGCCAAGTGGAGGCGCTACCAGATGGAGGCGATCCGCTCCACCTACCGTCTCGCGACCGAGGAGGCGGGAGAAGGATTCTTCATCAACCGCCCGGTGCGCGACGCTCAAGGGGTGGTCCGGGATTTCGAGATCGCCGACTGCAATCATTTTGGGGCCGACATGTTCGGGAAGCGCCCGCAGGAACTGATCGGGCACCGGCTGTCCGAGTTCTACCAGGGCGAGCTGTTCGACGCGGCCTGCGCGCGCCTGTGCCAGGCGCTCGACACCGGCATGTACGACCGCGAGCTCGAGGTGCACGCCGGCCCGGACCAGCTCCTGCGGGCGCGCTGGATCCGCTACAAGGCGGTGCGGGCCGGCGGCGACCTGGCGGTCACGATCCGCGACATCAGCGAGAGCAAGGCCCACCTGACCGAGCTGGAACGGCGCAGCAACGCGGATGAGCTCACCGGCCTGCCGAACCGCTACTGGATCCAGCAGTTCCTGCCCAAGGCGATCGAGCGTGCGCAGGCGGCCGGGCAGGGACTGGCGGTGCTGTTCATCGACCTGGACGGCTTCAAGACCGTCAACGACGCGCTCGGGCACGCGGCAGGCGACGAACTGCTGCGCACCGTCGGCAAGCGCCTCAAGACCGCGGTGCGCCCGCGCGACCACGTGGTGCGCCTGGGCGGCGACGAGTTCGTGGTGGTGCTGGAGCAGACCGGCGGCCCGGCCGACGTGGAGCAGGTGGCCGGCCGGGTGCTGGGCGCCTTCCGCGATGGCTTCCACCTGCAGCGCAGCACCCATGTGCTCAACGCCTCGATCGGGATCAGCCTGTTCCCGGAACATGGCGGCGATGCGGAAACCCTGCTCAAGCATGCGGACATCGCGATGTATTCGGTCAAGACCGAGGGCAAGGGACAGTACCGCTTCTTCCAGTCGCGCTTCTACGAGGCGATCCGCACCCGCCTGGAGACCGAGATGGAGATGCGGCGCGCGCTCGACCAGCACCAGTTCGTGGTGCACTACCAGCCGCGCGTGGACCTGAGCGCGGGGACGGCGTCGAGCATGGAGGCGCTGGTGCGCTGGGAGCGTCCGGGCAAGGAACTGATCGGGCCGGACCGCTTCATCCCCCTGGCGGAAGAGACCGGCCTGATCGTGCGGCTGGGCGAGCAGGTGGTCGACAGCGTGTGCCGCCAGCTGGCCCACTGGGCCCGCAATGGCGCGGTGCTGGTGCCGGTGTCGGTCAACGTCTCGCCGCGCCAGTTCAGCCAGTGCGACATCCTGGCGCTGTTCCGCGATGCGATCGCGCGCCACGGCATCGATCCGGCGCTGCTGGAGATCGAACTCACCGAGTCGTCGATGATGCAGGAGGGGATCGGAGAGTCTGAGGTGTTCGGCGCGCTGCGCGAGCTGGGCATCAAGCTGTGCATCGACGATTTCGGCACCGGCTATTCCTCGCTGTCCCAGCTCCAGCGGCTGCGCTTCGACGTGCTCAAGATCGACCGCGCCTTCGTGCTGCGCATCGAGCATCCGGAGGGCGACACCCTGATCGCGTCGATGATCGCGATGGCGCATGCGCTGGGCATGCGCGTGGTGGCGGAGGGCGTGGAGAACCAGAGGCAGATGCAGCTGCTCCAGACCCTGGGCTGCGACGAAGGCCAGGGCTACTTCTTCTCGCGGCCGGTGCCGCCCGGGGAGACCCAGCCGGTGGGAAGGCGCGCCTTCCAGCCAGCACGATAGGATCGGTGTCCATGTTACCGGATTACAGCTGTATGGACGCTGAGCCTTGCCGCACTAGCCGGTATGCGCGCTCCGATGAAACAAAACTACATCGCGTGCCTGGTTTTGTGTCATGCTCTCACTTGCGGCCGGGTAGCCCGCCGCCTGTTCACGACAACCAGAACAACGACTACAACCCATGACAACGACCACGCTAGCCCGCCTGGCGCTGTGCCTGATGGCCAGCCCGCTTGCCTTCGCCCAGAATGCCGACCGCCACCTGGAAGGCGTCACGCGCAACCAGAACACGCTCGAGATCGCGACCAACGACGGCCGCTACCTGATCCGTCCGTATGCCGCCAACATCGTCGAGACCACCTTCGTGCCGAAGGGCGAACGCGCCGATTCTGCCTCGCATGCGGTCGTGCTGGCCCCGGCGCCCATCGCCGCGACCCTGAAGGACGAGGGCGGCCGCATCACCTACGCCACCGAGGGCATCAGCGTCACCGTGGACAAGCAGCCCTTCCGCATCAGCTATGCCTACAAGGGCAAGCCGCTGGTGGCGGAAAAGCGCGGCTACGCGCGCATGAAGGAAGAAGCGCTGGAATCGATCGAGTTCGCGCTGGACGGCGGCGAAGCCCTGTACGGCGCCGGCGCGCGCGCGGTCGGCATGAACCGCCGCGGCAACCGCTTCCGCCTGTATAACCGCGCCGACTACGGCTACGGCAAGACCTCGCAGCTGCTGAACTACACGATTCCGGTCGCGCTGTCCTCGAAGCTGTATGCGATCCACTTCGACAACCCGCAGACCGGCTGGCTCGATTTCGACAGCCGCCGCGACGGCACCCTGCGCTACGAAGTGGGCGGTGGCCGCAAGACCTACCAGGTGGTCGCGGGCGACAACTGGGACCAGGTGATGGCCGGCTACACCAGCCTGACCGGCCGCCAGCCGCTGCCGCCGCGCTGGGCCTTCGGCAACTTCGCCAGCCGCTTCGGCTACAAGAGCGAAGCCGAAACCCGCGCCGTGGTCGACAGGTTCGCCGCCGAGAAGATTCCGCTCGACGCCGTTGTGCTCGACCTGTACTGGTTCGGCAAGACCGTCAAGGGCACCATGGGCAACCTGGACTGGGACCGCGACACCTTCCCGAACGCCGAGAAGATGATGGCGGACTTCGCGAAGAAGGGCGTCAAGACCATCCTCATTACCGAGCCCTTCATCCTGACCACCTCCAAGCGCTGGCAAGAGGCGGTCGACCGCAAGGTCTTGGCCACGGACGCCGCCGGCAAGCCCTTCGTGTACGACTTCTACTTCGGGAACACCGGCCTGGTCGACCTGTACAAGCCGGAAGGGCGCGAGTGGTTCTGGAATATCTACAAGGGCCTGAAGCAGGGCGGCGCGGGCGGCTGGTGGGGCGACCTGGGTGAACCCGAGGTGCATCCGAGTGCGCTGCTGCACGCGGCCGGCAGCGCCGACCAGGTGCACAACATCTACGGCCATGACTGGGCGCGCCTGATCGCGGAAGGCTACCAGAAGGACTACCCGAACGAGCGCCCTTTCATCCTGATGCGCGCGGGCTACTCGGGCTCGCAGCGCTTCGGCATGATCCCGTGGTCGGGAGACGTCAGCCGCAGCTGGGGCGGCCTGCAGTCGCAGATGGAGATCTCGCTGCAGATGGGCATGCAGGGCCTGGCCTATATGCACTCGGATCTGGGCGGCTTCGCCGGGGCGGTGCTGGACGACGAGCTGTATGTGCGCTGGCTGCAGTACGGCGTGTTCCAGCCGGTGTTCCGTCCGCATGCCCAGGACGCCGTGCCGTCCGAGCCGGTGTTCCGCAGCGAGCGCGCCAAGGTGCTGGCGCGCGAAGCGGTATGGCTGCGCTACGCGATGCTGCCGTATAACTACACCATCGCCTTCGACAACAACCAGACCGGCATGCCGCTGATGCGTCCGCTGATGTTCGTCGAGCCCGATCCGGACAAGCCTGCCGACCGCTCGACCACCTATATGTGGGGCCCGGACTTCCTGGTGGCGCCGGTGGTGGAGCCTGGCGCGACGCGCACCGAAGTCGTGTTCCCGACCTCGAGCAAGCTGTGGTTCGACTTCCATACCGGTTCCGCCCACAATGGCGGCGTGATCGAGGTGGTCAAGCCGGAAGAGGCGCACATCCCCGTGTATGTGCGCGCCGGCGCCTTCATCCCGATGGCCAAGGTGGCGCAGACCACGCGCGACTACGACAGCCGCCGGATCGATCTGCACTACTACCATGACGCCTCGGTTGCCGCCTCCAGCGGCAAACTGTACGACGACGACGGCGAGACTGCGCAGGCCTACGAAAAGGGCCAGTACGAGATCGTGCGCTTCGCCAGCAAGTACGCGAGCGGCAAGCTGGAAGTGGCCTTCGAGACCGAGACCGGCAAGGCCTACCAGGCGGCCGAGCGCGGCTTCGCGCTGAAGGTGCACAACGTGCAGGCCTCGCCGCGCGCGGTGACCGTCGATGGCCGTGCGGCACGCTTCAATTGGAACGCCAAGCACAAGCTGCTGGAAGTGGCCGTCCCGGCGCGCAAGCAGCAGTCGAGCGAGGTCGTCATCACCCTGTAAGACCAGGCGAACGTCGCCACCAGGCGAATTTCGCTAGAGTGGGAAGCTCCTTTGACGGAGCTTCCCATGACCGCTTTCGAACCCCTGCGCTACCAGCCCGGCTACGAGCATATTGCCGTGGACGAGGCTGAAGCCATCCATTCCCTGCAAAACGTCTTCGCCGGCATGGCCCATAAGGTGGCCGAGGCCGAAGGGCATGCGCACCGCGCCGTCCACGCCAAGGGGCACGCGCTGCTGCGCGGCAGGCTCACGGTCATCGGCGATCTGCCGCCGCCCTTTGCGCAAGGTCTGTTCTCCGCAGCCGGCGCCTATGAGGTGCTGCTGCGCTGGTCCTCGCCGCCGGCTGAGCAGCTGCCCGACAGCGTTTCCACGCCGCGCGCGGTGGCGCTCAAGGTCCTGGATGTGCCGGGGGAACGGCTGGATAGCGGAAAGGAGGGCAGCTCGCAGGACTTCCTGATGGTGAACGGCCCGGCCTTCGCGCGCCCCGACCCGCAGGCTTTCCTGCCGGACGTCAAACCGCTGGCCGCCACCACCAACCGCACGCCGGCCGGCAAGTCCGCCATCTCGGCGGTGATGCGCACGGCGGAAGCGGCGGTCGAGGCGCTGGGCGGCAAGAGCGGCAAGATCAAGGGGATGGGCGGAGAGCCCCAGCATCACCCGCTGGGCGAGACCTATTTCACGCAGACGCCTTTCCTGTATGGCGACTACATGGCGAAGTTCTCGCTGGCGCCGGTGTCGCCAGGGCTGCTTGCGCTCGATGGTTCAAGCCTGCCGAACGATGCGGATGCACAGCGCGACGCCATTGCGGCGCACTTCCTGCGCGATGGCGGGGAGTGGGAACTGCGGGTGCAGCTGTGCACGGATCTGGAGAAGATGCCGGTCGAGGATGCGTCGGTGGCGTGGCCGGAGGAGCTGAGTCCTTATGTGGCGGTGGCGCGCTTGCGCGTGGAGCCGCAGGCCAGCTGGGACGAGGCTGCGTCGCCGCGCCAGGAGGATGGGATGGCCTTCGATCCGTGGAACTGCCTGCGCGCGCATCGGCCGCTTGGAGCGATCAATCGGGCGCGCAAGGAGGTGATGGCGACGTCGAGGCAGTTGCGGTCGGAGTTTAATCGGTGCCCGATCCACGAGCCGGCTGCGCGCAGCTAGCTAACGTTCATCCGGCCACCGAGTCCCGGAACGACGGGCTGATGATAGTGGGGAAAGGAATTACCGCGACACGATCAGCCGAAGTCCCAACCCGATAAAGATCGCCCCCGCCACCCGATCCAGCCACATTCCCGCCGTCGGCGTGCGATTCAGCCACTGCCCGATCGCCCCCGAAAAATACCCCAGCATCCCGAACAGCAGTGCCGCCTGCAAGGTGAAGGTCACCCCCAGCGCCGCCGTCTGCCAGTTCGCATCGCCGCGCGAGGCCACCACGAACTGCGGCAGGAAAGACAGGAAGAACAGTACCACCTTCGGATTGATCGAGTTCGCAACCAGCCCTTTCACGAACAGCTTGCCCGGCGTCTCGTCCGCACCTGCACCGGCCGCACCGACCTTCGCGCCCCCTCGGCTGCGAATCGCCTGCCACCCCATCCAGATCAGGTACAAGCCGCCCGCGACCTTGAGCGCCGTGAACGCTGCCGGCGAGGCCGCGATCAGGGCGCTCACGCCAATGACTGCGAGGATCGTGTGATTGAGGCAGCCGAGCGCGCAGCCCAGACCAAAGGCGATGCCGCGCGCGCGGCCCTTGGCGATGCCGAGGCTCAGCACCATCAGATTGTCGGGACCCGGGGACAGGGTGATCAGGACGGCGGCGGCCAGGAAGCCGGCAAATTGTTCAGGCGACAGCATCGGGCAGGGAAAATAACAAAAGGGCAAACAGGATAACGCAGCTTTGCCTTTCCGTGCACTCCCGGCCTTGCTCAGGAGATCGCATCCAGGTCGAGCTCGACCCAGGTCGGCGCGTGGTCGCTGGGCTTCTCGCGCGCCCGCACGAACTTGTCGACCCCGGCCGCCTTGAGGGCCGGCGCGAGCGCGGGGCTGAGCAGCAGGTGGTCGATGCGCAGCCCGGCGTTGCGCCCGAAGGCGTCGCGGAAGTAGTCCCAGAAGGTATAGATCGTTTCGCCCGGATGCAGTTCGCGCAGAGAGTCGGTCCAGCCTTGGGCCACCAGCCGGTGGAAGGCTTCGCGGGTCTCGGGACGGAACAGGGCGTCGGTCAGCCAGCGTTCCGGCTTGTAGACGTCCAGTTCGGTGGGCATGACGTTGTAGTCGCCCGCCAGCACCACCGGCACGCCGGTATCCAGCAGGCCCTGGGCGCGCTGGATCAGGCGCTCGAACCAGGCCAGCTTGTAGTCGAACTTGGGGCCCGGCGCCGGGTTCCCGTTCGGCAGGTACAGGCAACCAACCAGGATGCCTTGGTAGGCGGCCTCCAGGTAGCGGCTCTGCTCGTCCGCCGGATCTCCCGGCAGGCCGCGCTGCACTTCCTGGGCCGGGCCGTCGCGCGTGAGGATGGCCACGCCGTTCCAGCTTTTCTGGCCGATCCAGAGCGCGTGGTAGCCGGCGTCCCGGATTGCCGTCTCTGGAAACTTTTCGTGCACGGCCTTCAGTTCCTGCAGGCAGACAACGTCTGGCTGGCGTTCTTCCAAGTACTGGAGCAGGGCGGATAGGCGGCTGGAGATGCCGTTGACGTTGTAGGTGACGACGAGCATGGTGTCTTCCGGAAGAGTGGTTGAGTTGGATTTTGCCTGTGCCGCGCCGCTTTCGTCGCACGCATTGCCGAGTGAAACACGGCCTTTATAGCGAAACGAGCATTTTCTTATGGTTATTTATTCGTTTTGGCATATATGCGTTTGTCATATACTGCTGGGATCGAATATTTTTAGCTTTGGAGTAACCCATGCTCAGCCGCCGTCATTTTGTCATCAGCGCCACCGCCTTGTCTCTGCTGCTAAGCGGCGCCGCCCAGGCCGACCAGCTGGCGGACATCAAAAAGAAGGGCGAGATCGTCTTCGGCGTGCTCGGCACCGACGAGCCGAACAGCTTCATCGAACCGAAGACCCGCCAGCTGGTGGGCTACGAGATCGACCTGGCCACCGCCGTCGCCAGGAAGCTGGGCGTCAAGCCGGTGTTCAAGCAGATGGCCGTCTCGGCCCGCATCCCCGAACTGCAGCAAGGCCACGTGGACATCCTGGCCGCCACGCTCACCCACAACAAGGAACGCGAATCGCAGGTCGATTTCGCCCTGACCCATTTCGTCACCGGCTCCAAGGTGATGGTGCGCGCCGCCAGCGGCATCAATCAGCTGGGCCAGCTGGCCGGCAAGAAGGTCGTCACCGTGCGCGGCGGCACCCAGGAAACCAATATCCGCAAGGCCGTCCCGACCGCCGACGTGGTCACCTTCGAGAACACCCAGCAAGCCTTCCAGGCACTGCGCCAGGGTAAAGGCGTTGCCTACGTCAACGACGAATCCTCGCTGCTGGCCGACTACGGCAAGCTGGGCCCGGCCGCCAAGGGCTTCTCGATCCTGCCGACCTCGATCGGCAACGAGTCGATCGCGATGGGCCTGCGCAAGGGCGAGAAGAGCCTGAAGGCGGTGGTCGACCAGACCCTGCGCGAGCTGGAAGCCAGCGGCGCGGCCGAACAGCTGTTCAACAAGTGGTACGGTCCGGGCACCCGCGCCAACATCGCCAAGCGCCAGTTCAAGATCGCCACCGACAAGATTTAAATCTTGCAGTTCTTCGATCCATCCATCCTGCAATCCGGCCAGTACCATGACTGGCTGGTGCAGGGCCTGGTCCTGTCGCTCCAGCTGACCGTGATCAGCTTCGCCTTTGCGCTGCCCCTTGGTGCGCTGGTGGCCGTGATGCGCACGTCCTCGTTCGCGCTGGCGCGCGCCGCGGGCGCGGCCATTGTCGAGGGCATCCGCAACGTGCCGCTGCTGGCCCACCTGCTGTTCTGGTACTTCGCCTTTCCCGAGCTGCTGCCGGAAGCCGCGCGCGACTTCCTGTATGCGCACAATCCGGAAGCGGTGTGCGCCGTGATCGCGCTCTCGCTGTACAGCGGCGTGCACATGGCCGAGGACATCCGCAGCGGCATCCGCTCGGTGCCGCCGACCCAGCTGGAGGCGGCGCGTTCGCTCGGCCTGGGCCGGGTGGCCGCGGTGCGCCTGGTCCTGCTGCCGCAGGCGCTGCGCGCTTCGGTGCCGCCGCTGCTGTCGCAGACCGTCAACCTGTGGAAGGACACCAGCGTGGCCACCGTGATCGGCGCCGCCGAGATGATGTACCAGGCTGCGCGCGTGGAAACCGCGAGTTTCCGCAGCGTCGAGGCCTTCACCTTCGCGACCCTGGCCTACCTGAGCGTGTCGCTGCTGATCTCGCTGGCGGCCCACCTCTACCAGCGCCGCTATCCGGTCCGTCCGGCTTGAGCTACATGGAAGCTTCGCGATGCTCGAACTGATCGATACCTACTGGCTGTACTTCCTGGTCGGCCAATACCCCGACGGCCCGCTGGGCGGCCTGGCGCTCACCGTGCTGCTGTCCGGCGCGGCCCTGGTGCTGGCAATGCCGCTCGGCCTGTTGCTGGGCATCGCGCGCGTCAGCCCCTATGGCGCGCTGCGCTGGCCGGTGGCCGCCCTGGTGCAGCTGGTGCGCGGCGTGCCGCTGCTGCTGGTCGTGTTCTGGGTCTACTTCTTCCTGCCTGCCGTCACCGGGGTGAAGACCGGCCAGGCCACCACCATGCTGATGGTGCTGGTGCTCTTCGACGGCATCTACCTGGCCGAGATCGTGGCGGCGGGCATCCGTGCGCTGCCCAAGGGCCAGCTGGAAAGCGCCCGCTCGCTGGGCCTGGGCTATGGCCAGGCGCTGCGCCACGTGGTGCTGCCCCAGACCGTGCGCAACGGCCTGCCGTCCCTGGTGAGCCAGCTGGTGTCGACCATCAAGGCGACCTCGCTCGGCTACATCATCGGCCTGTCGGAAGTGTCCTTCATCGCCACCCAGGTCAACACCCTGGTGTTCACCCAGGCGGTCGAGGTCTACCTGATCCTGGCGCTGACGTATTTCGTACTCTGTTTCGGCCTGTCGCGGCTGGCCTTCCTGCTCGAGCGGCGCCTGCAGCGCCGGCCGTTGCGGGTTTTGTAAAAGGATGTGTGAACGATGATCGTTCTCGATAAAGTCAACAAGTGGTACGGCGACTATCACGCCCTGGTCGACGTGAGCGAAAGGGTCGAGAGGAACGAGGTGGTGGTCGTGTGCGGCCCCTCGGGTTCGGGCAAGTCGACCCTGATCCGCACCCTCAACCGGCTCGAGGAAATCGACGGCGGCCGCATCGAGATCGACGGGCGCGACATCCATGCGCGCGGCCTGGACGTCAACAGCCTGCGCGCAGGGATCGGCTTCGTGTTCCAGCACTTCAACCTGTTCCCGCACCTGACGGTGCTGGAGAACTGCACCCTGGCGCCGGTGCAGCTCAAGCGCGCCACCGCGAAGGAAGCGCGCGAGTACGCCATGCAGCTGCTGGACCAGGTGGGGCTGGCGCACAAGCACGGCGCCTACCCGAACGAATTGTCCGGCGGCCAGCAGCAGCGCGTGGCGATCGCCCGGGCGCTGGCCATGCGTCCGCCGATCATGCTGTTCGACGAGCCGACCAGCGCGCTCGATCCGGAGATGGTGGGCGAGGTGCTGCAGGTGATGCGTTCGCTCGCCAGGCAGGGCATGACCATGGTGTGCGTCACCCACGAGATGGGTTTTGCGCGCGAGGTGTCGGACCGCGTGTGGTTCATGAGCGAGGGGAAGCTCCTCGAGCAGGCCAAGCCGGAGGAGTTCTTCACCAACCCGCGGCATCCGCGCGCGCAGCAGTTCCTGGCTGACGTTCTCCGTTAAACAGCATCGTCGTTCCGGGACTCGGCGTCGGGTCGCAGGCCCTATTTGACCACCAGCGACCACTGCTGGTTACTGCCGTTATTCACTGGCCACTGGATGATCTGCGCGTTCTCCGCCGTGCTCTTGTTCTGCACGTCCAGCACCATCCCGCTTAGCTGGTTCGCCACCGTGAAATACCCGGCCGCCGGGCTGGCGAAGCGCCAGCGCTGGCCTGCGCCCGCCCAGTAGCCCCATTGGGCGATATTCGTTCCCGCCGTCGTCGAATTCCCATAGTTGTCCAGGCTGCGCAGGCTGTTGGCGTTGATGACGCTGTAGTAACCGTCACCCTGGCCAATCAGGTACCACTGCTGGTGCCTGCCGTTGGCGTCGCTGGCCTGCTGCACCAGCGCCCCATCCGCCGTCGAGGCGCCCGCCACGCCCAGGACCTTGCCGCTCAGGCGCGACCTGAAGGCGTACAGGCCATCGCTGATGCCGCCGCAGCCGGCGAAGTTGCTGAAATTACGCGTCAGGGTCGGCCAGCCGTTCGCATAGCTCATGCGTAGAATGTCCAGCTTGGCATTGCCGCCGTCGTTCAGGTCGTAGTAATGGGTCGACACGAAGTGGCAGCCGTCCTGCTTCAGCACGCCCACGTGGCCCGGCCCGCGGTATTTGCCATCGGTGACCGGCAGCACCGTGCGCGTGCCGGAATAGGGTCCGCGGATGTTGGTGGCGCGCTGGACTTCGACGTAATACGTGCTGTCGGCGCCCTTGCAGCAGCTGCCGCGGTTGACGAAGAGGTAATAGTCGTTGCCGTTGCGGGTGATATAGGGCGCCTCGATGTCGCGGTGGCCGCCGCCCCATATCGTGCTGACGCTGCCGGCGAGCTTGCCGGTGGCCTGGTTGATCTCGGCCAGTCCGATCCCGCCGAAGAAGGAACCCCAGGACATGTAGACCTTGCCGTCGTGGTCGCGGAACAGGGCGGGGTCGATGGCGTTGATCTCGCCGCTGCCGCCAAACGACTCGACTACGATGCCGAGGTCGGTCCAGGCGGGATTCTTGAGCGAAGCGCTGCGCGCCACCCCGATGGCCGAGTTCGAGCTGCCGAAGGTCGATACCGAATAGTACAGATAGTAGTAGCCGTTCATCCTGATCAGGTCCGGCGCCCAGAACGAGCCGCTGAAGTTCGGAATCTTGTTCTTGATCCAGGCGGGATAGGTGGTGAACACCGGTCCCGGTCCGCCGCTCCAGGTCACCAGATCCTTCGAGGTCGAATACCAGATGCCGGTACCGGTCGTGAAGTTGAAATAGGTGTCGCCGTCCTTGGTGATCGTCCCCGGGTCGTGGGCGTTCTTGAGCCCAGCCAGCTCGATGCTCGACGCGGAAGCGGCGCAGACCAGCAGGCACAGGGTCGCCAGCAGGTTTTTCATAGAGGTCTCCGTTCTTGTGGTTGTGTATGTACTGCCCAGCCAGGGTAGGCGCGGGCAGGGTGCGCCACCAATGAAATTAATCGCGTGTGCGATGCACTTTTCGGTATCCCGGTCTATGCAATCCGCATGTCAATGAGTTAACCAATAGTAACTGCCGGTCAAGAGCATTTCCATTATTGAACTACCCATGATCGAATCGACAAGCTTGCTGATGAGCTCACCAGCTCTAGAGTGAGGGAGACATCTTTGTCCCAAGGAAAAGCAAAAAATCGCCGATCCGCAACAACATTTGTTTGAAACCGATTGTCACTGGGAAAAAACGTGCTTATACTCGGGTCAGTGTCTGAAAAGGGCAAACTCCGCGAAAGCGGAGGACGCAAAGTCAACGGTCTAATGAGCCTTCGGGCTCGATGACGGCAGGACTGCCAGTGTCGATCCGTGCAACCCGTGAACCCTCCGGTTCACATGCACTTCGCTTGCTAGCAATCCTGGATGTCGCCAACTTACAGGATTAGCTAGTCATGCAATTTACCTCCGCCACCTTCCGCAAGACCTCCATCGCTTTCGCAGCGGGCCTCGTTTCCCTGATCGGCGCGTCGAACGCCCACGCCGCACCGAAGGGTGAATTCGCGCGCGGCCGCATCATCGTCGAAACCCGCGCCGGCGTGTCGGCAGGCGAGCTCGACAAAGCTGTCAAGGCGCACGGCGGCAAGTCGGCTGAAAAGCTGGGCCAGAGCAACCTGCACGTGGTCATGCTGCCGCCGGGCCTGTCGGAAGAAGACGCCGTCGAGAAGTTCTCGCGCCGTCCGGAATTCAAGTTCGCCGAACTCGACTATAAAGCCACGGTCGCCCTGGCGGTCACCGATCCGTACATCGGCAGCGCCTGGCACATCGGCAAGATCGGCGCCACGTCCGCCTGGGACAGCTCCCAGGGCACGGGCGTGACCATTGCGATCCTGGACACCGGTGTCGCCGTCACTCACCCTGACCTGAAGGACCGCATGGTCGCCGGTTACAACGCCGTCAACGGCGGCACCGACGTCACCGACCTGTGCGGCCACGGTACGGCCGCCGCCGGCGCCGCCGCCGCGACCACCAACAACGGCCTGGGCGTTGCCGGTATCGCAGGCGCGGCCCGCATCATGCCGATCCAGATCTCCTACAAGGACAGCACCGGCTGCCACGCCTACGCCAGCACCATCGCCAAGGGCATCACCTGGGCCGCCGACCACGGCGCGCGCGTCGCCAACGTCAGCTTCGTCGGCATCGCCAACAGCTCGTCGGTGCGCAGCGCGTCGAACTACATGAAGAACAAGGGCGGCCTGGTGTTCATCTCGGCGGGTAACAACAACCGCGACGAGGGCGTGGCTCCGGACACCGGCTACATCATCGTGTCGGCGACCGACAACTACGACAACCGCGCAAGCTTCTCGAGCTGGGGCAGCTTCGTTTCGCTGGCGGCGCCGGGCACCGGCATCTGGACCACCACCAGCACCCTGGGCTACACCACCAAGAGCGGCACCTCGTTCTCCAGCCCGATCAGCGCCGGCGTGGCCGGCCTGCTGATGGCTGCCCGTCCGGACCTGAGCAGCGCCCAGATCGAATCGCTGATCTTCAAGACCGCGGTCGACCTCGGCGCCGCCGGCCGCGATCCGATCTTCGGCTACGGCCGTGTGAACGCCGCCGCCGCCATGACCGCCGCTCGCGGCTACGCATCGGCTGTCGACAGCACCGCACCGAGCGCCGCCATCTCGGCGCCGCTGGGCAGCAGCTCGGTGACTGGCCTGGTGCCGGTCAACGTCAGCGCCAGCGACAACGTGGGCGTGGCCCGCGTCGACCTGAAGGTGAACGGCACCGTGGTCGCCAGCGACAACGCGGCTCCGTACAGCTTCAGCTGGAACTCGGCCGGCGTGGCCAACGGCATGGCCAGCCTGGTCGCCGTCGCCTACGACGCCGCCGGCAACGCCGGCAGCTCGGCGCCTGTGTCGGTCAACGTTGCCAACAGCACCACGACCACCACCACGACCACCGACACCACTGCCCCGACCCTGGCCATCAACAACCCGGTCAACGGCGGCAGCGTGAGCGGCTCGGTGACGGTGAGCGTCAGCGCCGCGGACAACGCCGGCGCGGCTGGCATCACCAACAGCATCGCCATCGACGGCGCCGTCAAGGCGACCGGCACCGGCGGTTCGCTGGCCTACAGCTGGAACAGCAAGAAGTCGGGCAAGGGCACCCACAGCATCACCGCCACCTCGCGTGACCGTGCCGGCAACACCACCACCCGCACCATCAGCGTGACCGTGCGCTGATCGTCAAGGCAGCAGCAACAAGCATGGCGCCCTTCGGGGCGCCATTTTTTCTTTGCGTGCAGCTTCGCTTATGGAGCGGCCGGGCGAGTCGCGCCGCCTTGGGGCAGGGGGCGCCGCGCCACACCTTCCTTCGTCATGACGACGGGCCGGATGCTGCCGTCGTCGTTGAAGTACAGGTGTTCGATCGCCATCTCGCGGTGATGGCCGTTGTCGGTGCCGACAGGGCGGCGGTGGTAGGCGATATACCAGTCGTCGGTGCCCGGGATGTTGATCACCGAGTGATGGCCCGCGCCCTTCGCCACCGTGCGGTCCTGAGCCAGGATCGTTCCGGCCCGCTTGAAAGGACCCGTTGGGGACTTTCCCATGGCGTAGGCGACGCGGTAATCCGGTCCGGTCCATCCGCCTTCCGACCACATGAGGTAGTACACGCCCTTGCGCTTGACCATGAACGAGCCTTCCACGTACTCGGGATCGGGCGTGATTTCCTTGAAGGTGACGCCGTCCGGGAAAGGGACGAGGCTCAGCAGGTCGGGAGCGAGCTTGACGACATTGGCGTGCTTCCAGCCGCCGTAATACAGGTAGACCTGGCCATCGTCGTCCTTGAAGACCATCTGGTCAATCGGCTGGGCGCCGTGGTGGATCTTGTCGATCAAGGGACGCCCGAGGGCATCCTTGAACGGCCCCTGGGGCCGGTCGCTGACCGCCACGCCGATGCCGCCGGTCTGTCCGTCGCTCTTGATGTCGTTGGCCCCGAAGAACAGGTAGTACTTGCCGTTGTGCTCGATGCTGGAGGGCGCCCAGACCGCATACGCTGCCCAGCTGACGTTCTCGACATCGAGCACGTGCTCGTGCTTGGTCCAGTTCACCAGGTCCGGGGAGGAAAACGCGTTGATGAAGGTTTGCTTCAGATAGGGTTCCCAGATCAGCTTCGATTGCGCGCGCATCCGCATCTGCTCGGGTGTGAAGGATCTGGACTGGTCCGGCTTGCCGAAATGGTCCGAGTAGGTCGGGTAGACCCAGTAAGTCTTGCCGTAGATGCGGATCTCTGGATCGGCGTACCAGCCCGGAACGATGGGATTGGCTGCATGCACGGCCATGGCCGGAGCGATTGACGCGGCGAGCACCAGCGATCGCGTTATCAGGCGAGACATTCTTTTCATTGGCGAAGCTCCACGAGGTTCGGCTCTGGCCGATATTGACCTGGAAAATGAATTCTGCGCGCTCCCGGCGACAGCCTTAGAACTGCTCGTCCGGCCGCAAGTAGCGCCACTGCCCCTGAGGCAAGTCGCCCAGCTTGACCTTGCCGATCCGCACCCGCTTCAGGCCGATGACCTTCAGCCCGACCATGTCGCACATGCGGCGGATCTGGCGCTTGCGGCCTTCCTTCAGGGTAAAGCTGAGCTGGTCATCGTTCTGCCAGCGCACCTTGGCCGGCAGCAGCGGTTTCCCGTCCATCCACAGGCCATGGTTCAGTTTCTTGAGATCGGCGTCCGGCAGCTTGCCCGGCCTGGTGTACTGCACCCGCACCAGGTATTCCTTCTCGATCGAGGTGTCCTGGCCGATCAGCTGCTTGGCGATGCGGCCGTCCTGGGTCAGCACCAGCAGGCCGACCGAGTCGATGTCCAGGCGTCCGGCCGGCACCAGGCTGCGCAGCTGGGTGGGGTGGAATTGTTCGGTCGACGGATCGTCGGCCCAGCGGTTCTCCGGCTTGATCAGGGTGACCGCCGGCTGGTAGCCGTCTTCGGCCTGGCCGCTGACGTAGCCGACCGGCTTGTTGATCAGGACCGTGACGCGTTTCGATTGCTCGGCCGCGGCCTGGCGCTCGACCGTGATGCGCTGGGTGGGCAGCACCTTGCTTCCCAGTTCGGAAACCACCTTGCCGTCCACCCGCACCCAGCCTTTGGCGATCCATTCATCGGCTTCGCGGCGCGAGCACAGGCCGAGTTCGGACATACGTTTGGAGAGGCGGAGCGGTTCGGTCATCGGTAAAAACAGGGAAAAAGTCAGATTTTAAGGGCGTCCAGCAGGTCGGTCTCGAGCTGGACCTGGACGCGCGGGTTGTTCAGGGCGGCGCCGTCGATCAGGAACACGTCCTCGACACGCTCGCCCAGGGTCATGATCTTGGCCGTGTGCAGGTTGATGCGGTAGCGCTGCAGCACGCTGGCGATCGCGTACAGCAGGCCGACGCGGTCGTTGGCGGCCACCGACAGCACGTGGAACTGGCCGCGTTCGTCGGGGCGCACGTCCACGGTGGGCGTGATCGGGAAGCTGCGCGACATGCGCGACAGGCGGCCGCGCATCGGCGGCGGCAGCGGTTCCTGCGACAGCAGCAGGGCGCACAGCTCGTGTTCGATCAGGCTGATGATGTCGCGGTAGCTGCCTTCGAAGCCTTCGGCCGTGATCAGGAAGCTGTCCAGCGCATAGCCGTGGCGCGTGGTGTGGATCTTGGCGTCCAGGATGCTGAAGTTCTTGCGGTCGAAGTAGCTGCAGATGCGCGCGAACAGGTCGGGGTGGTCCTTCAGGTACACCGCCACCTGCAGGCCTTCGCCGATCGGCGCCAGGCGCGCCCGCACTACGGGCTTTGCGCTGTCGACCTTGTCGTGCAGGGCGCGGGTCTGCCAGGCGATGTCGGACGCGTCGTGGCGCAGGAAGTAGGCGACGTCCAGCTGCTGCCACAAGGGCTCGTGCGCATCCTGGGGCAGGCCGAACAGGCGCAGGGTCGCCAGCGCCTCCTTCTGGCGCGTGCGCAGCTCGCGGTCGGCGGAATGCGGTTCGCCGCCCAGCACGCGCAGGGTCACGCGGTACAGGTCTTCCAGCAGCTTGCCCTTCCAGGCGTTCCACACCTTGGGGCTGGTGCCGCGGATGTCGGCCACCGTCAGCAGGTAGAGCGCAGTCAGGTGGCGCTCGTCGCGTACCTGGACCGCGAAGGACGCGATCACGTCCGGGTCGGACAGGTCCTGCTTCTGGGCGACCGTGGACATGCTCAGGTGCTGCTCGACCAGGAACACCACCAGCTCGGTGTCTTCCTCCGACAACCCGTGTTCGCGGCAGAAGTGGCGGGCGTCATCCATGCCGAGCTTGGAATGGTCGCCGCCGCGGCCCTTGGCGATGTCGTGGAAGAGGGCGGCCACGTACAGCAGCCAGCGGTCGCGGAAGTCGGCGATCAGCTGGCTGCAGAAGGGGTATTCGTGGGCGTGCTCCGGCATGGTGAAGCGGCGCAGGTTGCGCACCACCATCATGATGTGCTGGTCCACCGTGTAGACGTGGAACAGGTCGTGCTGCATCTGGCCGACAATCTTGCGGAAGGCCGGCAGGTAGCGGCCCAGGATGCCGAATTCGTTCATGCGGCGCAGGGCGTGCACCAGGCCCACGGGCGCCTGCAGGATGCGCAGGAACAGGGCCTTGTTGGGCGGATCCGCGCGGAAGCCCGTGTCGATGCGGGTGCGCGCGTGCCAGAGGGCGCGCGTCGTGCGCGCCGTCATGCCCTTGATGTCGGGGCGCTCGGTCATGGCCACGAAGATCTCGAGCACGCTCGAGGGCGTGCGCTCGAAGGTGTCGTCGGCGGCGATGTCGATCAGCCCGCCCACCTCGTTGAAGCGGGCGTTGATCGGCACGGCGGCCACCGGGTGCGGGAACAGCTGGGCCTCGATGTCCTGCAGCAGGATGGTGTTGAGCTGGGTGACCGTCTTGGCCGCCCAGTAGTAGCGCTGCATCAGGTATTCGCTGGCCCGGCGCGCGTTGGGGCCGTCGCCGTTCGAGGACAGGCCGAAGGTCTTGGCGATCGCGGTCTGGACATCGAACACCAGGCGGTCTTCGCGCCGCCTGGTGTGCAGGTGCAGGCGGATGCGGATGTCCTTGAAGGCGCGTTCCTTTTCCATCAGCTGGCGCGCTTCCATGCGCGTGATCAGGCCGCGCGTGGCCAGCTGGCCCCAGGATTCGGCCAGTCCCGCCGCCTTGGCCACCCACAGGATCACCTGCAGGTCGCGCAGCGCGCCCGGGCTCTCCTTGACGTTCGGCTCGAGCGCGAAGGCGGTGAATTCGTACTTGGCGTGGCGCAGGCGCATCTCGGCCGTCTTGGCCTGGAAGAAGGCTTGCGGGTCCATGGTCTCGCGGTAGCGCCGCTGCAGTTCCCCGAACAGCGCTTCGTCGCCGCACACCAGGCGCGCTTCCAGCAGGCTGGTCTGCACCGTGATGTCGGCGGCGGACTCCACCAGGCACTCGTCCACGGTGCGGATGCTGTGGCCGATCTCCAGGCCCAGGTCCCACAGCAGCTGGACCAGGGACTCCAGGCGCGCCTGGGTGATGGCGTCCGGCGGGTCCGCCAGGAGGATCAGCAGGTCGACATCCGAATACGGGAAAAGCTCGCCGCGCCCGTAGCCGCCCACGCCCACCAGGGCGGTATGGGCCGGCAGGCCGGCCGCGCGCCAGGCGTCGGCCAGCACGCCGTCCACGCACTGGCGCAGGTTGCGCAGCAGTTTTTCGGGCTTGCCGTCTTCATGGAAGGCCTGGAACACCTCCTGGCGTTCGGCCTTGAGGCGCTGGCGCAGCGCGCTGCGCGCGGAGTCCAGGAGGGCGGCCTGTCCCATGGGCGATCCTCAGGCGGCGGCCGGGGCGGCGGCCTGCTCCAGCAGCGGCAGCACGATGCCTGGCGGCGGCGGGGTGCCGGCCGACTGGGTCAGGATCTCGAAGCCGGTCTCGGTGACCAGGATGGTGTGCTCCCACTGGGCCGACAGGCTGCGGTCCTTGGTCTTGATGGTCCAGCCGTCCTGCATTTCCTTGATCTCGCGGCGGCCGGCGTTGATCATCGGCTCGATAGTGAAGATCATGCCCGCTTCCAGCTTGTCCAGGGTGCCCGGACGGCCGTAGTGCAGCACCTGCGGCTCTTCGTGGAACACGCGGCCGATGCCGTGGCCGCAGAACTCGCGCACCACGCTGTAGCCGTGCTTTTCGGCGTGCTGCTGGATCACGTGGCCGATGTCGCCCAGGTGGGCGCCCGGCCTGACCTTGGCGATGCCCAGCCACATGCATTCATAGGTCACTTCCGACAGGCGGCGCGCCAGGATCGACGGTTCGCCCACGTAGAACATGCGGCTGTTGTCGCCGTGGAAGCCATCCTTGATGACGGTGACGTCGATGTTCAGCACGTCGCCGTTCTTGAGCACCTTGTCGCCCGGGATGCCGTGGCAGATCACGTCGTTGACCGAGGTGCAGATCGACTTCGGGAACGGGGTATAGCCCGGCGGGGCGTAGTTCAGCGGGGCCGGGGTGGTGCCCTGGACGTTGAGCATGTATTCGTGGGCCAGGCGGTCCAGCTCGCCGGTGCTCACGCCCGGCTTGACGAAGGGGGTGAGGTAGTCCAGCACTTCGGCGCCGAGGCGGCCGGCCAGGCGCATGCCTTCGATCTCTTCCGGGGTCTTGATGGAAATGGACATAAATAGGGGTGTCGTACTCTGAAAACGGTGAAGCCCGGAACGTGTCCAGGCGATATCGTTCCATTATAAAGGATGTCGCCGAGCCCCGTGGCATGGCCTCCAGGGGGCGGCGGACGGGAGGGGAGGCGTGCACGCTTGAAAAATGGGCCGAATCCCGCTAGAATCTCGGGTTGCTCGTGTTCGCATCGAGCAATGTTGTGAAAACAGTCTCGTTTTTACTGAATTTTTATAGAAATCGCGAGTGTGGCCGCCAAAGGGTGCCGATAAGGTGACTGGCCGCATTCAAGACCCAACCCTGGAGAATTACATGTCCGTTACTATGCGCGAAATGCTGGAAGCCGGTGTTCACTTCGGCCACCAGACCCGTTTCTGGAACCCGAAAATGGCTCCGTTCATCTTCGGTCACCGCAACAAGATCCACATCATCAACCTGGAAAAGACCATGGGTATGTACCAGGACGCGATGAAGACGATCAAGCAGATCGCCGCCAACCGCGGCACCATCCTGATGGTGGGCACCAAGCGCCAGGCGCGCGACATCATCGCCGCTGAAGCCCAGCGCGCAGGCGTGCCTTACGTCGACCAGCGCTGGCTGGGCGGCATGCTGACCAACTTCAAGACCATCAAGACCTCGATCAAGCGCCTGAAGGACATGGAAGCCGCGATCGAAGACGGTTCGGTCGAGAAGATGTCGAAGAAAGAAGCGCTGATGTTCTCGCGCGAACTGGTCAAGCTGCAGAAGTCGATCGGCGGCATCAAGGATCTGGGCGGCGTGCCGGACGCGATCTTCGTCGTCGACGTCGGCTACCACAAGGGCACCGTGACCGAAGCCGGCAAGCTGGGCATCCCGGTCATCGGCGTGGTCGACACCAATCACTCGCCGGAAGGCGTTACCCACATCATCCCGGGTAACGACGACTCGTCGAAGGCCATCACCCTGTACGCGCGCGGCGTCGCCGATGCGATCCTGGAAGGCCGCGCCAACGCCACCAACGAAGTCGTTGAGATGGTCAAGGCCGGCGGCGACGACTTCGTCGAAGTTTCCGAGCAGGCATAATTTGACGGCAGGCCGCACGGCCTGCCTGCAGTAGAAAGGGGGAGCCGTACCACGTGCCCCCCTTTTTTTAAGCACAAGATTTAGCAGAAATATATCGTTCGACTGTCCGCCGGACAGCCGGGCACCTGAACCAACATTTAGGAGAATACACATGGCAGCGATTACTGCAGCGATGGTGGGCGAACTGCGCTCCAAGACCGACGCACCGATGATGGAATGCAAGAAAGCACTGACCGAGGCCGATGGCGACATGGGTCGCGCGGAAGAGATCCTGCGCGTCAAGCTGGGCGGCAAGGCGTCGAAGGCGGCTTCGCGCATCACCGCCGAAGGCGTGGTGGCGGCTTACATCGCCGGCAACGTCGGCGCGCTGGTCGAGATCAACAGCGAAACCGACTTCGTCGCCAAGAACGACGACTTCCTGGCCATGGCCAACCTGGCTGCACGCCTGGTCGCCGAAAAGAACCCGCTTGATGTCGACGCCCTGGCGAAGATCGAACACGAAGGCAAGACCTTCGACGACGTGCGTACGGCACTGATCGGTAAAATCGGCGAGAATATGACCGTTCGCCGCTTCCAGCGTTTCGAAACCACCGGCAAGCTGGCTTCCTACCTGCACGGCGCGCGCATCGGCGTGATGGTCGAGTTCGAAGGCGGCGACGAGCAAGTCGGCAAGGACGTGGCGATGCACATCGCTGCCATGAAGCCGGTCGCACTGTCGTCGGAGCAAGTGCCTGCTGAACTGATCGAAAAAGAGCGTTCGGTTGCCCAGCTGAAAGCCCAGGAAGACGCCGACAAGGCCGTCGCCGAAGGCAAGCAGCCGCAGTCGGCCGAGATCGTCGCCAAGCGTATCGACGGTTCGGTGCAGAAGTACCTGAAAGAAGTGTCGCTGCTGAACCAGGCGTTCGTGAAGAACGACAAGCAGTCGATCGAGCAGATGCTGAAGGCCGCCAACACCACCGTGAAGGCGTTCACCATGTACGTCGTGGGCGAAGGCATCGAGAAGAAGGTTGACGACTTCGCAGCTGAAGTTGCAGCACAGATGGCTGCTAGCAAGCAGTAATTGAAAAGCGGGCCGCAAGGCCCGTTTTTTTAAGGGGAAAGGTTTGTTGCGTGGCCGTGGTTGGGTTAGTGGCTGCGCTGGCAAACTTGGGTCCCGGCCTGCGCCGGGACGACGGCGCAGGAGATAACAGTGACCTCAAACAACGTCGTTCCGGCGAAGGCCGGAACCCAAGTTCGCGGCAACCCGGCAGCGCCTCACGCGCAGCGCCCCGTGAGCAGCACCCCATCTGGCAACAAGCGCAGATGAGACCGCAGCCCACGAGGCCGCGCGTCAGAACCGAATTCGTAAGAAACATCACATAGGAGCCGCTTCATCATGACAAAACCAGCCTACCAACGAGTCCTTCTGAAACTGTCTGGCGAAGCGCTGATGGGCGACGATGCGTTCGGCATCAACCGTGCGACCATCGACCGCATGGTGGCCGACGTGGCGGAAGTGGCGAATCTGGGCGTGCAGGTGGCGGTCGTGATCGGCGGCGGCAACATCTTCCGCGGCGTGGCCCCGGGCGCCCAGGGCATGGACCGCGCCACCGCGGACTACATGGGCATGCTCGCCACCGTCATGAACGCCCTGGCCCTGGCCGACGCCATGCGCCATGTCGGCATCACCGCGCGCGTCATGTCCGCGATCAGCATCGAACAGGTGGTCGAGCCCTACGTGCGCCCGAAAGCCCTGCAGTACCTGGAAGAGGGCAAGGTCGTCGTGTTCGCCGCCGGCACCGGCAACCCCTTCTTCACCACCGACACCGCCGCCGCCCTGCGCGGCTCGGAAATCTCGGCCGAGATCGTCCTCAAGGCCACCAAGGTCGACGGCGTCTACAGCGCCGACCCCAAGAAGGATCCGCACGCCACCCGCTACGAGTCGATTTCCTTCGACGAAGCGATCGCCAAGCACCTGCAGGTGATGGACGCCACCGCCTTCGCGCTGTGCCGCGACCAGAAGCTGCCGATCAAGGTGTTTTCCATCGTCAAGCCGGGCGCGCTGAAAGCCGTGATCATGGGCGAAGACGAAGGTACACTGGTACACGTTTAAGTTTTAGTTGAACAATCCGAAAGAAGAACAGGAGAGCAGCATGTCCTTAGCTGACGTCAAAAAGAACGCCCAGGATCGCATGACCAAGTCCATCGAGACCCTGAAGGCCAACCTCGCCAAGGTCCGTACCGGCCGCGCCCACGCCGGCATCCTCGACTCCGTCATGGTCGAATACTACGGCTCGCCGACCCCGCTGTCGCAGGTGGCGAACCTGACCCTGATCGACGCGCGCACCATCGGCGTGACCCCGTTCGAAAAGAAGATGGCCAGCACCATCGAGAAGGCGATCCGCGACTCCGACCTGGGCCTCAATCCCTCGAGCCAGGGCGACACCATCCGCGTGCCGACCCCGCCGCTGACCGAAGAGCGCCGCAAGGAAATGGTCAAGCTGACCAAGACCGAAGGCGAAGACGCCAAGATCGCCGTGCGCAACATCCGCCGCGACGCCAACGAAGCGCTGAAGAAGATGGTCAAGGACAAGACCGCTTCGGAAGACGAAGAGCGCCGCGCATCGGACGAAGTCCAGAAGCTGACCGACAAGTTCGTCGCCGAGATCGACAAACTGCTGGCGGAAAAAGAGAAGGACATCATGACCGTGTAAATACGGCTTGATGGTAGTTCTCGCGGACCGGCCCCGGCAGCTTGCCGCGGCCGGTCCGTGTACCTTATGATTGACCATTTTCCTTGCCGGCGACATGTGTTGCCGGCCGCAGCCCACTGGAAGTCATGATATTCAAAAGTTCGACCACCGCTGTCCCCGAAACGCCTAGTGTGCCGCGCCACATCGCGATCATCATGGACGGCAACGGCCGCTGGGCCACCAAGCGCTTCCTGCCGCGCGTCGCCGGCCACGTCAAGGGCGTGGAAGCCGTGCGCGGCGTCGTCGAGCGCTGCGTCGAACTCGGCGTCGAGTACGTCACCCTGTTCGCCTTCTCGTCCGAGAACTGGCGCCGTCCGGCCGAGGAAGTCTCGCTGCTGATGCGCCTGTTCGTGACCGCCCTCGAGCGCGAAGTCTCGAAGATGCACGCCAACAATATTCGCCTGAAAGTCGTGGGCGACCTGAGCCGTTTCGACCCCAAGCTGCAGGAGATGATCGCCGCCGCCGAGCGCCGCACCGCCAACAACACCCGCCTCACGGTCAGCGTGTGCGCCAACTATGGCGGACGCTGGGATATCATGCAGGCAACGAGCAAGATGGTGCAGGCCAACCCTGGGGTGACCGAATTCACCGAAGACATGCTGGCCCCGCACCTGGCCATGGCCTATGCCCCCGAGCCCGACCTCTTCATCCGCACCGGCGGCGAGGAGCGCATCTCGAATTTCCTGCTCTGGCAGCTCGCGTATTCCGAGCTGTACTTTACCCAGACCTTCTGGCCCGATTTCTCGCCTGAAGCGCTGGACGAGGCGATCGCATCCTTCCAGAAGCGCGAGCGCCGCTTCGGCCAGACCGGCGACCAAGTAGCGAAGAAGACCAACTGATGCTGAAAACCCGGATCCTCACCGCGCTCGTCCTGCTGGCAGTCCTGCTGCCGGTACTGTATTCCAACAATTTCACGGCGTTCGCGGTGGTGGCTTCGCTGTTCTTCGGGGCGGCGATCTGGGAATCCTTCCGCCTGTTCAATCCGGGCTCCGGCCGCGCGCTGCCGATCGCGCTGTTCTGGACCGCAGCTTTCGCCTACGCCTTCTTCCTGGCGCCCTCGACCGGTGCCTCGACCTTCTGGTTCGCCATCGGCGTGCTGCTGTGGGCTCTGCGCTTCGCGCCCTCGCTGAAGCTGGGCCTGCCGCCGCTCGAGAGCACGGCCAACACCATGCTCAGCCTGATCTACGCGATCTCGGTGGTGTCCTGCTTCGCCGCCATCGTCACCATGTTCCAGCACTCGGCGCTCTACCTGCTGTCGGTGATGGCCATCGTCTGGGCCGCCGACGTCTTCGCCTACTTCTCCGGCAAGGCCTTCGGCAAGCGCAAGCTGGCGCCGTCCATCTCGCCCGGCAAGTCCTGGGAAGGGGCGATCGGCGGCTGCATCGCCGTCCTGATCATCGCCGCGCTCACCGTGCTGTTCGGCGGGGAAGCCTTGGCCAATACTTTCGCGGTGCGCGTGCAGGCCGGCCTCGGCTGGCTCGGCATGTTCGCCGTACTCATCCTCATCGTCGCCGCCAGCATCGTCGGCGACCTGTTCGAATCCCAGCTCAAGCGCCGCGCCGGCATGAAGGACAGCAGCAACCTGCTGCCTGGCCACGGCGGCGTACTGGACCGGATCGACGCGCTCGTCCCGGTCCTGCCACTGGCTGCCCTGATCGGCGCCTGGCTCTAGAAGGAAGCAGATCATGCAACGCATTACCATCCTGGGCGCCACCGGCTCGATCGGCGCCTCGACCCTCGACGTGCTCGCCCGCCATCCGGAGCGCTACCGTGTCTACGCCCTCAGCGCGCACAGCCGCGTCGAGGAACTGGCGCAGGCCTGCCGCGTCCACCGCCCGCAGCGCGCCGTGGTCGGCACGCCGGAAGCGGCGGCCCGGCTGTCGGCACTGGTCGCGGACCTCGGCATCGCGGTCGAACACGGCGAACAGGCCCTGTGCGACATCGCTTCCAGCGACGACACCGACACCGTGATGGCCGCCATCGTCGGCGCCGCCGGCCTGGCGCCCACGCTGGCCGCCGCGCGCGCGGGCAAGAAGGTCCTGCTGGCCAACAAGGAAGCCCTGGTCATGTCGGGCCAGCTGTTCATGGACGCGGTCAAGGAGCACAAGGCGACCCTGCTGCCGATCGACAGCGAACACAACGCCATCTTCCAGTCGCTGCCGCAGCACTACGCGCGCGCGCCGGGCGCCGCGGGCGTGGCCAAGATCCTGCTGACCGCCTCGGGCGGCCCCTTCCTGAATCGCGCCGTCGAGACCCTCGGCGGCGTGACCCCGGAAGAGGCCTGCAAGCACCCGAACTGGGTCATGGGCCGCAAGATCTCGGTCGACTCGGCCACCATGATGAACAAGGGCCTGGAAGTGATCGAGGCCCACTGGCTGTTCGGCGCGCCGGCCGACCTGATCGAGGTCGTGATCCATCCGCAGAGCGTGATCCATTCGATGGTCTCCTACGTCGACGGTTCGGTGCTGGCCCAGCTGGGCAATCCGGACATGCGCACGCCGATCGCGCACGCGCTGGCCTTCCCGGAGCGGATCGCATCCGGCGTGGCCCAGCTCGACCTGACCACGATGGCGGCACTGCAGTTCCACAAGCCGGACTTCGAGCGCTTCCCCTGCCTGGCCCTTGCGTTCGACGCCCTGCGTGCGGGCGGCACCGCGCCGGCCCTGCTGAACGCCGCCAACGAAGTGGCGGTGCAAGCCTTCCTCGACCGCGCCATCGGCTTCCGCGACATCGACCGCGTCATCCGCCAGGTGATGGACGAGGTGGAGCACGGCCCGGCGCCCTCGATCGAGGCGGTGCTGGACCAGGACACGCGCGCCCGCGCGGCCGCCGCCGCCATTGCTCGCCTGCGGGGATAAGCCATGAACCTGCTGTGGACGGTGCTGGCCTTCGTGCTGGCCCTCGGCCCGCTCATCATCATCCATGAGCTGGGCCACTACCTGGTCGCGCGCTGGTGCGGCGTCAAGGTGCTGCGCTTCTCGGTCGGCATGGGCAAGGTGGTGTGGTCGCGCCGCTTCGGCCGCGACCAGACCGAATGGGCGGTGTCGGCGCTGCCGCTGGGCGGCTACGTCAAGATGCTCGACAGCCGCGATCCCGAGACCGCGCCCAAGGACGAAACCGAATGGGACCGCGAGTTCACGCGCCAGAGCGTGTGGCGCCGCATCGCCATCGTCGCCGCCGGACCGATCGCCAACTTCCTGCTCGCCATCGGCCTGATGGCGGTGCTGTTCATGTACGGCGTCGAGGAACCCTCGGCGCGCCTGCGCGCGCTGCCGGAGAATTCGGTCGCCTACCAGGCGGGCGTGCGCGGCGGCGATACGGTGGTCGCGGTGAATGGTTCTCAGGTCGGCTCCTGGCCCGACCTGCGCTGGCAGGTGCTGCAGGCCGCCATCGAGAAACGCGAAGCGCGCCTGGAAATGCGCGGCAAGCATGGCGGCGCCTACAGCGCCACCATCCCGAAGGAGGCCGTGGCCAGGCTCGACGTCGAAGGCGACGTGCTGGGCGGCCTGGGCCTGGACCTGTGGCGCCCGCAGCCGCGCGTCGACAAGGTGCTGCCTGGCGGGGCAGGGGAGCGCGCCGGCCTGCTGGCGGGCGACCTGGTCCTGCGCGCCGACGGCAAGGCCATGGACGACGGCATCGCCTTCATCGAAGCGGTGCGCGCCGCGCCCGGCCGCGCGCTGCAGCTGGAAGTCCAGCGCGGGTCCGGCGTTGTGAAGCTCGCGCTCACGCCGGAACGCGGCCCCGACGGCCGCGGCATGATCAAGGTCATGGTGGCCCAGGCGCCCGAGATGGTGACGGTGTCCTCCGGTCCCTTCGAGGCCGTGGCCAAGGGCGCCGAGCGCACCTGGGAGACCAGCGTCATGACCCTCAAGATGATCGGCAAGATGATCACGGGCGAAGCCTCGTGGAAGAACGTGACCGGGCCGATCACCATTGCCGACTATGCGGGACAGACCGCGCGCATCGGCCTGGTGAGCTATTTGCAGTTCATTGCATTTATTAGTATCAGCTTAGGAGTAATGAATTTGTTACCAATTCCAGTTCTGGATGGTGGCCATTTACTGTATTATTCGCTGGAAGTTTTGACCGGGCGTCCCCTTCCAGCGCGAGTCGGCGAGTTCGCACAGCGCGCCGGGGTCGGCCTGCTGCTCATGCTGATGGCGCTCGCCGTCTTCAATGACCTGGTGCGGCTGTTCTAGCGAAGCTCCCATGCACGCTGAATCCACCGGCAAAATAAAGAATGCTGTTACCGCGGTATTCGCAGGGTGGCCGGCCTAGCCGTTCACCCCGCGCTTACTGCGCCAAGGAATATGTATTAATGACTGACCCTTTGATCCAGCCAATGAAATCACAACCAGATCGTTTTGCCCTGCCGTTCATCCGTCGCAGCCTGATCGGCGCAGCCGTGCTGGCCCTGTGCGCCGGTAACGCGCTGGCCGTCAACCCGTTCGTCGTCAAGGACATCCGGGTCGAAGGCATCCAGCGTACGGAAGCGGGCACCGTGTTCAGCTACCTGCCGGTGCGCGTGGGCGAGACCTTCGACGACGGCAAGGCGACCGCGGCGATCAAGGCCCTGTATGCGACCGGCTTCTTCAAGGACATCCGCCTGGAAGAAGAGAACGGCGTGCTGGTGGTGCTGGTCGAGGAACGTCCGGCGATCTCCACCGTCGATTTCACCGGCACCAAGGAATTCGAAAAGGACATGCTGGTCAAGGCGCTGAAGGAAATCGGCGTCGGCGAGACCAAGATCTTCGACAAGGCGTCGGTCGACCGCGCCGAGCAGGAGCTCAAGCGCCAGTACCTGTCGCACGGCCTGTACGGCGTCAAGATCACCACCACCGTCACCCCGATCGAACGCAACCGCGTGACGATCATGTTTAACGTCGACGAGGGCGACGTCGCCAAGATCAAGGGCATCAACATCGTCGGCAACAAGGCCTTCAGCGACAAGGAACTGCGCGAACAGCTGGAGCTGCGCACCTCGGGCTGGTTCACCTGGTACTCCAAGGCCGACCAGTACTCCAAGCAGAAGCTGACCGGCGACCTCGAGACCATCAAGTCCTACTACTTGAACCGCGGCTACCTGGAAGCCAACGTGGAATCGACCCAGGTGTCGATCACCCCGGACAAGAAGGACATCTACCTCACCATCAACATCACCGAAGGCGAGAAGTACACCGTCAAGAGCGTGAAGCTGGAAGGCGAGATGTTTGGCCGCGAGGAAGAGCTCAAGCAGCTGATCCTGCTCCAGCCGGGCAAGACCTATTCGGGCGACCTGCAGGAAGCCACCAACAAGCTGATCGCCGACCGCCTCGGCACCTTCGGCTACGCCTTCGCCAACGTGACGGCCAATCCGGAGATCGACCGCGAGAAGCGCGAAGTGGCCTTCACCTTCTTCGTCGATCCGGGCAAGCGCGCCTATGTGCGCCACATGAACATTTCGGGCAACACCGTGACCCGCGACGAAGTGATCCGCCGCGAGTTCCGCCAGTTTGAAAGCTCGTGGTACGACGCCAACCGCGTCAAGCTCTCGCGCGACCGCGTCGACCGCCTCGGCTACTTCAAGGAAGTGAAGGTCGAGACGCCGGAGTCGCCGGGCACCTCGGACCAGGTGGACGTCAACATCGTGGTCGAAGAAAAGCCGACCGGTAACTTCATGATCGGCGGCGCGTTCTCGCAGGCCGAGAAGTTCACCTTCACGGCCTCGATCTCGCAGGCCAACTTCGCGGGTTCGGGCAACACCGTCGGCCTGGAACTGAACACCAGCAAGTACAACCGCACGATCGCGTTCTCGCAGACCAATCCGTACTTCACCGACGACGGCATCTCGCGCGCCTTCCAGCTCTACCTGCGCACCTCGCGTCCGCCGGCGCTGAACATCGGCTCCTACACCGTGCGCCAGACCGGCGGCAACCTGACCTTCGGCGTGCCGTTCTCGGAATCGGACACCGTCTACTTCGGCGCGGGCCTGGAGCGCACCCAGATCGAGACCGACGGCACCTCGCCGGTCCTGTACCGCACCTTCGTGTCCCAGAACGGCGGCCCGTCGACCGGTATCGGCAAGGCCACCACCAACGCGATCCCGCTGACCGCCGCCTGGGGTCGCGACACCCGCGACAGCGCGGTGACCCCGACCCGCGGCCGCTTCCAGCGCGCCAACCTCGAGATCGACGCCCTGGGCGACGCCAAGTACTACAGGATGGTCTATGAGCATCAGTGGTACCGTCCGCTCACACGATGGATGACCCTGGCCCTGCGCGGCGAGTTCGACTACGGCAAGGGCATCGGCGGCAACAGCTACCCGGTCTTCAAGAACTTCTATGCCGGCGGCATCGGTTCGGTGCGCGGCTACGAGAGCTCGTCGCTGGGCGTGGTCGACCCGAGCTTCTACGACGCGGTCGGCGGCTCCAAGCGCGTGATCGGCAATGCGGAACTGCAGTTCCCGTTCCCGGGCAGCGGCACCGACCGCAGCCTGCGCTGGTTCACTTTCCTCGACGGCGGCCAGGTGTTCCAGGAAGAGGCCAAGATCCGCCCATCGGAATTCCGCTACTCGGCCGGTATCGGCCTGTCCTGGATTTCCCCGGTGGGCCCGCTCAAGTTGAGTTATGCTAAGCCTTTGAACGCCCTGCCGGGCGACCGCCTGGAACGCTTCCAGTTCCAGATGGGCACCGGCTTCTGACCAAGAGGCGCAAGGGCGTACCGAAAACCAGGATTGCGAGAGACTTATGCTGAAAAATCTGATTGCCTCGCTGTCGCGCGGACTCGTGATCGCCGCGCTGTGCGCCGCGCCGCTGGTCCAGGCGCAGGCCCAGGGCCAGGCCTACGGTTCCACCGGCCGCATCGGCTTCGTGTTCACCGAGCGCCTGATGACGGAATCGAAGATGGCCAAGGCCGCCGACGCCAAGCTGGCCGCCGAGTTCTCCAGCCGCCAGAAGACGGTCGAGGAAGCGGCGGAGCGCTTCAATGCGGCGCGCAAAAAGTTCGAGTCCGAGGCCAATAACCTGAGCGAGGGCGAACGCAACCGCCGCACGCGCGACCTGATCAACATGGAAGCCGACTGGAAGCGGATGCACAACCTGTTCCAGGAAGACCTCATGCAGCGCAAGAACGAAGAGCGCGCGGCGATCGCCCAAAAGGCTTACAAGCTGCTGGAGCAGGTCGCGGCCGAGGAAAGGCTGGACGCCGTGCTGGCCGAGGCGGCGTGGGTCAGCCCGCGCATCGACATCACGGACAAGATCCTCAAGCTGCTCGACGCTTCGAAGTGATGCCGGGCTGCGCACCGATTTGAATTTGTTTGACTAAGACAGGAAAGACCGAGATGGGCATTCGACTAGGCGATTTGGTCGAGCGCTTCGGCGGACAACTGGCGGGCGACCCGAACCTCGAGGTTCAAGCGATCGCTCCCCTGGACAGCGCCGGCGCTTCGCACATCAGCTTCCTCAGCAACAGCAAGCTGCGCGCACTGGCCGCGCAGAGCCAGGCGGCGGCCCTGATCCTGTCGCCGCTGGACGACCCGGCCGTGGCCGCGACCTATGAAGGCGCGCGCATCGTCACCACCAACCCCTACGCCTACTTCGCGCGCACCGCGCAGTACTTCGTCTCGCTGAGCGAAGCCGCACCAAGCCCGGGCGTGCATCCGAGCGCCGTGGTGGCTCCGGGCGCCGTGGTCGATCCCACGGCCCATGTCGGCGCCAACGTGACGATCGAGGAGGGCGCTGTGATCGGCGCCCATGCGGTGATCGACGCCGGCTGCTACATCGGGCGCGAAGCCGCGATCGGTGAGGGCACCCACTTCTTCGCCAACGTGACTTTCCATGCGCACTGCCGCATCGGCAAGCGCGGCATCGTGCATTCGGGCGCCGTGATCGGCACGGACGGCTTCGGCTTCGCCGTCGAAGGCGGCGTCTACATCAAGATCCCGCAGACCGGGCGCGTGCTGATCGGCGACGACGTCGACATCGGCGCCAATACCTGCATCGACCGCGGCGCGCTGGCCGACACCATCATCGAAGACGGCGTCAAGCTCGACAACCAGATCCAGATCGGCCACAACTGCCACATCGGCGCGCATACCGCGATGGCGGGCTGCGTGGGCGTGGCCGGCAGCGCGAAGATCGGCAAGCACTGCACCTTCGGCGGCGCCGCCATGGTGCTCGGCCACCTTGAGATCGTGGACAACGTCCATATCTCCTCGGGCAGCATGGTGTCGCGCTCGGTGCTCGAACCTGGCCAGTACACCGGCTTCTACCCGCTGGCCAAGAACGCGGAATGGGAACGCAGCGCCGCCATCGTGCGCAACCTGGGCGCGATGCGCGAGAAAATCCGTTCGCTTGAAAAAACAATCAAAACCCTGACAGAACAAAAATGACGACTGAATCCAAAATCCTCGACATCACCCAGATCAAGGAATACCTGCCGCACCGCTATCCGCTGCTGCTGGTCGACCGTGTCGTGGACTACGAACTGGGCAAGACCATCACCGCCATCAAGAACGTGACCGTCAACGAAGAATTCTTCAACGGCCACTTCCCGCACAAGCCGGTGATGCCGGGCGTGCTGATGGTCGAGGCGCTGGCCCAGACCGCGGCGATCCTGTCCTTCATGACCATGGGCGTGAAGCCGGACGAGAATTCGGTGGTCTACTTCGTCGGCATCGACGGCGTGCGCTTCAAGCGTCCGGTCGAGCCGGGCGACCAGCTCAAGATGGACGTCGAGATCCTGCGCACCTCGCGCGGCATCTGGAAGTACAAGGCGGTGGCCAGCGTCGACGGCAAGGTGGCCGTGGAAGCGGAACTGATGTGCACCATCCGCGCCAACGAATCTGCAGGACAGTAAGATGAGCAAGATCCATCCAAGCGCGATCGTCGATCCCAAGGCCGAGCTGGACAGCTCGGTCGAGGTCGGCCCGTATTCGATCATCGGCCCCAATGTGCGCATCGGCGCAGGCACGGTGGTGGGCCCGCACGTGGTCATCGAAGGCCACACGACGGTCGGCAAGGACAACAAGTTCTTCCAGTTCTGCTCCATCGGCGGCGCGCCGCAGGACAAGAAGTGGAAGGGCGAGCCGACCCGCCTGGAAATCGGCGACGGCAACACCATCCGCGAATTCGTCACCATGAACCTGGGCACCGCCCAGGATGAAGGCGTGACCCGCCTGGGCGACGACAACTGGATCTCGGCCTATGTCCACCTGGCGCACGACTGCCAGGTCGGCAGCCACACGATCTTCTCGAACAACGCCCAGCTGGCCGGCCACGTGCACGTGGGCGACCACGCCATCCTGTCGGGCTATGCGGGCGTGCACCAGTTCTGCAAGATCGGCGCCCACGCTTTCGTCGGCATGTACACCAGCCTGACCCAGGACGTGCCGCCCTTCGTGCTGGTCTCGGGCAATCCGGCCGGCGCGCGCGGCGTCAATATCGAAGGCCTGAAGCGCCGCGGCTTCACCCGCGAGCAGATCGACGGCATCCGCACCTCCTACAAGCTGATTTATCGTTCCAACCTGACCCTGGAAGAAGCCAAGGCCGCGCTGCTCGCCGAAGAATCGGCGGCAACCGGCGCCGCCGGCGACATCCGCGCCATGCGCGAATTCCTCGACACCGCTACCCGTGGCATCGTCCGCTAACTGTTCGCTGGCCCTGGTCGCCGGCGAGGCTTCCGGCGACATGCTGGCGGCGCGCCTGCTGGCCGGCCTGCGTCCGCACCTGCCGAACGCCCGTTTCCAGGGCATCGGCGGGCCGCGCATGATCGAGCAGGGAATGGTGAGCGACGTGCCGATGGAGACCCTGACGGTGCGCGGCCTGTTCGAGGTGATTCCGCGCTATCGCGAACTCAAGCGCATCCAGAACACCCTGCGCGACCGCCTGCTGGCGGAGCCGCCGGCCGCCTTCATCGGCGCCGACTATCCGGGCTTTAACCTCGGCCTGGAAGAGCAGCTGCGCGCGGGCGGCATCCCGACCATCCACTTCATCAGTCCCCAGATCTGGGCCTGGCGCGGCGGGCGGATCAAGAAGATCAAGCGCGCGGTCTCGCACATGCTCCTGATCTTCCCCTTCGAGGAAGCGATCTACCGCCAGGCCGGGGTGCCGGCCACCTACATCGGCCATCCGCTGGCCGAGATGATCCCCTTGAAGCCGGATGTCGCGGCGGCGCGCCGCCAGCTCGGGATCGCCGAGGATGCGCGCGTGGTCACCGTCATGCCGGGCAGCCGCATGGCCGAGCTGAAGTACCTGGCCGAGCCTTTCGTGCGCGCGGCCGGGCTGCTGCACGCGCGCGACCCCAAGCTGGTCTTTGTCGTCCCGATGGCGGGCGAGCGCCAGCGCGCCTATTTCACCGAGATCGTGAACAAGGCCGGGCTGGGCGATGTGCCGCTGCAACTCGTCGACGGCGAGTCGCACGCGGCGATTGCGGCCGGCGATGCGGTGCTGGTAGCATCGGGGACAGCGACCCTGGAAGTGGCGCTGTTCAAGAAGCCGATGGTGATTGCCTACAAGGTCATGCGCGCCTCGTGGGAAATCATGCGGCACATGGGCTACCAGCCCTGGATCGGCCTGCCGAACATCCTGGCGCGCGAATTCGTGGTGCCGGAATACCTGCAGCACGCCGCCACGCCGGAAGCGCTGGCCGACGCCGTCTGGCGCCAGCTCGACGACCCGGCGGGCTGCGAGCGGCTGGCGCGGCGCTTTACCGACATGCACCACAGCCTGCTGCGCAACAGTGCGCAGGAGAGTGCGGAAGCGGTGCTCCGGGTGATCGGCATGCGCTGAGCGCAAGACGCTGAGTAGAAAGCGATGAGTAGAAAGAAAGTCAACCTGTATCCCGGCCTGCCGCCGCGGCTGCGTCCCTTCACCGACGCGGACATCGTCTGCGGCGTGGACGAGGCCGGGCGCGGCCCGCTGGCCGGCCCCGTGTATGCGGCCGCGGTCATTCTCGACCCCAGGCGCCCGATCGACGGCCTGCGCGACTCCAAGAAGCTGACCGAGGCGCGCCGCGACGAGCTCGCGCCCCTGATCAAGGAGCATGCGCTGGCCTGGGCGATCGCCGAGTGCTCGTGCGAAGAGATCGACAGCCTGAACATCCTGCACGCGACCATGCTGGCGATGCGCCGCGCGGTGGAAGCGCTGCGGACCCTGCCGACCATCGCCCTGATCGACGGCAACCGCTGTCCGACAATGGATGTGCGCGCGCACGCGGTGGTGGAAGGCGACGACAAAGTGCACGCCATCTCGGCCGCCTCGATCCTGGCCAAGACCGCGCGCGACGCCGAGCTGGTGCGCCTGCATGCGCTGTATCCGCAGTACGGCTTCGACCAGCACAAGGGCTACTCGACCCCGCTGCACCTGCAGCAGCTGCGCGCCCATGGTCCGTCGCCGGTGCACCGCCGCTCGTTTGCGCCGGTGCGCTCCCTGCTGCAGGCGGATTTCTTCGCCGAGCCCGAAGGCTTTCCTGCATGAAGACGATCACTTCGCGCGACAACGCCTTCTACAAGGACCTCAAGCAGCTCGCCACCAGCTCCCAGGCCCGCCGCAAGGTCGGCCAGAGCCTGCTGGACGGCGTGCACCTGTGCCAGACCTGGCTCGACCTGCGGGGCGCACCCGACCACTGCGTGGTCTCGGAAGCCGCGCTGGGCAACCCGGAAGTGGCCGCTATCGTGGCCCGCTGCGACGACCTGCGCGCGCCGGTGACGGCGCTGCCGGACGCGCTGTTCAAAGCGGTCAGCCAGGTGGAGCACGGCGTGCACCTGGTGTTCGTGGTCGCCACCCCGCGCCCGTCCAAGCCGGCCGGCCTTGTGGACGCCAGCGTGCTGCTGGACGGCGTGCAGGATCCCGGCAATGTCGGCTCGATCCTGCGCAGCGCGGCGGCGAGCGGCATCAAGCAGGTGTACTGCAGCCCCGGCACGGCCTTCTGCTGGTCGCCCAAGGTGCTGCGCGCGGCCATGGGCGCCCACTTCGTGCTCGACATCTTCGAGAACGCCGAGCTCGCGGCGCTGGTGAAGGAGGCGAAGGTACCGGTGCTGGCCACCAGCGGCTACGCCAGCGAATCGCTGTACACGATGGACCTCGCGGCGCCGGTGGCCTGGGTGCTGGGGCATGAAGGGCAGGGCGTCTCGGGCGAGCTGCTGGAGCTGGCCACGCACCGGGTCGCCATTCCGCACGACGGCCAGGTTGAATCGCTGAACGTGGCCGCCTGCGCCGCGGTGTGCTTCTTCGAGCAGCTGCGGCAGCGCCGGCACGGCAGACAGGCATAGACGGCGGCGCGCGCTCGGGGTAATGTTGCACCTGAGGGTGGAACCGAGCTGAACTGGAGTAAGGATGGACATCGCGCATTTGCATTTTCTGGTGGCGGAAGCCGACACGGCGCAGCGCCGGACGCTGGTGGAGCTGCTCGGGCAGCTGGGGGCCAGCCAGGTGACGGACGTGCCCGACGGGCACATCGCCATGCAGAGCCTGGATCCGGCCCTGGGCCCGGCGGTGCACATCGCCGTCGTCGACCTGGCCTTGCCCGGGATGGATGGGCTGGAGCTGATCCGCAACCTGGGCACGGTCGGCTCGCCGGTGCGCCTGGTCGTCACCGGGGCCCAGCCGGCCGGCCTGCTGTTCTCGGTGGAGACCCTGGCCCAGGCCTATGGCGTGGACCTGCTGGGCACGATCTCCAAGCCGGTCACGGCGGCCAAGCTCAAGCCCCTGCTCGACAACTACGCGCCGCTGCCGAAGCACGATGCGCGCGCCGAAGGGCCGCGTTTTTCCTTCCAGGAGATCGGCATCGGCCTGCAGAAGCGCCAGTTCGAACCCTTCTTCCAGCCCAAGATCGAGCTCGCCACCGGCCAGGTGAAAGGCCTGGAAGCCTTTGCGCGCTGGCGCCATCCCGAGCACGGCGTGCTGGGGCCGACTTCCTTCATCGACGCGCTGGTCGAAAGCGGGCGGGTGGACTTCCTGGACTGGAGCATGATCGAGATGTCGGTGCAGCAGTGCCGCGTGTTCCACGACAAGGGCATCCCGATCTCGATCTCGCTGAACATTGCCCCCGAGACGCTGGGCCATCCCAACTTCGTGCGCCAGATCACGGGTTGCCTGAGCCGTCACAAGGTGATGCCGGACTACGTGACTTTCGAGATGAGCGAATCCTCGGTGCTGAACACCGACCCGCACTTCATCGAGCGCCTGGTGCGTCTGCGGATGATGGGTTTCGGCCTGGCGATCGACGACTACGGCACGGGCCGTTCCAACCTGCAGCTGTTGGCGCGCATCCCCTTCTCGGAATTGAAGATCGACCGCAGCTTCGTCGACGGCGCCTCCAAGCGCCGCCCGCTGGGTACGGTCCTGCGCTCCTGCCTGGGCCTGGCGCACAGCCTGGACCGCATGTCGGTCGCGGTCGGCGTCGAGACGCGCCAGGACTGGGACTTCCTGCAAGACCTGGGCTGCACCTACGCCCAGGGCTACCACATCGCCAACCCCATGGAAGCCGCCGCCTTCCCCGGCTGGCTCGAAGACTGGCGCCACTTCTTCTAAATAGGGTCAGAGTCGAATTGTTGGGAAATTCTCCAGAATTGCCAAACAATCCGACTCCGACCCCATTTGCCCATACTCCATTACCCCGACAATAAATCAGGGTCAGAGTCGAATTAAATGACAACATTGGGGAATTTCCCAACAATTCGACTCTGACCCTATTTATTTTTGCCGCATTAAAGCAGTCTCGTCAGGCTGGAAAATTCCTAGCCGGAATATAAGCCAAGCTCAAGGGCGCTTATCGCGCTAAGACCAGCCGAAATAAATTAGGGTCAGAGTCGAATTATTGGGAAATTTCTCAGAATTGCCAAAGAATTCGACTCCGACCCTCTTTGTTCAGACTTCGCTTTTCTCATCAACAAGCAGGGTCGGAGTCGAATTGTTTGGCAACTTCGGGTAATTGCTCAACAATTCGACTCTGACCCCGGTGTTCCCCGCTGTTCAGGCGCGGAGCGGCTGGGGAGGGAGTTGCTGGGAGAGGGCGAGGCTCGCGGCTTCGTGGTCGAGGGGGCGGAAGAAGTAGTAGCCTTGCACGAAGTCGCTCCCCATCTCGCGCAGGATGTCGACCTCGGCGTTCGTTTCGACGCCTTCCGCCACCACGTCCAGCCCCAGCGCGCGCGCCAGCATGACCACCACGCCGGCGATCTCGCGCTTGTCGGCGTGGCTGTCCATCGCGCTCACGAAGGAACGGTCGATCTTCAGGGTGTCGATCGGCAGGCGCCGCAAATGGCTCAGCGACGAATAGCCGGTGCCGAAGTCGTCCAGGCTCAGGCGCACGCCCAGGGCCTTCAGCTGCTGGAAGATGGCCAGCGCATGCTCCGGGTCGGCCATCACCGCGCTTTCCGTCAGCTCCAGTTTCAGGCTGCCATGCGCAATGCCGGTGTCGGCCAGCACGCGCGTGACCATGTCCACCAGTTCGCCGTCGGTCAGCTGGATCGCGGACACGTTCACGCTCATGCTCAGCGAGCTTGAACCGGCGTCCTGCCAGGCGCGCAGCTGGCGGCAGGCCTGCTCCAGCACCCAGCCGCCGATCTGGCCGATCAGGCCCACTTCCTCGGCCACCGGAATGAATTCGACCGGCGAGATCATGCCCAGCACCGGATGGCGCCAGCGCAGCAGCGCTTCGAAGCCGCGGATCATGCCATCCTGCGGCGAGACGATCGGCTGGTACTGCAGGAAGAACTGCTGGCCCGGCAGCGCCAGGCGCAGTTCCGCCTCCAGGGTCAGGCGCCGCAGCGCGCCTTCCTGCATGGTCTGGTCGAACATCATCCAGCGCGCGCGCCCGTTCTGCTTGGCGTGGTACATCGCGATGTCGGCGTCGCGCAGCATCACCTGCACGTCGCTGTAGCCGCTCGAACTCATGGCGATGCCGATGCTGGCCGTCACATACACCTGGTGCTGCCCGATCTGCAGCGGCGCCGCCAGGGCCTTCAGGAGGCGCTCGGCGATGCGGATCGGCGTGGCGGCGTCGCTGACGCTGTCGATCAGGATGGTGAATTCGTCGCCGCCCAGGCGCGACACGACGTGGTGGTCGCCGCCAAGCGCGTCGCGCATCACCATGTCGCGCATGACCATATCCGTCTCGCGCAGGCAGGCCGTCAGGCGCCGCGCCGTGGCGACGATCACCTGGTCGCCCGCGCTGTGCCCCAGGCCGTCGTTGATCGCCTTGAACCGGTCCAGGTCCACGAACAGTACGGCGAACTGGTACTCGGGCATGCGTTTGGAGCGCATCAGGAAGTGCTCGAGCCGGTCGAGGAAGAGCTTGCGGTTGCCCAGCTCCGTCAGCGGATCGTGCAGGGCGTCGTGCAGCAGGCGTTCCTGGGCGCGCCGCCGTTCGATCACGCGTCCCAGCTGGGTGCCTACCTGGGCCATCAGGCGCAGCATGCCATCCGCCGGCGTCTGGCGCTCGAGCCCGAAGAATTCGAGCACGGCCACCACCTCGGTCCCGATCACCACCGGGAAGGCGAACAGCGAGGCCATGCCGACGTTCACCAGCACCGGCAGGCGCGGCAGGTCGGCGAGCGTCGCTTCGCCGACGTTGACCGTGGCCGGCGCCGCCGTGGCCAGCACCTTGCCCGGCAAACCGACCCCGCTCGTGAAGACACTGGCTTCGGTCTCCGCGCGCAAGCGGTCGAAACGTCCGCCGCCGTCGTCGTGCCAGACGGCCGTCGAATCGAGCGCCGCGTCGTGGGTGGTCACCAGCAGCAGGTGCCCCAGCGGCCAGCCGGTATAGCGGCACACCGCCTCCAGCGCGTGGCGCATCGCGTCTTCCACGCTGGCGGCTTCGTTGGATGCGACCGCGATGCTCTCCAGCAGGGCGATCTCCTGCTGGCGCTGGAACAGGTCGCGCAGGCCGCGCTCGGCGATGGCTTCCGCTTCCTGGCGCGCCGCGACCTCGCGCTTCAGGCGCCGCTGCAGGCGCGCGATCTCGGCGGCCGCGTCGACCTCGGATGCGCCGCCGGCGCCGGACATGGCTGCGTTCACTTGGCGAAGCGCACGTGGAACACGCACTTGTCGGCGTGTTCGTGCATGCACTGGGACTGGTGCACGTCGGCCTGCTCGCCGAAGTGCGAAGCCGCGCCCTGCATGAAGCCCTCGGCCAGCGCGCACAGCTTGCGCTGCGAGTTGTAGCCGATGACCAGGGTCTCGTTGCTGCTGGTGTCGAAGTCGAATACCGGCGGCGTGGCGCCCGGATAGAGCTTGCGCACTTCCGGGTGGATCAGGTTGTTGAGGGTCAGCAGGAAGCTGCGCGCGCTGGTGTGCGGCGCGAAGAAGCCCGGATAGCGCTGCACCAGGATGGGCATGGCGCGCCGTCCGAACCAGCGCAGCACGTCCTGGGGCGGAATGTTCAGCGCCGCCGAGGCCACTTCGACCAGGCGGAACACCTCGGCGTCGTCGTAGCTGCCGAGCGATGTATACGCGCCACCGAGCCCGGCGTCGTCGAGCAGGCGATCCCAGGTGGCCTCGCCGAACTCGGTCGTGACCGCTTCCTCGAGGAGATTGAAAACGATGCCTTTCATGGGATGCCTCTAAATCAATACGTGCACGAATTTTACACGTAGATTGCTTTTATATCTCAGAGGCAACACCAATTCGGCGAACCGGCACAGGTTCAAAACCGCAACACGTGGCATTCCGACCACACCTGTTGTCAATCGATCAGTATTCCCGGCGGTCGGGCTTGATCTCTTGCAGGATCGTGGTGGCGATTTCCTCGATCGACTTGGTGGTCGAGGACAGCCAGCGGATGCCTTCGCGCTTCATCATCGCTTCGGCCTCGTTGACCTCGTAGCGGCAGTTCTCGATCGACGCATATTTGCTGCCGGCGCGGCGCTCGTTCCGGATCTGCGACAGGCGCTCGGGCGTGATGGTCAGCCCGAACAGCTTGCTCTTGAACGGCGGCAGCGAGGAAGGCAGCTTGCCGCGTTCGAAGTCGTCCGGAATCAGGGGATAGTTGGCCGCCTTCAGGCCGTACTGCATCGCCAGATAGAGGCTGGTCGGGGTCTTGCCCGAGCGCGACACGCCCACCAGGATCACGTCAGCCTCGGCCAGGTTCTTGTGCGACTGGCCGTCGTCGTGCGCCAGCGAGAAGTTGATCGCCTCGATGCGGTTCTTGTATTCCTCGGTATCCACCGCGTTGTGGATACGCCCGATGGTATGGGTCGACTTGACGCCCAGTTCCTGCTCGAGCGGCGAGACGAAGGTCTGGAACAGGTCCATGTGCATGCCGTTCGCGGCCCGGATCACGCTCGACAGGTCGTGCTTCACCAGGGTCGAGAACACGATCGGCCGCTGGCCGTCGCGCGCGAAGCTTTCGTTGATGCGGCGCGCTGCGTCGTAGGCCTTGTCGATCGAGTCGATGAAGGGAATGCGGATCTGGCGGAAACGCATCTCGAACTGGCTCAGCACGGCATGGCCGAAGGTCTCCGCCGTGATGCCGGTGCCGTCGGAGACGAAGAACACGGTGCGCGACGAAGGGGTCAGGGAGGAGCGGATTTCTTCGGTCATGGGTCGGAACGCAGGTGGAAATGACTAACCAGGTGACAAGCATATAAGCTTATGTGCTGTACATCATCCGGTCACAGGTTAAAATGCTTGGCAACGGACATGCATTGTGCTGCACGGCGGACAGAATAACAAGAACACATCTCCGCTGCCCCGCACTTGCGCCAACAGGTTTCTATCATCAAGTAAGGGTGTTTTACCATGACTAACCTAGCAACTGGAGTGTTGAAGGAGCCTGACCAGGCGGGCCGCGCGGACAAGGTCTACGTGGCGTCGTTCGAGAACCTGCGCATGACCGACGTCGAGTCGGTCGGCGGCAAGAACGCCTCGCTCGGCGAGATGATCAGCCAGCTGGCCGGCGCCGGCGTGCGCGTGCCGGGCGGCTTCGCCACCACGGCGGACGCCTTCCGCGACTTCCTCAGCCATAGCGTCAATGGCGGACCGTCGCTCGCTGACCGCATCGCCACCCGCCTCGAAACGCTCGACGTCGACGACGTGCGCGCGCTGGCCGCAGCCGGCGCCGAGATCCGCCAGTGGATCATCGACACCCCGTTCCAGCCGCGCCTGGAGCAGGAGATCCGCGCCTTCTACGAGCGCCTGGTGGCCGGTTCGAGTACCGAAGTCTCGTTCGCCGTGCGTTCCTCGGCGACCGCCGAAGACCTGCCGGACGCCTCGTTCGCAGGCCAGCAGGAGAGCTTCCTGAACGTGGTCGGCATCGACAACGTGCTGGAAGCGATGAAGCACGTCTTCGCCTCGCTGTACAACGACCGCGCGATCTCCTACCGCGTGCACAAGGGCTTCACCCACGCCGAAGTCGCGCTGTCGGCCGGCGTGCAGCGCATGGTCCGTTCGGACCTGGGCTCATCGGGCGTGATGTTCACCATCGACACCGAATCGGGCTTCAAGGACGTGGTATTCGTGACCTCGAGCTACGGCCTGGGCGAGACCGTGGTGCAGGGCGCCGTCAATCCGGACGAATTCTACGTGCACAAGCCGATGCTCGCGCAGGGCAAGTCGCCGGTCATCCGCCGCAACATCGGCTCCAAGCTGATCAAGATGGAGTTCACCAGCGAGGCCAAGGCCGGCCGCTCGGTCAAGACCGTGGACGTACCGATCGAACTGCGCAACCGCTACTCGCTGCTCGACTCCGATGTCGTCGAGCTGGCGAAGTACGCCGTCATCATCGAGAACCACTACGGCCGTCCGATGGACATCGAGTGGGGCAAGGACGGCCGCGACGGCCAGCTGTACATCCTGCAGGCGCGTCCGGAAACCGTGAAGTCGCAGGAAAAGGCGAGCGACGCCCAGCAGCGTTTCAAGCTCAAGGGCTCGGGCACCGTGCTGACTTCCGGCCGCGCGATCGGCCAGAAGATCGGCGCCGGCCCGGTGCGCGTCATCACCGACCCGTCGGAGATGGAACGCGTGCAGCCGGGCGACGTGCTGGTGGCCGACATGACCGACCCGAACTGGGAACCGGTCATGAAGCGCGCCGCCGCCATCGTCACCAACCGCGGCGGACGTACCTGCCACGCGGCGATCATCGCCCGTGAACTGGGCGTGCCGGCGGTCGTGGGCTGCGGCGACGCCACCGAGGCGCTGAAGGACGGCACCTTCGTGACCGTGTCCTGCGCCGAAGGCGACGAAGGCCGCATCTACGACGGCATCCTCGAAACCGAAGTGACCGAAGTCTCGCGCGGCGCGCTGCCGCCGCTCAAGACCAAGATCATGCTCAACGTCGGCAATCCGCAGCTGGCCTTCGACTTCCAGTCGGTGCCGAACGGCGGCGTCGGCCTGGCGCGCCTTGAGTTCATCATCAACAACAACATCGGCGTGCACCCGAAGGCCATCCTCGAGTACCCGAACATCGACGCCGACCTGAAGAAGGCGGTGGAGTCGGTGGCCCGCGGCCACGCTTCGCCGCGCGCCTTCTACGTCGACAAGCTGGCTGAAGGCGTGGCGACCATCGCCGCCGCCTTCTGGCCGAAGCCGGTCATCGTGCGTCTGTCGGACTTCAAGTCGAACGAGTACAAGAAGCTGATCGGCGGTTCGCGCTACGAGCCGGACGAAGAAAACCCGATGCTGGGCTTCCGCGGCGCCGCGCGCTACCTGGCCGAGGACTTCGCCGAGTCCTTCGAGATGGAATGCATGGCCATGAAGCGCGTGCGCGAAGAGATGGGCCTGACCAACGTCGAACTGATGGTCCCGTTCGTGCGTACCCTGGGCCAGGCCGAGGCGGTCGTGAACCTGCTGGCCAAGTACGGCCTGAAGCGCGGCGAGAACGGCCTGCGCCTGATCATGATGTGCGAGGTGCCGTCCAACGCCATCCTGGCCGAGCAGTTCCTGCAGTACTTCGACGGCTTCTCGATCGGCTCGAACGACCTGACCCAGCTGACCCTGGGCCTGGACCGCGACTCGGGCATGGAACTGCTGGCCAAGGACTTCGACGAGCGCGATCCGGCCGTGAAAGCCATGCTGTCGATGGCGATCAAGGCTTGCCGGGAGCAAGGCAAGTACATCGGCATCTGCGGCCAGGGCCCTTCGGACAATCCGGACTTCGCGGTCTGGCTGATGGAGCAGGGCATCGAGTCGATGTCGCTGAACCCGGACTCGGTGATCGATACCTGGCAGAAGCTGGCGTCGATGTAATCGAGGCCGTGCGATCGCAGGTGTATTGCTTCTAAGTAAGGCAAGTCTTCCCCAGTCGTGGCTGCAGGTGCTACACTGGGGAGAATGATTTCGTTGCCGCTTAGACCACTATCAAAACGACTCGCACGAATTCGCAAAACCCTCGCTACCCGTTTCGGGTGACGGGGGTTTTTTCATTTACAGCCCTGGAACGAGGAGACGCACATGTCCGACTGGACGATCTGGCTGATTGGCGCCGGCATCCTGGTGATTGCCGAGCTTTTCACCGGGACCTTCTACCTGCTCATGATCGCGCTGGGCCTGTGCGCCGGCGCGCTGGCGGCGCTGGCCGGCCTGAGCGGTCCGTTGCAGACGCTGGTTGCGGCCGCCGTCGGCGTCGCGGCCACCCTGGTGCTGCGCCGCAGCCGCTTCGGCAAGGCCGCACGCAAGGGGGACCAGGCAGCCAATGACCCCAACATGAACCTCGACATCGGCCAGCGCGTCAGCGTGCCGCAGTGGCAGGGAAGGCGCGCGCGCGTGATGTACCGCGGCGCGCTGTGGGACGTCGAGCTGCGCCCCGGCGCCTCGGACCAGCCGGGCGACTTCCGCATCGTCGAGGTGCACGGTAACCGCCTGATCGTCGCGGACGCATAAGACGAGCGAATACATCACACACAACAATAAGGGATGCCAATGGAAATGTTCAGCATGGTTGCGCTGGTGGTCTTCGGGATCGCCCTGGTCTTCGTCTTCAAGACGATCAACGTCGTGCCCCAGCAGCACGCTTGGGTGGTGGAACGCCTGGGCAAGTACCACGCCACCCTGGCGCCGGGCCTGAATATCGTCGTGCCCTTCATCGACCGCATCGCCTACAAGCACAGCCTGAAGGAGATTCCGCTCGACGTGCCGCCCCAGGTCTGCATCACGCGCGACAACACCCAGCTGCAGGTCGATGGCATCCTGTACTTCCAGGTGACCGACGCCATGCGCGCCTCCTACGGTTCCTCGAACTACATCCAGGCCATCACCCAGCTGGCCCAGACCACCTTGCGTTCGGTGATCGGCAAGATGGAGCTGGACAAGACCTTCGAGGAGCGCGACCACATCAACACCACCATCGTCAACGCGATCGACGAATCGGCCGCCAACTGGGGCGTGAAGGTCCTGCGCTACGAGATCAAGGACCTGACCCCGCCGGCCGAGATCCTGCACGCGATGCAGCGCCAGATCACGGCCGAACGCGAGAAGCGCGCCCTGATCGCGGCGTCGGAAGGACGCCGCCAGGAGCAGATCAACATCGCCAGCGGCGAGCGCGAGGCGGCCATTGCCCGTTCGGAAGGCGAGCGCCAGGCCGCCATCAACCGCGCCCAGGGCGATGCCAGCGCCATCGTCGCGCTGGCGGAGGCGAGCGCCTCGGCGCTGCGCCAGGTGGGCGCGGCGATCCGCGAGCCGGGCGGCATGGACGCCGTCAGCCTGCGCGTGGCCGAGCACTACGTCGACGCCTTCGGCAATCTGGCCAAGACCAACAACTCGCTGATCGTGCCGGCCAATATGGGCGACATGAGCAGCGTGATCGCCAGCGCCCTGCAGATCGTGAAGGCGCAAAAATGACGCGCGTGGTCGTCATCACCGGGGCTTCCGACGGCATCGGCGCCGAGATGGCGCGCCAGCTGGCGGCGAAGGAGGGCGCGGGCCTGGCCCTGGTGCTGGCGGCGCGCGGTGCGGCGCAGTTGGAGACCGTGGCCGGGCAATGCCAGGCGCTCGGCGCCCAGACGCTGGCGGTGCCGGCCGACGTGGGCCGGCAGGAAGACTGCCGTGCCCTGGTCGAACAGGCCGTGGCCCGCTTCGGCCGTATCGACGTCCTGGTCAATAACGCGGGCCGCTCGGCGCACGCCTTGTTCGAGCAGGTCGAGGACCTGGGCTGGTACGAGGACCTGATGCGCGTGAACCTGTGGGGCAGCGTGTGGTGCACGCAGGCGGCGCTGCCGCACCTGAAGGCGGCGCGCGGCAGCATCGTGGCCGTGTCCTCGCTGGCGGGCCTGGTCGGCGTGCCGGGACGCACGGCCTACAGCGCGTCCAAATTTGCGATGACCGGCTTCTTCGAAGCGCTGCGCCTGGAACTCAAGGGCGCCTGTGTGAGCGTCACGACCGCCTATCCGGGCGTGGTGGCGACGCAGATTCGCTATCGCGGCTACAACGCCAAGGGAGAGGCGGCCGGTGTCAGCGGCCTGAAAGAGGAAGACGCCATGCCGGTGGAAGAGTGTGCGCGCCTGATCATCGACGGCATGGAAGGCCGCCGGCGCGAGGTCGTGATGACCACGAAAGGCAAGCTGGGGCGCCTACTCAAGCTGCTGGCCCCGGGCCTGGTCGAAAAAATGGCGCTGGCCGCCGTGAAAGACGAACAGCGCCCGCACTGATGCGGCAAACGCTAACTCAGAAGTCGACCGATCCCGACACCACGACGCTGCGCGGCGCGCCCAACACCAGGTAGCCGTAGCCCGGGTAGCCGCCTGCCGACGCCCAGTAGTTCTTGTCGGTGACGTTGTCGACACGCGCACGCAGGGTGACGTCGCGATCGAACAGGCGAGCGGTATAGTTGGCGCCGATGTCGAGGCGGGCCCAGGACGGCAGCTTCTGGGTGTTCGCCGCATCCGCATACTGGCCCGAGGTATAGACCGTGCGCGCATTCAGCGCCAGGCCCTGCATGCCAGGCACGTCCCAATCCACGCCCAGGTTCAGCTGGGTCTTCGGCACGCCGATCGCATCCTTGCCCTCGTTGACGCCGCCGGCGGTGCGGCGCTGTTCCGCGTCCAGCAGGGTCAGGCCGCCCAGCAGGCGCAGGCCGCGCAGCGGGCTGCCGAACACCGACACTTCCAGGCCGCGGTTGCGCTGCTCGCCATACACGCCGAAGCGGCGGTTCTCGATGTAGGCCGAAGGCTGGCTGGTGCTGAACAGGGCCGCGCTCAGGCCCAGGCGGCCGCCGTCGTATTTGACCCCGACTTCCTTCTGGCGCGAGACGAAGGGCGCGAACACTTCACCGACGTTGACGATGTCGATGCCCGAGGCCACCGGCCCCTTTTGCAGCGCCTCGCTGTAGTTCGCGTACAGCGACAGGTTCTTGGCCGGCTTGAAGACCAGGCCCGCCAGCGGCGTGTTCTCGCTCGCCTCGTAGGCCGAATACTGGACGCCGCTGTTGTAGTCGTAGCCGAAGTCCTTGATCTTCTGGTGGCGCAGGCCCACGCTCAGCAGCACGGTGTCGCCCGCGAAGGACAGCGTATCGGCCAGCGCGTAGCTCGACAGGATGGTCTTGGCGGTCAGCAGCGGATTGCCCATGTCGCCGCCGGTGAAGAAGCGCGAGGAGGGCGGCGCGGCGTCGGTGGGGCGATAAATGTTGGCGGCGAAGCCCGCGAAGTCGCTCATGCCATAGGCGTTCTTCGATTCCGAATGGAAGCCGGATGCGGCCGCGCTCAGGCTGTGCTTGATGCCGCCGGTGCGCAGCTCTGCGCGCACGCCGGCCTCGCCGGTGCGCACCTTGTCTTCGCGTACGTTGTCGAAGCGGCTCATGGTGCCGCTGCCGTCGGCGGCGGAGACGGTCGGCGAGGAGATGACGTTGAATTCGTCGCCCTTGCGCATGCCGAAGGCCGCCCAGGCGGTCGCGCCGCCCGGCAGGTCGACTTCGCCGCGCACGGTGCCGAAGGTGTCGCGCTCCTCGGAGGTGGTCCAGGGCTGCGCGAAGTTGCGGTCGGCCTCGGGCGCCGCGATCATCGGCACACCCGCTGCCAGGGTCACGCTGGGGCGTGCGGCGGTGAGGGTATGGTCCTGGTGGCCGACGTCGGCCGACAGGCGGTAGCCGCGGCCACGGTAATCCATCCCGATCGAGTACACGCTCAGCTCGCGGTTCTCGCGGTCGACCGCGGTGTCGCCGTCGCGGCGCACGGCGTTGACGCGGATGCCGGCACGGTTCTCCGCGCCGAAACGGCGCGCCACGTCGGCGGCCACATAGCCCTGGCCGCCGCTTTCCACGCCCGCCGTGACGCGCGACAGCGGCGCGTTGGGTGCGCGCTTGGGCAGCAGGTTGATCGCGCCGCCGATGCCGCCGCCGCCCGGCGCGGCGCCGTTGATGAAGCTGTTCGCGCCGCGCAGCACTTCCACGCGCTCGAGCAGCTCGGAAGCCACGAACTGGCGCGGCAACAGGCCGAACAGGCCGTTATAGGCCAGGTCGTCCGAGTTCACCTGGAAGCCGCGGATCATGTACAGCTCCTGGTAGTTGCCGAAGCCGCGCGCCACGCGCACCGAAGGATCGTTCTGCAGCACGTCGGCCACGCCGCGCGCCTGCTGGTCCTGGATCAGCGCCTGGGTGTAGTTGGTGGCGTTGAACGGCGCGTCCATGATGTCCACGTTGCCCAGCAGGCCGAGGCGGCCGCCGCGCGCCACCTGGCCGCCTGCGTAGGCGGAGGGCAAGCCCTGGGCCGAGGCATCGGCCGAGGCGCTCACCACTACGGTGGCGATCGGCTGGTCGGTGGATTCCTGGGCATGCGCGGTGGAGATGGCGAGGAGGGCGGCGGCGAATGCCACCGGAGTGAGGCTGAGGCGGTGCGAACGCATGAGTGTTGCTCTTTTTCTAAATGAGAATGCTTATCATTTTAGCGCTAACGCTTGCTTCTGTAAATGAGAACCATTATTATTTGTCGACCTCATCCGACCGAAACCTCATGTCCCCCGTTTCCCTGCGCCGCTGGAGCTGGATCCACAAGTGGAGCAGCCTGGTTTGCACCGTATTCATGCTGCTGCTGTGCCTTACCGGCCTGCCACTGATCTATCACCACGAAATCGGCCACCTGCTCGGCACCGACGTCGAAGCCCCGGCCATGCCGGCGGACACCCCGCGCGGCAACATCGACGCGGTGCTCGCCTCGGCCAAGGAGCTTTATCCCAACAAGATCGCGATGTACATGTCGCAGGAAGCCGACGAGCCCGCGATCTGGAACGTCACGCTGGGCGACCACCCGAACGACGAGCACTACAAGCCGATCGCGGTGGACGCGCGCACCACGAAGGTGATCACCGAGCCGGCCTTCGAGGGCGGCGCCTTCATGTCGACCATGTTCCGCCTGCATGTGGACCTGTTCGCCGGCCTGTACGGCAAGCTGTTCCTGGGTTTCATGGGCCTGCTCCTGCTGGTGGCCATCGTGAGCGGCGCGGTGCTGTATTCGCCCTTCATGCGCAAGCTCGAGTTCGGCGATGTGCGGCGCGGGCGCACCCCGCGCCTCAAGTGGCTGGACATCCACAACCTGCTCGGCATCGTGACCCTGGTCTGGGCCTTCGTGGTCGGCGCGACCGGCATGGTCAACACCTGGGCCGACGTGCTGCTCAAGGTCTGGCAGACCACCGAGATCGCCGAGATGCTCAAACCCTACGAGGGCAGCCCGCCGCCCGCCAGGATGGCGTCGATCCACGACGCCATCCAGCGCGCCGAGGCGGCCGAGCCGGGCATGAAGGTCGGCTTCGTGGCGTTCCCGGGGACGCCCTTCACCAGCCCGCACCATTACGGCATCTACATGCGCGGCGACGAGGCCTTCAGCTCGCGCCTGTACAAGCCGGTGCTGATCGATGCCGAGACCGGCGAGATCACCGACCGCCGCGAGCTGCCGTGGTACCTGACCGCGCTGCTGCTGTCGCAGCCCCTGCATTTCGGCGACTACGGCGGCCAGTGGATGAAATTCTTCTGGGCGATGCTCGACATCGCCACCATCGTCATCCTCGTCACGGGCCTGTACCTGTGGCTCAAGCGGGGCCGCGCCGCCAAAGCGGCCGTCCGCCAACTAGTCAAGGCGCCGGAACGCGAGGTGCCCGCGCTCGTACGCAAGGAGGCTTCATGACCCGCAGCACCATGCAGATCTGGGGCGCGCCGCTGCTGCTGGCCGTCCTCACCGTCGTCGGCCTGATCGCGGCCCTGCTCGGCGACGGCGTTTGGGACCTCGTGTCGGCCCTTACGCTTGGCGCGCCGGTCGCGGTCGGCGCCTGGTACAGCCTGCGCCGCCCACGTTCCCGCCCGTAAACCGGAACCCGCGCCGGAGCGTGCGCACCTTGGCCGGGGTCCCTGCTAAGCGGTATACTCGGCCCGGCAGGGCGCGCACCGGGTTGCGCCCGAACTCATCCGAAAGGGCGCCATGTTCGCAGCAGTCGATCTCGGCTCCAACAGCTTCCGCCTGCATATCGGCGAGCCGGCGGGCGGCCGCATGCACATCGTGCGCACGGCGCGCGATCCGATCCGCCTGGCGGCGGGCCTCGACAGCGACAACATGCTGAGCGAGGCGGCCATGCGCACCGCCATCCGCTGCCTGGAAGACTTCCGCAAGATCCTCGGCGAATACCACCTGGACGCCGTGCGCGTGGTCGCCACCAACACCATGCGCGTGGCGCGCAACGCCGACGTGCTGCTGCCGCTGGCCGAGCAGGCCATCGGCTATCCGATCGAGATCATCTCCGGCGAGGAAGAGGGCCGCCTGATCTACATGGGCGTGTCGCGCGCCATCGACAAGCCGGACGAGCGCCGCATCGTGGTGGACATCGGCGGCGGCTCCACCGAAGTCATTACCGGCACCGGCGCCGAGATCACCCTGGTCGAGTCCTTCGGCATCGGCACCCATCCCCAGACGGCGGCCTATTTCGCCGACGGCCGCATCAACGCGCGCGCGTTCGATGCCGCCGTCACGGCCGCGCGGGCCCGCTTCGAGGACGCCGCCGCCCAGTACCACGCCCAGGGCTGGGACGCCGCCTACGGCTCCTCCGGCACCATGCGCGCGATCTCCGAGGTCATCGCCCGCAACACCATCGGCGATGGGACGGTGTCGCAGGCCAGCCTGCATGCGCTGCGCGACATCCTGCTGGAACTGGGCCACGTCGACGCCTTCAGCCTGCCGGGCGTAAAAAAAGAACGGGTGCCCGTCATGGTCGGCGGACTGACGGTGCTGATCGGCGTGATGCAGGAACTGAAGATTCCGCGCCTGACGGCCATCAACGCCGGACTGCGCCTGGGCGTGCTGTCCGACCTGGAGCTGCGCGCCAACCACCGCGACCGGCGCGACGCCGCCATCCGCGCCTGCCTGCGCCGCTTCGACGTCGATCCCCAGCGCGCGATGCGCACCGCCGGCATCGCTGCGGCGATGTACGAACGGCTGCAGCCGCAGGGCGACAACTTGCATCACTACCTGGCCTGGAGCAGCATGCTGCATGAGGTGGGCCTGGCCGTGTCGATGACCGGGGCGCACAAGCATGGCGCCTACATCGTCGAGAACGCGGACCTGGCGGGCTTCACCACCCGCGAACAGCGCCTGATGAGCACCCTGGTGCTGGGGCAGAAGGGCAACCTGCGCAAGATCCGCGAATCGCTCGGCGAACCCGACCTGGCCAAGGCGGTGCTGGCGCTGCGCCTGGCCGTGGTGTTCATGCATGCGCGCGCGGACGAGGACCTGGCGGGCCTGAGGCTGCGGCTGAAGGGGCGGGTCGAGATCGAGCTGCCGCCGGACCTGCTGGCGAAGCATCCGACCCTGGCGCCCTGGTTCGAGAAGGAAGAGGGGTTCTGGAACGAGATCGGCTTGCCGTTCCAGGTGCGGTGAGCAGGGCGAGGAGGCAGCCATGAAATGGATCGCAGCCTTCCTCGTTTCCCTTGCGCTGGGCGGCTGCGCGTCGGCGCCGGCGGTTTCGGACGACGCGGTAGCGGCCCTGATGCGGCGCGAACAGATCCAGGGTCTCGCGCTAGCCGTCATCGAGGACGGCAAGGTCGTCAAGCTCGCCAGCTACGGCAAGCGCAATGTCGAACGCAATCTGCCGCTCGAAAGCAACACGATCATGTACGGCGCCTCGCTCACCAAGACTGCGTTCGCCTACATGGTGCTGCAGCTGGTCGACGAGGGACGGCTGGACCTCGACACGCCGGTCACCCGGCTGCTGCCGAAACCTTTGCCCGAGTACCGCAACCAGCGCACCGACTACGCGCCCCTCGCCGGCGACGAACGCTGGCGCAAGCTCACGCCGCGCATCCTGCTCACCCACAGCGGCGGCTTCGCCAACTTCAGCTGGCTCGAGCCCGACGAGAAGATCCGCATCCATTTTGACCCGGGCAGCCGCTATGCCTATTCGGGCGAGGGCATCTATCTGCTCCAGTACATCCTCGAGCAGGGGCTCGGGCTGGACGTGGCGCAGGAGATGCAGAGACGGATTTTTGACCGCTTCGGCATGCTTAATACCAGCATGCGCTGGCGGCCGGACTTCGCGGCGAACCTGGCGGATGGCTACACGATCGACGGCAAGATGGAGCCGCACGACGAGCGCAGCAAGGTGAGCGCGGCGGGGTCGATGGACACGACGATCGCGGACCAGGCGCGCTTCTGGGCGGCCGTCCAGCGTGGCGAAGGCTTGAGCGCGCGTATGCGGGCGGAGCTGGTGCGGCCGCAGCTGCCTATCCGGTCGCGCAGCCAGTTTCCGACCCTGGTCCCGGAAGCGGGGGCGCCGCAGGAGGGGATCGCTGCGGGACTGGGGCTGGTGAGCTTCCAGGACCGCAGCGGGCTGGGGTGGTTCAAGGGCGGGCACAATGACAGTACCGGGAATATGGTGGTGTGCCTGGACGCGCGCAGGCGTTGCGTGGTGCTGCTGGCGAATGATGTGCGGGCCGAGCGTATCTTTCCGGAGTTGGTGCGCATGGTGCTGGGTGAGAACGACATGCCGTGGCGTTGGGAGTACGGCGACAAGGCGCCTCAGCGCTGAAAGCGCTCAGTTAGCCCATGCCCGTCGTTCCGGCGAAGGCCGGAACCCAAGTTCTGCAAGTGCTGTCGAGACGCTTAACTTGGATTCCGGCCTTCGCCGGAATGACGTGCTGAAGTTAACTCACCTGGGTAACGCGCTAGCGAAGCTTGCCGATCAGGTCCGGTCCGACCACCAGCCGGATGTACGGAATGCCATCACTGCCTTTGTGCTCGATCCAGAACACACCCGCCTTGCGAATCCGCCAGTCCTGCTTGCGCCCGGACAGCACCGAGGACGCCACTTCGCCCAGCAGCGGCTGATGCCCGACCACCAGCGCCGGCTGCCGGTTCCCCGGCCAGCCCGCCGCCTGGATGATCGCCTCCGCACTCGAATCCGTACCCAGTGCCTCGACCACTTCGTAGCGCCGCCCAAGCGCCTTGACGGTCTGGACGCAGCGCTTGGCCGGACTGGTAAGGATGCGGCAGTCATCCGGCAGGGTGCGCTCGAGCCATGCCCCCACGCGCGCAGCGTGGCGTTTTCCCTTGGAGGTCAGCGCACGCGCATTGTCGTCTCCATCCGGCGCCCCCGGCTCAGCCTCAGCGTGGCGCCACAGGATCAGTTCCATGCTCGTTCTCCTTGGCGGGGTGGTTGGCGCCACCCAGCATGTCCATCAAGGTCTGCTGGGCGCTCAGGGGTTTCTGCTTGCCGCGCGGCTTGCGGCGGCGGTAGCGGCCGTCGCTGGCCAGCTCCCAGGCATTGACGTTGTCCTTCAGGTAGGGATGCAGGCCTTCGCGCATCACGCGGCGCTTCAGCGCCGGCGAGCGGATCGGGAAAGCGATCTCCACGCGCCGGAACAGGTTGCGGTTCATCCAGTCCGCGCTGCTGAGCCAGATGTCGTGCTTGAGATTGTTCCGGAAATAGAAGACCCGCGTGTGCTCCAGGAAGCGTCCGACGATCGAACGCACCTTGATGTTCTCCGACAAGCCGGGCACGCCGGGGCGCAGCGAGCAGGCGCCGCGCACGACCAAGTCGATGCGCACGCCGGCCTCGGAGGCCTCGTACAAAGCCTTGATCACCGATTCGTCCGTGAGCGAATTCATCTTCGCCACGATGCGTCCCGGCTTGCCGTGGCGCGCCAGCTCGGCTTCGTTGCGGATCGCCCGCACCAGCTCCTTCTGCAGCGAGAAGGGCGCCAGCCAGATGCTGGTGAGCTGCTTGGGGCGGGTCATGCTGGTGAGGTGGATGAACACCTCGTTGACGTCGGCCGTCAGGTCGGCATCGGCCGTGAGCAGGCCGAAGTCGGTGTAGAACTTGGCCGTGGTCGGGTTGTAGTTGCCGGTGCCGAGGTGGGCGTAGCGGCGCAGGCCCTGCGGCTCGCGGCGCAGTACCAGCGCCATCTTGGCGTGGGTCTTCAGGCCCACCACGCCGTATACCACCTGGGCGCCGGCCTGTTCGAGCTTCTCGGCCCAGTTGATGTTGGCTTCCTCGTCGAAGCGCGCCATCAGTTCGACGATGACCGTCACTTCCTTGCCGCGCCGCGCGGCGGCGATCAGGGCTTCCATCAGTTCCGAGTTCATTCCGGCGCGGTAGATGGTCTGCTTGATCGCCACCACGCAGGGGTCGTTCGCCGCGCACTGGATGAAATCGATGACCGGCTGGAAGGTCTCGTAGGGATGGTGCAGCAGCACGTCGTGCTTGCGCAGGGTGGCGAAGATGTCCGGCGCTGCCAGCCTGGGCGGATAGCCCGCGACGAAAGGCGGGAACTTGAGTTCCGGCTGGTTGTTGGTGTTGACCACTTCCAGCAGGCGCCCCAGGTTGACCGGGCCGTCGACCGTGAACAGGCGCGAGCGGTCGATGTTGAACTGGTCGAGCAGGAAGGCCGACAGGTGTTCGGGACAGGCGCGGCCGACTTCGAGGCGCACCGCGAAGCCGTAGTTGCGGCTATGGAGTTCGCTCTGGAGGGCCTGACGCAGGTTCTTGACCTCTTCCTCGTCCACCCACAGGTCGCTGTTGCGCGTGACCCGGAACTGGGAATAGGACACCACCTCGCGGCCGGTGAACAAGTCCGCCATGTGGGCCTGGATCACCGAGGACAGCAGGCAGTAGGATGCGCCCTTTTTGTCCGACAGTTCGTCAGGCAGGCGGATCACGCGCGGCAGCACCCGCGGCGCCTTCATGATGGCGATGGCGGTGCCGCGCCCGAAGGCGTCCTTGCCTTCCAGTTCGACGATGAAGTTCAGGCTCTTGTTGATCACGCGCGGGAAGGGGTGGGCCGGGTCCAGGCCGATCGGCGTCAGGAGCGGGCGCACTTCGCGGTCGAAGAACTGCTTGACCCAGGCGCGCTGGGCGGCATTGCGGTCGCCCCGGCGCAGCAGGTGGATGCCGTTTTCCGCCAGCTGGGGATGAATCTCGTTGTTGAACAGGCTGTACTGGCGCGCGATCAGGTGGCGGCATTCGGCGCTGGCGCGTTCCAGGGTGGCCGCAAGGTGGTCGGGCAGGCCGCCCTGGGCGCGATCGAACTGGTGCTGGGCGAGCAGGCTGGCGACCCGCACCTCGAAGAACTCATCCAGGTTGCTGCACACGATGCACAGGAAGCGCAGGCGTTCGAGCAAGGGAATCGAAGGATCCTCCGCCTGGGCCAGCACCCGGCGGTTGAATTCCAGCAGCGACAGCTCGCGGTTGAGGAAGGCCCCGCCGTCCGGAAGCTGTTTGAGCTCGGCCTCGATGGCCTTGGTTTTCATGTCCATATGTCTGCGTCGAAGTAGTCGCGCAGGCAGTGTAGATGGATAATATGACAACTTGGTGACATCCACGTTCGACTCGGCTCCAGGCGGGTGTGTTAACCCTCAGTTGACACTTAAGCATCGTTAAAGAATGCCGGCGTATAAAGACAGCTCTACCATGACTACCAGGGGCCGACCGTGAAAGACCTGCTGCGCGCCAACAAAGGCTTCATTCTTTTCCTGTGCCTGTTCGGCGTGTTCCGCACCGCGGTCGCCGACTGGAATCCGATTCCATCGGCATCGATGCGGCCCAACCTGCTGGAGGGCGACGTGGTCTTCGTCAACCGGCTGGCCTTCGACCTCAAGATACCATTGACCGATGTGATCGTGGCGCGCCTTGGCGAACCGAGCCGGGGAGACGTGGTCACCTTCACCTCGCCGCAGCCGGACGGCACCCGCCTGATCAAGCGCGTGCTGGCGCTGCCGGGCGACGTGATCGAGATGCGCGACGAGCGCCTGGTCGTCAACGGCGTGCCGGCCCGGTACCAGGTGTCGGAGGTCACCCGCGAGCGTTCCCACGGGACTGAACAGCAGGCCATCCGCATGGAGGAAACCGTCGGCGGCGCCCGCCAGCGCATCCAGGTGCTGCCGCAAAAGCTGGCGCTGCGCAACTTCGGCCCGGTGCGCATTCCCGCCGACCATTACCTGATGCTGGGCGATAACCGCGACGACAGCGGCGACTCGCGCGTCATTGGCCTGGTCCCGCGCAAAAAGCTGATCGGCCGCGCCGAGCGCATCCTGGTATCGGCCGACTACCAGGGCAACTGGATGCCGCGCACCAGCCGCTTCGGCATGTCGCTGCGGAACGAGGGCGCGGAAAATTAATTCTGTGAAATAAAGTAAAATCCCGTCCCCGGGATGTCTGCATGGTGCAGTGCCGGATTTGTTTGGAAAGGCATGGCACATGCAGCGACTCATGACCGTCATCCTCGCCTGCCTCGGCATGATCGGGGCGCTGGCGATCGACACCTATCTGCCCTCGATGCCCGCGATCGGCGTCGAATTCGGCGTCGGCCCGGTGGCGGTGCAGCAGACCCTGAGCGTCTTCCTGTTCTGCTTCGCCTTCATGATGCTGTTCTACGGCACCCTGTCCGATTCCTTCGGACGCCGGCCGGTGATCCTGGCCGCGCTCACGGTGTACACCCTGGCGTCGATCGGCGCCGCCTTTGCGCCGACCTTCGGCGCGCTGCTGGCCTGCCGCGCGCTGCAGGGCCTTTCGGCCGGCGCCGGCTCGGTGATCGGCCAGGCCATCGTCCAGGACCGCTTCGCCGGTCCGCAGGCGCAGAAGATCATGTCCCACATCATGATGGTGTTCGGCCTGGCGCCGGCCATTGCGCCGGTGCTGGGCGGCTGGCTGCACGTGAGCTTCGGCTGGCGCTCCACCTTCATCTTCCTGGCGATCTTCGGCACGGCCATGATCCTGCTCTGCCTGCGCCTGCTGCCCGAGAGCCTGCCGCGCGAGAAGCGCCAGGTCTTCCACCCGGTGACCATCGGCCGCAACTACCTGATGGTGCTGCGCCGTCCGCAATTCGTGCTGCTGTCGCTGGCGGTGGGCATGGCCTTCGGCGGCCTCTCGCTCTATATCGGCTCGGCAGCCAATTTCGTCATGGAGATCCTGGGCCTGCCGGAGACGGCCTTCGCCTGGATGTTCATCCCGCTGATCGGCGGCATGGTGATCGGTTCGGCCTGGGGCGGCAAGCGCGCGTCCAGGCTGCCGCCGGCGCGCCTGATGTGGATCGGCTATGCAGTGATGGGCCTGGCGGCCGTGCTGAACGTCGGCTACAACGCGCTGTTCCCGGCGGTAGTGCCCTGGGCTGTGTTGCCGCTGTTCATCTACACCTTCGGCCTGGCGGTGGCGATGCCGGCGATCCAGCTGACGGCCATGGGCCTGTTCCCGGACAACCGCGGGCTGGCCGCCTCGATGGTGGGCTTCATCCAGATGATGTCCTTCGCCCTGGTGTCGGGCCTGGTGGCGCCGCTGCTGTTCGGGAGCGCGTTCAAGCTGGCGCTGGGCGTGGCGGTGGGGTTGGTGCTGAGCTTTATCGCATGGCGCGCGTCGGTGCGCGCCGCCACGCCGGCCGTATAAGTTTCGCGCGGCCGGCGGCGGGGCTGCCGGCCGTCCGGAATCAGCGGCGGTGCTGCTTCATCGCCGACGCGACTTCGCGCTTGGCGTCGCGGTCCTTCTCGGTGTTGCGCTTGTCGTGCTGCTTCTTGCCCTTGGCAAGGCCGATCTCGCACTTCACGCGTCCCTTCTTGAAATGCAGGTTGAGCGGCACGAGCGTGTAGCCCGAACGCTCGACCTTGCCGATCAGCTTGTCGATTTCGGCGCGGTGCAGCAGCAGCTTGCGGGTGCGCAGGGCTTCCGGATGGCTCCAGGCCGAGGCCGTCGGGAGCGAACTCACGTGGGCGCCGAACAGGAACAGTTCGCCATTGCGCACCATCACATAGGCTTCCTTGATCTGCACCCGGCCTTCGCGGATGGCCTTGACTTCCCAACCTTCCAGCACCAGGCCGGCTTCGTAGCGGTCCTCGATGAAGTAGTCGAAAAATGCTTTTTTATTGTCAGCGATACTCATGAAATAGCGAAAATTCGCGTGTCGGTTAAACTACTGCTTATCGCGCTTCTACGGCGCAACATGCAACTTATCTAACATCATAACAAACGGTTGACCAATGGCAGTAGTACACAAATCAGTTTTCCTCGGGTATAGCGCAGAACAGATGTTCGATCTGGTGGCGAAGGTGGAAGATTATCCGAAGTTTCTTCCCTGGTGCGGAGGTGTCAACATCCTCGAACGCACCGATGAGAAACTGGTGGCTTCGCTGTCGATCAACTTCCACGGCGTGAAGCAGAGCTTCACCACGTCCAACCACAACCAGCGCCCGACCCAGATGAAGATGCACCTGGTCGACGGCCCGTTCAAGATGCTCGAAGGCACCTGGACCTTCAAGGCCCTGCGCGCCGATGCCTGCAAGATCGACTTCGACATGCATTACGAATTCTCCAGCATTATCCTCGAGCAGATCGTGGGGCCGGTGTTCGGGATGATCGCCAACAGCATGGTCGACTCCTTCTGCAAGCGGGCGGAGGCCCTGTATGACTGAAATGACCGAGCTGGTGCAGGTCTATGTCTGCTACGCCCATGCGAAGCAGGAATGGATACGCCCGATGCAGGTAAAGCCGGGCACGACCATCGGCGAAGCCATCGAGCAGAGCGGGGTGCTGCAGGATTTCCCCGAGATTAACCTGGCTACCCAGCCGGTCGGCATCTATGCCAAGAAAAAAACGCTGGACACCGTGCTGCGCGAGCGCGACCGCATCGAGATCTACCGTCCGCTGGTGGCGGACCCGAAGGATTCGCGCCGCAAGCGGGCGGCCAAGAAGGAAGCCGCCGCGACGGGCGGCGCTGGCTAGCGGCAGTCCTTCAAGACGCGATTCACCTGGGCCGCTTTCGCGGCCTTTTCTTCATCCGACATATAGCTGCGCTCGCCGTCCTTGTCGAAACGGGCGATGCGGATGCCCGAGGCCAGTTGCGCCTGGGCGTCGCGCGCGGCTTCGCAGCGCTCGGCCAGTTCGCGCCGGCGTTCCGCCTCAGTTGCCTCCTTGCGTTCCTGCTCGGCTCGCTCCTTGGCGCGCTCGCGGAAGGCTTGCTCGCGTTCGGCCAGCGTCGGCGGTCCTTTTGGAACGGCTGGCTTGGCAGCCGGCGCTACGGGTGCGGCGGCGTCGATGCTGGCTTCCGGTGTTGGAGCGGTGGCGAGACGGCCCGGTGCTTTCAGGATCTTGTGCGGCGGCGTGCCCGGCGGCGGCGGGCGGTCCGAATATTGCCGCGTGCCGTTCGCATCGATCCACACGTATTGCGCATGGGCGAGCTGGGCGGCGAGGAAGAGCAGGGTAGCGCCAAGGAGGCGGAAAGAAGTGCTGGTAGGCATGGTTTGTTTCCTGAATGAGCTATCGATTTCGCCATGATGCAAAGAGGATGTCAATTCCAAAACGCACCGTCGAGAGAAATTTTTGGGCTGCCCTGCGACGAAATTTGCAGCTTTCTGTATAATTCACTTTTGCGCCTATAGGAAATACTATGCGTCTCCTCCAAAAAGCACTCACCTTCGATGACGTGCTGCTCGTCCCGGCCTACTCCAACGTTCTTCCGGCCCAAACCTCCCTCCGCACCAAGCTGACCCGGAATATCACGCTGAACATTCCGTTGCTGTCGGCAGCCATGGACACCGTCACCGAATCGCGTCTCGCGATCGCGATGGCCCAGGAAGGCGGTATCGGCATCATCCACAAGAACCTGCGCCCGGCCGACCAGGCCCGCGAAGTAGCCCGCGTCAAGCGTTTCGAGGCAGGCGTCCTGCGCGACCCGATCACGATCCCGCCGACCATGAAGATCCGCGAAGTGCTGGCGCTGTCGCAACAGCACGGCATCAGCGGCTTCCCTGTGGTCGAGGGCAACCAGGTGGTGGGCATCATCACCAACCGGGACCTGCGTTTCGAAGAGGACCTGGAAGCGGAAGCGCGCGCCAAGATGACCCCGCGCGAGAAGCTGGTGACCGTCAAGGAGGACGCGGACACCGCCGAAGCCAAGCGCCTGATGAACAAGCACCGCCTGGAGCGCGTGCTGGTGGTCAACGACAACTTCGAGCTGCGCGGCCTGATCACCGTGAAGGACATCCAGAAGTCGCACGAGCACCCGCTGGCATCGAAGGATTCGCAGGGCAAGCTGCTGGTCGGCGCGGCCGTGGGCGTGGGCCAGCGCGACGAGGAGCGCATCGAACTGCTGGTCGCGGCTGGCGTGGACGTGCTGGTGGTCGACACCGCCCACGGCCACTCGCAAGGCATCCTGGACCGCGTGAAATGGATCAAGGAACGCTATCCGCACGTTGACGTCATCGGCGGCAACATCGCCACCGCGGCGGCCGCCAAGGCGCTGGTCGAGCACGGCGCGGATGCGGTCAAGGTCGGCATCGGCCCTGGCTCGATCTGCACCACCCGTATCGTGGCCGGCGTGGGCGTGCCGCAGATCACCGCGATCTCGAATGTGGCCGAAGCCCTGAAGGGCACCGGCGTGCCTTGCATCGCCGACGGCGGCATCCGCTTCTCGGGCGACATCTCGAAGGCGCTGGCAGCGGGCGCGCACACCGTCATGATGGGCAGCATGTTCGCCGGCACCGAGGAAGCGCCGGGCGAAGTGATCCTGTACCAGGGCCGCAGCTACAAATCCTACCGCGGCATGGGAAGCCTGGGCGCGATGGCCGAAGGTTCGGCCGACCGCTACTTCCAGGAAGCCTCGGCCAAGGCCGACAAGTTCGTGCCGGAAGGCATCGAAGGCCGCGTCGCTTACAAGGGCAGCGTGCTCGCGATCATCTTCCAGCTGATCGGCGGCGTGCGCCAGTCGATGGGCTACTGCGGCTGCGCCACCATCGACGAACTGCGCGAGCGCGCCGAGTTCGTCGAGATCACCTCGGCGGGCATGCGCGAATCGCACGTGCACGACGTGCAGATCACCAAGGAAGCTCCGAACTACCGTTCCGAGTAACCGGCTGACGAGGCGGCGCTGTGGCGCCGCTTTTCGTAGGGTGGACGGCTGTGCCGTCCACGCGTGACGCCTGCATCCCGTTGCAGGCTTTGTATCACCGAATTCCTATTACAAGACGCATTCCATGCATTCCAAAATCCTCATTCTCGACTTCGGTTCCCAGGTTACCCAGCTGATCGCGCGCCGCGTGCGCGATGCCGGCGTGTTCTCCGAAGTCTTCCCCTACGACGTCAGCGACGAGTTCGTGCGCAACTACGGCGCCTCGGGCATCATCCTCTCGGGCAGCCATAACTCCACCCTGGAAGGCGACTCGCCGCGCGCGCCGCAGGCCGCCTTCGAGGCCGGCGTGCCGGTGCTCGGCATCTGCTACGGCATGCAGACCATGGCGGCCCAGCTGGGCGGCAAGGTCGAGAACGGCAAGGTGCGCGAATTCGGCTACGCCGAAGTGCGCGCCCGCGGCCATACGGCCCTGCTGAACGGCATCAACGACTTCGTGACAAGCGAAGGCCACGGCATGCTGAAGGTGTGGATGAGCCACGGCGACAAGGTGCTGGACATGCCGCCGGGCTTCAAGCTGATGGGTTCGACCGACAGCTGCCCGATCGCCGCCATGGCCGACGAAGAGCGCCGCTTCTACGCGCTGCAGTTCCACCCGGAAGTGACTCACACCACGCAGGGCGAGGCCATCATCGGCCGCTTCGTGCACGAGATCTGCGGCTGCAAGTCGGACTGGAACATGCCGGACTACATCGGCGAAGCCGTCGCCAAGATCCGTGAGCAGGTCGGCACCGACGAGGTGATCCTGGGCCTGTCCGGCGGCGTCGATTCGAGCGTGGCGGCGGCCCTGATCCACCGCGCCATTGGCGACCAGCTGACCTGTGTGTTCGTCGACCACGGCCTGCTGCGCAAGGACGAAGGCAAGATGGTCATGGACATGTTCGCCAAGAACCTGGGCGTGAAGGTGCTGCGCATCGACGCGGAAGCCCAGTTCATGGGCCACCTGGCCGGCGTGAGCGACCCTGAGCAGAAGCGCAAGATCATCGGCCGCGAGTTCGTGGAAGTGTTCCAGGAACAGGCCAAGCAGCTGACCAGCGCGCGCTGGCTGGCACAGGGCACCATCTATCCGGACGTGATCGAATCGGCTGGCAAGGGCAAGAAGGGCCAGACCATCAAGAGCCACCACAACGTGGGCGGCCTGCCGGAGACCCTGAACCTGAAGCTGCTGGAGCCGCTGCGCGAGCTCTTCAAGGACGAGGTGCGCAAGCTGGGCGTTGCGCTCGGCCTGCCGCACGACATGGTCTACCGTCACCCGTTCCCGGGTCCGGGCCTGGGTGTGCGCATCCTGGGCGAAGTCAAGAAAGAGTTCGCCGACCTGCTGCGCGAAGCGGATGCCATCTTCATCGAAGAGCTGCGCAACACCCCGTTCGAAGTGCCGCACGTGCCGGGTATCGACGCGGGCAAGGCGCCGGTGAACTGGTATGAAGCGACCAGCCAGGCCTTCGCCGTGTTCCTGCCGGTGAAGTCGGTGGGCGTGATGGGCGACGGCCGTACCTACGAATACGTGGTGGCGCTGCGCGCGGTGCAGACCCTGGACTTCATGACGGCGCAGTGGGCGCACCTGCCGCACTCGCTGCTGGGCAAGGTGTCGAACCGTATCATCAATGAAGTGCGCGGCATCAACCGCGTGGTGTACGACATTTCGGGCAAGCCGCCGGCGACGATCGAGTGGGAATGACTTGAGTAAAACAGCTAACTGATTTGTACAGAAAATCAGGCAAGCCGCCGATCGTTCTCCGCGAACGGTCGGCGGCGTTTTTATGTGCCGCGGAGTTCGCCATATGATTCCCTTCACCTTCAACGACATCGAGATAGGCGCGCGCCTGGCCGAAGCCCTGGTTCGTCAGGCGGCCGCCCTGCGCGGCATGCCGATCACCTACGGCGACCTGCTTACGCTGGCGCGTTCCCTGCATCCGAAGGACGAGGTCCTCGGCCGCGCGGTAACGGTGGGCATCGGCCCCAAGCTGCTGTTCGTGGAAGCCTTCTGCGCCCAGCACGGCTATCCCAATCTGGCATGCCTTGCGGTGAGCAAGGAGATACTGCGGCCCCGGCTTGGCTACCAGGGCGACTGGGAAGCCGACCGGCGCGCCGTCGCCGGCTTCGATTGGAGCGCGGCCGATACGCAACTGGCAGCCTACGTGGATACAATGCGCGCCAGGGTGCCGGCCCGGTTCAAGCCGCGCAAGGAACGGCCGGCGGACGTGGCCTGGTACGCTTACTTCTGCTCGCACCGGTCCGCCTGCGAAAGCTTGAACGCCGAGGACAAGCAGGAGATCATCAACCAGATGATGGCCGGCCTGGACCCCGAGACGGCCCTCGCACGCGTGCTCGCTGCAAAGCAGGACCTTGGCGCTCAGCCCTGAGGCGGAGCTTGGGCCGGCGCTGGCCTGAGCAAGCCCGCAGCGCCACCCTGGCGCAGGATGGGCTGCACGTGCGCCGCGGCGCGCGTCCCCGGCGTTCGCCTTCCGACGCCAAAGTCGCTGGGGCGGTTCAGGCCGGTGGCCACCACCGTGACGCGCATGGCGTCGCCCAGGCTGTCGTCGAACACCGCGCCGAACTTGATGATGGCCTCGTCGCTGGTCTGTGCGCAGATCGTGTTCATCACCAGCTTGGTTTCGCGCAGCCGGAGGGTCTCTTCGGAAGCGGCGATGTTGACCAGGACCCCGCGCGCGGCGCGCAGGTTGGAGCCGTCGAGCAGCGGACAGGCGATCGCCTCCTCGGCCGCCTTGACCGCGCGGTCCTCGCCGGCGTGCTGGGCCGACCCCATCATCGCCATGCCGGTCTGGCGCGTCACGGTGCGCACGTCCTCGAAATCGACGTTGACCATGCCGGGCACGGTGATGATTTCCGCGATGCCGGTGACCGCCTTGCTCAATACCTCGTCGGCGGCGGCGAACGCGCGCTTTTGCGTGATGTCTTCGCCCAGCACTTCCTCGAGACGGCTGTTGAGGACGATGACCAGCGAATCCACGCAGCGCGCCAGGGCCGCGATGCCTTCTTCGGCAACGCGCATGCGCCGCGGTCCTTCGAACTCGAAGGGTTTCGACACGATGCCGACGGTCAGGATGCCGAGCTCGCGCGCCACTTCGGCGACCACCGGCGCCGCACCGGTACCGGTGCCGCCGCCCATGCCGGCGGTGAGGAAGACCATGTCGGCGCCCTTGAGCGCATCGGCGATGGCGGCGCGCTCGCGCAGCGCGCTTTCGCGTCCGACGACCGGATCGCTGCCGGCGCCAAGGCCGCCCTCGCCGAGCTGGATGCGCTTTTCGGTCTTGGTGTTCGACAGCGCCTGGGCATCGGTGTTGGCGCAGATGAATTCGAAGTCGGCCAGTCCAGCCGACGCCATGTGGCTGACGGCATTGCCGCCTGCGCCGCCCACACCGATCACCTTGATGACCGTTGTCGGTTGGGAAAATATTGATTCGGACAAGGAACACTCCGTTTGGAAAAGATGACTGCCGGCGTGCGGCGCCGTGGCCGCATTCCAGCCGCAACAAGCGCCGGCAACTGTCGAGCCCATAAGACTAAAGGCAAGGCCGCGCACGAGAAAGTGAGAAATCGTTTCAAACGCAAGCATTTGTAATAGTTCGTGCAGGCGCCAGGAATCCTTGTCCTACCACTGCCGATGATCGATTTCATGAGGACAGGTGAGGGCCGTTTGCGCGCCCTCCACGAAACTGCGCCTCCGGAAAGGCAAAACCGTCTCCAGGCTGACTATTGCGATTAAGATACGAGCCGATCATCCCGGCCCAGATGACGGCCAACCTGCGCTTCCGAGACGAGCAATGTCGACACACAACCAGCAACGCATCCACCTGCTGTTCCTGACCGCGATCTGCGGCCTGGGCGGACTCCTGTACGGGATCGATATCGGCATCATCGATCCCGCCTTACCCTACCTGCACCGCGCCACAAGTCTCACCGAAGGACAGTTGTCGCTCGTAGTGGCGGCCGTGATGGCCGGTTCGATCCTTGGCTCGGTCGTGGCTGGCATGCTGGCCGACTGGCTGGGCCGCCGGCCGATGATGATCGTCAGTGCGCTGCTGTTCGTCGGCAGCGTCGCCGTGATCTACCTGTCGCAGTCCTTCGTCCCCTTGCTGCTGGGGCGCCTGCTGCAGGGCCTGAGCGGCGGGGTGATCGCCGTCGTGGTGCCGCTTTACCTGGCCGAATGCCTGCCCGCCAACCTCCGCGGACGCGGCACTGCCTTGTTCCAGTTCGCGCTCACGGTCGGCATCGTGCTGGCCGCCTTCATCGGCAACTATTACCTGAGCAACGCCGAACTGGCGATCCAGGCCGCCGGCAGCGATACCGCAGCAAGCACCGCCGCGGCCGACACCGCCTGGCGCGGCATGTTCCTGACGGTGCTGTATCCGGGCGCCTTGTTCCTGCTCGGTTGCCTGTTCGTGAGCGAATCGCCGCGCTGGCTGATGCGCAAGGGACGTGCCGAGCAAGCCGCGGGCGTGCTGGCGCGCCTGCGCCCGGCGGCGCAATGCGAAGCCGAGGTAGCCGAGATCGGCGCCGCGCTGGCCGAGGAGAGGGCGCGTCCCAAGCTGAGCCGCGGAGCGGCGCTGGCGGAGATGCTGACCGAGCGGCGCTATGTGCTGCCCTTCGTGCTGGCCTGCGTGATCCTGGGCTGCACCCAGGTCACCGGCATCAACTCGGTGCTGCAATTCATGTCGACCATCCTGCAGCACGCCGGGCTCGATCCGGTGAGCACGGCCAGCTATGGCACGGCGATCAAGATTCTGAATTCGGTGATGACGGTCGCCGCCATCATGCTGGTCGAGCGCAAGGGCAGGGTGTTCCTGCTGAAGATCGGCACCGCCGGCATCATGGTTTCGCTCTGCCTGCTTGCGCTGCTGTTCCACCGCTTCGAATCGCAGCGCGTCGACGTGCGCACCGAGGTGGCAGCGCTGGTCCGCGGCAATGCGCTCGACCTGAATCTGCTGGATGCCCGCTTCGCCCAGTCCGCAGCCGGGCCGGTGCAACTGACTGTCCTGTACCAGTACGGCGACAAGGAGCAGGTGGCCGAAGCCTACACCCCGACGCCAGAGGCGCAGGCCGTGCTGGCGCGCGAGCAGGCGCTGGTGCGCACGCTGCCGGACGATCAGCGTGCGCTGCTGGCCCAGGCGCAGGCCGCGTGGAGCGGGCGCGCCGAGGAGGTGCCGGAAGCTGCGCAGCAGCTGATCGCAAGCCTGGCGCCGGAAGCGCGCGCGGCCATCGACGCCGCCCGCCGCGTCCACATGGCCCAGCGCATCGCCATCCGCTCCGACAATGGCGCCCCGCTCGAGATCGTGCGCGCCAGCGTCGGACCGATCCCGGACAAGGACAGCGGCCTGCTGGCGGCGCTCTGCATCGCCGGCTTTATCGCCGCGTATTCGATCGGTCCGGGCGTGTGCGTCTGGCTGGCGCTGTCCGAACTGATGCCGACACGAATCCGTTCGGTCGGGATGGGCGTGGCGCTCCTGATCAACCAGGGCACCGGCACCTTGATCGCCGGCGCCTTCCTGCCGATTGTCGGCAACTACGGCTTCCACATGATGTTCCTGTTCTGGGCCGGATGCACCGCCGTGTATTTCATTACGGCGGCCTTCTTCCTGCCCGAGACCAAGGGCAAGTCCTTGGAAGAGATCGAGCGCTTGTTCGCCCGCTCGGGTGGTCCGGTGGGGCGGCAGGTGGCAGAGTAAAGGCAGGGGGAAACACGTGAGCAAGAAGATGTGGACTGGTGGCGCTGCGATCGCGCTGGCCTTGCTGGCAGCGCCGGCGGCTTTGGCTGACCTGGCGGAACCGGCCGTCCCGGCTGTCGTATCCCCGGCCAACGGCGCCCGCATGCAACTGCGCTGGGAAATGCAACGCAAGCCGGCGGACCAGCAACTGCCGCAGGGCGGCAGCCCGGCGCGCTTCATCCTCACCAATAGCGACCGCCAGCCCCTTCCGGCGGCCGGCTGGTCGCTGTACTTCACCGGCATCGACCGCATGCCGGTCGGCGTCCGGTCGAACGGGCTGGTGCTGGAGCAGGTGGCCGGCGGCCTGTTCCGCCTGCGCCCTGCCGCGGAGTTCAAGGGCCTGGCGCCGGGACAGACCCTGGAATTCGCCTACCGCCACCGCGATGCGGTGTTCATGCCGTCGCGATCGCCGAGCGGACCCTACCTCGTGTACGACGCCGTGCCGGATGCCGGCGTACCGCTACCGTACACGGTCGCCACGTTGACCGAGCCTGCCCAGCGCGGCAAGACCGGCAGCCCGCATTCGGAGGTGACGCCGGAAGACACTTACTGGCGCAATGCGCGTGCCGAGCTGCTGCCGGCGGCCAAGCTGCCGCCAGTCCTGCCGACGCCACTGCGCCTGGAGCCCGGCGCCGGCCGGCTGCCATTGGCGGGCCGTCCCACCATCAACGCCTCGGCGGCGCTGGCCAGCGAGGCCGCGCTGGCGCGCTCGCTGTTCCCTGCGACGCTGGCTGCCGGCGGTGGGCCGCAGCTGCGCCTGCGCGTGGGAGCGGTCGAAGGCCAGGCCTCGCTCGAGGCCTACCGCCTGGCGATCAGCACCTCGGGCGGCATCGACATCGTCGGCAACAGCGCAGCCGGCGTTGCTTACGGGTTGCAGACCCTGCGCGACCTGATGCCGCTGCCCGGCGCCGTGGCGCCGGACTTGCCCGAGCTGACGATCGTCGACGCACCGCGCTTCGGCTACCGGGGCTTCATGCTGGACGTGGCGCGCAATTTCCACGGCAAGGAAACGGTGTTCAAGTGGCTCGACCTGATGGCGCGCTTCAAGCTGAACAAATTCCATTTCCACCTGACCGACGACGAGGGCTGGCGCATCGAGATCGCAGGCCTGCCGGAACTGACCACGATCGGCGCCGTGCGCGGCCACAGCGCCAAGCCCGGCGTGCGCCTGGATCCTGCCTATGGCTCCGGCCCCGATCCGCGCGACCCCCACGGCAGCGGCCATTACACCCGCGAGGACTACATGGAAATCGTGCGCTATGCGCAGGCGCGCCACATCGAGGTGATTCCCGAGATCGAGATGCCGGGCCACGCGCGCGCCGCCGTGCAGGCGATGGAGGCGCGCTATCGACGCCTGAAGGCGGCCGGCAGCCGCGACGCCGCGCGCTACCTGCTCAACGACCTGGATGACCGCTCCGAGTATGTGTCGGCCCAGCTGTTCAACGACAATGTGATCAACCCGGGCCTCGAGTCCAGCTACACCTTTATCGAGCGCGTGGTGAAGGAGATCGCGGCCCTGCACCGCGAGGCCGGCGCGCCCTTGAAGACCATCCACATGGGCGGCGACGAGCTGGCCAACGGGGCCTGGGAACAGTCGCCCGCCAGCCATGCCATGATGCGCAGGCACGGGCTCGAGACCAGCGCCGACCTCTGGGACTACTTTTATGATCGCGTCGACGCCATCGTGCGCAAGCATGGCATGGTCACTTCGGGCTGGGAAGAACTGGCCGCGCGCAAGACGACCCTCGATGGCGGATCGAAGCTGATCCCGAATCCCCGCTTTACCCGCAACGGTTTCATCGCCTACGTATGGAACAACACGGTGGGCGCCGAAGACCTGGCCTACCGCCTGGCCAACGCCGGCTACGACATCGTGCTCACGCCGGTGACCCGCATGTACTTCGACATGGCGCGCAATGCCAACCCCGAAGAGCACGGCGTCAACTGGGGCGGCTACGTCGAACTGGACACGGTGTACGACTTCATCCCCTTCGACATCATGAAGGATGCGCCGGAGGCTGCACGGGTCGGGAAGGACCGCCTGACCGACTACGGCAAGCGCCGTGTGCGCGGCATCCAGGCCAACCTGTTCTCGGAGACGGCGCGCGATCCCGCCCGCATCGATTACCTGGTGATGCCGCGCCTTGCGGCCCTGGCCGAGCGTGCCTGGGCGGCCGATCCGGAATGGGCTGGCGCCGCCGATCCGGTCAAGGCGGCGGTCCTGCACCGCAGCGCATGGTCGGGCTTCGTCAACGCACTTGGCCAGCGGGTACTGCCGCGTCTCGACCTGGAAGGGGGCGTTCTGGCTTACCGCATTGCTCCACCGGGGTTGGTGCTCGACAGCGGCAAGGTCCTCGCGAACCACGTGTTGCCGGGGATGATGCTGCGCTATACCAGCGACGGCAGCGAGCCGACCGCGGCGAGCACGCCGGTGACGGGGCCGATCGCGGAGCGCGGCACGATCCGCGTCGCGGCCTTCGATCGGACCGGCAGGAGAGGGCCGGTCGCCAGCATCGAATCTCGCTTAGAGGCGTTCTCGTTTGCACCACAGCAGGAAGGCGATTGCCGCCATCGAAGGGCCAGTCCGTGATACAGTGCTGGCGCGCGGCATCGTGCGCGCGCACCATATGCAATCGTCAGTTCCTCCGTTCGTCACCGGATCGGCGCCTAACGCCCCCGCCTAGATAGTTCTAGCTGTAACTGATGCACACATAGAGCCCTGTTCCGACAGGGCTTTATATTTTGAATATAGATTCGGGATTCCCCATGGAAATTAAGGTCAACTTCCTCGACAAGCTGCGTCTTGAAGCCAAATTCGACGACTTCACGGTCATTGCCGACCAGCCTATTCGCTACAAAGGCGACGGTTCGGCGCCCGGTCCCTTCGATTATTTCCTGGCTTCGTCGGCCTTGTGCGCGGCTTACTTCGTGAAGTTGTACTGCAATACGCGCGATATCCCGACGGAAAATATCCGCCTCTCGCAAAACAACATCGTCGACCCGGAAAACCGCTACAAGCAGATCTTCAAGATCCAGGTCGAGCTGCCAACGGATATCTCCGACAAGGACCGCCAGGGCATCCTGCGCTCGATCGAGCGCTGCACCGTGAAGAAAGTGGTGCAGGAAGGACCCGAGTTCGTCATCGAAGAGGTGGACAACCTGGACGCGGATGCCCAGGCCTTGCTGAGCTTGCAGCCGGGCGCCGAATCGCGCACCTATATTCCCGGCAAGGACCTGCCGCTGGAACAGACCATCGCCAACATGTCCAGCATGCTGGCAAGCTGGGGCATCAAGATCGAGATCGCTTCGTGGCGCAATATCGTTCCCAACGTGTGGTCGCTGCATATCCGCGATGCGCACTCGCCGATGTGCTTCACCAACGGCAAGGGATCGACCAAGGAAAGCGCGCTGGCATCGGCCCTGGGCGAGTACATCGAACGCCTGAATTGCAACCACTTCTATGCCGGCGCCTACTGGGGCGAGGACATCGCCAATGCGGACTTTGTCCATTACCCGAACGAGCGCTGGTTCCAGCCCGGCCCCGACGATGCGCTGCCGGCGGGGATTCTCGACGAGTATTGCGTGGAGATCTATGATCCAGATGGTGAATTGCGCGCCTCGCACCTGATCGACACCAACTCCGGCAATGTGGAGCGCGGCATCGTTTCGCTGCCCTTCGTGCGCCATTCGGATGGCGAGGTGGTGTATTTCCCGTCCAACCTGGTCGAAAACCTGTACGCCAGTAACGGCATGAGTGCCGGTAATACGCTGGCCGAGGCACAGGTACAGTGCTTGTCGGAGATATTCGAGCGCGCGGTCAAGCGCGAGATCCTGGAAGGCGAGCTGGCCTTGCCGGACGTGCCGCAGGAAGTGCTGGACAAGTACCCGCGCATCGTGGCCGGCATCAAGGGGCTGGAAGAGCAGGGCTTCCCGGTACTGGTCAAGGACGCCTCGCTGGGCGGGACCTATCCGGTGATGTGCGTCACCCTGATGAACCCGCGCACCGGCGGTGTCTTCGCCTCGTTCGGCGCGCACCCGAGTTTCGAAGTGGCGCTGGAACGGAGCCTGACCGAATTGCTGCAGGGACGTAGTTTCGAAGGCTTGAACGACCTGCCGCCGCCCACCTTCGCCAGCCATGCCGTGACCGAGCCGAATAATTTCGTCGAGCACTTTATAGATTCGAGCGGCGTGGTGTCGTGGCGCTTCTTCAGCGCCAAGGCGGATGCCGAGTTCGTCGAGTGGGATTTCACCGCGGAGGGCAAGAATTCCAATGCCGAGGAAGCCGCGACCCTGCTCGGCATTCTCGAAGACATGGGCAAGCAGGTCTACATGGCGGAGTATGACCAGCTCGGTTCGGTCGCCTGCCGGATCCTGGTGCCGGGGTATTCCGAAATCTATCCGGTGGAAGACCTGGTCTGGGATAACACCAACAAGTCGCTGTTGTTCCGCGAAGACATCCTCAATCTGCATCGCCTGGATGAGGACAGCCTGGCGGCGCTGCTCGATCGCCTGGAAAACAATGAGCTGGACGAGTATTCCGACATCGCGACCCTGATCGGCATCGAGTTCGACGAAAACACCGATTGGGGCCAGCTGACGGTGCTCGAGCTGAAATTGCTGATCAACCTCGCCCTGCGGGAGTTCGAGGCGGCCCACGAGCTGGTCGGCGCCTTCCTCCAGTACAACGACAATACCGTCGAGCGCCGCCTGTTCTACCAGGCGATGGACGCGGTGCTGTCGGTCGTGCTCGATGACGAACTGGAACTGGACGACTACGTGGTCAATTTCCGCCGCATGTACGGCAATCCGCGCATGGATGCGGTACTGGGCTCGGTGGACGGCAGCGTGCGCTTCCACGGCTTGACCCCGACCAGCATGAAGCTGGAAGGCCTCGACCGGCACCATCGCCTGATCGACAGCTACCGGAAACTGCACGCGGTGCGGGCGAAGTTCGCATCCACGTCGCGCTGACCAGGCAGTGAAAACACGATAGCAAGCCGCCGACCTTGAACGCCAGTCGGCCCGTTACTGAAATCAGTAACGGGCCTTTTTGCGTGTTCACCACGAAACCGAGCCGCCGATCCGCCTCGCGGCCTTCGACCGCTAGGGAAGGCGAGGGCCGGGGCCAGCATCGATACCCGCTGAGTGATACCACGGCCGCCGAGCACCAGCTCAGTTGCGAAAGACCATGACGTCCGGCGCGTGACCCGCCACCAGCAGGCCTTGTTCCACCGCTGCCGGCTTCTGGCTCAGGTCCTCATAGAGCCAGTGGGTGAAGTACAAGGAGCCGGGCTGCGCAACGAATTGCCGCTCCAGAGCACGGAAGTGGCCGACATTCAACGATCCGAGCTGGGGAACGAGGTTGATGTCGGTGGGCCCGCCTCCCGAGTGGGGAATCGCATGGCCGCGGTGATAGCGCTTGCCGAAGCCCAGCGGATGGCTGCGCATGCGTGCCGCATCGCGCTTGTCGTGATGCTGTCCGGTACTGGTCGCCCACGCGGCAATCAGGCGCCCGTGCGCGACATCGAACAGATAGTGGCACCCGGCCTGTCCGGTCTCGACCACATCGCTCGACTGTACGCGGCCCCAATAGACGTCCAGCCAGGTCTCGATCAGGTAGGGAACGGCGGCGGCTTCGAGTGAGTGCACGGAAGCGTGCCTGGTAATCGTTGGAAGCAAGGGATAATTGGCTGCGGTATGCCTGTCCATGCATTTCTCCTGCTGGGCCCTTAGTTGCACTTCAAGGTCTTCATCCGATCGATCAGTTGCGGGTCCGATTCACCGAGCGATAGGCGCACCAGGATTTTCTCGCATTCCGGATCGACCGCCTTGCTGCCGGCCTCCGGTTTGGCGCGGGCCGTCTCCGAGTGCGTCGCCCGCGCTGGCTCCTCAGTCTTGCGGCCAGGCTTTGCCCTCTCGGCGGCGGCAGGCTTGGTCTCGGCAGCCGGCGGTGCGGCGACGTCCATCCCGAAGGCGGCGGCTCCGTAGGACGCTTCGCATGGCGGGTCCGTCGGCGCACATGCCGGCAGTTCCCATGGGAGTGCGGGGGGATCGGACGCCGGACCCGTTCCGAAGCGGCGTTTCCAGGCATTGTCCTCGACAACCCATCCATAGGCCCGCAGGTCGATGGCCTCGCGCGCCACAACGAGCACGAACTTCCATGTCCCGGGCGTCAGGGCGCCGCCCGGAAGGTCCAGTTTGCCGTTCTTCCCGGCTCGGACAGGCGCTGTCCCTGGACGGGGCGAGATGATCTCGAGCGCTTCATCCGGGCTGGAACGCAGGCCAATGAGATAGAGGTGGCCCGGCTGGCTCGCGGTATACCTGAGCGACTGGGCAGCCCTGCCGGCTTGCAGCCTTGACCTGGCCGGGTCGACCTCGACGCCGATGCCGGCGGCTTTCCTCGCCAGGATCAGGTCGAGTGCTTCGGCGGCGCTCTGGGGAACGGATGCCGGCCTTGTTTCCACAGGCGCAGGCGCAGGAGCTGCCGGCACGGGCGAAGGCGGGGTGGTGTCCGCATGTACGGTCGGCGCTGCGGCCGGTGGTGCATCCTTTCCTTCCTTGAACAGCCAGATTCCGGCCCCGGCGGCGACCACGAGCGCCGCGGCGCCGAGGATGGCCGCCATGGGCAACGAGCGCCGGCGGGCTGGCTCGGGCGCGAGCCTGGTCAGCTCGCCGGAACCGGCAGCGGGCGCATGCGGGAGGGGCATGTCCGCCGTCATCGCGGGCACCTGCATCTCGCGCTGGCCGGGTTTCGCCACCACCACGGTGGCCTCGTCGTCCGACCACTTCGTAGGTGGCGGCCTGCGTTCGGTGGCCGGTAGCAGCCCGAGTTCGCGACGGAAGACCTCGATCGATGCCGTCCGGGCGTCCGGCATCACGGCCAGCGCCCGGTCGATCGCGGCGATGAAGCCCTGGCTGTAGTCGGGCGGCGCACGCTCCGCAAGCGGAACGTAGCTGTCGCGGATCATGCGGCCCGTTGCCTGCGGCGGGGTCTCGCCGGTGATTGCCCAGTACACCACCGAGGCGAGCGCATAGACATCGGTCCACGGCCCTTGCTGCATGCCCGGGAACTCGCCGTATTGCTCGATCGGTGCGTAGCCGCCTTTCAGGATGACGGTCAGCGCGTGCGCCTGGCCCGCGATCACGCGGCGGGCGGCGCCGAAGTCGAGCAGGATAGGGGCGCCGGAGTCGCTCAGGATCAGGATGTTGTCCGGCGCCACGTCGCGGTGATAACACTGCACTGCGTGCAGGACCAGGAGCGCATCCGTCAGCGGCATCAAGAGATCCTTGAGCCAGGTTTCGCTCGGCGGTCCGGGCAGCGACCTGACGGTTTCCCCGAGCGTCCGTCCCCGGTAGTACGGCATGGCCATATAGGCCGTCCCGTTGGATTCCCAAAACCGGTAGACCTCGACCAGCGAAGGACTATGGAAGCGCGCCAGCAGCCTCGCCTCGTTGACGAAACTGTTCAGGCCCACCTGGAAGGTTTCGCGATGCCGCTCCGACAGCGGGCTGACCTCGGTCCGGTTCCTGCGCGAGGCGAAGGAGGTCGGCATGTATTCCTTGAGCGCCACGACCCGTTCCAGCGAGTGGTCCCAGGCCAGGTAGACGATGCCGAAGCCTCCCTTGCCTATGATGCCGGTAATCTCGAATTCGCCGACCCGGCTGCCGAGGGGCAGGGCGCGCTCGTCCCATTCCTGCCCGGTTGCCGAGGGGCCCTCGCCGGCGTCGGGATTGGGCCTGGTGGGCGCATGGGTGTCGGCCGCTGTTTTCTTGGGATCGGTCACGTCGGGCACACCCAGCGCAAGGCCTGCCAGGTTCAAAACCGGAAGCGCACGCCGGCGGCGGCGGAGATGCCCTTGGTCTGGCCCCGCACCCGGTCGTCCATGCCGGCCACGTAGATATCGGTCCTGCTGTCGTACGGGTAGACATAGGCCGCACTGACCGAAGTATGCTTGCGGTCGACCGCCGGGCCGACCGCCTTGGCGCGTCCGACCTGCGTCTGCAGCGTGCCCGGTCCGATGGCGACCGTCACGCCGGCTGTATTCAGCTTGCTGCGCACGTCGAGCCCGCGGTCGCGGGTCTGGGTATGCAGGCCGAAGACCTTGACGGTCCCGAAGTTGTAGGATGCGCCGGCCTGCCAGGTATTCTCGATGACCGGATCGGCGATGCCGTCGTTGCGGTGCACCCGCTGGGCCGAGAGCGTGGCGCCGAACAGTCCCCGCGACAGGATCACGCTGACCGCGGAGCGGTCGCCGCGCGCTTCGCTCGGGCCCTGGCTGTACATCAGGTTGCCGGTGACGCCGCCGAGGCTGGGAGTGCTGTAGCTGACGGCCCGGTTCCAGTAGAAGTCGCCCTGCACGCCCTCCAGGTTGCCGGAGCCGAAGATATGGCGGATCGCGGGAGAGAACACCGGCGAGTTGCCGAGGGCGTTGAAGCGCGCGGTGGTATCGAACAGGAAGGTCTGCAGGCGTCCGACCCGCAGCGTGCCGTATTTGTTGTTCGTCAAGAAGAGGAAGGCGTTGCGTGACAGGTGGGGATCGTTGCGGTTGCGCCCGGTGCTCAGGTCCTGGAAGCGCAAGAAGGTTTCGAGCGTCACGCCGGGCGTCCAGCCGTTCTCCAGCCCATACTTGGCCGTTACGCCGACGAAACTCGCGCTCAGCGAATTGCTGTTGAAGCGGTGTTCCCGGATGGCTCCACTCGGCTCGAAACGCCCATACGAGAAGTCCAGCACGCCATTGAAGGCGTAGTCCGCCTGCGCGTGGGCACCCATCGAGACGAGGGCGAGCAGGCCTGGGACCACGCAGCGCCGAAACCTGAGTGTGTGCATCATGAACGATCCTCTCTGTCGAATACTTGTTTGACCGGGCACTGCTAGCGGATACCTGGGAACCACGAAACTGCGGCCGTGTAGCCCATCCAGGCGGCATTCATGGCGGCATGCAGCGCGATGCAATAGCGCAGCCGGCCGGTGCGCTGGTACACGGCCCCGATCAGCAGGGCCGGCAGCGCGACGGCGAACGCGGCGGCGTCGGCGCGCACCAGGGCATGGGCGGCCCCGAAGGCCAGCGCAGTCCCGGCGATGGCTAGCCGGGGCGCGGCCGGCCAGCGGCGCCGCAGGACTTCCTGTACGCCGGCGCGGAACACCGTTTCCTCGAGCAGGGGCGACAGCACCAGCAGGACCGCCAAGTGCTGGACGTCCTGGCCGGCTGCTGCGAGCCCCAGCCCTGCCGCGAGCAGGCCCGCCGCAGCGAGCGGCATGCCCGCCGCGGCCGGCGCCGCCGTCCGTGACGCGCCGTTCTTCACGGCTGACGCCGGCGCGCTGCGCGCGCGCGATGCCGGTAGAGCAGGGCGGCAAATGCCATACCGACCAGGGTCAACAGCGTCGGATCGAATGGGGCGTCGCCGGAGACCAGCGAGCAGCCGCCGCTGGAAACCTCGGCGCTCTGCGCGCCGCTGCCTGTCAGCGGTACCGTCACGGCGCCGGCGTCGGTGCTGACGCGCAGGGAAGCCGTAGCTACGTCGGCATTGGTGGGCGTGAAGGTGACGGTCACCGTGCAGTCGCCGCCGCGCGGCAGCGTGAACGGAGGGGCGGGACAGGTCTTCGGCTGCACGGTGAAGGGACCGCCGGCTTCGATCGCGGTCACCTGCACCACCCCGTCGCCGCCACTGGAGAGCCGCACCTCGGCTGGCTCCGAGCGTGCGCCGACGCGCACCGAGCCCATTGCGAGGTTGGCGGCCGAGGCGGCGAGGAAGGCCGAGGAGCCGCCGACGCCGCGTCCGGTCACCGTGATCAGCGGAGGCGCCACGCTGCGTGAGGAAAGGACCTCCAGCTGGGCACGCTTGAGGCCGCCGCTGCCCGGGACGAAGCGCACGCTGATGGTGCAGGAATCGCCTTCCTGCAGGGTGGCCTGGCAACCGCTCGCGCTGAAGCTGGAGGCGTCCGCGCCCACCATGCGGATCGTCTCGATGGTGGCCGCGCCCGGGCCGGCGTTGCGCAGGGGGACCGACAGGGGTTGCTGGGACTGCTGGCCGGCCATGACGACGCTGGTGAACTCGATCTGCGCCGGCGTGCCCGGCGTCTGCAGGACTGGCGGCGTCGCCACCGTGCCGGCGACCGCCGCCAGGGTGACGGTGCGCCGGGGCGTGCTACGGTCGTTGCTGTCGATCTGGATCGAAGCGCTGTACGGCGTCTCCGGCCGGGTCGGATCGGGGGTGAACTGAACCTGCACGGTGCAGCTGGCGCCAGGGGCCAGCGTCCGTCCGGCGCATGGCGTCTGCGAGCTGCCGGAATCTGGCAGCAATGCGAAGCCTGTACCGCTCAGGCGCACGTCATTGATCTGCAGGTTGTCTGTGGCGCCGACACCGTTGCTGATCACCAGCGGACGCGGCGGATAGGAGGCGCTGATGAACCGGCGGCCGAAGTCGATGGCGTCGGCCGACAGGGCGAGCGTGGCGCTGGGCGCCGCGACGCCGGTGCCGCAGACCTGGCGGCTCTGCGCGCCATTGCTGCTCACCGCGGCGCGGATCGTGATCGTGGTGCAGCGTTGGCCGACGGCACCGGGCGTGAAGCGCAAGCCGACCGTGCAGCTTGGCTCGGTACCGGCGCTCAGCCGTGCCAGCGGGGATGCGTTCACGCAGTTCTCTGTGAGCGCGAATTCCTGGGCATTGCTGTTGGCAAGCTCGGTAAGGTCGAGGCCATCGGCATCCCCGCTGTTGAAGACCTGGAACTCGTTCCACTGGGCGCTGGCCGAGCTGACGGGCTGCGAGGCGAAGGCCGGCGGCGACACGTGGCCGCTAGCGTCCGCGCCGGGGTTCGTGAACAGCCCGATGGCCGGCTGCGGCGCGGCCGTCACGTTGCCGCTCATGGGGACGTCGACCACGGTACCCGATGGGGCGTTGTGGGTGACGCGCAAAGTGGCGGTCCGGACGCCGATGCCGCCGGCCGCGCCGAGCTTGGCCGGGTTGAAGCGCAGCGCCAGGGTGCAGGCGGAATCGGAGGCCGGCTGCAGGGTCGTCGTGCCGGAAACCGGGCTGCCGGCCGCATTCGTGAGGCAGGCGCGGGGCGTCGCGGGGCAGCTGGTGCTGTCGCCCAATTCGAAATAGTTCGAGAAGTCGGCGCTGCTGCCGCCGGCCTGGACCGCCGCGACGCTGAGCGTCAGGGGCGCCGTGCCGCTGTTCTGGATCGTGGGGCACAGCGTCTGCGAGCTGTTGGCGGCCGCGGCGAACCGTACCAGGGCGTCGAAGCCGGACGGCGAGTAGATCGGGGCGGGGACCACCGGGGTCGGGGTTACCTCGATGTCGGCGAAGGTCGTGGAGACGTTGCCGCCGGCCGTCGGCTGCACGGCCAGCGTGACGCGATAGGTGCCAACTGTCGCGAAGGTGACGTTTTGCGTGGCGGCGGTGCCGCCGGTGGTCGTCACGTTGGCCGGATTACGTACCGACCACTGGTAGGTGACCTGGTTGGCCGGGGTGCTTGTCGTACCACTCAATGTGAGGGTAGTGCCGACCACGACGCTCGTGGGGGGGCTGGTGATGATCGCCTGCGCGACGACCGGAGGGGGGGCGCTGACGTTGATGTCGACGGATGCGGATGCGGGCGCTCCCCCCGCGGTCGGGGTGACGGTGAGCGTCACACGATACGTTCCCGCTGTCGAGAATGTGACGTTCTGGGTCGCCGCCGTGCCTGCCACGGAAGTGGCGCCGGCCGGATTGCGCACAGACCACTGGTAGCTGAGGCCGGTCGATGGTGTGCTGCCACTGCCGTCGAGCGTCAGTGTGGTGCCGGCGACCACGCTGGTGGCAGGGGCAGCGATGTTCGCCTGGGTAGCGGCAGTGACTGCGACGTCGATGAACGTCGAGTCGGTCGCGCTGATGCCGGTTGGTTGAACGGCGAGCGTGATCCGGTACATGCCCACAGCCGAGAAGGTCACATCCTGGGTCGCAGCCGTTCCCCCTGCCACGGTGGTATTGTCCGGGCGGCGTATCGACCATTGATAAGCGAGACCGCCGGACGGTGTGCTCGCGCTACCGCTGATCGTGAGGGTAGTACCGGCCACGACGCTGGTGGCTGGGCTGCTGATGACCGCTTGCGGCGGCGCAACCACGGTGATGTCGACGAACTCGGTATCGGTGGCGGAGAGACCAGTCGGCTTCACCGCAAGGCTGATGCGATAGGTCCCCACCGTTGAGAAAGTCACGGCCTGGGCGGAGCTTGTTCCCAAGTTCGTCGTGGCGTTGGCCGGATCGCGCACCGACCACTGGTAGGTGATGTCGCCGGCAGGGGTGCTATTGTTGCCGCTGATCGTGAGGGTGGTGCCAATCAGCACTTTGGACGTCGGCGAGGTGATGACGGCATTCGGCGGCGGAGATACGGTGATGTCGACCGATTCCGAATCAGCAGTGCCGCCTGTTGGGGTCACGACGAGCGTGACGCGGTATGTCCCTGCAGTCGGAAAGCTTACGCTTTGCGTCGCGTTCGCGTCCAAGACCGTGGTTACATTACCTGGATTGCGCACCGACCACTGGTAGGTCACGCCGGTGCCAGGGGTACTGGCGCTGCCGTCGAACGTAAGGTTAGTGTTGACAAGGACCTTGGTGGCTGGACTGGTGATCTTGGCATCTGCGACGATCACAGGGTTTCGCAGGTTGCGCTCGGAAATCAAGTAGGCGTAGATGTCGGCCGATTCGTCCCGGGCAGTGGAATCTCCTGAGTTGGCGGCTTGCCCGAGCGTGTGCATCGGGTGTCCGCTTCCTTGCAGGACTAGCCGATTGCGGAAGTTCGATAAGGAGTTGGCCCACCAATCCGGTGCGCTGGTCGGGCTGAAGAAGCGCAGCTGGTAGCTGCCGCCCGTCATGCCCGATGAGGTCGATGTCCCACCATGACAGCTGATGCACGTCGATCCGGAATACGCCTTCGTTTGGTACAGGAACCTCCCGTTCGTCGCGTCAGGCGTGGCCTCTGTCGCCCACGATACCTGGCTGCCTCCGGCAAGCACGAGCACCAGCAGCACGTGCAGGATCCGGACAATCCCTCTTTGCCAAAACGCCATCATTGCGCTCTCCATATGTCGCATGCAATTGAGTCAAAGCCAAAGCAGCGTCGCAAGCATGGTTCAGATACAGTCCACTACCCTGAATTCGACGCGCCGGTCGAGCGCATCGCGCTGGTCGTCGGTTCCCAGCCCCACGAGCGCCTCTTTCGATCCGACACCCGCCGCCGTCAACCGCGTGCTCAGGCTGCGATTGCGCTGGACAAGCATCTGCTGCACCGCCTCCGCGCGCTGGCGCGACAGGTTTTCGTTGACGCGCGCACTGCCGGTGCGGCTGGTGTGGCCGACGATACGGACGCATGCGGCCTTTTTACCGGTTCCCTGGGCCAATGAGCTAAGCCAGATCTGGTACTGCTGTGGCAGGTCGCCGACCTGATTGAAGGTGGTCTTGCCAGGCTGGAACAGCATCTTGACCGGTAGGCGCTTGGCCTCGAGCCCGGAGTCGACCAGCTTGGCGAACGCTTCCCGGGCAGCCTCGCGCTGGCCCAGCTGCCAGCTGGTCAAATAAAGGCCGTTCAACACCCGCAGGTCGCCCGGCTCGGCCAGGGATTCGGCCTCCTTGTAGAGCGTGTTGGCGAGCGGGATTTTCCCCTCGCCGTAGGCAATAATGGCTTCGTTGACGACCGCAGCACCTGGGAGGCGGGCAAGGTAATCGGGGTCCGCAGGGTCGCCGATCTTGGTGTTGACCTGGCACGAATTGATGTAGCCGGACACGGTCTTATCCTTGTGCCAGGTAGGGCTGTCGCGGTAGAAGGGGAGGGGTTCCGGATTGACCGAGTCGACCGTGGCGCGGTCGATCTGCTTGGCTACCACCTTGCCGGTGCGCAGGTCAATCAGCGTGAGCCAGACCCGGAACGCGTCCGGGACCTTGTCGACCGAACGCTCGACGGTCACGGGCGTCAGCGTGCCGATCAGCAGTAGCGGCTTCTCGGCGAGGGCCTGCCGGGTAAGTGGTTTGACCGACCAGGTGTCATGCGCTTGATTGATGATCGACTCGAGCTGGGCGCCCATGCGGGCGGTACTGACCGTCTGGCCGCCGGTATTAGCGTCGATTAGCGGGTCTACAACCAGCGCGCGCGGCTCGTCGCCCAGCTGGGCGCGGGCTTGCGCGAACAGATCCTGCCCGGCGCGCGCGACCGCGCCCTCGAAAGGAATCGGGGGCGGCGCGACGAAAGTGTTGTTCGGGACGGGTCGCGACGGCGCATTCGCCAGCGTCTTCTGTACCGGTTCAGCTGCCTGGGTTGCCGTGGCGGGCGCACTCTCGCTGGCCTGCGGGATGGTCGTTGCGGCGGACGGTGTGGCCGGGCTCGAGCATCCTGCGAGTAGCGCCATGGCGGCTGCGGCCGGGCGCCAGTCGGGACGGCAAAGCGCGAGCGAGATACTCAGATTCATGATCGGTGTCCTTTCGTCCGGCGATTGGTTAGCGTTTGGGATAGACAGGATCGGGTAGCGGCGTATCGCATCCGAAGAAAGTCCGCATCAATCCGGCCAGTGCCGGATCGGCCTTGACTCGTGCCGCCATGTTGTTGCGGGTCACCAACGCATTCGGCATGCTCGCGTTCCTGGCGAGGTCATGGGTTCCGCCGCACACGTGCGTCGCGGAGAGGCTCCGCATCGCCAATGGACCGCGCTTGTCCCAGTCGAAGTTGTCGCCCAGGGCCGTGTGGCAGGTGCGGCACGAGGTACCGATGACTTCATGGTAGAACTTCGAAGCACCCGCCGTGGCGGACTGCGTTTCATCGACACGCCAGGCCGGGGGCAGGTAGCCCTTGTCGAGCGTCTTGCCGCTGGCGTACCAGCCGTCGATGAGGCGGGTGGTTGCAGAATCGGGCGCTTGGGCGCCGGTCCTCTCGGTGGCGCGCACCATCTGGTTGAGCAAGTACAGTGCGTCGCTCTGGGCCTGCTCCGTCAGCGCAGCGCTGGAGCCGAACAGGTAGTTGCCGGTGTCGAATGGCAAGAAGCGGGAGCCGAGGAAAGGCGAGGGGTTGCCTTTCTCCGGGAACCTGCCGTTGTACTGGGTGCCACCGTGGCAAGCGACGCAGGCGCCCGGCATGTACTTCTCGCCGCGGCCGTCGAGGTTGATCGAGGGCAGGAGCGAGCCATTCGGGGCAAAAGTCAGGAACTTGGTGAATGGGACGCCGTTGTTGACGCCGGGGCTGCTGGTCCATTCCATCGCGACGCAGGCGACCTGGTTTTCGCCCTTCAGTCCCGTGTCGAGCACCTGGTCGATCTCGATCTGGCTGCTGCCATCAGGCCCCGGATGATTGCACACATAGAAGGCCATCGAATCCGGCGAGTTGCTGGTCGCGACCATCCGGCGGACCAGGTTCAGGTCCCACCGGTTGATGTAATTCGCCCTGACTTCGGTATTGCTGCCACCGAAGGGCGCGAAGCGATGCTTGCGCTTCCAGTCGTCGAACGAGATCGCATCGGTCATGTTTCCTTGCGCGTCGCAGCCGCTGGCCGCTCCGATCGAGCGGTAGTACATGCAGGCGCTCAGACGCGTATCCCGTCCCTTGTAGGTGAGGAAATGATCAGCGTCCGGCATTTCCCGCGATTGCGCCCCGGCCAGTTCCAGCTCCACCATCTGTCCACGTACGTTGCCGTCCTGCCCGTTGGCGACCAGCTTCGCCACCCGCGGGCGGCTGTTCGGTATCTGGTGCGAGAGTTCGACTGGAGCGTCGCTAAGATATCCGGTAGAGGGCGGCGCCGGGACGTCGAGCGTTGCGGTGTACCCCTCGCATTGCACCCGGAGCTTGAGCCGGGCTTGCGTGGCGACGGCGGCGTCGAGCGCATAGTCCCCGAAGCGGTTCACCCGCAGTGCGGGTCCATAGGGCGTGCCGTCCGCCTCGAGCAACTGCACCGTCGCTGAACGCTGCATGCCGAAGAAGTCGTTCTCCGTTCCGCAGGCACCCCCATCGGACAAGGCAATGTGGCCGAACAGGCGCAAGTTGCGACCAGCCGTCAGCGGCGGCTCGATCTGCAAAACGGTCGCGGTAGTGGGCGGGGCGAAGCCGGGAAGGCAGTTTGCGAGGACGACGCCCTGCGTGGTGGTGCACTGGATGTCGTACACCTGACCCGCATCGAGCTTGGGCAAACTGACTTCGCCCCTCAGGTCCGACGTGCCGCTAAACACCACCGCGCTTCCGGAGACCACTTGGACCTGCACGTCGGGCAGGTAGACCGTGCGTCGCGCTGCGGCGCCGCCGGACGCCGCGAAGCTGGTCGTGCCCGGTGCTACAAAGCGAAGCCGGATGGGCGCACCTGAAAAATCGCTGACAACGGGTTCCGCCAGCGTGAGCGGCGACCGGGCGGGCGCCTTGGTCTCAAGCGGATCGGTGGAGACTGCGTACTGCCGTTCCACATAGCCGCCCTTGCCATCAGAGATCATGACGTACGCGAAATGCAGTCCCGGTCCATCGGGCATGGTCCACACGGTCTCGCGCGCGTTGCGGTTCTCGATCGTTCCCCCGGTGACCCGCCATTCGTAGCGCAGATCGTCGCCATCGGCATCCGAGGCTTCGACGCGCAGGGCAGTCCTTGACGGGCCGCTGTCCGCCATGCTTCCGGTGCTGCCCGTCGTGCTGCTCCCGCCGCCGCTTCCGCCGCAGGCTGCGAGCACCGCAGCCGTCAACAGCGCAAGTACCGTTGTTGGACCGGCTGCCTTGCGACGGCAGTTCCAGGGATGACAAGCGTTCATCGGATCACCTCTCCCCTAACTCGGCTCTAGCCCTGCATGGGCCTTGGTCGTCTTCGTGCGCTGCCTCGACGTCTGCAGCACGTCCACGGCGTTGTAACTGGCGGTATATGCCGTCCTCCGGAAATCCGGCTGGCTCGCTGCAAGGACCATATGGCGCAGCCGAGCGACTAGCCGATTCCAAACAGCAACATTCGCCTTCTTCACCGAACAGATGCAATATTAGCAACGTAGGAAGAATACTACGCTATGTAACCGAAAGAGATAGAAAATTTTTTACCTGTGGTGCTCAAACAACCTCAGCAGTAAGAGACGGTCGAGGCAGCTCAGGAATGTTGCCTCAGGTGAAATGCCGAATTCAGACAGGCTCCCGGATATGGGATTGTGGTCGTATTGCTACAAATGTGAGGGAATTGGGTAGAAAACTCGCAGTGCGACGGGCAAAAAAGTGTCGGTTTGACAGCTTTTCGGCAGTTTTGTCTGTGCTGTCTTAGAGCACGTCGAACACATCAATAGCCAGATGTTTTGCCCTGCGAAACCAATACGCGACTGTAAAGCATGAGCGACACATAGGCGCGGAGCTTGGTAAGAGGCCCTCTCCGGGCATGAATTTGTGAGACGACTCCTACTTGGATGGTTAAGACGAAACGACTGGGTCCGGTTTCGGTTGTGTCTAAAAAACCAACTCTACGCCGGCAGAAAAGATAATATTTCTGCACTATTTGTTGATTCTTGGTTTAATATTTGTCCTGTCCAAGATCTCCCGGCGAAGCTTCAAAGTCAGGCTGGGCGCCATCCAGACGGCGCGCACATGTTCACCGTGCGCGTGTGCGGCTACGCCGTTTCGGCCATGGTTTGCAAACGCAACATGATTCGGAGCATGGGATGAGTACACTCGACGTCGATGCCTTGCTGCTGGAAGTCGATTCAGGGGCGCCCTGCGGGCCGAACCTGGAATACGATCCGGCATTCAAGGCGCTGACGCGCGAAACCCTTGGCAAACCGGAGGTGCAGTACGGCGGCACGATCACTCCTGCGGTCCCGCCGGACTGGAAGGCTGTGCGCCGCCAGGCCGTCGAACTGCTGCACCGCAGCCGCGATCTGCGCCTCGCCATCCACTTGGCGCGCGCCAACCTGGCCCTGCAGGGCGTCCCCGGCCTCGCCGATCCTATCTCGCTGATCGAGCGCCTGCTCGACGCACGCTGGGAAAGCGTGCACCCCATGCTCGACGCCAGCGATAACGACGATCCGACGCAGCGCATCAATTCCCTTGCGATCCTGTCGGATACCGCAACCCTGGTGCGCGAGCTGAAGGAAGCGACGCTAGTGACGCTGCCGGGCCTCGGCCCGCTCACGATCAAGTCGCTGGAGGTCGCCACCGGCGAACTGCCGCCACCGGACGGACAAGCGAAAATCGGGATCGAGTCCTTCGAACGCGCGATCGCCGATCTCGCCCAGGACGAGATAGCGGCCGCAGTCGATGCGCTTGGCCGGACGCTGAGTGCCGTAGTGAACATCGAGCAGATCCTGGTGCGCCAGGTTGGCCGCGCCCGGGCGCTGAATCTGGAGGGGTTGACCCGGCCGCTGCGCAAGGCCCACGAGTTCCTCGCGCGCCAGCAGAAAACCGCGCCCGCCGCGGCGCCGGCCGACGGCTTGGCCGCCGCGGGCACCGGGGCTTCCGCTGCCGACGCCGCGCCGCGCACCGCCCAGACGGCCGGGGGCGCAACGATCACCAGCCGCGACGACGTACTGCGCATGCTCGACCGCCTGGTGCAGTACTACCACTGCAACGAACCATCGAGTCCCATTCCGATCCTGCTCGAGCGGGCCAAGCGGCTGGTGCCGATGGATTTTTTCCAGATCATGCAAGACCTGGCGCCGGACGGCGTCGCGCAGCTGGCGGTGATTCGCGGTCCGGACATGTCGAAGCAGGACAGCGATGCTTAGAAGTATATAGCGGTGAAGCCCGGGGGATGGAAGTTCATCCGGCCTGCAACCGGACCAACCTGTCGTTCATTCATGGGGGATGTCAATCGTGGCCAAAGAGAGTAGCCAGAAGTTCGTCGCACGCAATCGCGCGCCGCGCGTGCAGATCGAGTACGACGTCGAAGTCTACGGTGCGCAAAAGAAGATCCAGCTGCCGTTCGTGATGGGCGTCATGGCCGACCTGTCCGGGCAGCCGGCAAGTCCGCTGCCGCCGGTCGCCGATCGCAAGTTCCTGGAGATCGACATCGACAATTTCGACGATCGCATGAAGGCGATGAAACCGCGCGTCGCGATGCAGGTGCCGAACACACTGACCAAGGAGGGCAATCTCGCGGTCGAGATGGTCTTCGAGAGCATGGAGGACTTCACGCCGGCAGCCATCGCAAAGAAGGTCGGAGCGCTCAACCAGCTGCTCGAGGCGCGCACCCAGCTGTCCAACCTGCTCACCTACATGGACGGCAAATCCGGCGCCGAAGACCTGATTGCCAAGCTGCTCGCCGACCGTGGCCTCATGCAGGCCCTGGCCTCGGCGCCAAAGCCCCAGGACGCCGACGAACAGAGTGGAGAACACCATGGCTGAACTACAGGAACGTACCGAACAACAAGGCGGCGCGCTCGAACTGAGCGATTTCGGCAGCCTGCTGCAGAAGGAATTCAAGCCGCAGTCGGACAAGGCCAAGGACTCGGTCGAGAAGGCCATCCGCACGCTTGCGGAGCAGGCTCTCCACGATACCAAGCTGATTCCTGGAGATGTCCTCGTGACGATCGAGAAAATGATCGCCGCGCTAGATGAAAAACTGAGCGAGCAGATCAACGTGATCCTGCACGCTCCCGAGTTCCAGGCCCTCGAGTCCGCGTGGCGCGGCCTGCACTACCTCGTCAACAACACCGAGACGGACGAGATGCTGAAGATCCGTGTCCTGAACATCTCGAAGAAGGAACTGGGCAAGACACTCAAGAAATACGAAGGGAAGGCCTGGGACCAGAGCCCGATCTTCAAGAAGATCTACGAAGAGGAGTTCGGCCAGTTCGGCGGGAAGCCCTACGGCGCGATCGTGGGGGACTATTATTTCGACAACAGCGCCCCTGACGTCGAGCTCCTGGCGTCGATGGCCCAGGTCGCGGCCGCCGCCCATGCGCCATTCATCGCGGGGGCCGCGCCTTCCGTGATGCTGATGGAGTCGTGGCAGGAACTGGCCAACCCGCGCGACCTCACCAAGCTGTTCCAGACCCCGGAGCACGCCGACTGGAATGCCTTCCGGGAGTCGGAGGATTCGCGCTATGTTGCCCTGGCCATGCCGCGCTTCCTGGCGCGCCGGCCCTACGGCGCCAAGACCGACCCGGTCGAAGCCTTCGATTTCGAGGAGAACACCTCCGCTGCCGGCAGCAAGAACTACACCTGGGCCAACGCCGCCTACGCCATGGCGGCCAACATCAACCGCTCGTTCAAGGAGTATGGCTGGTGTTCGCGCATCCGCGGCATCGAATCGGGCGGCGCCGTCGAAGGCCTGCCGGTCCATACCTTCCCGACCGACGACGGCGGCGTCGACATGCAGTGCCCGACCGAGATCGCGATCTCCGACCGGCGCGAGGCGGAACTGGCCGCCAATGGCTTCATGCCGCTCGTGCACAAGAAGAACACCAACTTCGGCGCCTTCATCGGCGCCCAGTCGGTGCACAAGCCGGCCGAGTACGAGGATCCGGACGCCACCGCGAACGCCAACCTGGCGGCGCGCCTGCCTTACCTGTTCGCCACCACCCGCTTCGCGCACTACCTGAAATGCATCGTGCGCGACAAACTCGGCTCGTTCAAGGAAAAGGACGACATGCAGCGCTGGCTGACCAAATGGATCATGCAGTACGTCGACGGCGACCCGGCCACCTCGAGCGAATCCGTCAAGGCGAAGAAGCCGCTGGCGGCCGCCGAGGTCGTTCTCGATGAGGTCGAGGGCAATCCCGGCTATTACACGTCCAAGTTCTTCCTGCGGCCGCACTACCAGCTGGAAGGATTGACCGTGTCGTTGCGCCTCGTGTCCAGGCTGCCGTCGGCGAAGGCCTGAGGCCAGTATCCATATGCCGAGCGGGCGGGCGGGCCGTTCGCGAGCGGGGATGTACAACCATGCCGGGCCGATCGGCCGCGGCGATAACAGGAGAGTGACATGGCATTAGATATGTTCATCGACATGGGCGCCATCAAGGGCGAGTCGCGCGACAAGGAAAACAAGGAAAAGATCGACATCCTTGCGTGGAGCTGGGGCATGAGCCAGTCGGGGACCACCCACACCGGCGGCGGCGGCGGCGCCGGCAAGGCCAACTTCCAGGACCTGTCCTTCACCAAGTACATCGACAGTTCGTCGAACGCCTTGATGAACGCCCTGGCCAAGGGCAGCCACCTGCCCAAGGTCACGCTCATGGTGCGCAAGGCCGGGGAGGGGCAGCAGAAGTACATCGGCATCACCATGGAAGAGGTGCTGGTGACCTCGATCTCCACCGGGGGCAGCGGCGGCGAGGACCGGCTGACCGAGAACGTCACCCTCAATTTCGCGAAAGTGACGTTCGGCTACACGCCACAGGACAGCAAGGGGACGGTCGCCGGGGAGAAGTCCTTTACCTGGAATATCGCTGAGAACCACGGCAACGTGGCCTGAGTCCGGCAGCTTGCCGGCGCCAGCCTCTCCGTCTGCGGGAGGGCCGGTGCCGGCAAGCTGCCGGAGGCATCCATCCATACGCCGCCACGCGGCGGGGAGCACTTGAATGCTTGCGCAACAGCTCGTTCGTGAAGGGAAGCTTGAGGCAGCACTGGCTGCGCTGCAGGAGGCGGTGCGCAAGGATGCGGCCGACGCCAGGCTGCGCATCTTCCTGTTCCAGTTGCTGGCCGTCATGGGCCAGTGGAGCAGGGCCTTGACCCAGCTGAACGTGGTGGCCGAGCTCGATGTGGCGGCCCTGCCCATGGTGCAGACCTACCGCCCGGCGATCCAGTGCGAAGCCTTGCGCGCCGAGATCTTCGCGGGCAAGCGCGCGCCGGTCATCTTCGGCGAGCCGCAGCCGTGGCTGGCCCAGCTGATCGACGCCCTCAGCTATGAAGCTGCGCAGCCGGAGCGGGCGGCACAGGCGCGCGAGCAGGCACTGGCCGCAGCCCCGGCATCGCCCGGCAGCATCGACGGCCAGCCGTTCACCTGGCTGGCCGACGCCGACATGCGCCTGGGCCCGGTGCTGGAAGCGATCGTCAACGGCCGCTATTTCTGGATTCCCTTGTGCCGGATCGCCAGTGTCGAGCTCGAGCCGCCGTCTGACTTGCGCGATATCGTCTGGACCGCGGCCACCTTTACCTGGACCAACGGGGCCACCACCGTGGGCCTGATCCCGACCCGCTACAGCGTCACCCCGGCCGTCGCCGACGGCGAACTGCTGATGGCGCGGCGCACCGATTGGGTGGACGAGGTGCCGCGCGGCCAGCGCTTGCTGGTGAGCGATGCCGGCGACCATCCTTTGATGGACACCCGCCGGATCGTGCTGGACGCGGTGCCGGGCGCCGAACTTCCCGCCGGCGGCGGCGACGCGGTGAACAATGGCTGACCTGGCGCCCTGCGAGCGGCTCCAGCCCTCGCTGCTCGACCGCCTGACCGACGACGAGCCGGACAGCGAGTCGGAATCGCGTGAACGCCGGGTGCTGTCCCTGCGCGCGCTGCGCAACTGCGTCTTGCGCGACCTGGCCTGGCTGTTCAACACGACTTGCCTGCTGTTGGCAGCCGACGCTCCGAGGCTCCCGCACGTCGCCAGCTCGGTGCTGAATTACGGACTGCCCGACCTGTCCGGCAACTCGATCGCGAACCTCAACCTGTCCCGGCTCGAGCGTGCGATCCGCCAGGCGATCTGGGACTTCGAGCCGCGCCTGATCCGTTCGACGGTGTCGGTCCGGGCCCTGCCCGCGGACAGCGCCGGGCATAACAAGATCAGCTTCGAGATCGAAGCGGACATGTGGGCCCAGCCTTATCCCGAACGCCTGTACCTCAGGACGGAACTCGACCTGGAGCACGGCAGCGTCACCCTGGCCGAGACCGGCGCCAGGAGCCTGGCATGAACCCGCGCTTCCTGCGCTACTACAGCCAGGAGCTCCAGCACCTGCGCGAGATGGGCGGCGAATTCGCCCAGGACTATCCCAAGATCGCCGGCAGGCTGGGACTCGGCAGCTTCGAATGCGCGGATCCCTACGTCGAGCGCTTGCTGGAGGGCTTCAGTTTCCTTGCCGCGCGGGTCCAGATGAAGATCGACGCCGAATTCCCGCGCTTTACCCAGCACCTGACGGAGCTGGTGTATCCCCAAATCCTGGCGCCGACGCCGTCGATGGCGGTGGCGCAGCTGCAGCCGGACTTGAGCAATCCGGCGCTCCAGAAGGGCTTCGTCATCGAGCGCGGCAGCGCCATGCGCAGCGTCCTCGGCAAGGACGACAACACCGCCTGCGAGTACCGCAGCGCTCACTCGCTGACGCTCTGGCCGGTCGAGCTGGCGGAAGCCAGGTTCTTCACCATCGGCGGCGCGCAGGCCGGCCTTGCCCTGCCGCCTGCGGTCAAGGCCGGCATCCGGCTGCGCCTGCGCACCACGGCCGCGGCCTTCCGCGACCTGCCGCTGGACCGGCTCTGTCTCTACCTGCGCGGCGCCGACGCGCTGCCGCTCAGGCTCTACGAAATCCTGTTGGGCAGCGTCGAAGGCGTGCTGGTGACCCCGGTGGGGCGCCCCATCGGCTGGCACGCCATGTTGCCGCGCGACGCGCTGCGGGCGCGCGGCTTCGCCCAGGAGGATGCGCTGCTACCTGCCGATGGCCGCAGTTTCTCGGGCTACCGGCTGCTGCAGGAGTATTTCGCCTTCCCGCAGCGCTTCCAGTTCGTCGACCTGTGCGGACTGCAGGCGGGGCTGCGCCACTGCCCGGACAAGGAGATCGAGATCACGATCCTCCTTAACCGCGGCGATCCTCAGCTTGAGAAAACCGTCGATACCGTGCACTTCGCGCTGCACTGCACCCCGGTCGTCAACCTGTTCGAGCGCCGGGCGGACCGCATCAACCTGTCCGGCGACCAGCTCGAGTACCACGTGCTGGTCGACCGCACCCGGCCGATGGACTATGAGGTCTTCCAGGTATCCTCGGTCACCGGCTACGGCAGCGGTCCGGGCGCCGAGCAGGCCTTCCGGCCTTTCTACACGGCCCGCGATCTCGGGGTCCCCGACCGGGACCAGGCCTACTACCAGATCCGGCGCGAGCCGAGGCTGCTGTCGCAACGCCAGCGCCAGGCCGGGCCGCGTTCGAGCTATGTAGGCAGCGAAACCTTCATTTCCATCGTCGACGCGGCCAACGCGCCGCACAGCACGGAGCTGCGCCAGCTGGGACTGACGGTATGGTGCACCAACCGCGACCTTCCGTTGACCATGCCGACCGGCGCCGGCAAGACCGACTTCCTGCTCGAGGCCGGGGCGCCGGTCAGTGCGGTGCGCTGCGTCGCCGGGCCCAGTGCGCCGCGTCCTTCGTTCGCGGAAGGCGCCGTCGCCTGGCGCCTGCTGAACCACCTTTCGCTGAACTACCTGTCGCTGCTCGACACCGATCCGCAACAGGGCGCCGCAGCCATGCGCGAAATGCTGGCGCTGTATTGCCATCCTGGCGATGTGTACGCCCAGCGCCAGGTGGAGGGCTTGCGGTCGATCTCGTCGAAGGCGGTCACGCGGCGCATGCCGTCGCCGGGGCCGATCACCTTCGGACGCGGCATCGAAGTCAGCGTCTTGCTCGACGACGCCGCCTTCGAGGGCGCGGGGGCATTCCTGCTGGGAGCCGTGCTGGCGGAGTTCCTTGCGGAGTACGTGTCGTTCAACTCGTTCACCGAAACGGTGATCAATACGCTCGGGCGCGGCGCGATCATGCGTTGGCCAGCCAGGGGAGGTACATGCGCGATCCTGTAGCGCTCGACGCCGAGCTGGAGCGGCGGGTGGCCGACATGGACTTCTTCCAAGTGCTGCGGCTGATCGAGAACGCCCGCCCGGACTTGCCGCGCATCGGCGCTTCCTTGCGGCCGCGCGAGGATGCCGTGCGGCTCGGACAGGATCCCGGTCTGGCTTTCCACCCGGCCGCCTTGGGCGGATACCGGCGTGCCGGTGGGAAGAGCCGCGCGCGCCTGGCGGTGAACTTCCTCGGCCTGCTCGGCGCGAACGGACCCTTGCCCCGCCATCTCACCGAATACGTGCGCGACAGGCTGCGCCATGCGGGCGATCCCACCCTGCAGGCCTTCCTCGATGTCTTCCACCACAGGATGCTGTGCCTGTTCTACCGCGCGCGCGCCAGCGCGGAGCCGGTCATCAGCCTCGACCGGCAAGACGGCGACCGCTATTCCGTCTTTGTCGGGAGCCTGTTCGGCATTGGTTCTCCCGGCCTGCGCGATCGCGACGAGATCGGGGACTTCGCCAAGCTGCACTTCGCCGGCCTGCTGGCCAACCGGGCGCGCCCGGCCTCGGGCCTGGCCAGCATCCTGCGCGAATACTTCCGGCTTCCCGTTCGCATCGAACAGTTCGCCGGGCACTGGATGAGGCTTCCGGACACCATCCTGAGCCGCATCGGCGCCTCCGAACGGGACAACCGCCTGGGACGCTCGATGGTGCTGGGCTGCCGGGCCTGGGATTGCCAGAACCGGTTCAGGATCGTGATCGGCCCGCTCGGCTACCAGGACTACCAGCGCTTCCTGCCCGGCGGAAGCAGCCTGAAACGGCTGCTGGCCTGGATCCGGATGTATTGCGGGCTGGCGCTCGACTGGGAGGTTCAGCTGGTCCTGAAGAAGACCGAGGTACCGCCGCTGCGCTTGGGCGGGCCGGCCAGGCTTGGATGGAGCACCTGGGTGGCCGGCGCCGCGCCGCTGCGCGACCCCGACCAGTTGCGGATCAGCCGCAGCGTCATCGAATCCCAACCTTGAGGAAGGACGATCATGGCCGACATCAGCCGTGTTGCGTTGTTTGGAAAGCTGAACAGCCTGTGCTACCGGGCGATCGAGAGCGCCACCGTATTCTGCAAGCTGCGCGGCAACCCCTATGTCGAGGTGGCGCACTGGCTGCACCAGCTGCTGCAACTGCCCGATTCCGACCTGGGCCGAATCGTGAAACAGTACGATCTGGATGCCGCAGCCCTGGCGCGCGACCTGGTGGCGGCGCTCGATCGCTTGCCGCGCGGCGCCGCTTCGGTCAGCGACCTGTCCTCGCAGCTGGAGGAAACGGTCGAGCGCGCCTGGGTGTACGGCACGCTGATGTTCGGGGAAACACAGATCCGCTCGGGCCACCTGGTGGTCGGGATGCTCAAATCGACCGGCCTGCGCAATGCCTTGTACGGGATCTCGAAGCAGTTCGAGCACATCAGGCTGGAAGACCTGTGCGAAAACTTCGCCAGGCTGCTGGGCGCGTCGCCCGAGGCGCAGATGGCGGCCACGGACGGCTACACCGGAGGCGGGGCGGCGCCCGGCGAGGCCAGCGGGGCCATCGCGCCGGCCGCGATGGGGAAGCAGGAGGCATTGAAGAAATTCACGGTCGACCTGACCGAGCAGGCCAGGAGCGGCAAGATGGACCCGATCGTCGGGCGCGACGACGAGATCCGCCAGATGGTGGACATCCTGATGCGGCGGCGCCAGAACAATCCGATCATGATCGGCGAGGCGGGCGTCGGCAAGACCGCCGTGGTCGAAGGATTCGCCCAGCGCATCGCGCGCGGCGACGTGCCGCCAATGCTCAAGGACGTCGAGCTGCGCGCGCTCGACGTCGGCCTGCTGCAGGCCGGGGCCAGCATGAAGGGCGAATTCGAGCAGCGCCTGCGCTCCGTCATCGACGAGGTGCAGGCCAGCAGCCGGCCGGTCATCCTGTTCATCGACGAGACCCACACCCTGGTCGGCGCCCGCGGGGCCCCCCCCCCCCCGCGCCCCCCCCCGCCCTGGGCGGGGGGGGGGGGGGGGACCGGGGGCGCGG
>NZ_JAGPWD010000019.1 GCF_018119395.1 Massilia sp. ZL223
CGGGGGGTAAACACCCCCCCCCAAACCCGGGGGGGCCCCCCGGGGGGGGCCCCCACGGTTTTCGGCTAGTTGGACGGCTTTAAGGGTGCCCGCGTGACAGTTTCTTCCGCAGCCTCTCCCTGCATCGGCAGCACCAGCGCCAGTTCCGCCGCCGCGCGGAACACCGGCAGCGTCAGCACCTGGCCCGCGTCGCCCGAGGCCATGCGCGCATGCACCGGCCCGGCCGGCAGCCGGTCGCGATAGGTCCAGCGCAGCACCGTCAGCCCCGCGCGCGCCACCGCCTGTTCCAGCATCGGCTGCAGTTCGCGCAGCCGCGCCAGTGCCGGCGCGTCCGGCGCGCACAGTTCCAGCGCCACGCCGCCAGGCATCGGCTCCACCTGCAGCACCACCGCCATGCCGTCGGCCAGTTCGAGCTCCAGGCGCAGCGCCGCGCGTGCGCGCCGGCGCCGGCCGGGCGGGGCGTCGGCGCCTTCCTGGATGACGCGCAGGTGCTGGTCGCGCGGCCCGCCGGCATGCACCGTGAAGCGCCAGGCGTCGGCCGGCAGCTGCCCGCTGTCGGCCTGGCGCAGCACGCGCCCTTCCTGGTTCGCCACCAGGACGGCGGGCGGCAGCTGGCCAGCGTGGGCGCGCAGCTCGCGGTTCATCAGCTGGGTGCCGTAGTTGCGCACCATCGCGCGCCACGAGGCGGCCAGGGCCGGGCCGTCGGCCTGGGTGAAATGCAGCTGGCGCGCCATGAAGACCTGGTCCGGCCGCATTGCCGCGCCGTCCGGGCCGGCGTCGGCCGCAGGGGGCGCCGCCGGCGCCGGGGACAGGGCTTGCGCGACGGGCAGGGGCAGGTCGCCGGCCTCGAAGGCGGTCAGGGCCACGGGCGCCGCGGCGGCGACCGCGCCCACCTGGAGCGAGGGCGTGACCGCGGGGAGAAGGGGGACGATGGAAGGAATGCTGGCCATAGCGGCTCCAAAAGCGGATCCACAAAGAAAAAGGGCCAACCGTTGCGGGCTGGCCCTTGATGATAACCTGAGCTAAGCCCAGGAGGCAGCCATTACTGCAGCAGGGACATGACCATCGACGACATGCTGTTCGACTGCTTCAGCATGGCGGTGCCGGCTTGCAGCAGCATCTGGTTTGAGGTCATGTTCGCGCTTTCGCTGGCGAAGTCGACGTCCATGATGCGGCCGGTTGCGTTCTTGGTGTTGGTGCTGATGTTGGCCAGGTTGTTGTACACGTGGTTCAGGCGGTTCGCTGCAGCGCCCAGGCCCGAACGGACGGTGCCGACATCGGCGATTGCGGTCTTCAGCAGGTCGATGGTGGCGTTGGCGGTGGCGGTCAGCTCGGATGCGCCGGTCGAAGCGGCTGCGTAGTTCGAGGTCGCGGTGCTGACGGCGCTTTCCATTGCCGACATGGCGGCCGACAGGTCGACGCTCATGGTTTCGGCGGTTTCGGCGCCGATCTGGAAGGTCATGGCGCTGGCAACGGTGCCGCCGACCAGCAGGGTTTCGCCGCCGAACTTGGTGTTCTTGAGGACGTTGCCCAGTTCCTGGCCCAGGTTGTTGAATTCTTCCTGCATTGCGATCTTGTCGTCGCTGGTCGACGACTGGTCGGCTGCCTGGGTGGCCAGGTCTTTCATGCGAACCAGCATGTTGGTGACTTCGTCCAGCGCGCCTTCGGCGGTCTGCAGCATCGAAATCGAATTCTGGGTGTTGCGCATTGCAACGGCCATGCCGGAGCTTTGTGCTTTCAGGCGGGTGGCGATCTGCAGGCCGGCTGCGTCGTCCATTGCCGAGTTGATGCGGAAGCCGGTCGACAGGCGGGTCATCGAGGTCGACAGCGAGCTCTGGGTGCGGCTGATCGAATTTTGCGCGGACAGGGCGGCGGCGTTGGTGTGAAGGCTCAGCATTATAAACTCCTGGTATTTGGGGGTCGGGTCTCGAGTGCTTTCGCGCTCTCATCAGTACAAGGCGACAGCTTGAGCGGGTTCATTAAGTGCCGTATGGAAAAATTTTTTCAAAGAAACGAAAAAATGTAAAAGCGCAGCATTTTCCTCTGGCGCGCATGGTCCGCCGGGCTCAGGTCTTGTCGGATTGCTCACGGCATGGGGAAAAGGCCGGCGTCGGCCGGTTCGGCAGCGCACGGGCGCTTTGGCGCGCTTGGGGCTGTGGGTGGTTCAGGAGCTGGTGTGCGGGCCGGTTGGCGTAGCGCATGCGGCAAGCAAATCGGGGCCGACATCCCGTAGAGACTTCACGCCGGTCAGCACCATGTTCGTGCGGATGTCCTTCTCCATGATCGCCAGCAGGCGTTCGACGCCGGCCTGCCCTTGGGCCGCCAGGGCGTACACGAAGGCACGCCCGATCAGGACGCCGTCGGCGCCCAGCGCGAGCATGCGGAACACATCGGTGCCGGTGCGGACCCCGCCGTCGACGAAGACGGTCATCCGGCCTTTGACCGCGTCGGCGATCGATGGCAGCGCCCGGGCCGTCGACAGCGCACCATCGAGCTGCCGTCCGCCATGGTTCGACACGACGATACCGTCGGCGCCGAACGCCAGCGCATCGCGCGCATCTTCCTCGTCGAGAATGTCCTTGATGACGAGGTTTCCCTTCCACTCGTCACGGATCCATTGGAGATCCTGCCAGCTGATCCCGGGATCGAAATTCGCGCCGATCCAGCCCATGAAGTCCTGGAGTCCGGTGGCGCCGCCGAGGTAGGCCGAAATATTGCCGAGATCGTGGGGGCGGCCGAACAGGCCCACGTCGAGCGCCCAGCGCGGACGCAGCATGGCCTGGAACATCCGCCGCCTACCGGCATGCGGACCGCTCATGCCGCTGTGCGCATCGCGGTAGCGCGCGCCCGGCAAAGGCGTGTCGACCGTGAACACGAGGGTCGAAGCGCCCGGATCGCTGGCGCGCTTCATGACGTCGCGCATGAAGCCTCGGTCCTTCAGCACGTAGAGCTGGAACCACTGCGGCTTGGAGGCCTGGGTCGCGACTTCGGCCAGCGAGCACACCGACATCGTCGATTGAATGAAGGGAATGTTGCGGCGGTCCGCGGCCCGCACGGCCTGCACTTCGCCGCGCCGCGCGTACATGCCGGTCAGCCCGACCGGGGCGAGCGCGATCGGCAAATCATAAGGCTGGCCGAACCACTCGACGCCCAGGTCGAGCGCCTCCGAGCCGCGCAGTACGCGCTGGCGAAGCTTGACGGCTTGCAGGTCATCGACGTTGGCGCGCATCGTCACCTCCGCGCCGGCGCCCCCGTCGATGTAATGGAACAGGAAGGGCGGCAGGACGCGTTGCGCCGCGGCGCGGAAATCGGTGGCGGAGGAAATGATCACGACAACAGACTGGGAAAAGTCGGGTGATCAGTATGCACTACGGGAAACTTTGCCTGGCTTAATAGTTCGGAGTGCACTATTTGCTTGCAAACTGGCTGGCAGGCAGGTAGGGGCGGCAGGGGGCACGAATCCGGCCCGAAAGTTCGGGCCGCGTCCGCGCTGGCCAGACAGGCGATATCACCCGTGCACGACGATGTCAGGTGAATTCTGGAGGAGCCAAGCGTTCCTCCAGACATACGCAAAGCGGGATTTTTCAGGCCCCGTGCTGGACCACGGTGCGGATCACCTGGACGACCGTCTGGACCATCTCGGCATCCATGGTCTGGCCGGTCGGCAGGACGACCACTCGGTTGGCGACGGCCTCGGTGGCCGGCAGCACCAGCCCCGCATGCGGGAACAGCGAGCGGTAGGGCTCCATGCGGTGGCAGCCCGGCCAGAAGTAGCGCCGCGCCATGATGTTCTCGGCGCGCAGGGCCTCGACCAGGCGGTCGCGCGAGGCCGGGCAGTCCTCGGCCACTTCGAGCACGACGTACTGGTAATTGTTGCGTTCGCTCTCGTCGTAGCGCAGCAGGGACAGGCCGGGAATGCCGCGCAGGGCCTCGGCATAGGTCTCGTAGTTGCGGCGGTTGGCGGCGATGACCTCGTCCAGCTTCGGCAGGTTGGCCAGGCCCATGGCGGCGGCGATCTCGATCATCTTGCCGTTGGTGCCAGGATGGCTGACCTGGTCCAGGCCTTCGAAACCGAAATTGCGCATCAGGCGCATGGTCGCGGCCAGGTCGTCGTCGTTGGTGACGACCGCGCCGCCTTCGAAGGTGTTGAAGAACTTGGTGGCGTGGAAGCTCAGCACTTCGCAGGCGCCGAAGCTGCCGATCATCTTGCCGCCCGAGGTGCACGAGAAGGCGTGGGCGGCGTCGAACATCAGCTTCAGGCCATGCTCGTCGGCGATCTGCTGCAGTTCGGCCGCGGGCGCGGCGCGGCCCCACAGGTGCACGCCGATGATGCCGGTGGTGCGCGGCGTGATCATGCGGCGCACCGCGGCCGGCGACAGGTTGTGGGTGGCCGGGTCGATGTCGGCGAACACCGGGGTGATGCCTTGCCACTGCAGGGCATGGGCGGTCGCCACGAAGGTGTAGGAGGGGACGATGACTTCGCCTTCCAGGCCGAGGGCGCGGATCGCGATCTCCAGGGCGATGGTGCCGTTGCACATCGCTACGCAATGCTTCACGCCCAGGTGGCGGGCCACCTTGTCTTCGAGTTCCTGCACCAGCGGGCCATTGTTGCTGAGCCAGCGGCGATCGAAGATGTCGGCCGCGTACTGCATGAAGGCTTCGCGGTCGCCGATGTTCGGGCGGCCGACGTGCAGCTGCTGGTCGAAGGCCGGCGCGGCGCCGTGGATGGCCAGGTCCTGGGCTTGGCGGATGGTTTTCATGCGGCTTCCTCTTCGTTGGACAGGTCGGCGAGCCGGACCTCGATGGGGGCGGCGGGCTGGCCGGCGCACCAGCGCTGCCACATGTGGCGCAGTGCCAGTTCCACGCCGGCGGCGGTGACGCCTGGGTAGCCGAGCAGGGAGTTGGCGAAGCGCTCGCGCATGGTGGAGCGCAGCGAGGCCAGCGCCGCGGGGTTAGTGGCAAGGAACTGCCCCAGGGCCGCATAGGCCTTGGCGTCCTCGGCGATGAAGGAGCTCAGTCCGAGATGGGCAAGCACCCAGGCGGCGCCCTGGTTGGGGGCGGTCGGGCCAAGCGTGGTCAGGGTCGGCACGCCCATCCACAGCGCATGGCTGACCGTGGTCGCGCCGGTGTAGGGGAAGGGGCTGAGGCAGACGTCCACCTCGTGGTGCATCTTGAGGTATTCGCCCATGCCGACGCGCGGGCGCAGCAGCAGGCGTTCGCGCGCGATGCCTTCTTCCTCGAACCAGGCGAGCAGGCGCGTGTCCGCGCCCGGCGTCATCCCGCCCAGCAGGAGCTTGGAATCGGGCACCGAGCGCAGCAGGTGGGCCCAGTGGGCGATCACTTCACGGCCGAGTTTGTTCGCACGGTGGAAGCTGCCGAAGGTCAGGTAGCCGTTGGCCAGCGCCGGCAGCTCGTTCACCGCGGGTGCGTGCGGGTCCGGCGCGAAGGGCATGGCCAGCGGCATGCGCACGATCTGTTCGGTGAACTGGTCGTCGAAGCGGCCCTTCGGGCGCAGGAACTGGTCGGCAAGGAAATAGTCGATGGCCTGCATGCCGGTCGTGCAGGCGTAGCCGATCCAGGTCGCCTGGATGGGCGCCGGCTTGCGGGCGAGCAGGGTCAGGCGGTTGTTCGCGGTATGGCCGGACAGGTCGATCAGGATATCGATGCCGTCCGCCCGGATCTGGCGCTCGACCGTGTCGTCGTCCAGGCCGGCGATCAGGTGCCAGTGGGCGAAATGGCCGCGCAGGCGCTGGGTGTGGCTGTCTTCCTTGCGCGAGTTCGAATAGGCGTGCAGGCAGACCTGGTTGCTGTGCTTGAGCACGTCGAGGATGGGCTCGATGAAGGAAGCGACCGCGTGGTTGAAGAAGTCGCCCGACACGAAGCCGACCTGCAAGCTGCGCTGCGGATGGCGGTCGTTGGCATGCGGGGTCCACTGCGGCAGGCAGGGCGCTTCCCAGCGTTCGGCGAACTTGCGGTGTTCCGCGAACAGCACTTCGGGATCGTTGCAGGCATGGCTCAGCATGAACAGCATGGCGCTGTGCGTGCTCGCCGGCTCCGCGCTGTGGGCGAGCGCAAGATGCCCCCAGTGCAGGCCCTGGCGCCAGTCGTTCAGGTCGAAGCACACGGTCGACATGTAGCGCTGGGCGTCGGCGTCGTCGGGATTAAGCGCGAGGACGCGCTCCAGCAAGGCGAAGGCTTCTTCCGGCCGCTGAAGTTTTTTCAGCACCAGGGCCAGTTCGCGCAGCGCGGCCGGGTGGTCGGGCGCCAGCGCCAGGGCCTGGCGGTAGCTGAGCTCGGCCGCTTCGAGCTGTTTCAGTTCGAGCAGGCAGAAGCCAAGGCGCAGCGCGCCTTCCTGGTGGTCCGGCTTGAGTTCCTGCAAGCGGCGGAAGCAAGCGGCCGCTTCCTCGAACTGCTTCAGGCGCATCAGGGTGGTGCCCAGGTCATAGGTGGCGTCGACATGGCCGGGCGCGAGTTCGCACACGCGGCGCAAGGTGGCGGCGGTGGCATCGACATCGCCCAGGCCGTTCTCGGCGGCCGCCACGCACAGCAGCATCTCGGCGTCGTTCGGGCGCAGCTCGGCCGCGCGGCGGGCGCTGGCCAGGGCCGGGTCGAACTGCTTCAGCTCGCGCAGCACGACGCTCAGGCCCTTGTGCAGGGCCGCATCCTGGGCCTGGAACTGCAGCGCGCGGCGGTAGCTGTCGGCCGCGGCTTCATGCTGGCCAAGCGCGCTCAGGCCGCCGGCCAGCACCGGGTGCAGGTCGGCCAGGCCGGGCTGGAGTTCGAGCGCGCGCTGCAGGCTGGCGACCCCGTCCTGGAGCCGGTCGCGCTTGAGCAGCGCCAGGCCGAGCATGGCATGGGCGCGGGCGTCGCGCGGGTTGGCGCGGATCGCGCGGCGGTGGTGGTCGATTTGCGCGGCAAGCTTGTCGGTCATGAAGCCGTCCTGGCGGAGAAGAGTTGGTGGGGCAGCCGGGCTGCCGGAGAGCGCATCGCGTTCATGGTTCGTCGCGAAAAGGAGATCGAGGAATTGTACTCGCCGTATGTGCCGTGGGGAAATTTTTGTCGTGCAGACGCAACTGAAAGTTTGCAATCTGTAGCGAGGTATTTTCTTTTTGGTATCAGCCGTCGCCGCCTTTTCAGGTAAGATCTCGCTTTCCGCGCCAGTCCTCGCCACTTCGCATCGATCCACCGACTCCTGCAATCATCCCGCCACTGCGGGAACCTCTGCATTGCGGCAAATTAATTTTGCAAAAGTCCGATCGCGAGCGCCGGACGCCGGACCCCGAATTCCCGAACAAGGCTTAGCAGGTAATCAATGAAGTATGGAAAGCGAACACTCAGCGTAGCACCCATGATGGACTGGACCGACCGCCACTGCCGCGTGTTCCACCGCCAGATTACCCGTCATACCTGGCTGTACACCGAGATGGTGACCACCGGCGCCCTGGTTTACGGCGACGTCGAGCGCCACCTGCGCTACGACGAGCTGGAGCACCCGGTCGCCCTGCAGCTGGGCGGCAGCGACCCGGCCGACCTGGCGAAGAGCGCCAAGCTGGGCCAGGACTACGGCTACGATGAAGTTAACCTGAACTGCGGCTGCCCGTCCGAGCGCGTGCAGAAGGGCGCCTTCGGCGCCTGCCTGATGGCCGAGCCGCAGCTGGTGGCCGATTGCGTGAAGGCGATGCGCGACGCGGTCTCGATCGACGTCACGGTCAAGCACCGGATCGGCATCGACAAGAACGAGGACTATGGCTTCGTGCGCGATTTCGTCGGCACCATCGCCGAGGCAGGCTGCCAGACCTTCATCGTCCACGCCCGCAACGCGATTCTGAAAGGCCTGTCGCCCAAGGAAAACCGCGAGATTCCGCCGCTGAAGTACGAGGTGGCTTACCAGCTGAAACGCGAATTCCCCGAGCTCGAGATCATCATCAACGGCGGCGTCAAGACCGACGAGGAAATCGCCCTGCACCTGGAGCACGTGGACGGTGTCATGCTCGGCCGCGAGGCCTACCACAACCCCTATGTGATGGCGAACTGGGACCAGCGCTTCTACGGCGAAGCGTCTTCGGCCAGGTCGCGCGCGGAAGTGCTGGAAGCCATGGTGGCCTATACGGCGGCCCAGCTCGCTCAGCATGGCGCCCAGGGAATGCGCCTGAACAGCGTCACGCGCCACATGCTTGGCCTGATGGCCGGCCTGCCCGGCGCGCGCGCCTTCCGCCAGCTGCTGTCGGATCCTAAGAAATTGGCATCGGGCGATCCGCGCCTGCTGCTCGAGGCGGCGGCGCTGGTGGACGCGCGCGCCTGATCCTGTTCCGTTCTGCCCTGCGGCGGCCGCGGCCGCGGCGGGGCAGGGCGCGCTAGGCGCTCTTGCGGTAGAACTTCGCAGGCGTGCCGAACCAGACCTCGTTGTCGGGCACATCGTGCCGCACCTGCGAGCAGGCCCCGATTTCCGCGTTGGCGCCGATGGTCACGCCCGGCATGATGACCACGCTGGCCCCGAACTTCGATCCCCGCTTCAGTCGTCCCACCACCTTCTCGTTGTTCTTGCTGAGCACCGGCGTGTCGGTCACGACGAACGCATATTTCATGATGACTTCGTCCTCGACGATGGTGCCGGCCGAGAGCGTGCACCTGCTGCCCATCGAGACCTTGTTGCCAAGCACGCAACCGTCGCGGATTTCGCAGTAGGCCGTGAACGAGCAGTTGCTGCCGATCGTGACTTTCTTTCCTACCTTGCAATAAGTCCCCACTTTCGTGTTCGCGCCGATCGTCGAGCCGGCCTGGATGAGCGCGAAATCCTCGATCACGCAGCCGGCCGCGATCTCGACCTGGTCCTCGATGATGACGAAGCGGCCGATGGCGACGCCTTCGGCGATCCTGGCGCTGGGGGAGATGCTGTTGAGGTTGTGAGCGTTCATGCTTGTTCCGTCCTGTTCGAGTTTTTCTTCGGCACGCCGCTGAGCTTGTCCTTCGCGGGTTCCGTGCTGCGTGCCGGCACGCCCATCAGGAGCTGGTGCGGCACGTCGACACTGCTGACCACCACCGCGCCCGCGCCGACGGTCGTGTCCGCGGCCAGGCTGATCATCGGCCTGACCACCGCGGCCGAGCCGAAGAAGCAGCGCTCGCCCGTGCTGACATTGCCTGCCAGGCTGACGTTGTTGGCAAAGTGATTGTGGGCGCCGATCGTGCAGCCGTGCCCGACCTTGGTGCCGTGCGCGATGACGGTCCCGTCGCCGACCAGGGTGTCTTCGTTCACCGAGCCGCGCACGATCGAGACGTCGCTGCCCAGGAAGCAGTTCTTGCCGATCACCACGCCGCCGATCTGGGGCTGGACGACGCGCTCGCCCGTCTCGACATCCCAGACCCAGGCCACGCCGCTGGCGCCAATGGTCGAGTGCGGCTCGACCACCGTGTTCTCGCCCAGGATGCAGTTGTCGGCGATGACGACGTGGGAGCTCAGCTTGACCCCCGCGTGCAGCTCCGCCTTGCCGATCACGCAATAGGGGCCGATCTCGACGCCGGGGGCGATCACGGCATCGGGATCGACGATGGCGCTGGGATGCACGCCCGCGCTGCCTTCCTTGCCGTGGAAATGGCGCATCAGCTTGTAGAAGGCCAGCTGCGGGTGGCTGAGCCGGATCAGGCAGTTCGAGGCGTCGAAGCCTTCGGTGTCGGTGCACAGGACCAGGGATTCCCTGATCCCGGCATGGCTGCGTCCCTCGGCGTAATAAATACCGTGCGGTTCGATCCGCCTGAAACTCTTGAAACGGAGATGATCGAGCTCGACCTCGTTCGACTCGAAAGGGATGCCCAGCGCAGTCAAGCTCGTCTTGATATGCGTGGTGGTGAAGGATTCCATCGCGTTCATTCCTCGGCGGTAGTGGTGGACAGCGGGAAGCCCGGTGACATCCGGCTACGTTGCATCACGAGTTTCCATTTGTCAACTTTTCACGGGGGCGCGCTCATGCTTGAGGCTTGTCCGTCCAGACAGACTGTAACGGAAACTTCGCCGTTTCGCGAACCCGCTTCGTGCCGCATCGTTCACTCATCCATCCCCTGAGCTTTCGTCTTGCGGTGTTTAGCCGAAATGTATTTGCGTTTAGTTATCGAAACAAAACACGCACGCTCATTCTTTTTTGTTGCCTGTCGGCAAATTGCCACAGTTTCTTAGCATTTAGTCTACGCAATGTTTCGTAAAGCTTGCTCAGCGGCAAGTCAGGCTTGATAATCGCTTCATTCCCAGAGGTTGCATGACATTAACGCTGTTGTTCGGTCGAAACAGACCGGGTAGGCAGGACAATTTCTGACTTTTGGGTCAAGGTTTTGATTTATCCTGTCGGAAATATGCGAAGCCGCAAAGCAAGGCTTCGTGATGCGTCGCACGGCGCCATCCACTCCGGGCGAGTCCGATCAATAGTTACAGGGAAAAACTGCGTATGAATTTGAACAACATGAAGGTCGGCAGCCGGCTGGCCCTCGGTTTTGCACTGGTGCTGGTTCTGCTGGTAGCCGTGACGGTGGTAGGTGTCCTGCGCATGGCGCAGATCCAGGACCGTCTGGAGCAGGTGGTGAGCGTGAACAACGTCTCGACCGGCCTGGTGGTCGACATGCGCAACAACGTCGGCGACCGTGTTGCTTCGCTGCGCGTCCTGACCCTGATGACCGATCCGGCCGACATGGAGCCGGAAATGAACAAGTTCAAGGCCCAGACCGAGAAGTACAACGAATCGCAGCGCAAGCTGTCGGCGATCTTCGCCCAGCACGCCAGCGACAGCGAGAAGAAGCTGCTGGCCCAGATCAAGGAATACGAAGGCGCCGCCATGCCGGCGATCGCCAAGGCCGCGGAACTCTACCTGGCGAACAACGCCATGGACGCGACCCGCGTGATGATCAAGGAAGTGCGCCCGGTGCAGAAGAAGTGGACCGAGGCCCTGGACCAGCTGGCCGCCCTGGAAGAGAAGCAGAACGCGCAGAGCGCCGTCGATGCCCAGACCGCCTTCGCCAACGCCCGTAACTTCATGCTGGTGATGCTGGTGGCCGCCCTCGTGCTGGGCGTCGCCGCGGCATGGTTCATCACCCGCAGCCTGCTGAAGCAGCTCGGCGGCGAGCCTGGCTACACCGCCAAGATCGCCGGCAGCATCGCCCACGGCGACCTGTCGATCGCGATCGAGACCAAGGAATCCGACCGCGGCAGCCTGCTGGTCGAAATGAAGGAAATGCGCAACAGCCTGGTCGGCATCGTCGAGCAGGTTCGCCGCGGCACCGAGACCATCGGCACCGCCTCGCGTGAAATCGCGGCCGGCAACATCGACCTGTCCTCGCGTACCGAACTGCAGGCCAGCTCGCTGGAGAAGACCGCGTCGGCGATGGAAGAACTGACTTCGACCGTCAAGCAGAACGCCGACAACGCCCGTGAAGCGAACGCCCTGGCGGCGACCGCTTCGGACGTGGCCCGCAAGGGCGGCGACGTGGTGTCGCAAGTGGTGGGCACCATGGGCGAGATCAACAACTCGGCCAGCAAGATCGCCGACATCATCGGCGTGATCGACGGCATCGCCTTCCAGACCAACATCCTGGCGCTGAACGCCGCGGTGGAAGCGGCACGTGCCGGCGAACAGGGCCGCGGCTTCGCGGTGGTCGCTTCGGAAGTGCGCAACCTGGCGCAGCGTTCGGCAGCGGCGGCGAAAGAGATCAAGACCCTGATCGGCGACTCCGTCGAGAAGGTCGAGCGCGGCACCAAGCTGGTCGGCCAGGCCGGCGTGACGATGGACGAAGTGGTGGCCAGCGTGCGCCGCGTGACCGACATCATGAGCGAGATCGCCAACGCCAGCGCCGAGCAGAGCGCCGGCATCGAGCAGGTCAACATGTCGATCATCGAGATGGACAGCATGACCCAGCAGAACGCCGCGCTGGTGGAAGAAGCCGCCGCCGCCGCCCAGAGCCTGCAGGACCAGGCCGGCGAACTGGCCCGCGTGGTCAGCATCTTCAAGCTGGAAGAAGGCGAGCAGTTCCAGTTCGAACCGGCTGCACCGGCGCCGGCCGCCACGACTGCCGTGGTGCCGCGTCCCGCAGCCAAGCGCACGGCCCCGCCGGCGCTGAAGAAGCCGGCCGCCAAGGCTGCCGCGCCGAGTGCGGAAAAGGGTGACGAGGAGACCGTCGCCAAGCCGAAGAAGAGCACCGCCACCGTCGGCAACGACGAGTGGGAAGAGTTCTAGGATTTTAAGAAAGGCCGGCCCGAGAGCCGGCTAGAGACTGAAAAACATATATCAACTTTTTGGGGAAACAACATGAAAAACCTGTCCGTGAAGCTGTTCGCAGCCCTGGCCCTGACCGGCGCTTGCGCCTCCACCTTCGCCGCTGAAGTCCCGGCATCGTTCGACCCGAAGAAGTGCGCGATCGAATACCCGAAGGCCTCGCTGATGAACGAAGAGCAGGGCACCACCTCGGCGTCGTTCCTGGTCAACGCCGACGGCACGGTGGCCGATTCGAAGGTCGACAAGTCGAGTGGCTTCAAGAACCTGGACAAGGCCCTGATCAAAGGCCTGACCGGCTGCAAGTTCAAGCCGGGCACCAAGGACGGCGCACCGGCCCAGACCTGGACCAAGGTCGACTACGCCTGGAAGCTGGACTAATCTGTTGTTCTCCGCAGCCGGCCCTTCAGGGGCCGGTTGTCGTTTCCGCCTCACCCTCGCAGTATCCCTCCCGCACGATCCCCCGGCCGCCCGGCCCGCTTTACACCGCTTTACATTCGTCGCCGCTGTTACAGGTTTGTGGCCTCATGTATCGGCTGTAATAACTTCCTTCATTCGCCCATCCCGCCGGCCCGGCTCGCTATAGTGGTCTCACACCAACCGAAAGGAGAGCACCATGAAAAGCATTCTCGCCGCCACCGCCGCCGTCCTGATCGGCACCGCCGCCTTCACACCGGCTCAGGCCGATGCTGCGATCCACACCGAAGTCGTGGTGGTCCACAAGGCCCCGCCGGCGTCGCGCCATGAGGCCGTGCCGGCCGCACGCCGCGGCTACGACTGGGTGCCGGGTTACTGGGACTGGAACGGCCGCCGCCATGTGTGGGTCAGCGGCCACTGGGAGCGCGATCGTCCGGGCTATGCCTACCAGCGTCCTGAGTGGCGCCGCGACAGCAGTGGCTGGTACCTGGAGCGCGGCGGCTGGCGCCACGGCGAACGGGTCGCCGCCCGCCGCGACCGCGATGGCGACGGCGTGCCGAACCGCTTCGACGCGCGTCCGCGCAACCCGAACCGCTATTAAGCCTCAAGCGTGGCGCGCAGCCTGTCCGGGCTGCGCGCTGTCGTGTTTTTCTTCTTCTTCGTCGTCGCTGCGCACCCGGTTGCGGCCGGACTGCTTGGCGCGGTAGAGCAGCGCGTCGGCGCGTTCGACCAGCAAGGTCGGATCGGTGTCGTCGCCGCTGGTGAAGCGCATCGTGCATACACCGGCGCTGATGGTGACCACGCCGGGCGGATTGGACGCATGGGGAATCGCCGCCTGCATCACCGCCAGCCGCACGTGTTCCGCCACATTGCGCGCGCCATGCGCATCGGTGCCGGGCAGGAGCACTGCGAATTCCTCGCCGCCGTAACGCGCCGCCAGGTCGGTCGGGCGGCCCAGGCTGTCGCGGATCACGGCCGCCACCCGCCGCAGGCAGTCGTCGCCCGCCACGTGGCCATAGGTGTCGTTGTACCTCTTGAAGTAGTCCACGTCCACCAGCACCAGCGACAGCGGGCTGCCGTTGCGGCCCGCGCGCTTCTTCTCCAGTTCCAGCTCGTACTCGAAGCGGCGCCGGTTGGCGATCCCGGTCAGGACGTCGTTGTCGGCCAGGTGGGCAAGCTCGCGGTTGTCCTGCTGCAGGACCGCGCGTGCGCTCACCAGTTCCTTTTCGAGGTTGTCGCGGATGACGAACTGGCGCGCCAGGCGCCAGCCGAAGCCGGCCAGGGCCGCGATGATCACTGTGATCACCCCGACCAGGACCATGGTCGAGCGCCACCACTTGGCCAGGATTTCGTCCTTCGCCATGGCGGTGCCGACGATCAGCGGGAAGCCGTCGAAATGGCGGTAGCTGTACAGCCTCTCGACGCCGTCGATATAGGAGCGTAGCATCGCCGATCCGACCGGGCCCTGTTCCTGGTAAATGCGGTAGATCGAACCCTTGGTGACGTCGCTGCCGACCAGCTGTTCGTCGAAGGGATGGCGGTAGATCAGGGTGCCGTTGTCGTGCATGAGCAGGATGGTGCCGGACTGGCCGGTGTCGAAGCGCTCGTACAGCTGCGAAAAGTAATCCACGCGGATGCTGCCGAGGACCACGCCGCCGAAGGAGCCGTCGGGATTGTTCAGGCGCCGCGACACAGGCAGGATCCACACGTTGGTGGAGCGGCTGCGCACGGGCAGGCCGACGTACACGCCGCGGTCCTTGCTGACGCGGTGATGGCGGAAGTAGGCCCGGTCCGAGTTATTGCCGCCCATCGGCTGGTCGAGCGAGGTCACTACCCAGCTGCCGTCGGCGCCGTAGACGAACAGGCCGTGCAGTTCGTCGACCTGCGACACCATGTTGCGCAGGTGGGTGCGCAGGCGCTGGCGGTCGGTCTTGTCCAGGCCGTCGTGCTCGATGCGCTCCACCACGCCGGCCAGGACCGTATCGACCACGCGGATCGTGCTTTCGCCCTGTGCGGCGAGCGCGAGCGCCATGTTCGAGGTGACGGTGGCCGTGTCCGCCAGGCGCTGCTTGCGCGCCTGCCAGGCGTCCCAGGTGATGAAGGCGACCAGGAGCAGGCAGAACACGCTCAGGAAGGCAATGACGTAGCGGACCGCAGGGCGCTTTTTTGCGGCGAGACGCGAAATGTGCGGGTCGGATGAGCGGTCGGGAGGCATGGAGAGGCCATCGTGGGCGGGACGCGTCAAGCATATCACCCGCAGCGGCGGCAGGGGGCTGGATGTGTGTGTTGTCGTTTGGAAAACGCTTCCGTGAGAGTCAGTGCTTTCATAAGAACAGCGTCCCTAGGCAGGTCGTATGGTCCAAAAACAAAAAAAGCCCAGTTCGAAAACTGGGCTTTCATGGAATTCTTGGGGTGGCTGATGGGACTCGAACCCACGACAACAGGAATCACAATCCTGGACTCTACCAACTGAGCTACAGCCACCACTGACTTGCTTTTTGTCTCGTCGTTGTCGAGACAGAACAAGATTATACAAACTCCTCGGCAAAGTGGCAAATTTAAATGTGGGTGGGGGAGCGGAGGGTGGTGGTGGAGTGAGAAACTTGGGTTCCGGCCTTCGCCGGAACGACGGGCGAAGGGGCGGGTCACAACCAACTCCGTTGGCCCGCTACTCTTATACGTCGTTCCGGCGAAGGCCGGAACCTAAGTTGCGCGCGTACCGCCAGCGCTTACTGACTCACCACCGGCACCGCAATCTCGACCTCGTGCACCGGCGGATCGATCCCCAGCAAACTGGTGAAGGCCGCCGTCAGCGCCGCGCTGCTGGCGCTGGTGAACCCGGTCAGGCTGGCCGGCTGCTCGCCCGCCGGGCGCAGCAGGTGTTCGGCTTCCAGCAGACGCGCCAGTTGCCGCGCCACCGCGTCGCCGGTGTCGATCAAGACCACGTCCGCGCGGCCCGCCCTGGCCAGCACGCGCTCGATCGAGGCGCGCACCAGCGGATAGTGGGTGCAGCCCAGCACCAGGGTGTCGGCGCCCTGGTCCAGCAGCGGATGGATGTAGCGCTCCAGCATGGCCGCCGTCTCGCCCGAATCCAGTTCCTTGAACTCGATCTGGTCGGCCAGGCCCACGCAGGGCTGGAGCAGGAAGTCCGCGCCGGTCGCTTCGTGAATCTGGTCGCGCAGCGCCAGGAACTTGGAGCCGAGCAGGGTGCGCTCGGTGGCCAGCACGCCGACCTTGCCGTTGCGCGTGCTCGCGGCGCCAGGCTTCAGGCCTGGTTCCACGCCGACGATGGGCATCGCCGGATAGCGCTCGCGCAGCTCGCGCACGGCCGCCACGGTGGCCGTGTTGCAGGCCACGACCAGCGCCTTGACGCCGTGCGTGGCGAGATAGTCGGCGATCGACAGCACGCGCGCGACGACCACGTCCTCGGGCTTGTCGCCGTAGGGGGCGAAGCTGGAGTCGGCGAAGTAGAGGAGGTGTTCGTGCGGCAGCTGCGCCTGGATGTGGCGCAGTACCGACAGGCCGCCGACGCCCGAGTCGAAGATGCCGATCGGGGCGTCAGGGGAGAGCATGGGGGTCATGTTCGGGCGGCGCAAAGTGAAGTTGGACGCGTGGACGGCGCAGCCGTCCACCCTACATTACACGGTGGCGACCGGGATGCCTTTCAGCGACTCGATCTTGGCGGCCCATTCCTTCGGACCGGTGATGTGCACCGAGGTGCCGGTCGAATCGACGGCCACGGTCACCGGCATGTCGGTGACTTCGAACTCGTAGATCGCTTCCATGCCCAGGTCCTCGAAGCCCACGACTTTCGCCGACTTGATCGCCTTCGACACCAGGTAGGCCGAGCCGCCCACCGCCATCAGGTAGGCCGACTTGTGCTTCTGGATCGATTCGATCGCCGCCGGGCCACGCTCGGCCTTGCCGATCATCGCGATCAGGCCGGTCTTCTCCAGCATCATGTCGGTGAACTTGTCCATGCGGGTCGCGGTGGTCGGGCCTGCCGGGCCGACGACTTCCTCGCGCACCGGATCGACCGGGCCGACGTAGTAGATCACGCGGTTGGTGAAGTCCACCGGCAGGGACTCGCCCTTGGCCAGCATGTCCTGGATGCGCTTGTGCGCGGCGTCGCGGCCGGTCAGCATCTTGCCGTTCAGGAGCAGGGTCTGGCCCGGCTGCCACGAAGCGACTTCCTCCTTGGTCAGGGTGTTGAGGTCGACGCGCTTGGACTTCTCGGTGTCCGGGGTCCAGTGCACATCCGGCCAGGTCGACAGCGCCGGCGGTTCGATGTAGGCCGGGCCCGAGCCGTCCAGCACGAAGTGGGCGTGGCGGGTGGCGGCGCAGTTCGGGATCATCGCCACCGGCTTCGAGGCCGCGTGGGTCGGGTACATGTTGATCTTCACGTCCAGCACGGTGGTCAGGCCGCCCAGGCCCTGGGCGCCGATGCCCAGCGCGTTGATCTTGTCGCACAGCTCGATACGCAGTTCTTCCAGCTTGTTCTGCGGACCGCGCTGCTTGAGCTCGTACATGTCGATGTCTTCCATCAGCGACTCTTTCGCCATCAGCATCGCCTTCTCGGCGGTGCCGCCGATGCCGATGCCCAGCATGCCCGGCGGGCACCAGCCGGCGCCCATCAGCGGCACGGTCTTGATGACCCAGTCGACCAGCGAGTCGGACGGGTTCAGCATGACGAACTTGGTCTTGTTCTCCGAGCCGCCGCCCTTGGCAGCCAGCTTGACGTCGACGGTGTCGCCTTCGACCAGTTCCATGTGGACCACGGCCGGGGTGTTGTCCTTGGTGTTCTTGCGTTCGAAGTGCGGGTCGGCCACGATCGAGGCGCGCAGCTTGTTGTCCGCGAAGTTGTAGGCGCGGCGCACGCCTTCGTTGACGGCGTCGGTCACCGAACCGGTGAAGCCTTCGAAGCGCACGCCCATGCCGACCTTCAGGAACACGTTGACGATGCCGGTGTCCTGGCAGATCGGGCGCTTGCCTTCGGCGCACATGCGCGAGTTGGTCAGGATCTGGGCGATCGCGTCCTTGGCGGCCGGGCTCTGCTCGGCTTCATAGGCGCGGGCCAGGTGCTGGATGTAGTCGGCCGGGTGGTAGTAGCTGATGTACTGCAGCGCGGCAGCGACGGATTCGATCAGGTCTTCCTGTTTGATGACGGTTGCCATGTTGGTTCTCTAGTAAAGGATTAATGCTTTTGCTGGTGATGCGTGATCGTCGTGATGCGGTCGGTGTAAGAGATCGCCAGCGCCGACACCAGGAAGGCGCAATGGATGATGGTCTGCCACATCAGCGTCTTCTCGTCGTAGGCCGAGGCATTGATGAAGGTCTTGAGCAGGTGGATCGACGAAATGCCGATGATCGCCATCGCCAGCTTGGTCTTCAGGACCGAGGCGTTGACGTGCGACAGCCATTCCGGCTGGTCGGGGTGCAGATGCAGGTTCATGCGCGACACGAAGGTCTCGTAGCCGCCCACGATCACCATGATCAGCAGGTTCGAGATCATGACCACGTCGATCAGGCCGAGCACGACCAGCATGATGGTCACTTCGGTGAGCTTGGTCGGGCGCGGGCCGTTCGGCACGCTGACCGCGTCCAGGATGTGCTGGAGCGAAGCGGCGTTGCCCATGGCCGCGCCGATCAGGTCGACCAGCTCGACCCAGAAATGGAACACGTAGACGCACTGCGCCAGGATCAGGCCCAGGTACAGCGGCAGCTGCAGCCAGCGGCTGGCGAAGATCAGGTTGTTCAGCGGGGTCAGCTTGGGGGCTTGGTTGTTCGGTGAAAGCTGGGACATCGAGGCAAGGACTCCAGGAATGCGACAAAACAGCTGAGCATTCTACACCGGCAAGTGCATTCATGTCCGGGGCCGGGACCCGTTTCCCCGGCTTCGGAAAGTGCTTATTGCTGCTTAGCAACGTCGAACGAGGGCCTTCGCCGGGGCGCGGCGAGGGAGAGGTGCCCGCACGATAGCGATTTGCAAACAAATCATCCTTCCTAAGCGGGAGCGTTATACTGGCTGTCACCTTCACGCAATCGAAAGGCCATGGCCTCCTCGACCCCGCAGCGGATCGCTGCCATCGTGATGTTGGCAGCGGAATACTACCTGCTCGGGTGGTTGGCGCTGCTGTCGGCGGTTCCGCCGAGCTACGCGGCATCGGTCTGGCCGTCCGCGGGGATCGCGCTTGTCGGTCTGTTGCATTTCGGCTACCGCGCCTGGCCGGGCGTCGCGCTCGGCTCTTTCCTCCTCAGCCTGCAAGTCACCTTCGGTACCACCGGCGACCTGGTCCCCGCGGCGCTCACCGCGGCCGGCATCGCGGCCGGCGCCACCGTCCAGGCGCTGGCCGGGGCGGCGCTGGTGCGCCGCTGCAGCCTGGGGGGCGAGGCGGCGGGAGTGGGGCGCATCGCGGCCATGCTTGCGCTCGGCGGGCCGTTCGCCTGCCTGATCGGCGCCTCGGCCGGCATCGCCACCCTGTGGGCGACCGGCGTCCTGGCGCGCGGCGACGCCGGCTTCAACTGGTTCACCTGGTGGGTGGCGGACGCCATCGGCGTGCTGATCGGGCTGCCCCTGTACCTGCTCTGGACCGCCGATCCGCGCTCGATCACCCCGCGCAGCCGCATGCTGGCCACCTTGCCGATGCTGGTGCTGCTGGCCGTGATCTCGCTGCTGTTCACGCGCACCAGCGCGCTCGAGCGCGAGCAGGCGCAGGCGGAATTCTCCCGGCGCAGCGAACTGATCGCGAACAACCTCGAGCAGAAGCTGACCGAATACACCGAGGCCCTGCATGCGGTGGCTGGCTTCCTGACGCTCAGCGAGGCGCCGCTCGACCGCGACAGCTTCCGCCGCCTGGTGGGCGACCTGCTCAGGCGCCACCCGAACCTGCACGCCATTTCCTGGGTCCCGCGCATCACGGCCGCGCAGCGCCCGGACTACGAAGCCTCGATGCGCATGCAGGGCTACGCGCCGGCCGGCATCCGGGTGCTCGGCCCGCAGGGAGCGCTGGTGCCGGCGGACTGGCGTGCGGAGTACACGCCGGTCACCTTCATGGAGCCGGTCCGCAACAGCGTCCTTGGTTTCGACCTGTCTTCCGACCCGGCGCGCCTGGCGGCCCTGCAGCAGGCGCGGGACAGCGGCCGCGCGACGGCCAGCGTCAGCATCGGCCTGGTGGACCTGGCCAGCGAACGCAGCGGCGTGCTGATCCTGGCGCCCGCCTACCTGGCCGGCGAACCGCTTGCCACCGTCGAGGAGCGCCGCGCGGCGCTGCGCGGCTATGTATGCGCCGCGCTGCGCGTCGAGCAGATGTTGAGCGGCCTGTTGCGCGGCATCGACCTGACCGGGATCCGGATCCGCCTCACCGACCGCGGCACGCCCGGCGGGCGCCTGCTGGTCGAAACCCCGCGCCCGTCCGCGGGCGCTTCCTCCTCCGGTTATACCGAGCTCGCCGCCGAGCGTGTCGGCATGGTCCACCGCGTCACGATGGGGGTCGGCGGCCGGCCCTGGGAATTCACCTTTACGCTCGACAGCAACAACCCTCTGCCTTACCGCTCGCCGATGGCCTGGAGCGCACGGGTGGTGGCGCTGATGTTCACCGGCCTGCTCAGCACCTTCTTGCTGGTCATGGTCGGGCGCACCGTCACCATCGAACGGCAGGTGCGCGAGCGCACCGCCGAACTGCGCGACAGCAACGCCGCGCTGAAAGGCCTGAACGCCGACCTGGAACGCAGCGAGCAGGCCTTGCGCCAGAGCGAGGAAGAGGCCCGCAGCGTCCTGGAGACCGCGCGCGACGCCTATATCGCAATGGATGTGAAGGGCACGGTGGTCGCCTGGAACCGCGAGGCCGAGGCCACCTTCGGCTGGCCGCGCGACGAGGCGATCGGCCGCAACCTGCCCGAGCTGCTGCTGCCGGCGCGTCCTCACCGCCCGCGCGCCGGCCGCCTGATCCGCCAGCTCGCCAGCGGGCGCACGCGCTTCCTCAACCGCCGCATCGAAACCATGGTGCGGCACCGCGACGGGCAGCAGCTGCCGGTGGAGCTCACCGTCTGGACCACCGGGCACGGGCAGGAGCGGCGTTTCCACGCCTTCCTGCACGACATCAGCAGCCGCCGCGCGGCCATGCGGCGCCTGGCCGCGCAGGAAGCCGCCGCCGCCGCGCTGGTCGCATCGGACAACCTGGCCGAAGCGGGACCCAAGGTGCTGCAGGCCATCTGCGAGGCGATCGGCTGGTGCGTGGGGGCGATCTGGATGCTCGACACCGAGCGCGACGACCTGCATTGCTGCGAGTTCTGGAGCCGCGAGCACGAGACCGCGGCCTTCGAAGGCGTCTCGCGGGTGCGCCGCATGGCCCGCGGCGAAGGGCTGCCCGGCCGGGTATGGAACAGCCGGCAGCCCGAGTGGATCACCGACATCGCGACCGACGGCGGCTTCCCGCGCGTGCGCGAGGCCCTGGGCGCGGACCTGCACGCGGCCTTCGCCTTCCCGGTGACGGCCGGCGGCGACCTTCTGGGCGTGGTCGAATTCTTCTCGCGCCGGGTCGCCGAGCCGGACGAGGGCCTGCTGAAGATGATGGAGACCGTCGGCAGCCTGCTCGGCCAGTTCGTGGCGCGGCGCCGTGCGGAAGCGGCGCTGTTCGAAGAAAAGGAGCGCGCCCAGGTCACGCTCAACTCGATCGGCGACGGGGTGATCGTCACGGATACCGCGGGGCGGGTCACCTATCTCAATCCGGCCGCTTCGGTCCTGACCGGGTGGTACCTGATGCAGGCCGAAGGGAAGCCGGTCACGGACGTGTTCCGGCTGGTTGCCCATTCCAGCGGCGCGCCGCTGCCTTGTCCGCTGACCCTGGCGATCCAGGGCAACCGCCGGGTCGGGCTGGGCATCGACACCGAACTGGTGCGGCGCGACGGCGCGCGGCGCGCGGTCGAGGATGCCGCCGCGCCGGTGCACGACCGGGCAGGGGAGGTGGTTGGCGGCGTGGTGGTGTTCCACGACGTCAGCGAGTCGCGCGCCATGCACATGAAGATGTCGCACCTGACCCGCCACGACCACCTGACCGGCCTGCCCAACCGGGCCTTGCTGCACGAGCGCCTGGCGCACGCCATCGGCCAGGCGCGCGACCGGCACGGCGAACTAGCCCTGCTGTACATCGACCTCGACGGTTTCAAGCACATCAACGACTCGCTCGGCCACGAGGTGGGCGACCTGCTGCTGCAGGAAGTCACGCAGCGCCTGCTGGACAGCGTGCGCTCGGTCGACACGGTCAGCCGCCAGGGTGGCGACGAATTCACCGTGCTGCAACCGGAGATCCGCAGCAGCAGCGACGCGGTGCGGGTGGCCGAGCACATCCTGCAGGCGGTCGGCCAGCCTTTCCACATCGGCGACGCGGAACTGAACCTGACGGCCAGCGTCGGCATCGCCCTGTATCCGGCCGACGGCGCCGAAGCCGGCGTGCTGCTCAAGCATGCCGACGCGGCCATGCACCGCGCCAAGCTGAGCGGGCGCAACCATTATCACTTCTTCACCCGCGAGATCAGCGAGCGCGCCGACCGCCGCCTGGCGATCGAGAGCGCGCTGCACCAGGCCTTGCGCAACGACGAACTGGTGCTGCATTACCAGCCCAAGGTGGCGCCGAGTACCGGCGCGCTGACCGGCATGGAGGCGCTGGTGCGCTGGCAGCAGCCGGGCGGCCGCCTGGTCATGCCGGGCGAGTTCATCGAAGTGGCCGAGGACAGCGGCCTGATCGGCCGCATCGACCGCTGGGTGCTGGAGACCGCCTGCCGCCAGAACCGCGCCTGGCAGGATGCCGGCCTGCCCGCGGTGCCGGTGGCGGTCAACCTGTCGGCGGCGAATGCCCAGATCGAGCAGTTCCCGGCTTACCTGGCGAGCGTGCTGCGGCGCACCGGGCTGGCGCCAGGCTACCTGCAGATCGAGCTGACCGAAAGCCAGATGCTGCACGATACCGAATTGTTCGAAACCCTGATCCGCGGCATCAACGCGCTGGGCGTCAAGGTGGCGATCGACGACTTCGGCACCGGCTATTCGAGCCTGGGCTACCTGCAGCGCTTTCCCTTCGACGCGATCAAGATCGACCAGTCCTTCGTGCGCGCATTAAAGGAGAGTAACACCGAATCGGCCATCGTCGACGCGATCACGCGGCTGGCGCGCGCCTTCAATTTCTCGGTAGTGGCGGAAGGGGTCGAAACCCGCGAGCAGGCGCACATCCTGCAAGGCTACGGCTGCGACGAGATGCAGGGCTACCTGTACAGCCGTCCGGTGCCGGCGGATCAGTTAGAGGCTTTGTTGCGCCGGGACATGGAAGCGGCGCGCTCGTAAAGCTGGGCTCTTTTGCCGGGTCTTGATCTGTTCCCGGCGGGCGTTGGTAGAATGACAGTGGACGAAGGGCCTGTAAGGGCTCAGTAAGCGAGCACCCCTAAGGTGTCTGATAAAACTTACTACTAACTATGGAGACTGGAATGGCTGAGCACGAGACGAATCACGAAGAATTCACGCTTCAGGAAAACCGTGTGTTCCCGCCGCCGGCGGCGTTTACCGAGAAGGCGGCGATCAAGGGCATGGCCGAGTACGAGAAGCTGTGCGCCGAGGCGGAAAGCGACTACGAAGGTTTCTGGGGCCGCCAGGGCCGCGAGCATATCGAGTGGCACAAGCCCTTCAACACCGTCCTCGACGAATCCAACGCACCATTCTACAAGTGGTTCCCCGACGGCCAGCTGAACGCCTCGTACAACTGCCTGGACCGCAACCTGAAGAACGGCAACGCCGACAAGACCGCCATCATCTTCGAGGCGGACGACGGCACCGTCACCAAGGCCAGCTACCGCGAGCTGCACGAGCGCGTCTGCAAATTCGCCAACGCGCTGAAATCGCGCGGCATCAAGAAGGGCGACCGCGTCGTCATCTACATGTCGATGTCGATCGAAGGCGTGACCGCCATGCAGGCCTGCGCCCGCATCGGCGCCACCCACTCGGTGGTGTTCGGCGGTTTCTCGGCCAAGTCGCTGCAGGAACGCATCATCGACGCCGGCGCCGTGGCTGTCATCACCGCCGACGAACAACTGCGTGGTGGCAAATCGTTGCCTTTGAAAGCCATCGTCGACGAAGCGCTGGCGCTGGGCGGCTGCGACACCATCAAGGACGTGATCGTCTACAAGCGCACCGGCGGCAACATCGCCTTCAAGGAAGGCCGCGATATCTGGCTGCACGAGGTGCTGGAAGGCCAGAGCGCGGAATGCGAGCCGGAATGGGTCGATGCGGAGCATCCGCTGTTCATCCTCTATACCTCCGGTTCGACCGGCACCCCGAAGGGCGTGCAGCACTCGACCGGCGGCTTCCTGCTGTGGGCCGCGATGACGATGAAATGGACCTTCGACATCAAGCCCGACGACGTCTACTGGTGCACCGCCGACATCGGCTGGGTGACCGGCCACAGCTACATCGCCTACGGTCCGCTGGCCGTGGGCGCGACCCAGATCGTGTTCGAAGGCGTGCCGACCTATCCGAACGCCGGCCGCTTCTGGGAAACCATCGCCAAGCACAAGGTCTCGATCTTCTACACCGCGCCGACCGCGATCCGTTCGCTGATCAAGGCTTCGGATGCGGACGCCAAGGTGCACCCGAAGAGCTTCGACCTGTCCAGCCTGCGCCTGCTGGGTTCGGTCGGCGAGCCAATCAATCCGGAAGCCTGGATGTGGTACCACAAGAATGTCGGCCAGGAGCGCTGCCCGATCGTCGACACCTTCTGGCAGACCGAGACCGGCGGCCACATGATCACCCCGCTGCCGGGCGCGACCCCGCTGGTGCCGGGTTCCTGCACCCTGCCGCTGCCGGGCATCATGGCCGCGATCGTGGACGAAGCGGGCGCCGACGTGCCGAACGGGCAGGGCGGCATCCTGGTGGTCAAGCGTCCATGGCCATCGATGATCCGCACCATCTGGAACAACCCGGACCGCTTCCGCACCAGCTACTTCCCGGAAGAACTGGGCGGCAAGTATTACCTGGCCGGTGACGGTGCGATCCGCAACAAGGACACGGGTTACTTCACGATTACCGGCCGCATCGACGACGTGCTGAACGTGTCGGGCCACCGCATGGGCACGATGGAGATCGAGTCGGCGCTGGTGGCGAACCCGATCGTGGCGGAAGCCGCGGTGGTCGGCAAGCCGGACGAGACCACCGGCGAATCGATCTGCGCCTTCGTGGTGCTGAAGCAGGCGCGCCCGACCGGCGAGGAAGCCAAGAAGCTGGCGGCCGAACTGCGCAACTGGGTGGCCAAGGAGATCGGTCCGATCGCCAAGCCGAAGGAGATCCGTTTCGGCGACAACCTGCCGAAGACCCGCTCCGGCAAGATCATGCGCCGCCTGCTGCGCGTGCTGGCCAAGGGCGAGACGATCACCCAGGACGTGTCGACGCTCGAGAATCCGGCGATTCTGGAGCAGTTGAAGGAAAGCGCTTAAGCTTCGTTCGCCGCATTCGGCGGAAAAATGCCCGCGCCCTCGCAAGAGGGGTGGGCATTTTTTATGTTCTCAGCACAGCCGTAACGCCAGCAGTGCCGAGCAGCGCTCAGGACGACGACAACACGAAGGTATTCCCCTCCGAATCCTTAAACTTCGCAAACGACCCCCACGGCTGCGAGGTCGGCGGCTCCAGGAACTCCACCCCCCGCTGGCTCAGCTGCCGATACGTCGCCTCCACGTTATCGCAGGCAAACGCCCCATTGAAGAAGGTCCCGATCCGGTCCTCCTGCCCATCCATGGTGAACAGCACCACCCGCGTCCCCGAGTTCGCAATCCGCAGCTCGATCCAGCGCTTGCCCGGCCCCATCGGCTGGTCGGTCGCGATGTCGAAGCCCAGTTTTTCGGTATAGAAGGCGAGGGCGCGGTCCTGGTCTGCCACCGGGACGCTGACGAATTTCAGTTGAGTAATCATGAGTAGGCATGCCTGCCGTAGTTGCGAGATGCACCATTATCGTGGCACCATCACTGGCTGTGTGATTCTAAAAACTATAGTATCCATGACTACCCGCCAGTCCGAGATGGACGCCTACGTCTTCGACGTGCTGATGCCCGACCTGGTCGGCCACGACCGCCGTCCGGCTGCCTTTGTCGTCTACCTCTACCTGCTGCACAGTGCGCACGCCCTGGGCCGCGACCAGGTACCGGCCAGCCTGCAGACGATCGCCGTCAAAACGGGCCTGTCGAAATCGGCCGTCCAGGTCGCCCTGCGCCACCTGAAGCGCCGCGGTTTGATCGGGGAAGAGGAGGTCGGCACCCAGGTCAACCCGGTCCGCCACGTCCTGCGCCCGTGGCGCCGGCGCTGGCAAGTTGCTCCTGGCGCGTGACAGGCCTTGTAGAGCTGGAAATCCTTGCTATAATAGGCGGCTTCGTGGGATACCCACGAAACCCCATCAGGAGAGATGGATGAGTGGTTTAAGTCGCACGCCTGGAAAGCGTGTATAGGTTCATAGCCTATCGGGGGTTCGAATCCCCCTCTCTCCGCCAAAATTCCAAGGCCCTTGTTTACAAGGGCCTTTTCTTTTTTGCACAGCTCAGTGCTGTCAGGGGCGATGATGTTTCGCCGCCAGAACACTTTGCAATGCCGGCAAGTCCACCGGCTTGACAAAGTAATGATCGAACCCCGCCTGCTTTGCCAGCACCTTGTCGTGCGCCTGCCCATACCCCGTGACCGCCACATAGGTCGCATCCTTGTTCTCCGGCCGGGCATGCAGCTGCCGCGACAGCTCATACCCATCCATATCCGGCAAACCGATATCCAGCAGAAACACATCCGGAGGCGCGGCATGCGCTTCCTCCAGCGCATCGTTGGCATCCGACTTCACCGTCACCTCGTGTCCGTACGATTGCAGCACCGCCGCCAACGACTGCGCCGCATCCTGGTTGTCGTCGACCAGCAGGATATGCAAGGGCGCTCCATCGCTCGGGCCATGCTCACGCGCCGCCGGCCCGCTGTCGGCCAGCTGCCGGTCCAGCAAAGGCAGGCACACTGTGAACGTACTCCCTTTTCCCGGCCCATCGCTGTGCGCCGTCACTTCGCCGCCATGCAAGTGAACGATGCTCTTGACCAGCGCCAGCCCGAGCCCCAGCCCGCCCTGGGACCGGTCGGGCGTGCGTTCCGCCTGCGTGAACAGATCGAACACGGTCGGCAGCAAGGCCGCATCCATGCCGATCCCGTTGTCGCTCACGCAGATGCACACCTGCAGCCCCTGGATCTCCACGGACAGCTGGATCTCGCCACCTTGCGGCGTGTACTTGGCCGCATTGTTCAGCAGATTCGTCAGCACCTGCACCAGGCGCGTGTCATCGCCCAGCACATAGGGATGGGCCGAGGCCAGCCGCATGGTCAGGGTGTGCTGGCGCGACTCGATCACCGGCGAAGCCTGCTCGACCGCATTGTTGACGACCGTCTTGATATCGACGTCCTTCTTGTCGATCGACACCAGGCCGCGCGTGACCCGCGACACGTCCAGCAGGTCGTCCACCAGTTCGGTCAGGTGCTTGACCTGGCGCCCGATCATCTCGCTGGCGCGCTTGACCATCTTTTCATCCTGTCCCGGCAGCTTGAGCAGCTGGGCCGCCGTGCTGATCGGCGCAAGGGGATTGCGCAGCTCGTGCGCGAGCATCGCCAGGAAGTCGTCCTTGCGCCGGTTGGCCCGCTCCAGCGCGGCTTCGGCTTCGCGCTGCACGGTGACGTCGGTATTCGTGCCGAGCCAGTACAGGATCTCGTCCTGCGGATTGTGCACCGGCACCGCCCGCGACAGGAACCAGTGGTACTCGCCGCTCGCGCTGCGCAAGGGGAAGGTGTCTTCCCACACCACCTGCCGGTTCACGATCATGTCGACATACCTGGCCTTCACCGAGTCCACATGGTCGGGGTGGTGCACCGTCTCCCAGCCCCAGTCGCGCATTTCGTCGATGCCCTTGCCGGTATAGGCGGTCCAGCGGCTGTTGAACCAGAAGATCCGGCCGTCGGTCGCCGCCATCCACGCCAGCTGGGGAATATTGTCGGCCAGGGTGCGGAATTTGGTCTCGCTTTCCGCCACCGCCTGCTGGGCTTGCTTCACTTCGCTGATGTCGAGGATATAGGCGATGCCTTCGCCCCGCGTGCGGTCGAAGTTCGCCGCCCCGATGTAGACCGGCAGGCGCGTTCCGTCGGGCCGGCAGAACTCGGCCTCGAAGGCTTCGATCAGTCCCTTGCAGCGCAGTTCGGCCCACTTGCGCTGGAATACCTCCGGCTGGCAGGAGGTCAATGCGGTCCAGGACAGGTGACTGTCCTCGAAGCCTTGTCGTGTCAGTCCGACCATCTGCAGGAAGGCCTCGTTCGGCTCGGCGAGGCTGCCGTCCTCGCGGTGCTGGACGATGCCGATGGTATTCGATTCCGCAATCGTCCTGAACTTCGATTCGGTCTTGGCGCGGGCTTCTTCCGCCAGCTTCTGCTCGGTGATGTCCAGGACCACGCCAGGCAGCCAGGCCGGCTTGCCGTCGGCGTCGAGGTGGACCTTGCCGCGCGCCTGCACGTAACGTACGCCTCCGTCGGCGCGCACCAGGCGATAGGCGCGCTGATAAGGCCCGCCGCTGGCGAGGATGGAAGAAATCTCCGCCCGCACTTCCTCCACGTCGTCCGGATGTATCTTGTTCAGGTAGGCCGAAATCGGCCCGCCGTTCGCGTCGCCGGCGCTCATTTCGAAGAGCCGCGCAAAATTGCAGTCGGCATAGACCCGGTCTTCCCGGACGTCCCAGGTCCAGGTGCCGATCTCGGCGGCGGTCAGCGCCGCTTCCAGCCGGTATCGCACATCCTCCAGCTCGGCCTGGGTCAGCTTCCACTCATGGATATCGGTGCAGGTTCCCATCCAGCGGGTGATCTGGCCGGCCTCGTTACGGATGGGCAGGGCGCGTCCGAGCACCCACCGGTACTGGCCGGACCGGTGCCGCAGCCGGTATTCGACTTCATAAGGATCGCCGGTGGCGAGGCTGTGCGCCCAGCGTTTCCAAGCTTCCTCCATGTCGGCTGGATGAAACAGCTCGCTCCATGCATTCCCCAAGGTGCTGCCTTCGGCGACCCCGACGAAGTCGAACCATTGGCGGTTGAAATAGTCGTGATAGCCGTCCGGCAGCGTGGACCAGACGATCTGCGGCATGGCGTCGGCCACCTGGCGGAACCAGGCTTCCCCCGCTTCGGCCACCTGCTGCCTGCGGGTTTGCTCGGTCACGTCTTCCACCTGGTGGATGATATAGGCGAGTTCTCCCGACCTGGACAGCACCGGGCTGTTGAGCGGACACCAATAGCGCTCTTCCCATTCCCCATGCGGCGAGTCGCGGATGGGAATGTCGTACTTCTGGATCGCCATCCGATGCGGCGTCTTGTGCTCGAGCACCCAGTTGAGCGATGCGCGCAGGTTGTTGACGCCCGTGGCTTTCGGATCGGAAGGGTTGTCGGGGAAGGCGTCGAACATGTAGCGCCCGATCAAGTGCGAGCGTGTGGTGAGCGTGGCGTTCAGGTAGGCGTCGTTGACGGCCACGATCGTCAGGTCCGGCCGCAGGATCAGGTAAGGCATCGGCGTCGCCTGGAACAGCAGCTCGAAATCCGGCGATACGGCGAGGGAGTGGTCAGGGCTGTTCATCACATGCTTGCTTCGGGGAGGCACGGTATGATGGTGGCGAAAGCCGAGCGAAGGCAGTGACGCCGCATGATGGCAGTATGCCTCGTTCACACAGGAATGGCGTTCCGTTTGGGACGTTTTTTCTTAAACTTGCCAACCGGAACTTCGCGCATGACAACAACGCTTCTTCCCGATTTCGAACCACGTGACGTCGATACCGCGCCGGGCATACGGATTCGCGCGGCCATCGGGGGAAGCGGCGCACCGCTCTTATTGCTCCACGGCCATCCCCAGACCCATGCGATCTGGCACCGCGTTGTTCCAAGGCTGGCCCGGCAGTTCACGGTCGTCGCCTGCGACCTGCGCGGCTACGGCGACTCGTCCAAGCCGCCGGCCGACGAAGCGCACAGCAACTACAGCAAGCGCAGCATGGCCGCCGACATGCTGGCCGTCATGCAGTCGCTCGGCTTCGACAATTTCAGTGTCCTGGCCCACGACCGCGGCGCCCGCGTGGCGCACCGCCTTGCGGCCGATCATCCGGACGCCGTGCGGCGCATGGTGCTGCTCGACATCGCCCCGACCCTGGCGATGTACGAACAGACCAGCGAAGCCTTCGCACGCGCCTACTGGCACTGGTTCTTCCTGATCCAGCCCGCGCCGCTGCCGGAACGCCTGATCGAGGCCGATCCGCGCGCCTACGTCACCGATGTCATGGGCCGGCGCAGCAGCGGCCTGGCGCCTTTCGATCCGCGCGCGCTGGCGGAATACCAGCGCTGCCTGGCGCTGCCCGACACCGCGCGCGGCATCTGCGAGGATTACCGCGCCTCCGCCACCATCGACCTGGAGCACGACCGCGCCGACCGCGACGCCGGCAAGCGCCTGGCCACGCCGCTGATGGTGCTCTGGGGAGGAGACGGCGTGGTCCACCGCTGCTTCGACCCGCTCAAGGAATGGCGCCGGATCGCCGACGACGTGCGCGGCGAGGCGCTGCCTTGCGGCCACTACATCCCGGAGGAAGCGCCGGACGCCTTGCTCGAGCGCGCCTTGCCCTTCCTCGCCCAGCCTTAATGCAGCCGGATGGCGGCGACCGCACGCTCGCCGTCCACCTGGATGGCCGCCGCCTCGAACGAAGGGGGACCGAAGGCGCCCTTGGCGTCGCGGCTGAACCCGTAGTTCTCCTTCGGGATGCCGATCACATTGCGGTCCAGTTCCTTGTTTCCGTTCTCGTCCTGGTAGGCCAGCACCGCCCAGGTCCCCGTCGGCACGCCTTCGACCAGCACGACGGTTTCTCCCGCCTGCGCGGGCACGGAAGCGCTGTAGGCGCACTGCTTCAGAAAGCGCTCCTTGTCGCAGACCGCCACGTTGACGGTTCCCTTGCCGCCGGCGACGTTCGACACGCGCACTTCGATGGTGGCCGCCACGGCCGCTGAAGCGGCAGGCAGCAGGAGCAGGGCAAGTAGATAGCGGGTCATACGTCTCCTGTCGAGTGGTGAACCGTGTTTGTCATGCAGAGGAAGCCGTGCGCCCGGGGGGCTTATGGTAGGCTGGAGTTCCGCCATTGCCTGCCGATCCGCCACCGACCACCATGCTCTGGAATGCCTTCATCGTCGTGCTCACCGTCGTGATGATGGAACTGTTTTCCATCGTCGCGCACAAGTACATCATGCACGGTTTCGGCTGGGGCTGGCACCGTTCGCACCATGAACCGCGCACCGGCTGGTTCGAGAAGAACGACTTGTACGCCGTGGTCTTCGCCGGCGTCGCCATCGCCCTGATCTGGTTCGGCACCGAGGGCGCCCATCCGCTCGAATGGATCGGCGCGGGCATGACCGCCTACGGTTTCCTCTACTTCGTCGCCCACGACGGTCTGGTGCACCGCCGCTGGCCTTTCCGCTACGTGCCGAAGAGCGGCTACCTGAAGCGGCTCTACCAGGCGCACCGCATGCACCACGCGGTGGAGGGCAAGGACGGCGCGGTGTCCTTCGGCTTCCTGTACGCGCCGCCGGTCGAGACCCTCAAGCGTCAACTGCAAGCGCGGCATCCGGGACCGCTGCGTGCGCCGCGCCAGGCCGCTGCCACAAGCCAGGCGGACGTGGCGGCGCAGAGCCGAGACGCGAAGTAAGCGCGGCCACGCCGCCTTTCCCCAGCAGCCACAGCTTCTCCGCCTTCGAGGTGCCGCAGCGCTCGTCCCAGGCGCGCGCGCCGCGCCGCTTCACTTCGATCCCGATCTGCCGGTACACGTTGCGCGCGGTCGCGATGGCCCAGGCCGAGCGCAGGGGCAGGTCGCGGATGCCCGCGTTGGCCGAGTCGTAATAGGGTTCCGCGTAGTCGACCAGGCGCGCCGCCACCCGCGCCAGCGCTTCGCGGTGCCTGGGTAGCGCCACCTCCGCCGGCGGGATGCCGGCCTCGCGCAGCCATGCGGCCGGCAGGTAGCAGCGGCCATTCGCCGCATCCTCGACGATGTCGCGCGCGATGTTCGTCAGCTGGAAGGCCAGGCCCAGGTCGCAGGCGCGGTCCAGCACCGCCGCATCCTTCACGCCCATGATCGACGCCATCATCAGGCCGACCACGCCGGCCACGTGGTAGCAGTAGCGCAGCGTGTCCTCGATGCTCTCGTAGCGCGTTTCCCCGACATCCATCGCGAAGCCCGCCAGGTGGTCGAAGGCGAAGCGCTGCGGCATCGCGTGGCGCAGCGCCACTTCCTGGAAGGCGGCGAAGGCGGGCGCCCGCATCGGTTCGCCCGCATAGGCGCGCCGGGTCTGCTCGACCAGTTCGGCCAGCTCGCGCCTGGCGTCGTGCGGCGCTTGCGCGGCGGCGTGGAAGCCGAGTTCCTGGCCGTCCACCACGTCGTCGCAGTGGCGGCACCAGGCGTACAGCATCAGCACGCTGCGCCGCGTTCCAGGCGAGAACAGCCTGGCGGCGGCCGCGAAGCTCTTCGAGCCGACCTCGATGGCCCGGGTCGCGTGCTCAAGCAGGACTTCGCTCATGGCGCCACCTCGTCCAGCATCAGGCCGGCCGTCGCCTTGGCCGAGCCGATCACGCCCGGCACGCCGGCGCCGGGATGGGTGCCGGCGCCCACCAGGTAGAGGTTGGGCAGCGCCGCATCGCGGTTGTGCGGCCGGAACCAGGCGCTCTGGGTCAGGATCGGCTCCAGCGAGAAGGCCGAGCCCAGGTGGGCGTTGAGCTGGTCGCGGAAGTCGAGCGGCGTGAAGATGCGGCTGGTGACCAGCTGGCTGCGCAGGCCCGGCATGTAACGCCGTTCCAGGTAGTCGAAGATGCGATCGCGGTACAGCGGACCTTCGACTTCCCAGTCGATCGGGGCATTGCCCAGGTGGGGCACCGGCGCCAGCACGTAGTGGCTGCCGCAGCCGGGCGGCGCCAGCGACGGGTCGGTCACGCAGGGCGCGTGCAGGTAGAGCGAGAAATCCTCGGCCAGGGCGTCGCCCTGGAAGATTTCCTTGATGAGTTCCCGGTAGCGCGGCCCGAAGCAGACCGTGTGGTGCCGCAGCTGCTGGTGGTGATGATCGAGCCCGAAGTAGAGCACGAACAGCGAATTACTGAAGCGCTTCTTGCGCAGGCTGTCCGCCTCGGCGCTGCCGCGCGGATGCTGGCCCAGCAGGGAGCCATAGGTGTGGACCACGTCCGCGTTCGAGGCCACCGCGTCGGCGGCGAACAGGCGGCCGTCCTCGAGGCGCACGCCGCTCACGCGCGCACCCGCCGTTTCGATGCGCGCCACCGGCGCGTTCAGCTCGATGCGCCCGCCGAGGTCTTCGAACAGCCGCACCAGTCCCCTGACCAGCGCCCCGGTGCCGCCGCGCGGGAACCACACGCCCCAGCGCCGCTCCAGCGCGTGGATCAGGGTGTAGATCGACGAGGTGGCGAAGGGGTTTCCGCCCACCAGCAGCGAGTGGAAGGAGAAGGCCTGGCGCAGGTGCTCGTCCTGGATGAAGCGCGACACGATGCCGTACACGCTGCGCCAGGCCTGCAGACGCGCCAGCTGCGGCCCGGCCTGGATCATGTCGCGGAAGGACAGGAAAGGAACGGCGCCCAGCTTGATGTAGCCTTCCTCGAACACGGCCTTCGAATAGGCCAGGAAGCGGTGGTAGCCCGCCACGTCGGCCGGATTGCGCGCGTGGATCTGGCGGTCGAGCGCGTCCTGGTCGTTGGCGTAGTCGAAATGGCTGCCGTCTTCCCAGCACAGGCGGTAGAAGGGTGCGACTTCCAGCAGCTCGACATAGTCGCGCATGCGCTTGCCGGCCACAGTGAACAATTCCTCGATGGCGGAAGGGTCGGTGATGACGGTCGGCCCGGCGTCGAACACGAAGCCCTGGTCTTCGTACACGTAGGCGCGTCCGCCCGGCTTGTCGCGCTTCTCCAGCAGGGTGGTCTGCACGCCCCGGGCCTGCAGGCGGATGGCCAGCGCGAGGCCGCCGAAGCCGGCGCCCACGACGACTGCTTTTTTGGTGGCGTTCATTCTTGCTTCCCGAATTGGCGAGGGTGGGTCTTGCACACGGCCGACAAGGCCTGCAGCACGGGAACCGGCGGCTTGCCCGACAGCAGGCGCGCCTTGTCCCCGAGGCTCAGGCGGCCGGCGTAGAAATTGGCGATCAGCGGCGCCGGCAGCCGATAGAAGCGCTGCATCACGCGCCAGCGGCTGTCCGGACTGCCGGCCAGGAACAGCATGCGGTTGAGCATGCGGAAGAAGCGCTGGCGGCGCCATTCCTGCCGCGCTTCGTCGCGGATGGCGGCGAACAGCTGCGGCGCGTCGAGCTCGCGCAAACCGGCGATGCGCTCGGCCAGCCGCACCGCATGCGGCAGCGAATAGCCGGTGGTGGAGTGGAACAGCCCGGCGCGCAGGCCGGCGCAGGGCTGGCCCTGCAGGTCGTTCCAGTAGGCCTCGAAGTCGCCCGCCAGCACGATGGGCAGCGAACCCTGTTCCTCGCGCAGGACCTCGGCGATGTCCCAGCACTGCTCGCGCGCGTAGGCCGCGATATTGGCGCGCAGGCGCTCGGGTTCCCAGACCTGGGTGTCGACGTAATGGGTGTCCTCGATCAGCAGCCGGTCGGGCCCGAAGGGCAGCACGTAGACGAAGCGGTAGCCGCCTTGCTGGGCGACGCTGGCGTCCATGATGACCGGGGCCTTGAGGCCGTGCGGCCAGTTCAGGCGCACTTCCTGGCCGAGGAAGGTCTGGTAGCCGAGCCTGAGGCGGCTGCTGGCGCGCATGCCGCGGCCGTCGATGACGGCCTTCGCACGCAGGGTGGAACCGTCGGCCAGGCCGACTTGCGTCGGATTCAGGCTCTCGATGCGCGCATTCAGGCGCAGCGATGCGCCCAGCGCCGGGGCGATCACGCGCGCGAAATCCTGCGAGGCGATGCTGGCATAGCCGCTGTCGAGCGTGCGCGCGTACAGCGGAAACACCACGTCGTAGCGCGGCCAGCGCGCCGAGACCAGGGGCGCGATCCATTGGCGCTGGGCCGCATCCAGGTCGCCGTCATGGAAGGACCAGGTGTGGTTGCCGCCGATCTGCGCATCCTGTTCCAGCAGCAGGATGCGCAGCTCCGGGCGCCGGGCCAGCAGGCGCCAGGCGATCAGGCCATTCGCCAGCCCACCGCCCACCAGGATCAGGTCGTAGGACTTATCCAAGGCAGGCCACGCTGTCCGGTGTGCGCCGCAGGTGCAGCGCCGCTTCGACGATATCGGCCGCGCGCGGCGTGCCGCCGGCCTGGGCCAGGTTCGCGGCCAGCGGTTCGAGGCGCTGGCGGAAGCCCGGTTCGTCCAGCAGCCTGCGCACCTGACGGCGGATGGCCGAGGCGCGGGCGAAGCGCGGCGACATGCGCAGGCCGATGCCGGCATGGACCACCCTGGCCGCCGCTCCGGGATGGTCGAAGGCGATCGGCAGCGCCAGCATCGGCGTGCGCGCCGCGATCGCGTCCATCACCGTGTTCACGCCCGCATGCGAGACCACGGCGTCGGCGCGCGCCAGCACCGCTTCCTGGCGGGCGAAGGCGCACACCCAGGTGGCGCCTTCGCCCCGCAAGACCTGCTCCTGGTGAGCATCCAGGCCGCCGCAATGGGCCACCAGCAGCTGCACGTCGAGCGCGCGGCAGGCGCGCACGATGCGCCGGAACAGGCCGAAGCGCGCGCCCTGCATGCTGCCCAGCGAGGTGAATACAAAGGGACGATCGCTCGCGATCTCGGGCAGGAAGTAGTCGCGGTCCCTGGCGCTGGCGGCGCGCTTCGTGAAGCGCAGCGGTCCCACGTGGTGGAAATGCGCGGGCAACGCGCGGCGCGGGAAATCGAAGGCCGAGGTGGTCTGGCTGATTTGCGCCAGCGGCGACAGGCAGTGTTGCAGGTTGTCGCGCTCGCCCAGGCCGAGCAGGCGCGCCTGCAGGGCGATGGCGCGGCGGTGCGGACTCATCATCCAGTCGTAGACGCGGGTGCTGCCCTCGGCCATCTTGAGGTGGCGTTCGCTCTGGCCGTACTCGAAGGGCATCACCGGCAGCGGCACGCCCGGCTCGCGGTTGACGGGCAGGGCGCAGGCCACCGAAACGAAGGGGATGCGCAGCGCCTCGGCCACCAGGCCGCCGGCCGCTTCCATCTGGTCGGCGAGGATGGCGTCGATGCCCAGGGTGTCCAGCGCGGCCGGCAGTTCGCGGCACAGCATGGCGGTGCTGTCGGCCATGTCCTCGATCACGCGCCGCAGCCCGAGCGGCCCCCCGGGATTGGCCGCGCGCCGCAGCGCCGCCTGTACCGATCCGGGCGGATGGGTGTCGAGGCCCACGGCGTGGAAGCCGATGCGCTCGTCCGCCACCCATTGCGCGGCGTCCGGGCGGTGCAGGAAGCTCACGCGGTGTCCGCGGTCGATCAGCTCGACGGCGAGCGCCGACATGGCGTTGAAGTGGCTATAGAACGCAGGAGTGACGACTGCGAAGTGCGCCATGGTCAGCCGATGCGTGCGTCGCGCGTCGATCCGGCCTCGGCATGGACCAGGGCGCCGATGCCGGGCGCGTGGAAGGCATCCGGCACGCCCTGCGAGAACAGCGCGCGCACGAAGCCGCGGGTGCGCTGCCTGCCCTTTAGGGCGGCGCCCAGGTGGCGGTCGGCTTCCATCAGGTGGATGCTCAGGCGGCGCCTGGCTTCGTCCCTGCCGAGCGCATTGACGAAGGTGCTCTTGCCTTCATCCTTGCCGGTGTCCTTGCCGGTCAGGCTGCTGTCGGCGCCGTCCTGGAAGTCGTCGCGGATCTGGAAGGCCTGGCCCGCCGCCAGCGCGAAGGCGCGCAGGGCGTCGCCGACGCTGTCCTCGGTCTGGGCCAGGATGGCCGCCATGTCGACTGCGACGCCCAGCAGCACGCCGGTCTTGAGTTCATTGGTGGCCGCGATCTCGGCCACCGAATGGGCGCCGCCGCGCAGGTCCATGAACTGGCCGCGCACCAGGCCTTGCGCGCCGATCGTCTCGGCCAGCCGGTTCACGAGCCGGGTGCGGGTGAGCGGGGCGACGTCCTGGATCGAGGCGAGGATGGAAAAGGCCCGGCTGAGCAGGGCGATGGACGCCAGGATGGTGACGTCCTCGCCGTACTGCACGTGGACGGCCGGCTTGCCGCGCCGGAGCATGGCGTTGTCCATGCAGGGCATGTCGTCGAGCATGAGCGAGGCCGCGTGCACCAGTTCGACCGCGCAGGCGACGTCGATCACGGCCGGCGAGGCGCAGCCCAGGTCGCGCGCCACCAGCATCAGGAGCAGGGGACGCATGCGCTTGCCGGCGCTGAGCGCGCCCGCCCGCATGGCCAGGCTCAGCATGTCGGCGTGGCCGCGGTGCTCGCCATCGGCCAGCAGGAAGGCGATGCGTTCCTCGAGTTCCTGGCGCATGCCTGCGAGCTCGTCGCGTGGGTCCCTGTCCGGGCCGCCGAACCGCCTTGTCTGAGTTGTCATGCGCCATTCCTTTGCAGAGTGCTGGGAGAGGGAACCGGACGGTCGTCCAGCCGATCTTACCTGAAACAATCTTGAAAAAACGTTAATGCATGTAAATGCGCGCGGGCTGTTGTAAATCTGGTCTTGCCGGCTAAACAGACAATTTTCTTACCTGTTTGATGCAAATGCCGACAGAAGCCTGCCTGGTGCATTGTTCGTTTTGCATCCTACATGGAAGCTTGCCGGCGAGACTGTGTCACGATTGGCGAGGCCGGTTCGAAAGCGGTTCAGGGGCTGGTGCGGCTTGCCGGTCCGTCAACTGGGACGATTTGCCCACCTCAAACGTGCTGCGGATTGCGATAGCATGGCAGCTTCGCCGCCAGCGACGGCTGCGGCGCCTTCCACCGAACACCATGCCGAATCTCGAAATCGCCCTTGCGGACGCCGATTGCGCCCGCGTCTCCACGCAGCCCGGCCGCCTGGCCCAGTACTGGACCCTGACCAAGCCGCGCGTCACCCTGATGACCGTGTTCTGCGCCGTCATCGGCAGCCTGCTCGCCGCCGACGGCTTCCCCGGCTGGGGCGTGCTGTTCTGGAGCGCGGCCGGCATCTGGCTGCTGGCCGGCGCCGCTTTCGCGGTCAACTGCCTGCTGGAGGCCAAGGTCGACGCGCGCATGGCGCGCACCGCCCGCCGGGCCACCGCGCGCGGCGAACTGACGCCCTTGCACACCATCGCGTTTTCCAGCCTGATCGGCGGCGCCGGCATGGCCGCGCTGTACTGGATGGTCAATCCGCTCACCATGTGGCTGACCCTGGCGACCTTTGTCGGCTATGCCTTCGTCTACACCCTCCTGCTCAAGCCGAACACGCCGCAGAACATCGTGATCGGCGGGCTGGCCGGGGCGATGCCGCCGGCCCTGGGCTGGGCGGCCGTGGCGGGGGAGACACCGCTGCAGGCCTGGCTGCTGGTCCTGATCATCTTTCTGTGGACCCCGCCGCACTTCTGGGCGCTGGCCATGTACCGGCGCGAGGACTATGCGCGCTCCGGGCTGCCGATGCTGCCGGTCACGCACGGCATGGCGCACACGGGCCGCATGGTGTGGCGCTACAGCATCGCGCTGGCGCTGGGCACCGCCTTGCCCTGGGTGGTGGGAATGAGCGGCCTGCTCTACCTGCTGGCCGCGGCGGCGCTCGATGCGGTGTTCCTGCGCCACGCCTGGCTGGTGCACCGCCGCTACAGCGACCAGGTGGCGCGCAAGGCCTTCGGCTGGTCCATCGTCTACCTGGCCTTGCTGTTCGCGGCGCTGCTGGCCGATCACTGGGTCACGGCGCTGTAAGCCTCAGGCCTGGGCCATGCCGCCGTCGACGAACAGTTCGGCGCCGTTGACGTAGCTGGCGTCGCTCGAGGCCAGGAACAGCACGGCCTTCGCAATCTCTTCCGGCTCGGCCACGCGGCCCAGCGGCACCTGGCTGGCCAGCGCGTCCAGCAGGCCTCGCTGGGCGGCGGCATCGTCGCCGGCCAGTTCCACCAGCCCCGGCGTACGCACCGGTCCCGGGCTCACCACGTTGACGCGGATCCGGCGCTCCTTCAGGTCCAGGATCCAGCTGCGCGCGAAGTTGCGCACCGCCGCCTTGGTGGCGCTGTAGACGCTGAAGGCCGGGGTACCGGTCACACCGGTGACGGAACTGCTCAGCACCACCGATGCGCCCTGGGACAGCAGCGGCAGCGCCTTCTGCACCGTGAACAGCACCGCCTTGACGTTGCGATCGAAGGCGTCGTCCACGTGCTGCTCGGTGATCTGGCCGAGCGGCATCATGTCGCCACCGCCGGCGTTCGCGAACAGCACGTCCAGGCGGCCGGCGGCGTCCTCAACGGTGGCGTAGACGCGGTCCAGGTCGGCCATGCTGGTGGAATCGGCCTGGATCGCAGTGGCGTTGGGGCCGATCTTGTCGACCGCGGCGTCCAGCTCGGCCTGGCGGCGGCCGGTGATGAAGACGCGTGCGCCTTCCTGTGCGAACAGCTGGGCCGTTGCCAGGCCGATGCCCGCCGAGCCGCCGGTGACGAGTGCGATTTTGCCTTCGAGTTTCTTCATGACTTCCTCCATGTGGTGGGTTGATGGAAGAAGTGTAGATTCTCCATATGCGTAGATAAATCCGGTTTCGATGGAATGACTATCCATCAATCTGTACAATCGGTGCATGGACCAATTACTCGCGCTCAAGACCTTCGTGCGTATTGCGGAGGCCGGCAACTTCTCCAAGGCTGCCGACCAGCTGAACCTTCCGCGCTCGACGGCCAGCAAGATCATCCAGGATCTCGAAGAGCACCTGGGCACCAAGCTGATCCACCGCACCACGCGCCGCATCACGGTCACGCCGGAAGGCGCGCAATACTACGAGCGCGCGCTCAAGCTGGTGGCCGAGCTGGAAGACATGGACGCCGAGGCGCGCCGCAGCCGCGCCCAGCCCAAGGGGCGGCTGCGGGTGGACGTCGGCTCGGTGCTGGCCAACCTGATCCTGATTCCGGCGCTGCCGGCCTTCCGCGAGCGCTATCCCGACATCGAGCTGTTCCTGGGCGTGAGCGACCGTCCGGCCGACATGGTGGGCGAGGGCATCGACTGCGTGATCCGTGGCGGCGCGCTGCCCGACACCTCGCTGGTCGCGCGCAAGCTGTGCGAGCTGGAGATGCTGGTCTGCGCCCACCGCGCGTATGCGCAAGGGCGCGGCCTGCCAACGCATCCGGGCGAGCTGGAATCCGGGCACGCGCTGGTGAGCTACTTCTCTTCGCTCACCGGCAAGCCCTTTCCGCTGGTGTTCACGCGCGGCGGGGAGACCATCGAGGTCCAGGGCGGCGCCCACATGGCCGTGAACGAAAGCACGGCCCTGGTCGGGGCCTTGATCGCGGGCCTGGGCATCGGCCAGTGTTTCGAATTCTCGGTGCGGCATCAGCTCGACAGCGGGGAACTGGTGCGGGTACTGCCCGAGTGGCGCCAGCCGCGCCATCCGCTCTACATCATGTATCCGCCCAACCGCCACCTGCACGGCAAGGCGCGCGTGTTCGTCGACTGGGCGGTCGAGGTCTTCGCCGCCTACGACGTCCGTCCCTGATCCGGTTGGCGCGGCCGCCGCGCTCTGCTAACATCGCATCCATTCCATCCAGGAGGTACTCGTCCAATGCGCCATTGATGCCGCCGTCAGTTGACGGCCCGTTCTTCGCCTTCCCGCTCGCGCAGGGAAGTTCGCCGGCATCCTGGAGCATCCATGACGACTACCGTACTCGCGCTCGACCGCGCATCCTTCGTCCTGCCCGACGGCAGGAACCTGTTTTCCGATCTCACCGAACAATTCGACACCCGCCGCACCGGCCTGGTCGGGCGCAACGGCGCCGGCAAGAGCGTGCTGGCGCGCCTGCTCGCGGGCGAACTGGAACCGGCGGCGGGACGCTGCCTGCGTCCGGGCTCCGTCTACTACCTGGCCCAGCACGCGGGGCAGGGCGGCGCGCGCACTGTGGCCGAACTGGCCGGCGCCGGCCCGGTGCTGGCGGCGCTGGAACGCATCGAGGCCGGCAGCCTGGAGCCCGGCGACTTCGAGGCGGTGGGAGAGGGCTGGGACATCCGCCAGCGCCTGGCGCAGGAACTGGAGCGCGCCGGCCTGGGCCATCTTGCACCAAGCACGCCGGTGGCCTCGCTGAGCGGCGGCCAGGCGATGCGGGTGGCGCTGGCCGGCGCCGCCCTGCGCGACCCGGATGTCCTGATCCTGGATGAACCCAGCAACCACCTCGACCGGGCGGGCCGGCAGGCGCTCGCCACACAGCTGCTGGCATGGCGCAAGGGCCTGATCGTGATCAGCCACGACCGCGAACTGCTGGGCATCATGGAGCGCATCGTCGAGCTGTCCGAGCAGGGTTTGCGCAGCTACGGCGGCGACTACGCCTTCTACGAAGCCGTCCGGCGCCAGGAACAGGACAGCGCCGCGCGCCAGCTCGAACACGCGCGCCTGGCCCTGCGGCGCGACGAGCAGGAGCGGCGCGAGCAGCGCGAGCGCCAGGCGCGCCGCCAGGCCCAGGGCAAGCGCGAAGGCAAAACGGCCAACCAGGCCGCCATCCTGCTGGGCGGACGCAAGGAGCGCAGCGAAGGCAGCACCGGCCGGCTGCGCGTGCAGCACGAGGCCGCGCGCGAGGAGGGGGCGCGGGCGCTGCGCGAGGCCGCCCTGCAGCTGCGCGAGGACGCGGCGGTGCGCATCCATGCGGCGGGCGGCGCGGCGCCCGCCCAGCGCCGCGTGGCCCTGCTGGAGGACGTGGTGCTGCCGTTCGCACGCGCGCCCCTGGACCGCGTCAGCCTGGGCGTGACGGGCCGCCAGCGCATCGGCATCGAAGGCCCGAACGGCTGCGGCAAGTCGACCCTGCTGAAGGTGCTGGGCGGCGTGCTCGCCCCGCTGGCCGGTGAAGTCAGCCTGCCGGCGCGCGTGGCCTGGCTCGACCAGCAGCTCGGCATCCTCGCTCCGGCGCGTTCGACCCTGGACCAGCTGCTGGAGCGCAACCGCAGTGTAGGGGAGGACATGCTGCGCACCTGGCTGGTCCAGCTGGGACTGGACGCCGACGCCGTGCGCCGCCCCTCCGGCCTGCTCAGCGGCGGCGAGCGCCTGAAGGCGGCCCTGGCCTGCGTGCTGTACGCGGACGAGCCGCCGGAACTGCTGCTGCTCGACGAGCCGGGCAACCATCTCGACCTGCCCTCGCTGGCCGCGCTGGAAGCGATGCTGAACGCCTACCAGGGCGCGCTGGCGGTGGTGTCGCACGATGCCGTCTTCCTGGAGCGCATTGGACTGACGCAGCGCCTGCGGGCCGCGCCGGATGGCTGGCGATTGCTATAATCCGGGGTTACGAATTCCCACGAAGAACGACGATGTTGCGCACCCTTGTCATTTCCCCCAACTGGATCGGCGACGCCGTGATGGCGCAGCCCCTGCTGCGCCGGCTGAAAGAGCTGCATCCGGACCGGCCCATCGACGTGCTGGCGCCCACCTGGGTGGCGCCGGTATGGCAGGCCATGCGCGAAGTCGACTCGGTGCTCGAGGCGCCGTTCAAGCACGGCAAGCTCCAGCTCGGCGAGCGCCGCGCCTTTGCCGGGATGCTGAAGGCGCGCGGCTATGCCGATTCCTACGTGCTGCCCAACACCCTGAAATTCGCCCTGATCCCGTGGCTGGCCGGCATCCCGAAGCGGGTCGGCTACAAGGGCGAGATGCGCTACGGCCTGGTGAATGTCATGCACCACGACGACAAGGCCGCGCCGCGTCCCATGGCCCAGTTCTACGCCGCGCTGGCGGACGAGCCGGTGCGCCACCTGCCGCGCCCGGACAAGCTGCCCGAGCCCGTGATGTGGGTCGACGGCGCCCAGGCCCAGGCCGCGCTGGCGCGCCTGAACCTGCCGGCGGGTCCCTACGTCGCCTTCGCGCCGGGCGCCGAATTCGGCCCGGCCAAGCGCTGGCCGTCCGCCTATTTCGCCGAGCTGGCCCAGACCATCCGCGCCAAGCGCCCTGACGTCGGCATCCTGCTGATGGGTTCTCCGAAAGACCGCGCGGTGTGCGAGGAGATCACGGCCGTGGTGCCGGAGGCGCACAACCTGGCCGGCTCCACCTCGCTGAGCGAAGCGATCGCCCTGATCTCGCGCGCGGCCGCGGTGGTGACCAACGACTCGGGCCTGATGCACATCGGCGCCGCGCTGCGCCGCCCGGTGGTGGCGATCTACGGCCCGACCGACCCGCGCCACACGCCGCCGCTGTCCGAGCTGGCCAAGGTGCTGTGGCTGCACATCGAATGCTCGCCCTGCCAGCAGCGCGAGTGCCCGCTGGGGCACCAGAACTGCATGAAGCAGATCCCGCCGGCCGCCGTGTGGCAGCCTTTGCAACCCATGCTCGCCGGCGCGGGCGTCACGACTACTTAAAAGGACCCACCATGATTCTGGTTACAGGCGCAGCAGGCTTCATCGGCGCGAACCTGGTGCACGCATTGTCGGCACGCCAGCCGTTTTCCGTCTTCGGCGTCGACAACATGTCGCGCCCGGAGAAGTTCCACAACATCGTCGACGCCGAGATCGCGGACTACCTCGACAAGGAAGACTTCATCGCGCGCCTGCGGTCCGGCCAGTTCGACCGCAAGTTCACCGCCGTGCTGCACCAGGGCGCCTGCTCCAACACCATGGAGACCGACGGCCGCTACATGATGGCGAACAACTACGAGTACACCATCGAGCTGTTCGAGTTCTGCCAGCGCCAGAACATCCCCTTCATCTACGCCTCGTCGGCGGCGGTGTACGGCGGCGGCACGGTGTTCAAGGAAGAGCGCCCGCACGAGCGCCCGCTGAACGTCTACGGCTATTCCAAGTTCCTGTTCGACCAGTACGTGCGCCGCCACTGGCTGGGCCGCAGCCGCGGCAAGGACACCGGCCCGCAGGTGGTGGGCCTGCGCTACTTCAACGTCTACGGCCCGCTGGAAGGCCACAAGGGCACGATGGCCTCGGTGCCTTTCCACCAGTTCCACCAGTTTCAGAAAGAGGGCAAGGTCAAGCTGTTCGGCGCCAACGAAGGCTACGAGGCGGGCACCCAGATGCGCGACTTCATCTTCATCGAGGACGTGGTCAAGGTGAACCTGTTCTTCCTGGACCACCCGGAACAGCGCGGCATCTTCAACCTGGGCACCGGCCGCGCGCAGCCCTTCAACGACCTGGCGGTGGCCACCGTCAACGCGCTCGCCAACGAGGGCGGGGCGCCCATGTCGCTCGAACAGATCGTGGAGAAGGGGCTGCTGGAGTACCTGCCGTTCCCGGACAAGCTCAAAGGGAAGTACCAGAGCTTCACCCAGGCCGACATTTCCGCGCTGCGCGAGGCGGGGTATGCGGAGACCTTCACCGACGTGGCGGGCGGGGTGGCGAAGTATATGGAGTGGTTGAAGGGGCAGCCGGTGCGCTGATCTTCGTGGAGGGCCGCCTGAGGGCGGCTTTTTTTTCGCCTTCTCCCCACAAATAGTTGCATCCCAGCATTCCACCCTCAAGCCCAGTCACGCGCCGTGCGCGCACTCCCTCGTGTAGACTCTGCTCACCTTCGTTGTTCATTTTTTAACTAAGGAAGCACTGCGTGAATGCCAACCTGACCGGACACCTGTCGCCTGACCAGGAAGACCTGTCTCCCTCCACCCGTGCCATGCTGTCCCTGCGCGCCCAGGTGATGGAACAATGGATGGCGAACGTGCGCAAGACCGTGCTGCAGGCGCGCTCCCTGGCGGTGCCGATCCTGGAGAACACGCTGCCGGCCTACTACGACACCCTGGCCGCGCTGCTCACGCCGGGCTATTCGGCGCGCGCCCACAACGACCTGGGCGCGGTGGCCAGCGAGCACGGAGGCGAGCGCGCCCGCATGACGGTCTACGACGCCACCGCCCTGATCCACGAGCTGCAGATCTTCCGCGATACCCTGTTCGCGGCGCTGGAGCAGGCCGGCGTGGCGCTGACCCAGGACGAGCGCGCCAACCTGGTGGCCAGCATCGACGCCACCATCCGCGAAAGCGCCAATTCCTTCGCCGTGGTGCAAGCCGCGCTGCGCGAGCAGTACGTGGCCGCGGTCGCGCACGACCTGCGCACGCCGCTCTCGACCGCGCAAATGGCGGCCCAGATGATCGAACATACCTCGAACGACGAGACGGTCAAGCGCTACGCGGACAAGATCGTCGCCAGCACCAAGCGCATCGATGTCATGACGCGCGAGCTGCTGGACCGGATCTCGTTCTGCAAGACCGGCCCCTTCACGCTGGACATCTCCCACGTCGACATGGCCGACGTGGCGCGCGAAGTGGCGCAATACGCCCAGAATTTTCATGCAGTGGAACTGGAGCTCGAAGTCGAACCGGTCACGGGCTGGTGGTCCCGTGAAGCAATGCAGCGCGCCATCGAGAACCTGGTCAACAACGCGATCAAGTACGGCTCGAACGCGCCGATCCGCCTGGCCGTCACCACCACCACGGAACGCGTGCAGGTGCTGGTGCACAACCAGGGCAAGCCGATCGCGCCCGAAGACAGCGAAAGCATCTTCCAGCTGTTCCGGCGCGCCGGCAACCAGGAAGCGGGCGAAGGCTGGGGCGTCGGCCTGCCTTACGTGCGGCGCGTGGCCGAAGCCCACGGCGGCAGCGTCCTGATGTCCAGTTCCGAGGAAGAGGGCACCAGCTTCGTCATCGACGTCCCCACCGACGCGCGCCCCTTCGCAGGCGCGCCGACGGCCGCCTAGGCTGTCGATTTACCCATCAGTCCCTGGCCGCCGACCGGCTCGGTCTCGAAGCGCTCGCCGAAGCCCGCGATCAGCGGCCGCCCCTTGGCGATCGCCTGCTGCACCGAATGCAGCGAGAGCGAAGCCTTGTGGCTTTCGCGGCTGTCCCAGGTCTCGGTGATCCACAGCGCATCCGCGTCGGCCAGGTCCTTGGCGACGACATAGCTCAGGCAGCCCGGCATGGCGGCCGTGCCTTCGAGGAGGATGGCGATGAGCGCGTCGCGCTGGCCCGGCTGGGCGCGCATTTTTCCGATCAATCCGTACATGCGAGGCGTGTCCTTGGTGGCGGGAGCGGCCAGGGCGGCTGGCGCCGCCAGCGGCAGGGCGGCCAGTGCGGCCACCGCGGTGCGTCGGGAAACAGCCATGGCGCGTCCTTGTGGAAAGGTGAAGGTGAAGGTGGAGTATAGGACGCGGCGCACGCGTGGCCAAGCGCTTTCGCGAACATATGCATGCTGGAGTAAGATGCATTTTTTCGAACCCTTGCGAATCCGCGATGCGACTTTCTTCCCTTGCCCTGGCCGCCGGCGCCGCCGCCCTGTCCAATTCCCTTCACGCCCAGCAGGCCGCTCCCGCGATCTCCGAGACGGCGCTGCGCGCCCACCTGTCCTTCCTGGCCGACGACCTGCTGGAAGGCCGCGGCACCGGCCAGCGCGGCGGCGACCTCACGGTGCGCTACCTCGAGACCCAGGCGGCCCTGATAGGCCTGCAACCGATCCAGGGGGGCGGCTACCGCCAGCCGGTCAGGATCGAGGGCACCCGGCTGCTGCCGGGCAGCAGCGTGAGCTTCGAGGCCGGCGGCAAGCGCATCAGCCCGGAGATCGGCAAGGGCATCGTGTTCGGCACCGCCAGCGGCAAGACCGCGCTGGCCTTCGACGCGCCGCTGGTCTTCGTCGGCTACGGCGTCACGGCCGGGGAAGAGCAGTGGAACGACTACAAGGGCCAGGACATGAAGGGCAAGATCCTGGTCATGATGGTCAACGACCCGCAGCCCACCAGCGAGGAACCGAACCGCTTCGCCGGCAAGGCCTACACCTGGTACGGCCGCTGGCTGTACAAGTTCGAGGAAGCGGTGCGCCAGGGCGCGGCCGGCGCGCTCCTGATCCACACCCTGCCGTCGTCCTCCTATCCGTGGAGCGTGCCGGCCAACGGCTTCTCGCACGAGCGCTTCCACCTGGCCGGCGCCGGCAATCCCGTCGAAGGCTGGCTGCACGAGGATACCGCGCGCGCGCTGTTCGCGGCGGCCGGCCACGACCTCGACCAGCTGCGCGCGCAAGCCGAAAGGCGCGACTTCCGCCCGGTGGACCTGAAGATCGGCGCCCACGTCGAGCTCAAGTCGGCGATCCGCCAGGTCGAGCAGTTCAACGTGGTCGGTATCGTGCCCGGCACCGACCCCAGGCTGAAGGAACAGGCGGTGGTGTATTCCTCGCACTGGGACCACCTGGGCATGGACGAAGGTCCCGCCGCCGAACGCAAGAAAGACCGCATCTACAACGGCGCCATCGACAACGCCTCGGGTACGGCGGCGCTGCTGGCGATGGCCACCGAGGCGGTGAAGAAGCCCACCCGACGCACCCAGGTCTTCCTGTGGCCGGCGGCGGAAGAGCAGGGCCTGCTGGGCAGCGCCGCCTACGTCAGGAATCCGGTAGTGCCGCTGGCGCGCACCGCCGCCGACCTGAACCTGGACAGCCTGAACTTCGTCGGCCGCACCAGGGACATCGGCGTGCCCGGCGCCGAACGCAGCAGCCTGTACGACACGGCGAAGGCGGTGGCGCGGAAGATGGGCCTGAAGCTGGCGCCGACCATTCCCGACCTGTCCGGCGCCTACTTCCGCGCCGACCACTTCAACTTCGCCAAGGCCGGCGTGCCGGCCTTTAATGTCGGCTCGGCCGTGTTCTCGGGCGACGGCCACTTCGAGTTCGAGCACGGCCAGGATACGTCCAGCCAGAAGATGGTGGGCTTCAAGCAGCACTACCACCAGATCAGCGACGAATACCGCCCGGACTGGGACTTGTCGGGCATGGTGCAGCAGGCCCAGTTCACGCTCAACCTCGGCTACGCCGTGGCCAACGCGCCGGCCATGCCTACGTGGAAGAAGGGCGACAGCTTCGGTCAAGTCAAACGCTGACCGTGCGGGCCGCGGCCTGCTCCAGGATGCGGCCCAGGTTCGCCATGTCGACCGGCTTGACCAGGTGATGGTCGAAGCCGGCCGCCGCGCTGGCGCGCCGGTCCTGGTCCTGGCCGTAGCCGGTGACGGCGACCAGGATCGCGCCGCGCGTCCTCGGGTCCGCGCGCAGGCTGCGCGCCAGCTCGTGGCCGTCGATGTCGGGCAGGCCGATGTCGAGCAGGCAGACTTCCGGGCCGAAGCCGGGCGCCAGCTCGAGGGCGCGCGGCGAGGCATTCTCGGCCAGCACCTCGTGGCCGTTGGCGGCCACGTACATGGACAGCACCTCGGCCGCGTCCTGGTTGTCGTCCACCACCATCACCCTGAGCCGGCGCGCCTCGGCGGCGGCGCCGGCATCCGCGCCCGCGTCCGGTCCCTGGGCGCCGCGTTCGGCGCAGCGCGGCAGGGTGACCGTGAAACTGCTCCCCAGCCCCGCGCCGGCGCTCTCCACCGCCACCGTTCCGCCATGCAGCTGCACCAGGCTGCGCACCAGGGCCAGGCCGATGCCCAGTCCGCCCAAGGCGCGGTCCGGCGTGCGCTCGCCCTGCACGAACATGTCGAAGGCGCGTTCCAGCTCGGGCGGCGACATGCCGATCCCGTTGTCGCTCACGCGCAGCCGGACGGATTCAGGATCGGCGCTCAGCGCGGCCTCGATGCGTCCGCCGTCGGCGGTGAACTTGACGGCGTTGTGCAGCAGGTTGCCCGCCACCTGCACCAGGCGCTTGCGGTCGCCCAGCACCCAGGCCGGCTCGGGCAGCAGCCGGACTTCGAGCCGGTGGCCCTTGCGGCGCACGGCTTCCTGCACCTGCTCGGCGGCGTCGGCCACGACCTCGTTGATGTCGAGGCGCTGCTTGGCGATGGTCACCAGGCCGCGCGTGACGCGCGAGACGTCGAGCAGGTCGTCCACCAGCCCGGCCATGTGGCGCGCCTGGCGCGCGATGATCTCGCTGATCTGCTTGATGCGCGCGGCTTCCAGCCGTCCCTGGCCGAGCAGCTGGGCGCCGGAGGCGATCGGCGCCAGCGGGTTGCGCAGCTCGTGCGCCAGCATGGCCAGGAATTCGTTCTTGCGGGTGTCCGCCTGGCGCAGCGCCTGCTCGGCCTTGACCCGCTCGGTAATGTCCTGCAGGGTGCCGCGCAAAGCGCTCACGCGGCCATCGGGCGCGGCGATGCTGTCGGCGCGCCAGTCGATCCAGATGTGCCGGCCGTCGGCGTGGTTGACCTCGAGTTCGAGCCGCCCGCTGCCTCCCTTGCGTTCGAGCTCGCGGCGCAGGCCGTCCATGCGCTGCCACGATGCCTCGGGCAGCAGGGAGCCGCGCAGCCGGGGGAAGGGCGGCACCGGGCGTCCGAAGATGGCCGGCACCGAATCGGAGGTCTCGATGCTGTCGTCGGCCAGGTTCCAGTGCCAGGTGCCGAAGCGCGCCAACAGGTGCGATTCGCGCAGCTCCTCTCCTTGGCCGCCAGCGCCTGGGCGCGCTCGGCCAGCAGGCGCGAGGCGGTGCCGATCGATTCGGCCACTTCGGCGGCTTCCCTGACATAGGCTTCGCGGAAGGGCGGGGCCGGCTCGCCCCGGCCGAGGGCGACCGCGCCCTCGTGCAGGCCGCGCACCGAGCGCGCCAGGCGGCCGCCGATCTGCCAGGCCAGCCACAAGCCGATGGCGAACAAGAGCGCCAGGCCGGTGAGCAGCACCGCCAGCGGCTGCAGCAGCGACTGGATCAGGGCGGCGCGCGGCACCCCGACCGCCACGCCCCAGCCGGTCAGCTCCGAGCGCGAATAAAAGGTGAGCACGTCCACGCCTTCCTGGGTGGTGGCGCCGAACACGCCTTCGCGCGAGCGCTGGATGGTCTTGAACAGGCTTTCGGTCACGCGCCTGCCGATGAAAACGTCGGCACTCACGTTGCGCCCGAAGATCACGCCGGCGGCGTCGAAGATCGAGGCGACCGAGCCCTCCGGCACCGACTTGGGCGTCAATACGTCGTCGAAGTAGTCCGGGCGCAGGCCGATGCTCAGCACGTAGGCGATCTCGCCGCGCACCAGCACCGGCACGTCCACGCTCACCGTCGGGCGGCGCCGCACGGCGCCGGTGAACACGTTCGCCACCGAGGGCCTGCCGGTCGAGAACACCTTGTCGATCTGCGGCGAATGGTCGAGCGGCAGCGCGGCGCCGAAGTCGACCGCGGTGTTCATGACCTGCTGGCCGCGCCGGTCGCGCAGGACCGCGTTCATGCTGGCGCCGGTGAGCGACAAGGCCTCGCGCGCCTGGCGGTGCACGCGTGCGAAGTCCTCCCGCTCGAGGGCTTCGGCGGTCGACAGGGTCTGGGCGATGGCCTGGCCGCGCAGCAGCTTGCTCTCGACGGTATGGACCAGGGCGCGCACCGTCTGCATGGTGTTCTTTTCGAACTGGGCGCGCGCCTTTTGGTACTGGTGGACGAACAGCAGCGAGGCCCCGACGATCCCCGGCAGCAGGGTGGCCAGCACCAGCCACAGCAGGTAGGCCCGCAGCGGTCTGCGGATGGTCGACACATCGTCACCGTTCACATTGTTTTCCGGGGTGGGCTGGACAGCGGAATTCTACGTGCAATCCGACAAGACGCCGATTTCAGTACGCGCCACTTGCATGGACGGCCACAGGTGCGCCTGCACCTGGGGCGCGCGGACGCTCATCCGTTGCAGGCGCGCCATAGCGCGCAGCCCGAACGTGAAATATTTTCCCGAAATTGTGATTTCTCCATCGAATTTGCGCCCGCTTGGCCGTAATGTATCTTGCTGAGTAGCAAGACTTAACATTGACGCATCTGGAGCCCACATGGAATCGGTAAAGACGGCGGAAGAACAGGAAGTCCTGTCGTTCCGCCTTGCAAAAGAAGAATACGCAATCAGCATCCTCAAGGTGCAGGAGATCCGCGGCTATGACGCGCCGACCCGGCTGGCCAGCGCGCCGGCCTACCTCAAGGGCATCATCAACCTGCGCGGCGCGATCGTGCCGATCGTCGACATGCGCATCAAGTTCGGCCTGGGCGAGCCGGTGTACGACTCGTTCACGGTGGTGATCATCCTGAACATCGCGCAGCATGTGATCGGGATGGTGGTCGACAGCGTCTCGGACGTGGTCACGCTGGCGAGCGACCAGATCCGCCCGGCCCCCGACATGGGCGCCAGCGTCGAGACCAACTGCCTGCTCGGCCTGGGCACGGTGGGCGAGCGCATGCTGATCCTGCTCGACATCGACAAGCTGATGCAGTCCGACGAACTGGGGCTGGTAGCGTCGCTGCCGCACGCCGCCTGAAGCCACGGAGGAAACAAGAACATGAAACTCGCCAACCTCAAGATCGGCAAGCGCCTGGCGCTGGGCTTTGGCATCGTCTGCGCCATGCTGGTGCTGATGGTCGCACTGAGCAATGCCATGCTGGCGCGCGTCAACGCCGGCACCGACGAAATCGTCAACGGGCGCATGCCGAAGATCGAAATGACCGGCCAGATGCAGGCCGACATCAACGACATCGCCATCGCGATCCGCAACATGATGCTGACCGACGACCCGGCCGACCGCCAGAAGCTGGCCGAGGAAGTCATCGAGCACCGCCGCAGCATGAATGCGATCCTCGCTGAGCTGGACAAGTCGCTCGTGAGCGCGCGCGGCAAGGAACTGCTGGCGCAGATGAAGCAGGAAACCGCCGGTTACGTGAGCGGCCAGGACAAGCTGATCCGCCTGATCAATCTCGACGAGCTGGACGCCGCGCGCTCGCTGCTCAAGAGCGAGCTGCGCCCGCTGCTGGTGCGCCTGAAGAAGGCCACCGCCGAGCAGAGCGCGCTGCAGAAGCAGATCGCCATGGACGCCGCCGCCGAGGCGGCCCGCACCTACCGCAGCACCAGCATCCTGATGTGGGGCCTGGGCTTTGGCGCGCTGGCGCTGGCCGCGGCAGTGGCCTGGTCGATCACGCGCTCGATCACGCGTCCGGTGGCCAAGGCGCTGGAGGTGGCGAACACCGTCGCCGCCGGCGACCTGACCAGCCGCATCCAGGTCGACACCCGCGACGAGATGGGCCAGCTGCTGCAGGCGCTCAAGGCCATGAACGAGAACCTGGCGCGCACCGTGGGCGTGGTCCGCACCGGCACCGACACCATCGCGGTGGCCGCGGCCCAGGTGGCGGCGGGCAGCCAGGACCTGTCTTCGCGCACCGAGCAGCAGGCTGGCGCGCTGGAGGAGACCGCGTCTTCGATGGAAGAGCTGACCTCGACCGTCAGGCAAAACGCCGACAACGCGCGCCAGGCCAACGTGCTGGCCGAAGCGGCGGCTAACGTCGCCGCGCGCGGCGGCCAGGTGATCGGCCAGGTAGTCGGCACCATGGGCGAGATCAACGACTCGGCCAACAAGATCAACGACATCATCGGCGTCATCGACGGCATCGCCTTCCAGACCAATATCCTGGCCTTGAATGCGGCGGTGGAAGCGGCGCGCGCCGGCGAGCAGGGCCGCGGCTTCGCGGTGGTGGCGGGCGAGGTGCGCAACCTGGCGCAGCGCTCGGCCAACGCGGCCAAGGAGATCAAGGCCCTGATCGGCGCGTCGACCGACAAGGTGGCCAGCGGCAGCAAGCTGGTGGCCGAAGCCGGCGCGACGATGCAGGAGATCGTGGACAGCGTGCGCCGCGTGACCGACATCATGGCCGAGATTTCGAGCGCCAGCATGGAGCAGACCTCGGGCATCGAGCAGATCAACCAGGCGGTGGTGCAGATGGACGAGACCACGCAGCAGAACGCGGCCCTGGTGGAGGAGGCGGCGGCCGCGTCGAGCCAGATGCAGGAGCAGGCCGCGATGCTGGCCAAGGCGGTGGCCGTGTTCCAGATCGGCGCGGCCCAGGCGGCGCCGGTCGCGGCTCAGGTGAAGACGCCGGCGCTGCCGAAGCCTGCTGCGGCGCCTGTGCCTGCGCGTGCGCCGGCGAAGGCCAAGGCAAGCGCCACCGCCGGGGACTGGGAAGAGTTCTGATCCAGGCGTCCGGCGAGGACTAAAAAAAACGGCAAGCCCGAGGGCTTGCCGTTTTTCGTTGGAGCGCGTCGATTAGAACGAGTGACGCACGCCCACGTTGATGGCTTTCGGATCCGCGCCGACGAGCGGCGACAGCAGGGTGCCGCCAGCCGAGGTCAGGCCGAAGTTGCCGACGTCGTTGTTGCGCAGGGTGGCGAAGGTGCCGTACAGGTTGGTACGCTTCGACAGGGTGTAGGTGTAGGCCAGGGTGAAGCCGTTGCCCTTGCCGCCGTTGCCCAGTTCCTGGCGCTGGAATTGCAGGAAGAACTTGTTCGGGCCGGTGGTCCAGGTTCCGCCGACGTTGATCTGCTCGTAGGCGTTGTTGGCGCCGGTCGGGTCAGCGACCAGGTAGCCAGCGCGCGCTTCGAAGGCGCCGAACTTGTAGCCGATGCCCGATGCGTATTCCTTGTCGTTGCCGGCGGCCAGGCGCTCGACTTCCTGGTAGGCGGCGCCCAGGTACAGGTTGCCTTGGGTAGCTTCCAGCGAGATGCCCAGCACGTCGTTCGACGGACCGCTCTGGCGCTCGCCGGCGCCGTAGGCTGCGCCGATCACAACGCCGTTCCACGGGTTGCTCTTGTAGTTGACCGAGTTCGACAGGCGGCGGGTAGCGCGCGGCAGTGCGCCGGCCGGGGTAGCGAAGGCTGCCAGGCTGCTGCCGTAGAAGCCATGGCCCAGTGCGTCGGTCGCTTGAGCGATTGCAGCGATCGGGCTGTATTCACGGCCCACGGTCACGGTACCGAAGTTGCCCTGCAGGCCGACGACTGCGCGGCGCTGGAACAGGGTCGAATCGCCGGCGCCGGAGTCGACAGCGACGCCAGCTTCCAGGTTGAACAGCGCCTTCAGGCCGTTGCCCAGCTCTTCGGTGCCACGGAAACCGATACGGCTGGTCGATTGGGTGCCCGACTGAACCACCACTGCGTGGTCTTCGCCGGCGATGTCGCGGTCTTCGATGCCGAACGACGCGTCAACCACGCCATACATGGTGACCGAGGTCTGGGCTTGCGCGAACAGGGGCAGGCTCGAAACGAGGGCAGCTGCCAGGATCTTCTTATTCATGGATGAGTCTCTCCAGTAGTTAATTTGAAATGCCAATCCATCATTACACGAAGGATAGCGGTTTGTCATTGCCCCGCCCGGGAGAAAGGCAGGATTAGTTGCGAAAAGGAAACATCGCTGCCCCGTACCATAACAGGTGAGCACTTGCTTTACCAATAACCCTTAGCACTATACTTATGCTGATTGTGTCTTCGCAAAATGAGCGTTGCGAATTGTACACAATTTCCGCTAGTCTTGTCTTTAATACGATAGCGCTAACATATTTATACTGCTTTGTCGATACTAAAATCGGTATCGGAACGGCGGAAAAATTGATTGGATCGTTCTCAGTGCAGCGCCTACCATTCCTCTCGAGCATGTAAAAAAGCAGCCGCGAGCAGCCAGCGCCGGCGCACCAAAATAACGACAGAGGAGACGTATGAAACGCTTAGCATCGGGCCAAGCTGCGCCCACCCGTACCTTCATGTTGCGCGCCACCGTCGCCGCACTCGCCGGCGCCGGACTGATGAGCGCCGCCACGGTCGGCGCCCAGGAAATCTCCCCCGCCGCGGCCGCCGAAACGACGGCGCCGGGCGACACGCAGACCGTGGTCGTCACGGGCGTCAAGGCATCGCTCATCAAGAGCCTGACGAACAAGCGCCTCAACGACCAGGTCGTGGAATCGGTCGTTGCCGAAGACATCGGCAAGCTCCCCGATAACAATGTCGTCGAAGCGCTGCAGCGCGTGACGGGCATCCAGGTCACCAACCGCGCCGGCGGCGAAGTCGGAACCTTGTCCATCCGTGGCCTCCCCGACGTCCAGACCACCTGGAACGGCCGCAATATCTTTACCGCGTCGGGCACGCAGGTCGCGCTTCAGGACATTCCCTCGACCCTGGTTCGCCAGATCGACGTTTACAAGACGCGCGACGCCAGCCAGCTGGAAACCGGCATTGCAGGCCAGATCGACGTGAAGTCGCTGCGCCCCTTCGATTTCAAGGGTTCGCAAGTGTCGATTTCAGCGCGCGAGACCTATCTGGATCCGGCGAAAAGGTGGAACCCGCAGCTCAGCGCCATGTTCAGCAACCGCTGGGAAACCGGCATCGGCGAAGTCGGCGCCCTGGTCAATCTGGCGGGTACCCAGACGAAATACCGCAACGAAAGCGTGACGCCGGGCGCCATGGTGCCGTTCACCAGCCCCAATGCTGCCGAAGTTCCACCAGGTTACGTGCCCCTGCAGCGCATCTTCGACAACAATATCTGGGCGCCCGGTACCCGTACCGGCCTGCCGATGGCAGCGGGTTCGACGCTGAATTTCAACGGCCAGGCCTATCCTTACTACCTGGCGCGCGACGCCGTCTTCCAGAGCGATGTCCAGGGTGAACGGAAGCGTCCCGCCGCCAATATCGCCCTGCAGTGGAAACCGAACAGCGATGCGGTCTACACCTTCGAATCGATGTACAACGGTTATCGCGACAAGGCCTTCAATCAGCTGCTGTTCAGCTTTGTCGACTGGTGGGGCGACCTCGGCAGCAACCCGGCGGGGACGATTACGACCTTCCCGGGAACGAACGTCATCAAGAGCCGCTCGGTCAATAACGTCTATGGCTTCAACAGCGGCGACTACACCACGTCGAAAACCGATTCCTTCGTGTATGCCCTGAACGGCAAGTGGAATATTGGCGACCGCCTGAAGCTGGACGGTGATCTGTCCTACCAGACGAGCGAGTTCGACACGCAATTCACCGCCACCCGGATCGATCGCGTCGCCCCGTCTATCGACGTCGACTTCAATGCCGGCGGCGATACGGCCTTCCGTTTCAACGACAATGCCGAGCTGGCCGACCCGAGCAAGTGGAATGTGGCGGAGTTCTACGATAACGCCAACCGCAACAAGGGCAGCGCCGCGACGGCCGCGCTGGCGGGCGTCTTCGATGCCGGCTGGGGTCCGCTGGAAACGCTTAACTTCGGCGTGCGCCACGACATACGCAAGGCGTCGGAAGCCAACCGGACGCAATCGGCCTTCCTGGGCCGCAACCTCGCCTCGCTGGGGCCTGAGTATGCCATTACCAACTCGAACTTCGGCACGGACATCTCGGACGTTCCGCGCTCGTGGGTGGAGCCCAACGCCTACTATATCCGCGACAATATCGACGAGTGGCGCAAGCTCTATAACTCGGTCAACAGCAACTTCCTGACCACGGACAAACTGAGCCTGCAGAAGACCTTCGAGATCGAGGAAAAGACGAGCAATCTCTACCTGATGGGGAACTTCCAAAGCGAGCTGTTCGGCAATCGCCTGCGCGCCAATGCCGGCGTGCGCTACACCAAAGTCGATACCGACATGACCTTCTATAAGGTCGATGCCACCACCAAGGCGGTCACTGCGTCCGGCGCCAGCAAGTCGACCAGCAAGTTCCTGCCCAGCCTGACGCTGACCTACGACCCGGCCAAGGACGTCGTGACGCGCTTCAATTTTGGTAAAACCCTGCGCCGTCCAAACTTCGGTGACCTGAATCCTGTCCTGCAACTCGCCGACGACGTGTCGCGGGTGGGTTATGGCTCGGGCACCGGCGGCAATCCGGACCTGAAACCGACGCTCTCGACGAACTTCGATCTGACGGGTGAGTGGTATTTCCAGAAAGACAGCGCACTCTACGGCACTGTGTTCAAGCGCAAGATCGACGGCCTGGTCGTGCCCCTGCGCCGCAAGATTCACGTCGACCCGGCGGACGACCCGTTCCGCAACTCGACCTCGGGCGGCGACCATACGAACGGCTATGACTACGTCATCAACTCGCCGGTCAACGCTTCCGACGGCACGATCAAAGGCGTCGAGATTGGTTTGATCTACTTCCCGAAATGGCTGCCGGGCCCGCTGGACGGCCTGGGCTTCCAGGGCAGTTATACCCGACTCAGCTCGTCGCAGAACGTTCCCGAGGCGAATAGTGCCGGCGAGATCATCGCTCAGCTCGAGACGCCGTTCTTCGGGGTGTCCGACCGTTCCTACAACGCCACCCTGGCGTACGAGAAGGGCCCGGTCAGCGCGCGCTTGTCCTATGTCTGGCGTTCCGGCTTCCTGGCCGCCAACGAAGCCGCCTTGTTCGCCAATCCGATCGGTATCTGGCGTCACCCGGAAAAGAGCGTGGACATGCAGGTTTCCTACAAAATCAACGACAGGACGTCGGTCGATATCGCTGCGATCAACTTGACGAACGAAATGCAGCGGCAGTACTACCACTTCGGCGAAGCGGGTAACCAGCAGTTGACCAATTTCGGTACGGTCCAGGTCGGACGTTCGGTCTCGGTCGCCTTGCGGTGGAAGATGTAAGCCCCGACAGGGGCGCCTAAGTGGAAGGGGGGCACTGCACGGAGGTATCCGGCAGTGCCCCCGGGTCGTTCGGAAGGGAAGGCTATATGCAAACACAAAAACTCTCCACCCTCGAAAAAGTGGGTTTCGGCGCAGGCGACATGGCGCTCAACGTGGTGATCTCGTCGATGATGCTGATCATTACCTTCTTCTACACCGACATCTACGGACTCCGGACCGCGGACCTGGCCGCCCTGTTTGTGGCGGTGAAGGTGGTGGGGGCGATCGCCGACCTGATCATGGGACAGATCACCGATGGCGTCCTGACGCGCTGGGGGCGCTACCGTCCCTGGCTGCTGCTGCTCGCCGTGCCCTATGGCTTGAGCGTGTTCCTGGTGTTCTCGACGCCGGACTGGAACTACGACGCCAAGCTGCTCTGGGCCTATTCGACCTATATCCTGATGACCCTGATGACGGCGGGCGTGGGCATTCCCTACATCTCCCTGATCAGCGGCCTGACCTCGGACCCGCAGGAGCGCCTGTCGGCCAACGGCTACCGCCTGTTCTTCGCCAAGATCGGCGCCTTCATGGTGACCATCATCGTGCCGGTGCTGGCCAGCTGGTGGGACGGCGCCAACCCGGCCGCCGGCTACCAGGCCGCGATGGCGGTGATGGCGGCGATGGGCGTGGGCCTGTTCCTGTTCTGCTTCTTCACCACCACCGAGCGCGTGGTGCACAAGGTGGAAAAGCAGCCGCTGATGGAACAGGTAAGGGTGCTGCTGCAGAACGACCAGTGGCTGATCCTGTGCGGCGTGTGCGTGACCGGCACCATCGGCTACGTGATCCGCGGCTCGGTGGCGATCTACTACGCCAAGTACTACCTGCACGGCGACACCGCCACCGTCTCGGCCTTCCTGTCGACCGGCGTGGCGGCCGCCATCCTGGCCATGGTGGTGTCCACCTGGACCACCAAGTTCTACTGCAAGGTCAAGCTGTTCCGCTACACCCAGCTGGCGGTGGCGGTGCTGAGCGTGATGATCTACTTCCTGGTGCAGCCGGGCGACATCCTGCTGGCCTTCGTCCTCTACTTCGTGCTGTCGCTGGTGGTGGACCTGCATGCGCCGGTGTTCTGGTCGGCGATCGCCGAGACCATCGACTACGGCCAGGTCAAGACCGGCAAGCGCGTCTCCGGCTTCGCCTTCGGCGGCATCTCGGTCTGCCAGAAGGCCGGCATGGCGGTCGCCGGCGGCATGGTGGGCATCCTGCTGAACTACTTCGAGTACCAGCCGAACCAGGAGCAGTCGGCCCTGGCGCTGCAGGGCATCGCCCTGATGCTGTCCGTGATCCCGGGCTTCTTCCACTTCCTGATGGGCGCCCTGATGTTCAAGTACCGCATCAGCGACTCGTACTACGACACCGTCAAGCAAGACATGCGCGCCCACGGCTACGTCGCCACCTGAAGACCGTTAGCTCAAAGACCGTCGTTACCGCCACCGGCGGTAACGACTCCCCGCGCAGGCAAGGACCCAAGTTTGCCCGCACACCGCGAAATTGAATCGAGACCGACCATGCAAGAAACCGTCCTCAAACCCCTGATCGAACAACGCGCCGACCCCTACATCTACAAGCACACCGACGGCTTCTACTACTTCACCGCCTCGGTCCCCCTGTACGACCGGATCGAACTGCGCCGCGCCCGCACCATCGCCGGCCTGGCCACCGCGGAGACGGTCACGGCCTGGACCAAGCCCGACACCGGTCCCTACTCGGAACTGATCTGGGCCCCCGAGATCCACTTCAACCAGGGCGCCTGGTACGTCTACTTCGCCGCCGCCCCGAGCCGCGAGATCAAGCACAAGCTCTTCCAGCACCGCATGTACGCGATCCGCACCACCAACGCCAACCCGCTCGAAGGCGAATGGGAATTCATGGGCCAGGTCGACACCGGCATCGACAGCTTCTGCCTGGACGCCACCACCTTCACCCACAAGGGCCAGCTCTACTACCTGTGGGCGCAGAAGGACTATGAAATCGAAGGCAACTCCAACCTCTACATCGCCCCGATGAAGACCCCGTGGCAGATCGAGGGCAAGCCGATTCTGCTGAGCAAGCCGGAATACGACTGGGAAACCATCGGCTTCTGGGTCAACGAAGGCCCATCCGTCATCCGCCGCAACGGCAAGATCTTCATCAGCTATTCGGCCAGCGCCACCGACCACAACTACGCGATGGGCCTGCTCTGGGCCGACGAGGACGCCAACCTGCTCGACCCCGCTTCCTGGACCAAATCGCGCGAGCCGGTTTTGCGAACCTGCTACGATCATGGCATCTACGGCCCGGGCCACAACAGCTTCACCTATGCCGAAGACAACGACACCGTCATGCTGGTCTACCATGCGCGCACGTACACCGAGATCGTCGGCGATCCGCTGTGGAATCCGGACCGCCACACCTTCGTGAAACCGCTGCGCTGGGATGAATCGGGCATGCCTGTCTTTGGCCGGCCATCCACTTACTGAGGACAAGAACAACGTGCAAACCGGTATTACGCAAGCGCCGTTCGGCCAGCTGCCCGACGGCACGACCATCACCCAGTTTACGCTGACCAATGCCCAGGGCATGGTGGCGAAGATCATCGACTTCGGCGGCATCATCACCGAGCTGACGGCCCCTGACCGCGACGGCAAGATGGCCGACGTGGTGCTCGGCTTCGACACGCTCGAGCCCTACCGCGGCGACAGCCCTTACTTCGGCGCGCTGGTCGGCCGCTACGGCAACCGCATCGCCAAGGGCCGCTTCATGCTCGACGGCCGCGAAGTCCAGCTGCCCACCAACAACGGCAACAACCACCTGCATGGCGGGCCCAAGGGCTTCCACGTGGTCAAGTGGAACGCCGCGGTGGAGGGCGACAGCCTGCGCCTGGCTTACCGCAGCGTGGACGGCGAGGAGGGCTATCCGGGCAACCTGGACGCCACCGTGGTCTACCAGCTCAACGACGACAACGAGCTGGTGGTGCGCTTCCACGCGGTGACGGACGCGCCGACCCCGGTCAACCTCACCCAGCACAGCTACTTCAACCTGGCGGGCGAGGGCGACATCCTGGGCCATGAACTCGTGATCGACGCCGACGCCTTCGTCGCGATCGACGCCGAATCGATCCCGACCGGCGAGCTGACCCCGGTGACCGGCACGCCTTTCGACTTCCGCATGCCGCGCCCCATCGGCGAGCGCATCGGCCAGCCGGACAAGCAGCTGCGCCACGGCCAGGGCTACGATCACAACTTCGTGCTCAACAAGCCGGACGGCAAGGCGCTGACGCGCGCCGCGCGCGTGGTAGAGCCGGTGTCGGGCCGGGTGCTGGAACTGTGGACCGAGGAACCTGGCGTGCAGTTCTACAGCGGGAACTTCCTCGACGGCTCGCTCAAGGGCAAGGGCCACAGCTACGAGCACCGCACGGGCTTCTGCCTGGAGCCCCAGCACTTCCCGGATTCGCCCAATCATCCGCACTTCCCGAACGTGATCCTGCGCCCGGGCCAGGTGTACGAGACCGAGTCGCGCTTCCGCTTCTCGGTGGACCAATGAGCGCGATGCAGGCGTTCATCGAGGCGGAACACGAGCTGGGCGAATGCGTGCTGTGGTGCGAACGCACCGGGCGGCTGCTGTGGACCGACATCCCGGCCGCCACCCTGTGGTCGCATTCGCCCTCCACCGGCCGCACCACCAGCTGGAAGATGCCGGAGCGCCTGTGCTCCTTCGCGCTCACCGGCAGCGACGACCGCCTGCTGCTGGGGCTGGCGTCGGGCCTGGCCTTCTTCACTTTCTCGACCGGGAAGGTGACGCGCATCTGCGACGTCGAGGCGGACATTCCATCCACGCGCCTGAACGACGGCCGCTGCGACCGGCAAGGCCGCTTCGTGTTCGGCATGTTCAACCAGATTGATAACCCCAAGCTGGCCCTGGGCGGCTTCTACCGTCTGAACCTCGACCTGACGCTGGAACGCCTGCCGATCGGGAACGCGGCGATCGCCAACTCGATCTGCTTCAGTCCCAATGGACGCCGCATGTATTTCGCGGATTCGGCCACGCGCGAGATCCGCTTCGCCGACTACAACCCCTGCAGCGGGGAAGTCGGGGCCACGCACAGCTTCGTGCCGGCCGACGCCGCGCCCGGGGAGCCGGACGGCTCGTGCATCGACGCCGATGGCTACCTGTGGACCACGCGCTGGGGCGCGGGGAAGGTGATGCGCTTCGCGCCGGACGGCCGCCTGGACCGGACGCTGGAACTGGCGGCGCCGCAGCCGAGCTGTCCGGCCTTTGGCGGACCGGGCCTGTCCACCTTGTATGTCACCTCGGCCCACCTGGGCATGACGGCCGGGGACCGCGCCAATGCGCCACTCTCGGGGGCGCTGTTCAGCCAGTCGCTCGACGTCCGCGGCCTGCCCGAGAACCGCTTCCTCCACCGGTAGGGCGGACGGGTCTCCCGTCCATGCGTTCAAACTCAGCCAGATCGGCTCGCTCGCCTGTTCAAGCGCTAACTATCACCGCGTGGACGGGAAACCCGTCCACCCTACTCGCATAACAGGCTGTATTGATATCAAATACGATATCGATGTTGGCTAAAAATTGATTGGAAAGTTATCTGCTCGCATTTTAGACTTCTTCATCGCTGATCGGGAGACACCAGGGTGGTGGCAAAGCCCTAGGCCGTAAAAAAACGAGGAGAAACACGAATGTCCGAGCAAAAGAAAAAGACCACACTGCGTTCCGCCGCGTGGTTCGGAACCCAGGACAAGAACGGCTTCATGTACCGGAGCTGGATGAAGAACCAGGGCATTCCCGACCACGAATTCCAGGGCAAGCCGATCATTGGCATCTGCAACACCTGGTCCGAACTCACCCCCTGCAACGCCCACTTCCGCAAGCTCGCCGAGCACGTCAAGCGCGGCATCCTGGAAGCCGGCGGTTTCCCGGTCGAATTCCCGGTCTTCTCGAACGGCGAATCAAACCTGCGCCCGACCGCCATGCTGACCCGTAACCTGGCCGCCATGGACGTCGAAGAATCCATCCGCGGCAATCCGATGGACGCCGTGGTCCTGCTGGTGGGCTGCGACAAGACCACGCCGGCCCTGCTGATGGGCGCGGCCAGCGTCGACCTGCCGACCATCGTCGTCACCGGCGGCCCCATGCTCAACGGTAAGCTGAACGGCAAAGACATCGGTTCCGGCACCGCCGTCTGGCAGCTGCACGAGCAGGCCAAGGCTGGCCAGATCACGATGCACGAATTCCTGTCCGCCGAAGCCGGCCACTCGCGCTCGGCCGGCACCTGCAACACCATGGGCACCGCATCGACCATGGCCTGCATGGCCGAGTCGCTGGGCACCTCGCTGCCGCACAACGCCGCGATTCCGGCGGTGGACGCGCGCCGCTACGTGCTGGCCCACATGTCCGGCATCCGCATCGTAGAGATGGTGCACGAAGACCTGCGCCTCTCCAAAATCCTCAAGCGCGAGAACTTCGAGAACGCGATCCGCATGAACGCGGCGATTGGCGGTTCGACCAACGCCGTGATCCACCTGAAGGCCATCGCCGGACGCGTTGGCGTGCCGCTCGAGCTGGAAGACTGGACCAGGATCGGCAAGGGCACCCCGACCGTGGTCGACCTGCTGCCTTCCGGGCGCTTCCTGATGGAAGAGTTCTACTACGCGGGCGGCCTGCCGGCCGTGATCCGCCGCCTGGGCGAGGGCGACCTGATTCCGCACAAGGACGCGTTGACCGTCAACGGCAAGACCCTGTGGGAGAACTGCCAGGACGCGCCTATCTACAACGACGAAGTGATCCGCAGGCTGGACAACCCCTTGATCGCCGACGGCGGCATCTGCATCCTGCGCGGCAACCTGGCGCCGCGCGGCGCGGTACTGAAGCCGTCGGCCGCGTCGCCGCACCTGATGAAGCACCGCGGCAAGGCCGTCGTATTCGAGGACTTCGATCACTACAAGCAGCGCATCAATGACCCGGACCTGGACGTTGACGAGAACTCGGTCCTGCTCATGAAGAACTGCGGCCCGAAGGGCTACCCGGGCATGGCCGAAGTGGGCAACATGGGCCTGCCGCCCAAGCTGCTGGCCAAGGGCATCACCGACATGGTGCGCATCTCCGACGCCCGCATGAGCGGCACCGCCTACGGCACCGTGGTGCTGCACGTGGCGCCGGAAGCCATGGCCGGCGGCCCGCTGGGCATCGTGCAGGACGGCGACATGATCCAGCTGGACTGCTACAGCGGCTCGCTGAACGTCGAACTCTCCGACGAAGAGATCAAGGCCCGCCTGGCCGACCGCGCCGAGAAGAACAAGCCGGTCCAGCACAGCGGCTACCAGCGCCTCTACCTCGACCACGTGCTGCAGGCGGACGAAGGCTGCGACTTCGACTTCCTCGTGGGCAGCCGCGGTTCGGCCGTACCCAAGCATTCTCACTGATCCAGCGGGAGCCGAACGCGTCGCCGGGCTGCCCGGCCGCGCGTTCGATGCATATCCCGACCTCACACACCGATAGGAGACCGGGCCATGCTGCTCGTACAATTTCTGACCGAATCGCAGGAACGCCGCGTCGGCATCCTGCACGACAACATCATCCGCGTCGTCAACGGCTACGCCACCACCCTGGACCTGGCGCGCGCCGCGATCGCTACCCAAGCAGGGCTGGCGCAACTGGCCGACGCCTCGGCCGGTCTCGAGACCTTCAACTACGAGGACGTGGCCAGGGCCGGCCGCATCCTGCCGCCGCTCGACCATCCGGACGCGGCCCACTGCTATGTCACCGGCACCGGCCTGACCCACCTGGGCAGCGCCGACACCCGCGACGCCATGCACAAGAAGATCGGCGGCGATGTCGAGACCCTGAGCGACTCGATGAAGATGTTCCGCATGGGCGTCGAAGGCGGCAAGCCGGCGCCGGGCACCGCCGGCGTGCAGCCGGAATGGTTCTACAAGGGCGACGGCTCGATCGTGCGCGCCACCGGCCAGGACCTCGAGATGCCGGACTTCTCGCTCGACGGCGGCGAAGAACCGGAGATCGCCGGCCTGTACGTGATCGGCGACGACGGCCAGCCTTACCGCCTCGGTTTCGCGATCGGCAACGAGTTCTCCGACCACGTCACCGAGCGCCAGAACTACCTGTACCTGGCCCACTCGAAGCTGCGCAACTGCGGCCTCGGCCCGGCGCTGCTGGTCGGCGAGCTGCCGGCCCACGTGGAAGGCGTGTCGCGCATCCTGGACAAGGAGGGCAAGGTGCGCTGGCAGAAGGCCTTCGTGAGCGGCGAGCAGAACATGTCGCACACCATCGGCAACCTCGAATATCACCACTTCAAGTATGGCCTGTTCAACCGTGCCGGCGACGTGCACATCCACTTCTTCGGCACCGCCACCCTGAGCGTGGCCGACAACATCGTCGTCGAAGCCGGCGAGACCTTCGAAGTCGCGTCCCCGGCCTTCGGCCCGGCCCTGCGCAACAAGCTGGCCGTCCATGCCACCCCATTTGCGAAAGTGAAGACCTTATGAGCATCACCGGAGAAGCCATTATCGGCGGCGTGCAGGAGCGCGGCGCCGCGGGTTCGTTCAAGGCCTGGGACCCGACCCGCCGCGAGTACCTGGAGCCCAGCTTCCACATGGTCTCGCCAGACCAGATCGACCGCGCCTGCCGCCTGGCGGGCGAAGCTTTCGACACCTTCCGCGCCACCTCGGACCAGGAACGCGCGACCTTCCTCGACACCGTGGCCGAGCAGATCCTGGCCGTCGGCGACGAGCTGATCGAACGCGGCATGGCGGAATCCGGCCTGCCGCGCGTGCGCCTGGAAGGGGAGCGCATGCGCACCGTGAACCAGCTGCGCATGTTCGCAACCCTGCTGCGCGAAGGCTCCTGGGCCGACGCCCGCCTGGACACGCCGCTGCCGGAACGCACCCCGCCGCGCCCCGACCTGCGCATGCGCATGATCGGCCTGGGCCCGGTCGCCGTGTTCGCGGCCAGTAACTTCCCGCTCGCGTTCTCGGTCGCCGGCGGCGATACCGCGTCGGCTTTCGCCGCGGGCTGCCCGGTGGTCCTCAAGGCCCACTCTGCCCACCCGGGCACCTCGGAACTGGTGGCGCGCGCCGTCGCCAAGGCGGTCGCGCTGTGCGGACTGCCGGCGGGCGTGTTCGCGCTGCTGACCGGCACCGGCAACGGCATCGGCCAGGCGCTGGTCGGCCACCCGGCCATCCAGGCGGTCGGCTTCACCGGCTCGCGTTCGGGCGGCACCGCGCTGATGGCCGTCGCCGCGGCGCGCAAGCAGCCGATTCCGGTGTATGCCGAGATGAGCAGCATTAACCCGGTGTTCCTGATGCCGCACGCGCTGGAGCACCGCGCCGAGGAAATCGGCAAGGGCTTCGCCGCCTCGCTCACCCTGGGCGTCGGCCAGTTCTGCACCAACCCCGGCCTGGTGCTGGCGGTCGACGGTCCGGGATTGTCGACCTTCTGCAAGGCCGCGACCGAGGCCCTGCACGCCACGCAAGCCGCCGTCATGCTGAACCAGAACATCGCCGACAGCTACCGCAAGGGCGTCGATGCGCTGGCGAAGAACGAGGCTGTGTCCACCCTGGCGCGCCTGGAACACGAAGAGGGCAAGGGCGGCGCCGCGCTGTTCCGCGTGGGCGCGGAAGAGTTCCTGAAGCGCCAGGAACTGCACGAGGAAGTCTTCGGCCCAGCCTCGGTGCTGGTGGTCTGCCAGGACGCGGCCCAGCTGCGCGAGGTGGCGGAAGTGCTGGAAGGCCAGCTGACCGCGACCCTGCAGATCGATGCGGAAGACTACGCCGCCGCGAAGGCGCTGCTGCCGGTCCTGGAGCGCAAGGTCGGCCGTATCCTGGCCAACGGCTACCCGACCGGCGTCGAGGTCTCGACCGCGATGGTGCACGGCGGGCCGTTCCCGTCGACGGCCGACGGCCGCAGCACCTCGGTGGGCACCGGCGCGATCAGCCGCTTCCTGCGCCCGGTCTGCTACCAGAACATGCCGGCCGAGCTGCTGCCGGAAGTCCTGCGCGACGGTAACCCGCTGGGCACCTGGCGCCGCCGCGACGGCGCGTTGACCAAAGAGTAAAAACGGCCGCACAATAAGAACAGATGGAGACAGTTATGGATCAGATGGCGAAGTATCCCAGTTTGCAGGGCAAGCGCGTGTTCGTCACGGGCGGCGGCACCGGTATCGGTGAAGCGATCGTGACGGCGTTCGTGGAGCAGGGCGCGGTGGTCGCGTTCGTGGACATCGCGAAGCAGGCCAGCGAGGCGCTGTGCGCGAAGCTTGCCCAGGCAGGCCACAGCGCACCGGTGTTCCGCTATTGCGACATCACCGACATCCCGTCGCTGCAGCGCACGATTGCCGAGCTGGCGCAACAGCTGGGCGACTTCGACATCCTGGTCAACAATGCCGCCAACGACCAGCGCCACGATATCCAGGACGTCTCGCTCGACTACTGGAACGAGCGCATCGCCATCAACCAGCGTCCGATGTTCTTCACCATCCAGGCAGTCCTGGAAGGCATGAAGAAAAAGGGAGGCGGCTCGATCATCAACTTCAGCTCCATGTCCTGGCATGCCAAGGGGGCGGGTTATCCGGTCTACGCCACCACCAAGGCGGCCGTGATCGGCCTGACCCGCAGCCTGGCGCGCGATCTCGGCCCGTTCGGCGTGCGCGTGAACACCGTCACGCCGGGCTGGGTGATGACCCAGCGCCAGATCGAACTGTGGGTCGATGCGGCGGCGGAAGAAGAGATCAAGAAGGCGCAATGCCTGCCGGGCAAGCTGATGCCCGAGGATGTCGCCAACATGGTGCTCTTCCTGGGCGCGGACGACAGCAAGATGTGCACGGCGCAGGATTTCGTGGTGGATGCGGGCTGGACCTGATCTGACAGGTTCCCTTCGCCCGGCTGTGACCCTGTCGTAGTCGCTGCCGCCCACCTACCTCCGTCGTCCCCGCGCAGGCGGGGACCCAAGTGTCCCAGCAGCTCACGGAAACTTGGGTTCCCGCCTGCGCGGGAACGACGGGGTCTTCGGAGTCCGCCATGAATGCACGCAGCCGCATCCTGCTGGCAGTCCTGTCCCTGTGCGCCGCACAGGCACACGCCACACCCCTGACCAGCCCCGACCGCCATATCAGCGTCGATGTATCCGTATCGAACAACGGCAACCTGACCTACACCGTCTCCCGCGACGGCAAACCCGTCATCCTGCCGTCTGCGCTGGGCCTCCAGCTGCAGGGCGCCGACCTGTCCAGCAAGCTGCGGCTTTCCGCCAGCTCGCCGGTCAAGCTCGTGCGCGACAGCTACGAACTTGCCACCGCCAAGAAGGGCCGCATCACCTACAGCGCCAACGAGCAGACCCACACCGTGCGCAACGCGGCCGGGCAGGCCATGGACCTGAGCTTCCGCGTCTCCAACGACGGCGTCGCCTTCCGCTACGTCGTCCGCGCGCCGAAGCTGCAGTTCATCTCCGAATCCACCAGTTTCGCCTTCGATCCTGCCACCCGCGCCTGGCTGCAGCCGATGTCGGTCGCCCAGACGGGCTGGATGAACACCAACCCGTCCTACGAAGAGCACTACCAGCGCGAGATCCCGGTCGGTACTCCCTCCAAGCTGGGCGCCGGCTGGGCCTTCCCGGCCCTGTTCCGCACTGGCGACACCTGGGTCGCGCTGACCGAAGCGAACATGGACGGCAGCTTCCACGCCTCGCGCCTCGCCTCGGATTCGCCAGGCGGCGTCTACCGCCTTGCGCCTCCCGCCGCCCCGGAGGTGTTTACCAACGGTGCGCTGCTGGCTGAAGGGAAGGGCGAGCTGGCCACCCCATGGCGCATCATCACCCTCGGTTCGCTCAAGACCCTGGTCGAGTCCACCCTCGGCACCGATCTCGCGGCGCCGGCCGTCGCCTTCGACAAGGCCCGTATCCAGCCCGGCCACGCCTCGTGGAGCTGGGCGCTGCTGAAGGACGACGCCACGGTGTTCGACGTGCAGAAGCGCTTCGTCGACTACGCCGCCGACATGAAATGGGACTACACCCTGGTCGACGCCGATTGGGACCGCAAGATCGGGTTCGAGAAGCTGCGCGAGCTGGTGCAGTACGCGGAAGGGAAGGGCGTCGGCATCCTGGTTTGGTACAACTCCTCCGGCGCCTGGAACAAGACCGAATACGGCCCCAAGGGCGCGCTCCTGGCGCCCGCCCAGCGCCGGAAGGAATTCGAACGCCTGCGCGAGATCGGCGTGAAAGGCGTCAAGGTCGACTTCTTCGCCGGCGACGGCAAGTCGATGATCGCCTACTACGTCGATATCCTGAATGACGCCGCCAAGGCGGGCCTGCTGGTGAACTTCCACGGCGCCACCTTGCCGCGCGGCTGGTCGCGCACCTACCCGAACCTGATGACGGTGGAGGCGATTCGCGGCCTGGAGTTCACGACCTTCGAGCAGGTCGACCAGGACGCGGTGCCGGCCCACGCGGCCATGCTGCCCTTCGCCCGCAACCTGTTCGACCCGATGGATTTCACGCCGATGGTATTCGGCGACATCCCCAACATCAAGCGCGCTACCCGCAACGGATTCGAGCTGGCGGAATCGGTGCTGTTCCTGTCCGGAATCCAGCACTTCGCCGAACGCCCCGAAGGCATGGCCACCGTGCCGTCCTACGTGAAAGCGTTGCTGCAGGACTTGCCGCGCAGCTGGGACGACGTGCGCTTCATCGACGGCTACCCGGGCCGCTACGCCATCATCGCCCGCAGGAGCGGCGACAGCTGGTATGTGGCGGGCATCAACGCCGACGGCGTCGAGCGCAGCGTGGACCTCGACCTGTCCTTCCTGGATGGACGCAGCGGCACGCTCGCCACCGACGGCGACACCGAGCGCAGTTTTACGCAAGCCCCGATCGGGGGCGGCACAGCAAAGATCAGCATCAAACCGCACGGCGGCTTCGTAGCCGTATTCAAGTAAAAATCAGGAGACACACGCATGAATCTTCTTAAGCCCACCATCCTCGCATTCGCCATGGCCGCCTTGCCGGCCTTCGCCCAGGTGAGCGTCACGGTCGACACCACGAAGCCCGGCCCGGTCATCAACAAGAACGTGTACGGCCAGTTCGCCGAGCACCTCGGCACCGGCATCTACGAGGGCCTGTGGGTCGGTCCGCAGTCGAAGATCCCGAACACCCGCGGCTGGCGTAACGACGTGGTCGGCGCGCTGAAGGAACTGAAGGTGCCGCTGGTGCGCTGGCCGGGCGGCTGCTTCGCCGACGAGTACCACTGGCGCGACGGCATCGGCCCGCGCAACAAACGTCCGGTGAAGGTCAACACCCACTGGGGCGGCGTGGCGGAAGACAATGCCGTCGGCACCCACGAGTTCTTCGACCTGGTCGAGATCCTCGGCACCGAAGCCTACGTCAACGGCAACCTCGGCTCCGGCACTCCGCAGGAGATGGCTGAGTGGCTCGAGTACATGACCTCGGACACCAAGTCGACCCTGGCCGAGCAGCGCCGCAAGAACGGCCGCAAGGAGCCGTACAAGGTCGCCTTCTTCGGCATCGGCAACGAAGCCTGGGGCTGCGGCGGCAACATGAAGCCGGAGTATTACGCCAACCTGTACAACCACTACGCGACCTTCCTGAAGACGCCGCCGAACGCACGTCCGAAGATGATCGCCAGCGGCGGCAATGATGACGACACCAAGTGGACCGAAGTGCTGAGCAAGGAAGCCGCACGCGGCACCGACGGCATCAGCTTCCACTTCTACACCCTGCCGACCGGCGTGTGGGAGAAGAAGGGCGCCGCCACCGGCTTCCCGGAAAACGAATGGTTCTCCACCATGCAGCAGACCATGCGCATGGACGGCCATATCCGCCGCAACGTCGCCATCCTGGACAAGAACGATCCTTCGAGGCAGATCGGCTTCTACGTCGACGAATGGGGCACCTGGTACGACGTGGAACCGGGCACCAATCCTGGCTTCCTGTTCCAGCGTAACACCATGCGCGACGCGGTCGTGGCGGCGCTGAACTTCAACATCTTCCATGCGCATGCAGAGCGCGTGCGCATGACGATGATCGCCCAGATGGTCAACGTGCTGCAGGCGATGATCATTACCGACAAGGAAAAGATGCTGCTGACGCCGACCTACCACACCTACAAGATGTACATCCCGTTCCAGGATGCGACTTCGCTGCCGGTGGCGGTGGACAACGACGTGGCCTATTCAAGCAACGGCAAGTCCGTGCCAGGCATCAGCGCATCGGCAGCGCGTGGCAAGGATGGCAAGACCTACATCGCCCTGGTGAATACGCATCCGACCCGCGCCAGCGAGATCACCCTGAACGTGGCGGGGCAGAACGTCTCGGGCGTGTCGGGCCAGATCCTGACTTCCGATGCCATGGACGCGCACAACACCTTCGAGAAGCCGCAGGCGGTCAAGCCGGCGCCGTATAGCGCCAAGGCTGCCAATGGCAAGCTGACGCTGAAGGTGCCTGCGAAAGCGGTGATTGTTGTCGCCGCTGAGGCATGATAGAAGAACGTTAGCCTAAAAATCGCCGTCCCCGCGCAGGCGGGGACCCAAGTTCGTAGCGTTTCGACAGCTGCGGCAACTTGGGTTCCCGCCTTCGCGGGAACGACGTGCACCTACTCAGGATTACGCGATGTCACTCATTCCTCGCATCAGCGCCGCTCTGCTGTCACTCGCCGCCGTGCTCCCCGCCTTCGCCGCCCAAGTCGGCGTCCACGACCCCGTCATGGCAAAAGAGGGCAACAAGTACTACCTCTTCAGCACCGGCCCCGGCATCACCTTCTACAGCTCCACCGACATGAAGACCTGGAAGCCCGAAGGCCGCGTCTTCCCGGGCGAACCGGCCTGGGCCAAGAAAGCCGCCCCGACCTTCAACGACCACATCTGGGCCCCGGACATCTACCACCACGACGGCAAGTACTACCTGTACTACTCGGTCTCCGGCTTCGGCAAGAACACCTCCGGCATAGGCGTGACCACCAACGCCACGCTCGACCCGCGCGCACCGAACTACAAGTGGGAAGACCAGGGCATGGTCCTGCAATCGATCCCGGGCCGCGACCTGTGGAATGCCATCGACTCGCACGTCATCGACGACGAGAACGGCACGCCATGGATGTCCTTCGGTTCCTTCTGGTCGGGCCTCAAGCTGGTCAAGCTCGACGCCAGCCGCACCAGGCTGGCCGAACCCCAGGAATGGCACACCGTCGCGCGCCGCGACCGTCCGGCATTTACCCCTGACGAAGAACCCGGTGCGGGCCATATCGAAGCCCCGTTTATCTTCCGCAAGAACGACTGGTACTACCTGTTCGCCTCCTGGGACCTGTGCTGCCAGGGCAAGAACAGCACCTACAAGGTGGTCGTCGGCCGCTCCAAGAAGGTCACCGGCCCTTACCTCGACCGCAATGGCGTGGACATGGCCAAGGGCGGCGGCTCGCTCGTGATCCAGGGCGACAACGACTGGAAGGCGCTTGGCCACAACAGCGCCTACACCTTCGACGGCAAGGACTACATGGTGCTGCACGCCTACGAGACCGCGGACAAGTACAAGCAGAAGCTGAAAGTCCTGGAAATGAAGTGGGACCAGGGCGGCTGGCCGACGGTCGACCAGAAGGACCTGAATCGCTACATGAGCGTAGAGAAGAAATGAAGACACGGATCGCGGCCCTGAGCCTTCTGGTCGCCGGCGCATGGGCGCAGGCGGCGGACCTGTTCCCGCTGGCGGACGTCAGGCTCAAGCCCGGTCCCTTTCTCGACGCCCAGACCACCGACCTGAATTACCTGATGGCGATGGAGCCGGACCGGCTGCTCGCTCCCTTCCTGCGCGAAGCCGGCCTGGAGCCGCGCAAGCCCAGCTACGGCAACTGGGAGTCGACCGGCCTGGATGGCCACATGGGCGGCCACTATCTGTCTGCGCTGGCCCTGATGCATGCCTCGACCGGCGACGGCGAGGTGCTGCGCCGCCTGAACTACTTCGTGGCGGAGCTCAAGCGCGCGCAGCAGGCCAACGGCGACGGCTATGTCGGCGGCATCCCCGGCGGCCGCCAGGCCTGGCGCGATATCGCGGCGGGCAAGCTGGAGGCGGACAACTTCTCCGTCAACGGCAAGTGGGTGCCCTGGTATAACCTGCACAAGGTCTATGCCGGACTGCGCGACGCTTACCGCTACGCCGGCAACGAGGAAGCGCGCGCCATGCTGATCCAGCTATCCGACTGGGCGCTGGGCTTGACCTCGCGCCTGTCCGAGCAGCAGATGCAGCAGATGCTGCGCAGTGAACACGGCGGCATGAACGAGATCTTCGCCGACGTGGCGGAGATGACGGGCGAGCGCAAATACATGGACCTGGCGCTGCGCTTCTCGCACCAGGCCATTCTCGACCCGCTGGAGAAGGGCGAGGACAAGCTGACCGGCCTGCACGCCAACACGCAAATCCCCAAAGTCATCGGTTTCAAGCGCATCGCCGACCTGGCCAGGCGCGAGGACCTGGACAAGGCGTCGAAATTCTTCTGGCAGACGGTGGTGGAACATCGCACGGTGGCCATCGGCGGCAACAGCGTCAAGGAGCATTTCCACGACCAGAAGGACTTCGGCCCGGTGATCAGCGAGGTCGAGGGGCCGGAGACCTGCAACACCTATAACATGCTGAAGCTCACGGGGATGCTGTTCCAGTCGGAGCAGAAGGGCAGCTACGGCGACTACTACGAACGTGCGCTGTACAACCACATCCTGTCGTCCCAGCGGCCAGGCGGCGGTTTCGTCTACTTCACGCCGATGCGCCCAAACCACTATCGGGTCTATTCGCAGGTGGACCAGGGCATGTGGTGCTGCGTGGGCTCGGGCATCGAGAGCCACGCCAAATACGGCGAATTCATCTACGCCCACGAAGGGGATGCGCTCTTCGTCAACCTCTTCATCCCGTCCACGCTCAACTGGCGCGAACGCGGGATCAAGCTCACCGAGAGCACGCGCTTCCCCGATGCCGACACGACGCGCCTGACGGTGGACGAGGGCGGCAAGTTCACGATGAAGATCCGCTACCCGGCCTGGGTAGCTGCCGGCCGCATGCAGGTCAAGGTCAACGGCAAGACGGTGAAAGTCGACGGCCAGCCTGGCGGCTACGTGAGCGTGGCGCGCGAATGGAAGAAGGGCGACCGCGTCGACGTGCAGCTGCCGATGACGACCCGCCTGGAGCAGATGCCGGACAAATCGAACTACTACGCCGTCCTGCACGGTCCGGTCGTGCTGGCGGCGAAGACCCGCCTGTTCGCCGACGAAAAACTCAACTTCCTGGCCGACGACTCGCGCATGGGACACATCGCCAACGGCCAGGTTTGCCCGCTCGAGGCGGCGCCGATGTTCGTCAGCGATTCGAAGGATTTCATCCGGAGGTTCAAGCCGGTCAAGGGCAAGCCGCTGACCTTCACGGCGCCGGGCGTGGTGCACGGCGCGGATGGGGCGAAGACCGAGTTCGTGCCTTTCTTCCGCCTGCACGAATCGCGCTACACCATGTACTGGCAGCACTCGACCCCGGCCGGCTTGCAGCAGCTCCAGGCTGCGAACGCCGCCCGCGAAGCGGAGCGGCTGGCGCTGGACGCCCGCACCATCGACCAGGTGGCGCCGGGCGAGCAGCAGCCGGAGTCGGACCACTTCTTCAAGGGCGAAGGAAGCGAAGCCGGCATCAATAACGGCCGCCACTGGCGTCACGCGACAAAATGGTTCAGCTACGAGTTGAATGACCCCAAGCAGGAAGCCAAGGTACTGCGCCTCGTATTTGCCAAAGCGGATGCAGGACGTCGGTTCGACATTCTCGTGAATGGCCAGCTCCTGTCCAGCGTCACCCTTACCAGGGTTGCCCAGGAAGAGATTTACACCGTCGACTTACCGATTCCCGACGCCATGCGACAAGCGGCGAATGGGAAGCTGAGCGTTCGCTTTGTCGCTCGCCCAGGATCCGTCGCCGGAGGACTCTATGGGCTGCGCCTGATGCGATAAGGCTTAATCGATACCGAAAACAGTATCTACTCCCTCAAAAAAGTGATTGGAAGTGTATCTCTCTTTGCCCTAGTATTGAGAGACAACAATACCGGAGACAAGTGATGAGACTCACCCGCAGGAACCTCCTGGGCGCAGCCATGGCTGCATCGTTGGCAGTTGCCGCACCGGCCTTCGCCGCCAAGCCCCTCACCATCGGCTTCTCCCAAGTCGGCGCCGAAAGCGAATGGCGCACCGCGAACACCGCTTCCATCAAGGACGCCGCCCGCAAGGCCGGCGTCAACCTCAAATTCGCCGACGCCCAGCAGCGCCAGGAAAACCAGGTCAAGGCCATCCGTTCCTTCATCGCCCAGCGCGTGGACGTGATCGCCTTCTCGCCGGTCGTGGAAAGCGGCTGGGACACCGTCCTGCGCGAAGCGAAAGCCGCCAAGATCCCCGTCATCCTGACCGATCGCGCCGTCAAAGTCAGCGACCCGTCGCTCTACGTCAGCTTCATCGGCTCGGACTTCGTGGAAGAGGGCCGCCGCGCCGCACGCTGGCTGGTGGAACACGCGAAGAAGAACCCGAACCGCAGCTACAACATCGTCGAGCTGCAGGGTACCGTCGGCTCGGCCCCGGCCCTGGACCGCAAGGCCGGCTTCGCCGAAGTCATCGCCGGCAACCCGAAGCTGAAGATCATCCGCTCGCAGACCGGCGACTTCACCCGCGCCAAGGGCAAGGAAGTCATGGAAGCTTTCCTCAAGTCCGAAGGCAAGAACATCAATGTCCTCTACGCGCATAACGACGACATGGCCATTGGCGCGATCCAGGCGATCGAGGAAGCCGGCTTGAAACCGGGCAAGGACATCCTGGTCGTGTCGATCGACGGCGTGCGCGGCGCGTTCGAGGCCATGTTGCAGGGTAAGCTGAACGTCACCGTGGAGTGCAATCCGCTGCTCGGCCCTCAGCTAATCCAGACTGCGCAGGCGGTGAAGGCCGGCAAGCCGGTCCCGAAGCGCATTACCGTGAACGAAGGTGTGTTCCCAGCTGAAGTCGCGGCCAAGGAATTCCCGAACCGTAAGTACTGAGGCGCTTTATGAATGCCTCGACCAACGCGGCGCCGGTGCTAGAGGTCACCGGCATCCACAAGCAGTTCCCCGGCGTGAAGGCACTCTCGGATGCGGGCCTGCGCCTGTTTCCGGGCGAAGTCCACACGCTGATGGGCCAGAACGGCGCCGGCAAATCCACCCTGATCAAGGTGCTGACCGGCGTCTACCAGCCGGAGCGCGGCAGCATCGTCCTCGACGGATCGAAGATCGAACCGCGCTCCACGCAGCATGCGCAGGAACTGGGCATCAGCACGGTGTACCAGGAAGTGAACCTGTGCCCGAACCTGTCCGTGGCCGAGAACATCTTCATCGGCCGCTATCCGCGCCGCTTTGGCATGATCGATTGGGGCAGCATGCGCAGCCAGGCGACCGGGCTGCTGGCCAAGCTGCAGATCCACATCGACGTCAGCAAGCCCTTGTCGAGCTATCCGCTGGCGATCCAGCAGATGGTGGCCATCGCCCGCGCCACCAGCGTCTCGGCCAAGGTGCTGATCCTGGACGAACCGACCTCCAGCCTGGACGAAAACGAAGTGCAGCTGCTGTTCTCGGTGCTGCGCGGCCTGCGCGAGCAGGGGATGGCGATCCTGTTCGTCACCCACTTCCTCGACCAGACCTACGCCATCTCGGACCGCATCACGGTGATGCGCAATGGCGAGCGCGAAGGCGAGTACGCCTGCAGCGAGCTGTCGCGACTGGCGCTGGTCAACAAGATGATCGGCGCACCCAACGAAGCTCCCGAACAGGTTCCCGTCGGCGCCGGCGCGGACACCAGCGCCAACGAGGTGTTCTTGAGCACGCAGCAGCTGGCGCGCCGCGGCGTGCTGGCGCCGGTGGACCTGGAAGTGCGCAAGGGCGAACTGCTCGGCCTGGCCGGCCTGCTTGGCTCCGGCCGTACCGAAACCGCGCGCCTGCTGTTCGGCGCCGACAAGGCCGATAGCGGCGCCATCGAGATCAAGGGCAGGTCGCGCAGCTTCGCCACGCCGCGCGACGCCATCGCCGAGGGCATCGGCTTCTGCTCGGAAGACCGCAAGCACGAGGGCGCGATTTTGTCGCTGTCCGTGCGCGAGAACCTGATCCTGGCCTTGCAAGCCAAGCAGGGATTGAAGCGCGCCATTCCGCTGCGCCGCCAGCAGGAGCTGGCCGCCTATTACGTCAAACAGCTGGGGATCAAGACGGCGAGCATCGAAACGCCGATCGGCTCGCTCTCGGGCGGCAACCAGCAGAAGGTGCTGCTGGCGCGCTGGCTGGTGACCGAGCCGAACCTGATGATCCTCGACGAACCCACGCGCGGCATCGATGTGCGCGCCAAGCAGGAAATCATGGATTACGTCACGACCCTGTGCCGCAAGGGCATGTCGATTCTGTTCATCTCGTCCGAGCTGCCCGAAGTGCTGCGCGTGAGCGACCGCATCGTGGTCATGCGCGACCGCAAGGCCTGCGGCGAATACCGCCGCGGTGATCTGGACGACAGCTCGGTCCTGCACGTGATCGCCGGGGAGGGCGGAGCATGATGGTTCAAGAAAAAGCGCCGGTGTCGGCGCCGAGCGCTCCGGCGCCGGCTCCCGCGCCATCGTCGTTCGCCAATGCGGTCGCGCACCCGCTGTTCCGGCCCCTGGCGGCGCTGGCGGTGCTGCTGCTGATCGACTTCCTGCTGATTCCCGGCTTCTTCCGCCTCGAGATCAAGGATGGCCACTTGTACGGCAGCCTGGTCGACATCGTCAACCGCGCGGCGCCCCTGATGCTGGCCGCCATCGGCATGACCCTGGTCATCGCCACGCGCGGCATCGACATCTCGGTCGGCGCGGTGGTGGCGCTTTCCGGCACCGTCGCGTCGATGCTGATCGGCGGCACCATGGTCATCAATAACGGCGTGCCCGAATATGTGGCGCAGACGCCGATGGCGCTGGCCCTTGGCGCGGCGCTCGGTGCGGCGCTGCTGTGCGGCCTGTGGAACGGCGCACTGGTTGCCGGCCTGGGCCTTCAGCCCATCGTCGCGACCCTGATCCTGATGGTGGCGGGGCGCGGCCTGGCCCAACTGCTGACGGACGGGCAGATCGTCACGGTCTACTACCAGCCCTTCTTCTTCCTCGGCAGCGGCTACCTGCTTGGTCTGCCGTTCGCGTTGTTCGTGGTGGCGGCCGTGTTCGCGGTAACCGCCTTCCTGCTGCGCCACACGGCCCTGGGCCTGTTCATCCAGTCGGTCGGCATCAATCCGGTGGCGGCGCGCCTGGCGGGTATCCGCACGGCGGCGCTGATCGTCTTCGTCTACGTGTTCTCGGCGGCCTGCGCCGGCATGGCGGGGCTGATGATCAGCTCCAACGTGAAGAGCGCGGACGCCAATAATGCGGGCCTGCTGCTGGAGCTGGACGCGATCCTGGCCGTCACGCTGGGCGGCACCTCGCTAGCGGGCGGCAAGTTCAGCCTGGTCGGCAGCATCATCGGAGCGCTGATCATCCAGACGCTCACGTACACCATCTATTCGCTGGGCGTCCCGCCCGAGGTCAACATGGTCGTCAAGTCGGTTGTGGTCTTCCTGGTCTGCATTTCGCAGTCGGACCAGTTCAAGCAGTTGTGGAAGCGGAGGGCGGCATGAGCGCGCTGGTCCAGGGCGTGCGGGCGCTGCCCGGCATGCCGTCGTTTACCTCGCTGGTCACGGTGGTGCTCCTGGTGGCCATGCTGCTGATCGGCGGGTCCGCCTACGAGGGCTTCCTGTCGCTGCAGGTAATGCTCAATCTCTTGATCGACAATGCTTTCCTGCTGGTGATCGCCATCGGCATGAGTTTCGTGATCCTGTCCGGCGGGATCGATTTGTCGGTGGGCGCGGTACTGGCGCTGGCGACCATGGTTGCGGCCTGGCTGCTGCAGGTGGCGCATTGGCCGCCGGTAGCGGTGATCGGCGCCGTGCTGCTGGGAGGCGCCCTGTTTGGCGGCGCAATGGGGGCGATCATTCACGTGTTCCGGCTGCAGCCCTTCATCGTTACCCTGGCCGGTATGTTCCTGGCGCGCGGGCTGTGCTACCTGATCAGCATCGAATCGATCACCATCGAGGATCCGCTGTTCGTGGCGATGTCGCAGACGCAGATTCCTTTCCTGGGCGGCTTCCTGTCTCCTGGCGCGATCATCGCGCTGGTGATGCTGGCGCTGGCGGTGTGGCTGGGACACTTCAGCGGTTTTGGACGCGCGGTGTATGCGGTTGGCGGGAATGAACAATCGGCGGCCATGATGGGCTTGAGCGTTGGCCGCACCAAGATTCTCGTGTACGCGTTCAGCGGGTTCTGCGCGGCGCTGGCCGGAGTGCTGTTTTCGTTCTATATGCTGTCGGGGTACGGGCTGCATGCGCAGGGGACCGAGCTGGATGCGATTGCTGCCGTTGTCATCGGCGGGACGCTGCTCACTGGCGGCTACGGTTATGTGGCCGGGGCGCTGTCGGGCGTGCTGGTGCTCGGCACCATTCAGACCCTGATCGCGTTCGATGGGACGCTCAGCTCGTGGTGGACCAAGATCGTCATTGGCGCGCTGTTGTTTGTGTTTTGCGTGGTGCAGCGGGTGATGGCGTTCAAGTCCAAGAGCTAGCGTAGCCACCAACATAAGAATTAACCAAAGGAGATCCCTGTGTTCAAACACTGCGTCCTCGCCGCCGCCCTCAGCGCCGCGTCGCTCGCCCACGCCGGCAACCCCATCGTCAAGAACATCTTCACCGCCGACCCCGCGGCCCTGGTCGACAACGGCCGCGTCTACCTCTACGTCGGCAAGGACGAAGCCCCCGTCGGCGGCAAGGACTACGTCATGAACGAATGGCGCGTCTACTCCACCTGCGACATGAAGAACTGGACCGACCACGGTTCCCCGCTGAAGTACAGCACCTTCAAGTGGGCCGGCCGCGATGCCTGGGCCTCGGACATCACCAAGCGCAACGGCAAGTACTACTTCTACTCGACCGTCGACCATGCCACCATTCCCGGCAAGGCCATCGGCGTCGCCGTGTCGGATAGTCCCACCGGTCCCTTCGTCGACGCCATCGGCAAGGCCCTGGTCTCGAACGACATGACCAGGCAGTCCGCCATCCTGTGGGACGACATCGACCCCGCCGTCTTCATCGACGATGACGGCCAGGCCTATCTCTACTGGGGCAACACGGTCATGAAGTGGGCCAAGCTGAAGCCCAACATGGTGGAACTCGACGGCCCGATCCACACCGTCGGCCTGGACCAGTTCACCGAGGCGGCCTACCTGCACAAGCACAAGGGCACCTATTACCTGACCTACTCGCGCCAGTTCCCGGAAGAGACGGTGTACATGACCGGCCCGAGCGCCACCGGCCCGTGGACCTGGGGCGGCCAGGTCATGGAGAAGAACAGCAACGTCAACACGATCCACCAGGCCATCGTCGACTTCAACGGCAAGTCCTACATCTTCTACCATAACGGCAAGCTGCCGACCGGCGGCGAGTTCCGCCGCTCCGCCGCCGTCGAGGAACTGCGCTACGGCCCGGACGGGCAGATCCTGAAGGTCGCCCAGACCGCCGAGGGCCCGGCCGCCAACCCGTCCCCAGGCTGCAAGTGATAAACACTCAGCGATATTCCGGCCGGGCCGATATCCAAAATGATATTATTTTCTGATGGATACAACGAACCCGAACTGGTTTTTGAAGGCGCGCCTCAAGACGCGCCAGCTGCTGCTCCTGATCGCGCTGGACGACTACCGCAACATCCACCGCGCCGCGGAGGAGCTGCACATGACGCAGCCAGCGGCGTCCAAGCAGATCAAGGACCTCGAAGAGATGCTGGACGTGCGGCTGTTCGAGCGCCTGCCGCGCGGGATGGAGCCGACCATCTACGGCGAGACGATGATCCGCCACGCGCGCATGGCCCTCACCAGCCTGGCGCTGGCGCACGACGACATCGTGGCGCTCAAGGCCGGCCTGGCGGGGCAGGTGGAGGTGGGCGTGATCATGTCGCCTGCGATGGCGCTGCTGCCGCGCGCGATCGCACGCATCAAGGAGCAGGCGCCGCTGCTGCGCATCGGCGTGCAGGTCGAGTCCAGCAACGTCCTGCTCGACAAACTGCAGCGCGGGACGCTGGACTTCATGATCGGTCGCATCCTGGAAAAGGAAGACAGCACGGGCCTGATCTACGAGGAGCTCACCGAGGAACCCGCCTGCGCGGTGGTGCGCCCCGGCCATCCGCTGCTGGAAAACAGGCAGCTGGAGCTGAAGGACATCGCCGACCGGCCGTGGATCCTGCCGCCGCCGGGCAGCATCCTGCGTCACCGCTTCGACATGATGTTCCGCCGTGCGGGCCTGGCGCCGCCGGTGAACGTGGTCGATACGACCGCGCTGCTCCTGATCACGGCGCTGCTGCAGCAGACCGATTCGCTGCACGTGATGCCGCAGGAAGTCGCGCAATATTATGCCTCGCTCAACGTGATGCGTATTCTCCCAATCGAGTTACCCTGCAAGATGGACGCCTTCGGTATCATCAGGCAGCAGGACCATCTGCTCTCGCCGGGCGCCGACCTGCTGCTCAAGGCGGTGCGCGCGGCGGCCAGCGAAATCTACTAGCCGGCGGCGCGGGCCTCCGGTTCCACCACCGGAGGACCGCTTGAACGCCATCGTCGGAGCGCTGAACCATTCCCTGCGGGTGCCGCTCGCGGCCGAGCTGCACTCGCGGCCCTTCCTGCGGCTCGACGCGCCCGAGGCGATCACCCACCTGGCTGTCTACCACGGCGTGGAATCCGGCCCGCCGCAGGCCCATTCCCAGCACGTGCTGCTGGGCGCCCTGTGCGAACACTTCGGCGTGGCCGCGCCCAGGCCGGGGGCCAACCACTTCTTCCACGACTTCGGCAACTTCAGCCTGAAGTGGGAATGCCATACCGAATTCGCCACCTACACCGTCACCACCTCCCTGGAACCGGACATGGCGCCCCAGGAGGCCTTCGAGCACATGCCGCTGGCCTACCTGCCCGCGAGCTGGCTGTCGCAGCTGGCCGGGCGCCTGATGGCGGCCGCCCACGTGGCCCTGGTGAAGGGCGATGCCGACGCATCGAGCCTGGCCAGGGTGTTCGAGCGCAGCCTGCTGGCCCGGTCCTCGGTGATGCAGGGCGCGGAGCTGTGGAGCGACTTCGCGATCCAGGCAGATGGCTTCAGCCGCTTCGTCATCCGCGACCTCGGCATGCGCGAGCTGCAGGCCGGACGCCTGGTGCAGCGGGTGCTGGAGATCGAGACCTACCGCATGATGGCCTTGCTCGGCCTGCCCGCCGCGCGCGCGGTCGGGCGGGAGCTGGACAGGGTGGAGGCCGAACTGGCCGAACTGGCGGACGCAATGGTCGCCACCGACATGGCGCAACCGGGGGAGGGGAACGGAGACGAGCAGCGCCTGCTGGAACAGATCACCCGCCTCGCCGCGCGCATGGAAAAGCTGTCGCTGGCCAACGGCTACCGCTTCTCGGCCTCGCGCGCCTACTTCCGCATCGTGCAGGCCCGCATCGAGGAGCTGCGCGAGGTGCGCATCGAAGGCACGCCGACCGTGGAGGAGTTCATGGAGCGCCGCCTGGAACCCGCCATGCACACCTGCGAGGCCACCAGCGCGCGCCAGGAGGCGCTGGGACGCCGCATCGCCGATACGAACGACCTGCTACGCACCCGCGTGGGCATCGTGCAGGAGATGCAGAACCGCCGCATCCTGGAGTCGCTCAATGCGCGCGCCGCCCAGCAGCTGCGCCTGCAGCTGGCGGTGGAGGGGCTGTCGGTGGCCGCAATTTCCTACTACCTGGTGGGCCTGCTCGGCTACGCGGGCAAGGCCGCCAAGGCCGCAGGAATGCCGATCAACCCCGATCTCGCCCTCGGCATCCTGGTGCCGGTGGTGGCCGGCGCCGTGTGGCTGGCCCAGCGCCGCGTCCATCACAGGATAGGAAAATCCGCCTGAGTCCCCGGTTCTGAATCGCGCGCGGCCCGTTTTGATAGCTCGTTATAATCGCCCGCTTATAAAAAGTTAGCGGCTGAGTAACAAAAAACGAGGCTAAAGCGTGACAACGTGATAAGCCTGCCAGCCTGGCGTGAATCCGAACGGGGTAATCCTGATGAACAACGACAGCAGCTTCCTCACGGTGGCTGTCGGCGGTATGACGCTGCCGGACCATCCGCAGGGCCGCGACTGGCCCACCATTCCCCTTGGCGAACCCGACGCCTGGCCGGAGGGGCCGCGCGCCCTTGCCGAATTGATCACAGCCTCGCGCTTTCCCATGCTGATGGCCCTGGGGCCGGAACTGCGCCTGTTCTATAACGCCGCCTATGCCGAACTCCTGGGCGACAAGCACCCGGCGGCGCAGGGCGCGCCGTTTCCGCAAGTGCGCCCGGAGCTGTGGCCGCGCCTGGAAAGCGCCTTCCGCAGCGCCCAGGCGGGCGACTCGACCCAGCTCGATCACGCCCTGATGGAATTCGAGCGCAACGGCAAGCGCGAGCGCCGCTATTTCCGCTCCTCCTTCGCTCCGGTGCGCCATGCCGGCGTAGTGGCCGGCGTGTACTGCGTGCTGTCCGACACCACGTCCGACGTGCTGTCCGAGCACCGCCACGCCTTTCACCTGAAACTGAGCGAGACCCTCGGCGGCCTGGTCGACGCCGTCCACATCATGGAAGCGGCGAGCGCCATGACCGGCGAGACCCTGGGCGTGGCCCGCGTCGGCTACGGAGAGATCGACCCGCAAGGACGCACCATCACCGTGGACCGCGACTGGACCGACGGCAGCATCGCCAGCCTGGCCGGCCAATCGCGGGCGCTGGAGAGCTTCGGCCCCGCCATCATCGAACAACTGCAGGCCGGGCGCACCCTGCGCCTGGACGATATCGCCCTCGACGAACGCGCCGCGCCCTATGCGGCCGGCTACGCCAGCATCGGCGCGCGTTCGATGATCATCGTGCCGATCATGGAAGAGGGCCGGCTGGCTGCCATCTTCTACCTGCACGAGAAGAGCGCGCGCCACTGGACCGACCAGGAGCTGGCGATGGCCGAGGACGTGGCCCGCCACACGCGCGAGGTGGTGCGCCGTTCGCGCGTGGAGGAATCGCTGCGCGACGAGACCCGCATCCTCGAGATGGTCAACCGCACCGGTCAGGTGCTGGCGTCGACGCTCGACCTGCGCACCGTGCTGCAGACGGTGACCGATGCCGGCACCGAGCTCACCGGCGCGCGCTTCGGCGCCTGCTTCTACGGGGACGACGGCGAGCCGATGCACCTGCACGCCTTGTCCGGCGTCGCCTGCGACCAGCTCGGTCACCCTTCGGCCGGCGGGGTATTCGCACCGGTGCTCGCCATCGATGGACCTGTCCGTTGCGACGACATCACGCTCGACCCGCGTCATGCTGGCATCGAGGCGGGACACCTGGAGGTGCGCAGCTTCCTGGCGATGCCGGTGGTGTCGCATTCCGGGAAGCTGCTGGGCGGGCTGTTCTTCGGCCATCCCGAGCCCGGCATGTTCACCGAGCGCAGCGAACGCATCGTCGCCGGCATCGCGGCCCAGGCGGCGGTGGCGATGGACAATGCGCGTCTGTACCAGCTGTCGCAGAAATCGGCCCAGGAGCGCGACATCCTGCTGCAGAGCGAGCGCGCGGCGCGCGTGAAGGCCGAGCGCCTGAGCCACACCAAGGACGAATTCCTGGCCATGCTGGCGCACGAGCTGCGCAACCCGCTGGCGCCGATCAGCAGCTCGGCCAGCCTGCTGAGCATGCAGTTCGCGGACGAGCCGCGCATCTGCCAGACCAGCACCATCATCAGCCGCCAGGTGCGCCACATGAGCCGCCTGATCGACGACCTGCTGGACGTCTCGCGCGTCACGCGCGGACTGGTCAAGCTCAAGCTCGGGCTGGTGGACTTCCGCGAGGTGGTGTCCGGCGCGCTCGACCAGACCCGCCCGCTGGTGCTGGAAAAAGCGCACCAGGTGACGGTGCAGATGCCGGAGGAACCGGTGTACGTGAAGGGCGACCACACGCGCTTGGTGCAGAGCGTCGCCAACATCCTCAACAACGCGGCCAAGTACACGCAGAAGGCGGGCCGCATCGCGCTCACGCTCCAGGCGGACGAAGGAGGCATGCGGCTGGAGGTGCGCGACAACGGCTCCGGCATGCCGGCCGAGCTGGTGCCGAACGTGTTCGACCTGTTCACGCAGGGCGCGCGCACCTTGGCGCGCTCGCAGGGCGGGCTCGGACTGGGCCTGGCGCTGGTGAAGAAGCTGGTGGAGCTGCACGAAGGCGACGTACGCGCGCACAGCGACGGCGTCGGCCTGGGCAGCACCTTCACCCTGACCCTGCCGTGCGTGCTGGCGGCGGCCGATGGCGAGTATGCGCCGCGCCCCGATCCGATCGTAGGCGCCGGCGCGCGCCCGGAGCGCAAGCTGCGCCTGATCGTCGTCGACGACAACACCGACGCGGCCGACAGCCTGGCCATGCTCCTGAGCGTGCAGGGCTATGCGGCCTCGGTGGAATACGATGCCGCGTCCGCCATCGAGCGGGCGCGCAGGGAGCGGCCGGACATGATGCTGATCGATATCGGCCTGCCCGACATGGACGGCTACCAGCTGGCCGAGCGGCTGCGCGCCCAGCCCGAGACGGCGCATACGGTACTGGTGGCCATCACCGGCTACGGCCAGCCCAAGGACCGCGAACGGGTGATCGCCGCGGGCATTGGACACCACCTTGTCAAGCCGGTGGACATGACGGCGCTGGGCCGCATCCTGGAATCCGGCGCGGGTATGATAGGCGTTCCGTCATTGAAAGGATGAGCATGTCCCAATTCGTCATCACCGCTCCCGCCGCGCCTTCGGTGGCCGTGGCGGGTTCCGCCGAACGTTTTCCGGTGCGCCGCGTGTTCTGCGTCGGCCGTAATTACGCCGCCCATGCGCGCGAGATGGGAAGCGACCCGTCGCGCGAGCCGCCGTTCTTCTTCACCAAGCCCGCCGACGCGGTGGTGCCGGCCAGCGGCGCGGTGCCGTATCCGCCGATGACCCAGGACCTGCACCATGAGGTGGAGCTGGTGGTGGCGCTGGGCGCGGGCGGGGCGGATGTTCCCGTCGAGGAGGCGCTGGCGATGGTCTGGGGCTACGGCGTGGGACTGGACCTGACGCGGCGCGACCTGCAGGCGGCGGCCAAGGACGCCGGGCGGCCGTGGGACATGGCCAAGGGCTTCGACGCGTCGGCGCCGTGCAGCCCATTGCGGCCGGCGAGCGAGACCGGGCATCCGGCGCAAGGGCGCATCTGGCTGGAGGTGAACGGGCAGGTGAAGCAGCAGGGGGATTTGAACGAGATGATCTGGCCGGTGGCGGATGTGATCAGTTACCTGTCGCGCTTCGTGAAGCTGGAGGCGGGGGATCTGATTTATTCGGGGACGCCGTCGGGGGTTGGGGCGCTGCAGCCGGGGGATCGGGTGCGGGGTGGGGTGGATGGTGTTGGGACATTCGAGCTCGAAATCGGTTCGCGCTAACTATTGAGCATGCAAACTTAGGTTCCGGCCGAGGGGGACGCCGAGTCCCGGAACGACGTGCTAAGTGACGTAGGCGAAAAATTCTTGCGACACGCTACCTAAAAACCGTCGTTCCGGGACTTGGCGTCCCCCTCGGCCGGAACCCAAGTTTCTCCGCACACCGAGAAGGTTAGCCGCTAGCCATCAGCACCCGCATCTGCTCCAATAACTTCTCCCGGGCGAGATCGATCATCTCCCCATTCGTCTTCCCCGACAAGGCCTCCTTCTCCTTCTTTCCGAGGAAATACGCGACCCTCTCCGCATTCGCCCCTGAAGGATGCGGCAAGCCATGCAATATCCGATCCTCACGCAGCACCCCTTGCCGCGCCAGCCAGTCCAGTCCTTCGCTCACGCTCGCTCCCATCGGGATATACACTGCGTCCGGCAGCATCGCCGCCTCGTGCGCGAAATAGCGCAGCATCTCCTCGCGCAAAAACGCCTGCCTGGGCATCGCCGGCGTCCCGCTGTAGTTCTTCCCGTCGACGAACACCGGATGCCGCAGGATCGCGCTCACCTGCACCAGCGGCGCATCCACATCGAACAAGGTGGCGCAACTGGCGATCCGCAGCCAGCGCTGCACACCGATCGCATCCAGTAGAGCCACGAAGTTCGGCCGGATCGCCCCGCTGAACGCCCCCGTCAGGCGCGCCGCGCGCAAGCTGGCCTCGACCGTGGCCCCGGCCGTCATCTGCCGCTGCGTTTCGCGCATCGCATTTTTCCACTGCACGAAGCCGGGCGAGATCCCGACCACGACCACGCGCGCGGCGGAGTTCACCGACTCGAAGGGAATATAGTAGCTGCTGTAGCGCCCCTCGCGCGCCAGCAGGAAGCTCTCGGGGATTTCGGAAGGCGAGCCGACCCGCGCCAGGTCGAGCGTGCGGATCGCCTCCAGGTAGCGTTCAAACAGGATGTCCATGGCGTCCATTGTGCCAGCTTGCGCTTCGCGTAGCGCGACCGTACGCGCCCGGAATTTGGTAGGCTAGCGCCATGGCCGGCCGCAGAGCCGGCGAGGGGAGAAGATCATGGCGCAAGTGGCGTTGATCACGGTGCACGGCATGGGGGAGACCCCGCCGAACTACGCGGACGAACTGATGGCCTCCGTACGCACCCGCCTCGGCACGGTGGCGGAGCAGGCGGTGATGCGCTCGGTGTACTACCAGAAGATCCTGCAGGACAACCAGCAGCTGGTGTGGGACCGCACGCGCTCGCAGAGCACGGTCCGCTACGACGACCTGCGCAAGTTCGTCCTCTATGGCTTCGGCGATGCGGCCGGCCTGGAGAACCGCAAGGAAATTCCCGGCTCGGTCTACGAACTCGCCCAGGGCGAAATCGCGCGCGCCCTGATGTCGGCGCACGCGGTGCGTCCCGGGATGCCGGTGGTGTTCCTGGCGCAGTCGCTGGGCTGCCAGGTGTTGTCGAGCTATATCTACGATGCCCAGAAGGCGGCCGCCGGCAAGCCGGTCGGCGCCGGCATCTGGCGCAATATCGACGCCTGGGCCCAGCAGGCCTATGGGCGTGCACTGACGGCCAGCGAACGCGGCTTCATCGGCGCCGGCACCTGCGCCGGCATGATCACCACCGGCTGCAATATCCCGATCTTCGTCGCCGCGCACAAGGAGATGCACATCATCCCCATCGCTCCGCCCACCAGCCTGTTCAAGTGGATCAACTACTACGACCCGGACGACGCCCTCGGCTGGCCGCTGCAGCCGCTCTCGGGCGGCTACCGCGCCCTGGTCGAGGACCGCGCCATCAACGCCAACGCCGGCGTGCTGAGCATGGTGCTGAAAAGCTGGAACCCGCTCTCGCACAACCTCTACTGGCAGGACGACACGGTGCTGGACGCCATCGCGGCCATGCTGCGCAGGCTCGCGGCCTGAACCCGTCAGCCCGCCCGCTGCAGCGTGAACAGGGGCCGTACGTCGCCGGCAACCGTGCCGCGCGCGTTCCTGATGGCCGGCTGGCGGTAGCGCTCCAGCAGCGCGCGGCGCGCATCGTCCAATAGCCCAAGCTGCTCCAGCACGCTGTAGGTCGCGGGATGCAGCGCGCGGCTGGCGCCGTCCTGGATCTTGATCGCGATGCCGATCCCGGCGGAGCGGATGCCGATCGCCTGCACCGCATCCGCGCCGATCTTCGCCACCCAGTCGCCGCCGCCCGCCGTCATCCAGAACAGGTCGGTGCGCTCCTCGCCCGAGACCATGTCCGGCCGCCCGGTCATCGCGTCGAACAGGACGCCCATCGCGCCGCCGAGCTGCGCGTCGGCAGGGCCTTGCGCCAGGCGTGCATACAAATGCGCCAGGCGCGACAGCGGCATCGCGTAGTTGGGCGCGGAACAGCCGTCGATCCCGGACGGCATCTGCTGGGCCGGCAGCCCCGCGGCGTCGGCCAGGGTGCTGAGGATGGCCTGTTGCAGCGGGTGCGCGCGGTCGACATAGCCCTGGGTCGGCGCCCCACGCAGGCGGCACCACGCCAGGAAGCCGCTGTGCTTGCCGGAGCAGTTGTGATGCAGCTGGGTCCAGGTGCGGTCTTGCGGCGCCGGCTGGCCCATGGCTTCGTAATAGAGCGGCGTGGCGCAGCCGCATTCGAGATGGCTTTCGTCGAGGCCGATCTTGCCAAGGATGGAGCGCACGCCGGCCAGATGGCGCTCTTCGCCGGAATGGCTGGCGCACAGCAGCGCGAGCTCGTCGCGCGTCAGGCCGAAACGCGCGGGGCCATCCGACAAAATGAAGGGCAGGGCCTGGAAAGGCTTGAGCGCGGAGCGCGTAAATGTGGGGTAGTGCGGGTCGCCCGCCTGCCACAGCAGGCGGCCGCGCAGGTCGACGACGGCGACCGAACCGGCGTGCACGTTTTCGACGGCAAAGCCGCTATCGGGATAGCCGCGCGTGGTCGCGGCGAGGGGAACTGGTTGCATGAGTCGGAGCGATGAAAGTGTGGACAGCGACACTCTACGGCATCGCGAGACATGCAGACGCACGCTCCGCGCGAGGATGGGTGTATCGCTAACGGAGCCTTTATCTACAGGCTTTCTGGCCAGATCGGCATGCGCTTGAACAAGCATATACAGCTTGCGGAGCGCAGCAGGAAGCGCGCTTCGCGACACATCTGTACGGCGTGCAGACATCGCATGGGCGCGCCTGTATGCATCCCTCCGTCTGGTCCCCGTTTTTCGCAATTCGTCGCACGAATTCCGCGCTTCGGTCCAAGCTCGCTTGTCAGCGCGGGTGGCGTGGCTACACTGTCTACATCGCCAGACAACACACAGCAGCGCTGGCGAAACTGAACAACGTGGGACCTGCGACCGCAAGACCAGCCGCCAGGTCCGTTATTTGGATTTCGACCTGAAAGGAAGCTTCATCATGCGCATCAAACACCTCGTCCTCTTCGCCGGCGCCGCCGTCCTATCCTTCACCGCTGCCGCCGCCCCGCAAGGCGCCGACACCGGACGCGTGGAAGTGCGCGCCAGCCAGCCGAAACAAGTACACATGAAGCCGCGCATGTTCGACCGTGTGCAAGGCGACTATGCGCTGGACGATGGCCGCGTGCTGACGGTATCCGAAATGGTCAAGGGTCAGCGCCGCGTCCTGACCGCCGACCTCGGCGATGGCCCATCGGAAATCATCCACGTGGGCAAAGGGAAGTTCGTGGCGGTCGACAAGGACGTCCGCTACGCCTTCACCGGCGCCGACGTCCCGGATGAGGTGGTGGTCAGCACCGGCGCCGGCAAGGCGCTGGCCTTAGCCAAGCGCTGAGCCAAAGCGGCCGGCCTGGTAATCGGCGACCGCCTGCGCGATCTCGGCGCGGGTGGTCATGACGAAAGGCCCGTGGGCGACCACGGGCTCGCGAATCGGTTCGGCATGGCCGAACAGCAGCAGGGCGCCGGATTCGGTGTGCAGGTCGACTGCCTCGCCATCGTCGCCCAGCTCGACAAGATGGTTTGCGTTGACGAGATCGCCATGGCGGCCCACGGCGATACTTCCACGCACCACGTACAGGAAGACCTTGCGCGGCGGCGCGACCTTCGCATGGAAGTGTCCGCCCGCCCGCATTTCGAGCGTACTCATGAACACGCCGGTCAGGGACTGGATCGGCGCCGGCGTGCTCTCCCATTGCCCCGCGATCAAGTGCAACGTGACCTTGCCCTCATCCAGGGGCAGGGCGGGGATTTCTTCTTCCTGCAAACCTACATAGGCCGGCGCGCTCATCTTCAGGCGCGAAGGCAGGTTGACCCATAGCTGCAGGATCTCGACCGGGCCACCCTGGTCGAGGAAATCGCGCGGCGACACTTCCGCATGCACGATGCCGCTGCCCGCGGTCATCCATTGCACGCCGCCCGCACGGATCACGCTTTCGTGCCCCGCGTTGTCGCGGTGCGCCAGGCTGCCCTCGACGATGAAGGTCACGGTTTCGAAACCGCGGTGCGGATGCGGCCCGAAAGGCAGGCCGCGGTTGTGCGGCGGATAGGTTTGCGGACCGTGGTGATTGAGGAAGAGGAAGGGATCGATCCGCTCGAGCAGCGGGCCCGGCAAGGGCCGCCGCGTGACCAGGTCGCCGATGTCGTCGCGCTGTGCGGGGTGGATGCGCAGGATGCTCTTGTCGCTCATGCCGGTTTCCTGAAGAGGTTCAGTGATCCCACTAAGATAGCCGGAAGACCGGATCACGCGCGCACGCCCCCTATGCTAGACTCATTGCGCTTTTGCAATCACAGCTTTTGCACTGGAGACTGGCAACACATGATTCGAACAACACTGCTTGCCAGCCTGCTGCTGGCGTCCGCCGCCGCAGGCCATGCCGCACCCGTCAATACCAACGCGCCCAGCGAGCCCGCCGTCAAGGCCGCCAAGTACGCGGTCGCCACCTACCAGAACGACATCGTCGACACCCTGGCCAGGCTGGTCAGCTACAACACGGTGGCCGATCCCAAGGTCCCATCCGACAAGAACCCGGTCCACATTGCCTTCAAGACCGCGCTCAAGCAGGAAGCCCAGCGCCTGGGCCTGGACTACGCCGACCACGGCTGGGTCGTGATCGTTGGACTGGGCAGCGGCAGCGAGCGCGTCGGCGTCATTACGCACGGCGACGTGCAGCCGGTCGATCCGAGCAAGTGGAAGAAGTCGCCCTTCGTGCTGGACCGCACCAGCGAGCCGGGCAAGCTGCTGGCGCGTGGCGCCGAGGACGACAAGGGACCGATCGCCACCGCGCTGTATGCGATGAAGGCGATCAAGGACCGCCAGGTGCCGCTGTCCAAGCGCATCGAACTCTATGTGTACATGGGCGAGGAATCGGACTGGGGGCCGCTGGTCGAGTTCCTCAAGACCCATGAGCCGCCGCAGATGAACATCACCCTCGACGCCGAATATCCGGCGGTGACGGCGGAGAAGGGCTATGGCACGGTGGCCGTGACCGTTCCGAAGCAGGGCGCGGAAGCGGCGCCGGAAGGCGCGCCTTACGTGGCGGAATTCGGCGGCGGCTTCTTCGGCAGCCAGATCCCGGAAGACGCCCAGGCAGTGATCGCCAACGCGACCCCGGAACTGGAAAAGCTGATCCGCGCACGCGGCGCGAAGCAGGATGGCATGCGCTATACCTACGAGTGGCAGGGCAAGAACCTGGCCGTGCGCGCCAAGGGCGTGTCGGCGCACTCGTCCAAGCCGGAAGACGGCGTCAACGCGATCAGCATGCTGGCCGATGCGCTGGCAATGCAGGACTGGCCGAACACGACCGCCGGCGGCGTGGTGAACTACCTGAACGATATGGTGGGGACCGGCATTCATGCCGAAAAGTTCGGCAACATCGCCTACCGCGACGGCTTCATGGGACCAATGACCTTCGCGCCCACCGTCATCAAGCAGCGCGACGACGGCATCGAAGTGTCGATTAACATGCGCCGCCCGCAGGGCAAGAGCACCGAGCAGCTGACCAATGAAGTGAACGCCGCGCTGGCGCAATGGCAGGGCCGCCGTCTGCCGCTGGCCAATATCTCGGTGCGCATCAACGAACCGTGGGTGCAGAAGAATCCGCCGCAGCTGCCGACCCTGATGGGCGTGTTCTCGTATTTCACTGGCATGAAAGATCCGAAGCCGGTCGCGGTCGGCGGCGGCACCAATTCGCGCCTGTTCCCGCATGCGGTGAGCTTCGGGCCGGCGATGCCGGGCAAGGTCTATACGGGGCACTCGGAGCATGAGTTCATTACGACCAAGCAGTTGCTGCTGAATCTGCAGATGTATACGGCGGTGCTGGTCGAGCTGGCCAAGTAAGCAGACTTCTTTCGCTTCTCCTGACGTGGGCGGTCATCCAGTCTCGTGGACTGGGTGCCGCCCACGCTGCATTTGGGCTGGCCCTTGCCCGTCTTCGGTCGCTCTACGCTGCCCGTTTCCCGCAGAAAATTACCGATCTACCAAGCTCGATGTCCGCTGCTGAGCCACTGCTCAGCCTGTAAGTGTTTTTCGCGCCAAAATGTGTAAATAGTTCTAATCATCTTGTAGGAATAGAACTACAACAGAGGGCGGTATGAGGGCAAGTCAAAGCGCTCTCCCTAGGAGAGTCAAGTAGTTGCGTCCAGGGGCTCCCAGCCTCGGCCGACAGGGTCATTGACGCTCGGAAAATGACTCCGTTCTGCCCGGAAAATGTGGCGAAAACAGCATGTTAGGATCGGTCATTAACCGCGATCGCAGCGAATCGACCTCGCTTGCCTTCGCGCCGGACGTCACCGACAACTTATTGATTGCCATGCACAGTAAAGACCTCAAGAAGCCGGACGGACGCAATCTCACTCTCTACAGCAACCAGCCGATCCCGGACGGGCTTGTCGCGCCCAGTCCCTTCGCCGATCCCCAGCACGCCAATCCGCACCTGCGCTGGCATCCGCTGCGCGGCGAGTGGGTGACCTATGCCGCCTTCCGCCAGAACCGCACCTACCAGCCGCCGCCGCAATACAACCCGCTGGCGCCGACCAGGGATCCCGAGCATCCGACCGAAATGCCGGCCGGCGACTACGAGATCGCGGTGTTCGACAACCGCTTCCCATCGCTGGCGCTGGAGTCGCACGACCCGCCGACCGTAACGGTGCCGACCGCGCCGGCCAACGGCCATTGCGAAGTGGTGGTGTTCACCCAGAACCCGGACCGCGGCCTGGCCCACCTGCCGCTGTCGCGCATCGCGCTGCTGCTGCAGGTATGGGGCGACCGTACCGTGCGCATCGGCAGCCAGCCGCACATCCATTACGTGCTGCCGTTCGAGAACCGCGGCGCCGAAGTCGGCGTGACCCTGCACCATCCGCACGGCCAGATCTATTCCTATCCCTTCGTGCCGTCGGTGCCGGCGCGCATGCTGGCCCAGGAGCGCGAATACTTCCTGCAGCACGGCACCAGCCTGCTGTGCGACATGGCGCGCGATGAAGCCGCCGACGGCAAGCGCGTGCTCTACCAGGATGACCACGCGATCGCCTTCGTACCGGCCTGCGCCCGCTATCCCTACGAGGTCTGGGTAATGCCGACCGCGCCGTGCAAGGATTTCGCGGCCCTGACGCCGCCCCAGCGCGAGGGGCTGGCGCGCGCGCTCAAGACCGTGCTGCTCAAGTTCGAGAACCTGTGGAACCGCCCGTTCCCTTACCTGATGGCCTGGTACCAGGCGCCAACCGATGGCGCGGACCATCCGGAAACCCAGCTGCACTGCCAGTTCTATCCGCCTTACCGCACCCGCGACCGCCTCAAGTACCTGGCCGGCACCGAGCTGGCGGCCGGCATGTTCGCCATGGACGTGCTGCCCGAAACCACCGCTTATGAGCTGCAGCAGGTGGAGGTAAACCTGGAGGAGCCCGCATGAGCGGCCCCCTCGACGTGCGCAGCGCCGAGGTCAGCGACAAGCTGGCCGCGCTGCGCGCCGTCCTCCAGCAGACGGGCGCGGGCGCGATCCGGCTGCGCGGCATGGACTGGTTCGCCTGGATCACCGCGGGCGGCTCGAGCGCCGTCCTGCACGCGGCCGAGACCGGCGTGGCAGAGGTGCTGGTGACGCCGGAGGAAGCCTGCGTACTCACCGACGAGATCGAAGCGGAACGCCTGCGCAACGAAGAAGTCCCGCCGGGCTTCACCTTCCATATCGAGCCCTGGGCCGAGCCCGAGCTGCGTGCCCGCTTCGTGCTGAACGCCGCGGGCGGGCGGGCCGTGCTGTCGGACCGCCCCAACCATCTCAACGGCACCCCGGAGCAGCCGCTGCCGCTCGGGCTGCGCCAGCGCCGCATGGTGCTGGGGCCGGCGGAGCAGGAGCGCTACCGCGTGCTGGGCCGCGAAGCGTCCGAGGCGATGAGCGAGGTGCTGCGCCGCGCGCGCCCGGAATGGACCGAATACGAACTGGCCGGCGCCGGCGCCGAGGCCTTGTGGCGGCGCGGCATCCATCCCGCGCTGGTGCTGGCGGCCGGCGAACGGCGCCTGCCGCTGTACCGCCATCCGACGCCGTCCGGCGAGCGCATCGGCCAGCGCGCCATGCTGGTGTTCTGCGCACGGCGCCACGGCCTGTACGCGAACCTCACGCGCTTTGTGAGCTTCGGGCCGGCGCCCGACGGGCAGCGCGCGCTGATGGACGTGGAGGCGACCGGCCTGGCGGCCGTGATGCCGGGCAAGTCGCTGTCGGCCGTGTACCACGCGCTGGCCCAGGCCTATCACCATGCCGACCGCGAGAGCGCGATCCGTGAGCACCACCAGGGCGGCATCACGGGCTACCTGGCGCGCGAGATCGTCGCCACCGCGAGCACCGCCACCCAGCTGGAGCAGGGCATGGCGTTCGCGTTCAATCCCAGCTTCGAGGGACTCAAGATCGAAGACACCTTCCTGCTCGGCCCGCAAGGGCTCGAGAATCTGACGTTCGACCCGGCCTGGCCGGCGCTGGACGTACATGGCCGCAAGCGGCCGCTTTGGCTGGAGGCGCAATGACATGCTGACTACCGACACCTTTTTTGGCGGCGCGCCCGAGGTGAACGCCTCGGCACCCGGACGTGTCAACCTGCTGGGCGAGCACACCGACTACAACGACGGCTACATGCTGCCGGCCGCCACGCCGCAGCGCACGCTGGTGGCGATGAGCCGCAGCGGCGACGACCATTTCCACTTCTATTCGCCGACCATGGACGCCACGGTCACCTTCGCGCGCGACGGTAATGCGCCGCAGGGCTACGGCAGCTACATCGAGGGCTGCATCCGGCTGGTGCAGGCGGCGGGCATCGAGGTGCCGCCGCTGCGCGTCTATGTCGAGACCAACCTGCCGGTCGGCTCCGGCCTGTCGTCCTCGGCGGCCCTCGAAGTGGCGACCCTGCGCGCCATGCGCGCGCTGCTCGGCTTTCAGCTCGACGACGTCAAGCTGGCGCAGATCGCGCAGCGCGCCGAGATCGAATATGCACACGTGAACTGCGGGATCATGGACCAGATGGCGTCCAGCCTGGCCGACCAGGAGACCATGCTGTTCATCGACGCGCGCACGCTCGAGCACCGCCTGGTGCCGCTGCCGGTCGATGCGGAAGTGATCGTGATCGACTCGGGCGTGGCGCGCAAGCTGGCCGCCAGCAAGTACAACGAGCGCCGCGCCGAATGCGAGGAGGCCGCGCGCAAGCTGGGCGTGCAGGCGCTGCGCGACGTGACGGACCCGCAATCGGTGGAGAGCCTGCCGTCGCCGCTGCGCGAGCGGGCGCGCCACGTGGTGCAGGAAAACCTGCGCGTGCTGGAAGCGGCCGGCGGCGTGAGCGCCGAGCGCTTCGGCGAACTGATGAATGCGTCGCACTTCAGCCTGCGCGACGACTACGAGGTATCGATCCCCGAGCTCGACGAGCTGTGCGAAGCCTTGCGCGCGGCGCCGGGCGTGCTCGGGGCGCGCCTGACCGGCGCCGGCTTCGGCGGCGCCTGCGTGGCCCTGTGCCGGGCCGGCCACGCACAAGAAGCCGCCGCCATCGCGCTGGCGGCCTACAACAAGCATGGACGACAGGGCCGGATCCTGGTTCCGGTTCCGACTGACAGAAAGGACAACAATGAATCAGTTTGAATACCCCCGTCCTCAGCTGGTGCGCGACCAGTGGCTGAACCTGAACGGCAAGTGGCGCTTCTGCTTCGACGACGAAGGCCGCTACAGCATGCCGGACGGCGTCGCCGAATGGACCCATGAGATCACCGTGCCCTTCGCGGTGGAAACCGAAATGAGCGGCATCCAGGACACGGGCTTCCACCGGGTCTGCTGGTACGAGCGCGACTTCGAGATGGCGCCCAGCGATGGCCGCACCATCCTGCACTTCGGCGCGGTCGACTACGCGGCGCGGGTGTGGGTCAACGGCCAGCTGGTGGCCGAGCACGAAGGCGGCCACACGCCTTTCTCGGCCGACATCACCGGCGCCATGAAGAAGGACGGCAAGCAGACCGTGACCCTGTGGGTCGAGGACGACCCCGCCGACCTGGCCAAGCCGCGCGGCAAGCAGGACTGGCTGCTGGAGCCGCACTCGATCTGGTACCCGCGCACCACCGGCATCTGGCAGACCGTGTGGGTGGAGCAGGTGGCCCCGACCTACATCGCCTCGCTGCGCTGGACCCCGATCTTCGAGACCTACGAGATCGGCTGCGAAGTGTTCGCCGCCGGCGACATCCAGCAGGAGCTGTTCGTCGAGGTCAAGATCTGGCACGGCGAGCAATTGCTGGCGGACGATTACTACAAGCTGCTGGCCGGCGAGGCGAACCGCAAGATCGCGCTGTCCGACCCCGGCATCGACGATTCGCGCAACGAGATCCTGTGGAGCCCGGAGCGTCCGACCCTGCTGGACGCCGAGGTGACCCTGCGCTGCGGCGACGTGGTGCTGGACCGCATCCGTTCCTATACGGCGCTGCGCTCGGTGTCGATCAACCGCGACCGCTTCATGCTCAACGGCCGTCCCTACCAGCTGCGCCTGGTGCTCGACCAGGGCTATTGGCCGGAATCCTTCATGACCGCGCCGTCCGACCAGCACCTCAAGCGCGATGTCGAACTGGTCAAGCTGATGGGCTTCAACGGCGTGCGCAAGCACCAGAAGATCGAAGACCCGCGCTTCCTGTACTGGGCCGACCGCCTGGGCCTGCTGGTGTGGGAAGAGATGCCCTCGGCCTACCGCTTCAGCTCGCGGGCCATCACGCGCATGGTGCGCGAATGGACCGAGGCGATCCAGCGCGACTACAGCCACCCCTGCATCATCGTGTGGGTCGCCTTCAACGAGTCCTGGGGCGTGCCGAACCTGACGCTCACCCAGGCGCACCGCAACGCGGTGGAGGCCTTGTACCACCTGACGCGCACGCTCGATTCGACCCGTCCGGTGATCGGTAACGACGGCTGGGAAGCCTCGGCCACCGACATCCTCGGCATCCACGACTACGACGCCGACCCGGAAAAGCTGCAGGCGCGCTATGCGGTCACCGATCCGGTGCGCACCCTGTTCGATCAGCGGCGTCCTGGCGGCCGCATCCTGACCCTGGACGGCTTCCCGCACCGTGGCCAGCCGATCGTGCTGACCGAGTTCGGCGGCATCGCCTACGATCCGAAGCAGGATCCGGAAGCGGACAAGTCGACCTGGGGCTATACCCGCGCGCACACGGCGGAAAGCTTCCTGGCGTCCTACCGGCGCCTGCTGCAGGTGGTGAACGAGACCTTCATGTTCAGCGGATTCTGCTATACGCAGTTCACCGATACCTTCCAGGAGGCGAATGGCCTGCTGAACGCCGACCGCACGCCGAAGCTGCCGCTGGAAGTGATCAGCGCGGCCACGCGCAACATCAGCATGCAGCGGCGCGATCCCGAACCGACGGGCGACCCGGCCATGCCGGAGGGAACGCAGCAGCATCCCTGAGCGCTGGATGCGGACACAGCCCTGTTCCCTGCACCCATGTGCAGTGAGCA
>NZ_JAGPWD010000002.1 GCF_018119395.1 Massilia sp. ZL223
GGGGGGGGGGGGGGGGGCGGGCCCCCCCCCCCCCCCCCAAAAAAAAAAAAAAAAAAAACCCCCCCCCCCCCGGGGGGGGGGGGGGGGCGCCCCCCCCGCTTTTCTGCTAACTCAACGAATCAAGCAGCATGCCGTTTCTACACCAGCGGCATCGCCGTGGTTTCCTTGATCCGCTGCAGCGCAAAGCTCGACTTCACATCCAGCACCGCCGGGTGCTTGAGCAAGGTCCCCATCATGAAGCGCGAGAAGTGGTCCATGTCCTGCACGTGCACGCGCAGCAGGAAATCCATCTCCCCGGTCATCGCGTAGCAGGCCACCACTTCCGGCCAGGTTCCCACCGAGACCGCGAAATCGTTGCGCGGCGAGGTCGCCGGCAGGCCCGGAGCGCGGCTGGCGCTGGCCACCTCGCTGTGCTTTTCCAGGCGTACGTTCACATAGGCCAGCAAGCCCAGGCCGATCTTGTCCGGATCGAGCAGGGCCACGTACTGGCGGATCACGCCCGCCTCTTCCAGCCGCTTGATGCGGCGCAGGCAGGGCGACGGCGACAGGTTCACGCGCTCGGCCACATCCTGGTTCGACAGGCGTCCATCGGTTTGCAGGATTTCAAGAATCTTGCGGTCGGTTTTGTCCAGCTCAATCTTTGACATAGTTCCCTCGGTCTACTCATGCGTACCGCAATTTTATTGCGCAAATCGCGAAGAGGGGGGAATTGTTTGGAATTTAATGCTGGAGGGCCAGGACTATACTGTGCGCAACACTGGAGGAGACTGACCCACGCCTGCCGTGTACGGCCACAAGACCAACAAGAGTCCGTCGTACCGGCGCCACGCAGGCCAGTTCGCACATCTGAAGCGACACACGGAGACACCCAATGAACGCACCCCTGGACCGCGCCAGCCTGGCGCTGCCGCAGCATGCTCAACACGAGCAAAATATCTCGCTCGACGACAAGTGGACGCTCGAGCGCGGCCGCGCCTTCATGACCGGCACCCAGGCCCTGATCCGCCTGCCGATGCTGCAGCGCGAGCGTGATCTGAAAGCCGGCCTGAACACCGCCGGCTACATCACCGGCTACCGCGGCTCGCCGGTCACCTCGGTCGACCAGACCGCGATGAAGGCGAAGAAGCACCTGGACGCCCACCACGTCAAGTTCCACCCGGGCATGAACGAAGACCTGGCGGCGACCGCCGTCTGGGGCACCCAGCAGACCAACCTGTACAAGGACGCGAAGTACGACGGCGTGTTCGCCATGTGGTACGGCAAGGGCCCGGGCGTGGACCGCTGCGGCGACGTCTTCAAGCACGGCAACAACGCCGGCTCCGCCAAGCATGGCGGCGTGCTGGTGCTGGCCGGCGACGACCACGCGGCCAAGTCCTCGTCGACCGCCCACCAGTCCGACCACATCCTGACCCACTGCGGCATCCCCGTCCTGTACCCGTCCTCGGTGCAGGAATACATCGATTTCGGCCTGCACGCCTGGGCGATGAGCCGCTACACCGGCCTGTGGGTGTCGATGAAGTGCGTGACCGACATCATCGAGTCGGGCGCCGTGGTCGACCTCGATCCGGACCGCGTCCAGATCGCCATGCCGAACGACTTCGAACTGCCGCCGGGCGGCCTGAACATCCGCTGGCCGGACGCCGTCCTGGACCAGGAAGTCCGGATGAACAACTTCAAGTGGTATGCCGCGCTGGCCTATGCGCGCGCCAACAAGCTCAACCGCATCATCTGGGACAGCCCCACCCCGAAGATCGGCATCATCACCGCCGGCAAGAGCTATGTCGACACCCGCCAGGCCCTGGCCGACCTCGGCATCGACGAACAGGCGGCGCGCGACATCGGCCTGCGCCTGTACAAGGTCGGCATGACCTGGCCGCTCGAGTCCGAAGGCGTGCACGAGTTCGCGCGCGGCCTGGACGAGATCCTGGTGGTGGAAGAGAAGCGCCAGGTGATGGAATACGCGCTCAAGGAAGCCCTGTACAATCTGCCGGACAGCGAGCGTCCGCGCGTGGTCGGCAAGTTCGACGACACCGGCGAATGGAGCAACAAGGACCGCATGGGCCACGGCGACTGGCTGCTGCCGGCCACCTACGAGCTGAGCCCGGCCCAGATCGCGCGCGCCATCGCCTCGCGCATCTCGCACTACTGCGCCGGCCACCCGGTCGAGCAGCGCGTGCGCGAACGCATCGCCTTCCTGGAAGCCAAGGAACTGGTGCTGAAGAACATCCCGGCCAAGGCCAATCCGCAGACCGACCGCATCCCTTACTTCTGCTCGGGCTGCCCGCACAACAGCTCGACCAAGGTGCCGGAAGGCTCGCGCGCCATGGCCGGCATCGGCTGCCACTACATGGTGCTGTGGATGGACCGCGAGACCTCCACCTTCACCCACATGGGCGCCGAGGGCACGACCTGGATCGGCCAGTCGCCGTTCACCGACGAGAAGCACGTCTTCGTCAACCTGGGCGACGGCACCTACTTCCACTCGGGCATCCTGGCGATCCGCGCGGCCGTGGCCGCGAAGGTCAACATCACCTACAAGATCCTGTACAACGACGCGGTCGCCATGACCGGCGGCCAGAACGTCGACGGTCCGCTCGATCCGGGCATGATCACCCGCCAGATCGCGGCCGAAGGCGTGCGCCCGATCATCGTGGTCACCGACGAGCCGGAAAAATACCCGGACGACTACGCCTGGGCCGAAGGCGTCACCGTGCGCCACCGTTCCGAACTGATGGACGTGCAGAAGGAACTGCGCGAGATGCCAGGCGTGTCGGCCGTGATCTACGACCAGACCTGCGCCTCGGAAAAGCGCCGCCGCCGGAAAAAAGGCGAGTTCCCCGACCCGGCCAAGCGCGCCGTCATCAACGAAGCCGTGTGCGAAGGCTGCGGCGACTGCTCGGTGCAATCGAACTGCCTGTCGGTCGAGCCGCTGGAAACCGAACTGGGCCGTAAGCGCCAGATCAACCAGTCCTCGTGCAACAAGGACTTCTCCTGCGTGTCGGGCTTCTGCCCGAGCTTCGTGACCGTCGAAGGCGGCGGCCTCAAGAAGCCAAAGAAAGCCGCAACCGCCGACAACGCGCCGCCGGCACTGCCTGCGCCAGTCATCCCGTCGGTCAGCGAGCCCTTCGGCATCCTGATCGCCGGCGTCGGCGGCACCGGCGTGGTCACCGTCGGCCAGATCCTGGCGATGGCGGCCCATGTCGAAGGCAAGGGCGCGATCGTGCTCGACCAGTCCGGCCTGGCCCAGAAGGGCGGCCCGGTGATGTCGCACGTGCGCCTGGCCGAGCACCAGGCCGACCTGCACTCGACCCGCGTGGGCACCGGCAGCGCCGACCTCGTGATCGGCTGCGACCAGATCGTCACCGCCAGCCGCGACGCGCTGAGCCGCATGGGCGAAGGCCGCACCTGGGCCGCCGTCAACTCGACCGGCGCCACTACCGCCGCTTTCGTCAAGAACCCGGACTGGCAGTTCCCGGCCGAAGGTTCGCGCGGCGCCATCCTCCAGGCTTGCGGCGAGCAGAACGTCGACTTCGTCGACGCCGGCCAGATCGCCACCGCCCTGATGGGCGACTCGATCGCCACCAACATGTTCATGCTGGGCTACGCCTTCCAGAAGGGCCACGTGCCGCTGCAGGAAGCTTCCCTGATCAAGGCGATCGAACTGAATGGCGTCTCGGTGCCCTTCAACAAGGCCGCCTTCCACTGGGGCCGCACCGCCGCCCACGACCTGGCCTCGGTCAAGAAGCTGACTACCCCGGCCCAGGTGATCGAGTTCAAGCGCACCCAGAGCCTGGACGACATCGTCAAGCGCCGCGTCGAACTGCTGACCGCCTACCAGAACGCGGCCTACGCGGCCAAGTACAAGGCCTTCGTGGACCAGGTGCGCGCCGAGGAAGCCAAATTCGGCAAGGGCACCCGCCTGGCCGAGGCCGTCGCGCGCTACTTCTACAAGCTGATGGCCTACAAGGACGAGTACGAAGTCGCCCGCCTGCATACCGACCCGGCCTTCCGCGACAAGATCGCCGGCATGTTCGAAGGCGACATCAAGCTCAAGTTCCACCTGGCGCCGCCGCTGCTGGCCAAGCACGACAAGGAAGGCCGTGCGATCAAGAAGGAATACGGTTCGTGGATGATGGGGGCCTTCGGCCTGCTGGCCAAGCTCAAGGGCCTGCGCGGCACCCCGTTCGACGTGTTCGGCTACACCGCCGAGCGCCGCACCGAGCGCGCCTTGATCGGCCAGTACCGCGAGACCATCGAAGCGCTGCTGCCCAAGCTGAGCGCCGACAACCTGGCTCAGGCCGTGGCGATCGCCAGCATCCCGGAAGACATCCGCGGCTACGGCCACGTGAAGGAGCGTCACCTGAAGGCGGCCAAGCAGAAGGAAGCAGCGCTGGTGCAAGCCTTCCACGCACCGGCCGGCACGGCGTCCCAGGCGGCATAAGCTTGCTATCCTGCTACGGTGGGCGCCGTGCGCCCACCGTATGCAGCAGCAATTGATTTACCTCTAGCATTTTTCGTTGTCTGCAAGACTCAACTGTTACAGTTGCTTGCACTCCGTCCCAATCCCCGCGTCTATAATCGGACGCATGAGAACGTCTAACGCACCGCGCCGCCAGGCGCTTCCCCTGCGCCTGCTGTCCACCTCGCTCGCAACGCTGTTCGTCCTCGCCGGTTGCGGCGGCGGAGGCGGTTCGCCCGGCGCCACCGTGAGCGCCACGCCGCCCGCGTCCCAGCAGCCGCCGGCCACCACGCCGCCGGCCACCGGCCAGCAATCGGTCTACGACACCAATCCGAGCCTGCTGGGCGATGCCTTCAGCAATTACTGGAACCTGTGCGCCAAGCCGCGCACCGGCGTCGACGCCAACGGCAAGCCTTACCCGGACCGCCAGGGCAGCCTGCTCGACGAGCTGAAGTTCCTGCGCGCCTGGACCCACCAGAATTACCTCTGGTACAACGAGGTGCCGAATACCTACCGGATGGCGGACTTCAGCAATCCGATCGACTACTTCGACGTGCTCAAGACGACGGCGCTGACCCCGTCGGGCAAGCCCAAGGACCAGTTCCACTTCACGTATCCGACCGAGGAATGGGATGCGATGCAGAACGAGGGCGTGGACCTGGGCTACGGCCTGACCTTCTCGCGTGTCGGTTCGGGCGTGCCGCGCACCTGGATCGTGACGGCGGTGGAACCCGGCTCGCCGGCGGATGCGGCCGGCGTGCGCCGCAACGACATGCTGATGCGCGTCGACGGCGTCGACTTCGTCAGCGCGGGCGACAACGCCTCGGTCGACATCATCAACGCCGGCCTGTTCCCAAGCAGCGCCGGCACCCAGCACCGCTTCAGCTTCCAGCGCAGCGGCGCGCAATTCGAGGTGACCATGACCGGCGCCGAAGTGCGCGTCGATCCGGTCAAGAACGTCAAGGTGATCGACACCGCCAGCGGCAAGGTCGGCTACCTGAGCTTCGAGACCCACAATGCGGTGTCGGAAAAGGAGCTGGTCGACGCCTTCACCACCTTCAAGCAGGAAGGCATCGCCGACCTGGTGCTGGACCTGCGCTACAACGGCGGCGGCCTGCTGTACGTCGCCAGCGAACTGGCCTACATGGTCGCCGGTCCGGCCGCGACCGCAGGCAAGGTGTTCGACCGTCTGCAGTACAACGACAAGATCGGCTCCGACTCGCCGATCATGTTCCGCTCCACGGCCTATGGCTTCTCCGCGCCCAACCCGGTCGCCGCCGGCACGGCGCTGCCCTACCTGGGCCTGAAGCGCGTGACCATCCTGGCCACCTCGGGCACCTGCTCGGCGAGCGAGGCGGTGATCAACGGCCTGCGCGGCGCCGACATCGAGGTGATCCAGATCGGCGGCACGACCTGCGGCAAGCCCTATGGCTTCACGCCGGTGCCGAACTGCGGCACGACTTATTTCTCGGTCGAGTTCAAGGGCGTCAACAACAAGGGCTTCGGCGACTACGCGGACGGCTTCGCGCCGACCTGCCAGGCCTCCGACGACCTGACCCGCGCGGTGGGCGATCCGGCCGAGGGCCTGCTGGCCACGGCCCTGGCCTACCGCACCAGCAATGCCTGCCCGGCTCCGCAGGGCCAGAGCAGCGCGCGCCAGCTGCCGACGCAACTGGTGCGTCCGCTGGTGAAGGAAATCGCGATCGACCGGCGCAGCCGCTAGGTTGTCCCTGCTTCACCGGCCGCCTCACGGCGCCGGTGAACGCGTCTATAATCTCCGGCTTTGTGACTCTTCACTTGCCGGAGCTTCCCGATGATCCGTTCTGCGTTCCTGCTGGCCGTCCTGGCCGCCGCGCCCCTGTCCCAAGCCGCCACCGCACTGAGCACCGTTTCCGAGCGTTCGGGCTTCCAGAGCACCGGCCGCTATGACGAAGTGATCGCCCTGTGCGCCGCCTTCCAGAAGGCCTACCCGAAACAGGTCAAGTGCGTCGACTTCGGCCGCACCCCGGAAGAGCGCCCGATGAAGGCGCTGATCGTGAGCGCCAGCGGCGCCTTTACGCCGCAGGAGGCGAAGCGCCAGGGCCTGCCGGTGACCCTGATCCAGGGCGGCATCCACGCGGGCGAGATCGACGGCAAGGACGCCGGCTTCCTGGCCTTGCGCGAAGTGCTGGACGGCCAGCTGGCCAAGGGCGCGCTCGAGAAGCAGGTGCTGGTCTTCGTCCCGGTGTTCAACGTCGACGGCCACGAGCGCTTCGGCAAGTGGAACCGCCCGAACCAGCGCGGCCCGGTCGAGATGGGCTGGCGCACCACCGCCCAGAACTTCAACCTGAACCGCGACTACGTCAAGGCCGACGCGCCCGAGATGCAGGCCATGCTTGGCCTGGTCAACGCCTGGGATCCGCTGACCTATGTCGACCTGCACGTGACCGACGGCGCCAAGTTCCAGCACGACGTCTCGATCCAGGTCGAGCCGGTGTACTCGGGCGACCCGGAATTCCGCAAGGCCGGCCTGGCGCTGCGCACCGGCGTGATCGCCGACATCGCCAGGCAGGGTTCGATGCCGCAGTCCTATTACATGTCCTTCGCCAAGACCGACGATCCAATGTCGGGCTTCGTCGACAGCGTGTCCGACCCGCGCTTCTCGACCGGCTATTTCCAGCTGCGCAACCGCATGGCGCTGCTGGTCGAGACCCATTCGTGGAAGGACTATCCGACCCGCGTGCGTGTCACCCACAACACCGTGATCTCGATCCTGGAGCAGGTCGCGAAGCACGGCAAGGCCTGGCAGCAGGCGGCGTTCGCCGCCGACGCCCGCGCCGCCAAGCTGGCCGACGCCAAGGTGGCGCTGACCTACCGCACCACCGACAAGACCCAGATGGTCGACTTCCAGGGCTACGAATACACGCGCGCGCCCTCGAACGTGTCGGGCATGCTGATGACCCGCTACGACGAGGCCAAGCCGCAGGTGTGGCGCGTGCCGCTGCGCGAGGAAGTGGTGCCTGACCTGGAAGTCAACGCACCGCGCGCCGGCTACATCGTGCCGGCCGCGCATGCGGCCATGGTGGCCGAGAAGCTCAAGCTGCACGGCATCGCCTTCCGCAAGCTGGACAAGGCGATCGAGGGCGCGAAGGTCGAGACCTTCCGCGCCGACAAGGCGACGTTCGGCGCGACTTCGTTCGAGGGACACCAGCGCCTGACGCTGGAAGGCAAATGGAGGGATGAGGCGCGCACGGTGACGCGCGGTTCGCTGTTCGTGCCGATCGCCCAGCCGAAGGCGCGCCTGGTCATGGCCATGTTGGAACCGCAGGCGCCGGATTCGCTGGCGGGCTGGGGCATGTTCAACACCGCCTACGAGCGCAAGGAATACATGGAAGAGTACGTGGCCGAGGATGTGGCGCGCGAGCAGATGGCGGCGGATCCGAAGGTGGCCGAGGAGTTCCAGCGCAAGCTCGATACCGATCCTGCGTTTGCCAAGAACCCGCATGCGCGCCTGGAGTTCTTCGCCAAGCGGCATTCGTCGTGGGATGAGCGCTATAACTTGTATCCGGTGATGCGTACGAACGTGGCGCTATAAGCAGATGAGTTGTGGAGCGGGTCATTTGGCCCGCTCCTTTCGCCCGTCGTTCCGGCGAAGGCCGGAACCCAAGTTCGTGTTGCAGCCACTACGTTCAAAGATCATGGCGGCGCACGCAAACTTGGGTCCCGGCCTTCGCCGGGAGGACGACTCAAGCGTTATTGGTGAAAATTACTGCCCCACCGACCTCAACATCACAGTAGTAACCTTCCCCTCCGCATTGATCAGCTGATACAGCCGATCATACTCATCATCCCCGATCTCCGTCCCCGGCGCCCCGCCGAACAGCTTCACCAGCTCCCCCAGCGTATTCGAGTGCCCCACCACCAGCACCGGCCCGGTGAGCGCCTTCACCTTCTCCACCAGCGCCTTCGGCGCGCGCGGATCGTAGCTCTGCACCTGCAGCCCGAGCTGGCTGGCGAGCGGCTGCGCGGTCTGCTGGGTGCGCACATACGGCGTGCTGAACACGGCCGTGATCCCGGCGCGTCCCAGGATGGTGGCGATATTGCGCGCCCGCGCCTGTCCCTGCGGCGTGAGTTCGGGGTCCTGGCCGACGGCGGCTTTTTCGCCATGCCGCACCAGGTAAACAATGCTCGGTTCAGCCATGGCGGCGCAGGGCAGGAAGACGGCCAAGGCCAGGGCCAGTTGTCTCAGCAGGCGGGAAGTCACGCACATCGCAATCCTCTTGGACGAAAAAAAAGCAGAGTACCACGCCTCTGCTTTCTTTCCGCCGCCGATTGGGCCTAAACCGGGGCTTACAGCTGGGTCAGCGAGATGATGTTGGCCGCAGGCGTCGAGCACGGCTCCTCGTCGAAGGCGATGTCGCCGTTCGGATTGGCCACGCCGTCCACCTTCAGGTCGGCGAAGCCGAACAGGTTGCGGTCCATCAGGTGCGAGGGCACCACGGTGTTCAGGGACGAAAACACGTTGTCCACGCGCCCCGGATGCTTCTTCTCCCACTCGCGCAGCATGGCCTTGATCTGCTTGCGCTGCAGGTTTTCCTGCGAGCCGCACAGGTCGCACGGGATAATCGGGAAGCCCTTCACCTCGGCATAGCGCTCGGTGTCGGCCTCGCGCACATAGGCCAGCGGGCGGATCACCATGTGTTTGCCGTCGTCCGAGACCAGCTTGGCCGGCATGCCCTTCAGCTTGCCGCCGAAGAACATGTTGAGGAAGAAGGTTTCGAGGATGTCGTCGCGGTGGTGGCCCAGGGCGATCTTGTTGCAGCCGAGCTCGTCCGCCACGCGGTAGAGGATGCCGCGCCGCAGGCGCGAGCACAGCGAGCAGGTGGTCTTGCCTTCCGGGATCAGGCGCTTGACGATGCTGTAGGTGTCCTGGTTCTCGATGTGGTAGGGCACGCCCAGCTTCTCGAGGTAGGCCGGCAGTACCTCGGCCGGGAAATTCGGCTGCTTCTGGTCCAGGTTTACCGCCACGATGTCGAAGTGGATCGGCGCGCGCTCGCGCAAGGTCATCAGGATGTCGAGCAGGGCATAGCTGTCCTTGCCGCCCGACAGGCAGACCATCACCTTGTCGCCGTCCTCGATCATGTTGAAGTCGCCGATGGCCTGGCCGACCAGGCGGCACAGGCGCTTGTGCAGCTTGTTGTTCTCGTAGGCGACTTTTTCCGCCTTCTTGGTGTCGACCGCCAGCTGGTCGAGATCCGCTTCGCTCATGCTTCTTCCTTCAGTTGGAACACTTCGACGCCCACGCCTTCGCAGTCGGGGTAGACGTCCGGCTTCATGGTCGACACGCGCGCCGCGCGCACGCGCGGATGCAGCAGCATCGCCTTGACCACGTCGTCGCAGAGGGTTTCCTGCAGGTGGATGTGGCCCTTGGCGACGCGCTGCGCGATGGTCTCGCGCATGAAGTCGTAGTCCACCACTTCCGACAACTGGTCGGCCTTCGGGGTCGACTGCTCGAGCGGGATGTACAGGTCGACGTTGATCATGACACGCTGTTCCGCCTTCTTCTCGAAGTCGTGGACGCCGATGTTGATCATCACTTCGTAGTTGCGCAGGAACAGCCGGCGGCAATCGCGCAAGCTCGGGTGGGTCAGGGCGGACAACATGGTTAGCCTTATCGATTAAATTGAATTGGGTGTTTCAGTCAGGAACATCACGTCGCGCCCCAGCGGCACCAGGTGCTGGCCGCCATCGACCAGCAGGGTGGTGCCGGTCAGCGCGCGGGCGCCGGCCGCGTAGACGACCGCGTCGGCGATGTCTTGCGGCGTCGAGGAGCGCCCCAGCGGCGTGGCCTGGTGGGCGCGCGCAAAGCCTTCCTCGCTCTGCTCGCCCGACACCATGGTGATGCCGGGCGCCACGCCGACCACGCGCAGTTTCGGCGCCAGCGCCTGGGCCAGCATCGTGGTGGCGCTGTGCAGCGCGGCCTTCGACAGCGTGTACGACAGAAAATCCGGGTTGAGATTGTACAGTTTCTGGTCCAGCAAGTTGATCACCACGGACTGCCCGCCCTCCGGCGTGGCCTTGTACAGCGCCTGCGCCAGCAGCAGCGGCGCGGCCACGTTCGCCTGCATGTGGGTTGCCAGCAATACCGGAGAAAACTCGGTGGCGCTGTCGTATTGAAACAACGAAGCGTTGTTGACAATGCAAGACACGGGGCCGAGTTCGGCGGCGGCGCGGCCGGGCAGGGCGCGTACGGCGGCCTCATTGGCCAGGTCGCACTGCAGCGGCACGGCGCGCCGGCCGAGGGCGCGGATGGCCTCGACCGTCGCCAGGGCGTCCGGTTCGGATTGGCGGTAGTGGACGGCCACGTCCCAGCCGGCGCGGGCCAGGCCGAGCGCGATGGCGCGTCCCAAACGGCGCGCCGCGCCCGTCACGAGCGCGATCCTGGGAGAGGTGGTCGAAGCCTTGTCCGTCATCTTGTCCTGTGGGCCCGCCGAAGGGGCCAAATAATGGGCCAAATTGTTGATATGGGCCGATCTCGCTACAATGCCGGCATGTCTTTGCCCGCACCCGACCGCGACGCACTCAGCGCGTCCCACTCCCTGCAAGAGCTCATCGCCGTTGACATCGAACGGCAGGGCGGAGCGATTGCGTTTTCGCGTTTCATGGAGCTGGCGCTGTACGCGCCCCGGCTCGGGTACTACAGCGGCGGCGCGTCCAAGCTCGGCGCGGAGGGCGATTTCACGACCGCGCCCGAGATCACGCCCCTGTTCGGCGCGGCGCTCGCGCGCGTGGCAGGCGCTATTATCGCCCAAAGCGCGCCCGACATCATCGAGTTCGGCGCCGGCACCGGCAAGCTGGCGCGCGACGTGCTCGCGGCCCTGGCGGCCCAGGGCGTGGCCGTCAACTCCTATACCATCATCGAACTCTCCGGCGAGCTGCGCGCGCGCCAGCAGGAAGCCCTGAAGGACCTGCCCCAGGTGCGCTGGCTGGACGCCATGCCGGAACGCTTCTCGGGCGTGGTGCTGGCCAACGAGGTGCTCGACGCCATGCCGGTCGAACTGGTGCTGAACACGGCCCAGGGCTGGCGCCGCCAGATGGTCACCATCGAGGACGGCGCCTTCGCCTTCGTGCAGCAGCCCCTGGATGCGGAACTGCAGGCCCAGCTGGCGCGCCAGATTCCCGACCATGACCAGCGCCCGGAAGGCTACCTGACCGAGATCCACCCGGTGAGCGACGGCTTCATGCGCTCGCTGGCCGCCATGTTCGAGGGAGGGAAGGGCGCCGCCATCCTGCTCGACTACGGCTTCCCGGCCCACGAGTACTACCTGGACCAGCGCATGGGCGGCACCCTGATGTGCCACTACCGCCACCACGCCCACCCCGATCCCTTCTACCTGCCGGGCCTGCAGGACATCACGGCCCACGTCGACTTCACGGCCATGGCGCTGGCGTCCCAGGAAGCCGGCCTGCCGGTGCTGGCCTACATGAGCCAGGCCGCCTTCCTGCTGGGCGCGGGGATCGGCGAACTGCTGATGGAACACGACCCGGAAGACCCGCTGCGCTACCTGCCCCAGGCCAAGGCGGTGCAGAAGCTGGTGTCGCCGGCCGAGATGGGCGAGCTGTTCAAGGTGCTGGTGGTCGGCCAGGGCATCGACTTGCCGGAGGCAATCGTGCAGGCCGACCGAAGCCACCGCCTGTAGACTTCGTGATATCTTGCACAGCGGACACAAATCCGGCTAAGCTTGTCACTTGGCGCAGTCACCGGATCGGCTATTATTCGTCGAGCAAGCAGGGCGCACATCACACACCATGGCCAAGATCCACACCCACTATGACAACCTGAAGGTTGCGCGCGGCGCGCCGCAGGAAGTCATTCGTGCGGCATACAAGGCTCTCAGCCAGAAATACCATCCCGACAAGAACCCGGGCGACGAAAAGGCCGCCCGCATCATGGCGATCGTCAATACCGCCTACAACACCCTGTCCGACCCGGTGCGCCGCAAGGAGCACGACGACTGGATCGCGTCGGAAGAATGGGAGGTCGAGTGGGTGGAAAGCTCGAACGCCGAGGAAGGGCGCGCCCGCCCGGAGAGCTGGGAAGCCCGTCCGCCCGAGGGCGCGCGCCGGGCGCGCCTGCTGCGCGATCCGCGCTGGTGGCTGGGCCTGGCCACCTGCTTCGTGGCCGGCGCCGCCTGCACGGTGCTGCTGGCCCAGCAGCCGAATCTCCTGCCCAACGCCCTGGCCTGGCCGGGCAAGCCCGCATCCCCGGCGAACGCCACCGACGCGGCGGCCGCCAATCCCGCCCATCCGGACGAACTGGGCAACGACACCAGCATCGAAGGCTGGGCGCGCCGCTACAGCGGCGAGGCCGGCAAGGAGCCGCCGCCCGAGATCAAGGCGCTCGCCGTCACCCAGCTGGTCGTGCCCCAGCGCGCGCCGGACTGCGGCACCGACCTGCAGACCCTGAGCGCGCCCAGCGGCGACCCCTGGCCGGCCGAATCCGGCTACCTGGCCGGCTACCCGGTCGGCAACAACGGCAGCGAGATGCAGGTCCTGATCGACAACAGCGCCAACAGCTCGCCGGTGTTCGTCAAGCTCTACGACCTGGACCGCCGCTCGAACGTGCGCCACGCCTTCGTGCAGGCGCGCGCCAGTTTCGTAATCGACAAGCTTGCGGCCGGCAAGTACGAGGTGCGTTACCAGAACATCGTCATCGGCGCCAGCAAGGCCGAGTGCGTCAATGGCCGCCGCACGCCGCTGCGCCAGGCTGCGGCAATCGGTTTCGATAACTAAGCCGCATTCAGAGCTGTCGCATTTTCCCCGCACACCGGGCACGCCGGTGTTGTCGTCTTTACCCGATTTAATTAATTTGTTCCTCTGCCGTAATATACTGGCCGATGCCGCGCGCCAATGCAGCCCGGCCGACATGCCCAACGCAGGCTGAAACGGAACCCATGAACGAACTTGAAGGCCTTACCGCCCTGATCATCGAGCCCCATGCCGGGATGCGCGCCAACATCCACAGCATGCTCAACCTGTGCGGACTGACCCGGATCGAGCACGCCAGCAGCTCGAACCAGGCCGTCAAGCACCTGGGGCTGCGCGCCTTTGACCTGGTCCTGTGCGAATACGACCTCGAAGGCGGCCAGGACGGCCAGCAGCTGCTGGAAGACCTGCGCCACCACAAGCTGATGCCGCTGTCGACCATGTTCTTCATGGTCACCGCCGAAGGTAACCAGAGCAAGGTGGTCAGTGCCGCCGAGCTGGCGCCGACCGACTACGTGCTCAAGCCCTTCACCGCCGACCGCCTGCTGGAGCGCATCGCGCGCGCCCTCGACCGCCGCAACGCCTTCCTGCCGGTCTATGCCCTGATGGACGCCGGCGACCAGCGCGAGGCGATCGCCGCCTGCATCGACGCCCAGGCCAAGTATCCGCGCTACGCCATCGACTTCCTGCGCCTGCGCGCCGAGCTGCACATGTTCCTCGGCGAGGCCGACCAGGCCGAGCCGATCTACCGCCAATTGGTCGAGGCCAAGGCGATCGCCTGGGCGCGCCTGGGCCTGGCCAAGACCCTGTTCGTGCGCAAGCGCTACGAGGAAGCGCGCGAGATCCTGGAAGACCTGGTGGCCACCAACCGCACCTTCGTCGACGCCGCCGACTGGCTGGCGCGCACCCATGCGGCGGTGGGCGACCTGGCCAGGTCGCAGGCGGTGCTGAACGAGGCGGTGGCGGTCTCGCCCCACGCCGTGCGGCGCCTGCGCACCCTGGCCGAAACCGCCTTCGAGGCGGGCGACACCGAGGGGGCCGAAAAGGCCTTCAAGAAGGTGGTCGACAAGGCCAGGTATTCCGAATTCCGCGATCCCGAAGACCACGTGAAACTGGTGCGCACCCTGGTCGTCAAGGGTGATCCGGTGGCTGCCGCCTCGGTGATCCGCGACCTCGACCGCTCGATGGGCGGACGTCCGAACACGGCCCTGTGCAGCGCGATCTCCTCGGCCCTGCTGCACGAGTACACCGGCAACGAGACCCGCCTGAACGAAGCCTTGAGCACCGCGCTGACCGCCTGCAAGGAAGCACCGACCCTGTCTTCCGACCTCAAGCTGGAGCTGGCGCGCACCTGCCTGCAGAACAACATGGAAGAGGGCGCCTCGGAGATCGTGCGCGACGTGATGCGCAATGCCGCCAGCGAGGCCGTGATGACGCGCGCCATGGGCGTACTGGAGCAGGCCGGCCATCCCGAGCTGGCGCGCACCCTGGCCCAGGAAAGCCGCCAGCACGTGATCGACCTGGTCGCCGGCGGCGCCGCGCGCGCCAAGAGCGGCGACTACAAGGGCGCCGTGGCGCTGATGCTGGAGGCGGCCGTCAAGCTGCCGCAGAACCCGTCCGTGGCCTTCAACGCGGCGCTGGCGGCGCTGCGCTGCCTGGAGCACCAGGGCTGGGAAGAGCGCCTCGGCCAGCAGGTGCCCGCCCTGATCGGCAAGGTGCGCCAGCTCGATCCGGGCAACGGCAAGCTGCCCGCGCTGGCGGCCCTGCACCAGCAGGTGCTCAAGAAGTACAACAAGTCGGCGCCGCGCAGCGCTGCGCCGCGTCCCGCGGGCGTGACGCCGGCGCTGGCCGTGCCGGTGTTCGGCGCCGTGCGGAAAGCAGGCTAAGGAAGCATGACCACCACGCCACCCGAAGGCGCGACCCGCCGCGTGCGCGCCGCGCTGATGCACAAGGTCTGCGGCGATGAGGAGATGTTCGCCCTCGGCGCCTCGGTCGCGCGCGTGGTCGAGATGGCCTCCAGCGACGACCAGGGCACCCACGACCTGGCCTATTACGTGGTGTCGGACGTGGCCCTGACCCAGCGCATCCTGCGCCTGTCGAACACCGTCCAGTACCGCACGGCGTCCGGCACGCCGGTGACCACGATCTCGCGCGCCATCTCGCTGCTGGGCTTCGACAACGTCAAGGCCACCGCCCTGGCCATGCTGCTGGTCGACGCCCTGGACAGCGGCGACCATGCCGGCAGCGTGCGCGTGGAGCTGGAAGCCGCCCTGTGCGCCAGCCTGGTGGGGCGCGAGATGGCGCGCCACAGCTTCTACCAGGGCGCCGAGGAAGCGGCGATCTGCGCGCTGTTCAAGAATCTCGGCCCGCTGCTGGTGGCCAGCCACGAGCACGACCGCTACCGCGAAATCTCGGCCCTGATCGCGGCCGGCAAGCATACGGCCGGGCAGGCCTCGCAGCTGATCCTCGGCTGCAGCTACGACGCCCTGTCCGAGGCGGTGCTGGCGGAATGGAAGATCCCCGACGTGATCGTGCGCGCCCAGGCTTCGCTGCCGCCGACGGCGGTGCGGGTGGCGGCCAACCGCGGCGAGTGGATGCGCCAGGTGGCGTCCTTCGGCCTGGACATCGCGCGCCTGATGGCGCGCAGCCACGAGCCGGCCGACACGCTGGAGGCGCGCAACCTCTTGCAGCGCTACGGCCAGGCGCTGGAGCTCGATAAGGAGCGCATGGACGCGCTGTTCGCCGCCGTGCAGGAGGGCATGAGCGCCCTGCTGCAGAGCATGAACATGGAGCCGGCGCCCAAGACCGAGCCGGAAAACGCGAGCGGACTGCCGAATGTGCTGCTGCTCGCGACCCTGGACGCGGGCGAGGAAGACCAGGATGGCACGCACCCGAGCGGCAAGCCGAAGAACGCGCGCGAGCTGCTGCTGGCCGGCGTGCAGGACGTGACCCAGCTGCGGGCCTCGGGGCAGGGCAAGGTCAACGACGTGATCCTCGCCGTACTCGAGACCCTGTATGGGGCGCTGGGCTTCCGTTTCGCCTGCGTGTGCCTGAAGGATGCGCGCGCGGGGCAGTACCGGGCGCGGGTGTCGCTGGGCGAGGAAGGCAAGCGGCTGCAGGCGGGCTTCGCGTTTTCCGCGGCGCCCGGGCGCGACCTGTTCCACCTGGCGATGGAGAACGATGCGGACCTGATGATCTCGGATGCGGGGAGTCCCAAGATCCGCGATCTGCTGCCGGCCTGGCACAAGGAGCTGCTGCCGGATGCGAAGAGCTTCATCGTGCTGCCGCTGGTGGTGGGGAAGGCGCAGCTGGGGCTGTTCTATGCGGACCGCACCAATACGGCGCCTGAAGGCGTGCCGCCGGATGAGACTTCGCTGATCAAGGCGTTGAAGGGGCAGGTGCTGGCGGCGCTGGCGCCTTGAGCGGTGTGGAACTTGGGTCCCCGCGAAGGCGGGGACCCAAGTTCAGCCAGCCTCAACTCCCCCGCAATGCCTCCAAAACACGTTTTTTGCAGGTCATACAAAACAGCCCTTGCAGACTTCGACCCCGCCCGTTACAATCACGCCCCGAAGCAACGCTGCTATGCGACGCGGACAAAGTCTGCTGAAACATAGTTGACAACACGTTGAGCTTGCTTCATACTCTGCGGTTCTTCGCGGTGGGGTGGCCGAGTGGTTAAAGGCAGCAGACTGTAAATCTGCCCTCTCTGAGTACGCTGGTTCGAATCCAGCCCCCACCACCAAAAAGAAGAGTCGTGAAGCGAATTGAAAGAAGTTGTACCTCGCGGGTGTAGCTCAATGGTAGAGCAGAAGCCTTCCAAGCTTACGACGAGGGTTCGATTCCCTTCACCCGCTCCAGTGTTCGCGGTGTGTTTCAACATCGCAAAAAATAAGCCCTTGTAGCTCAGTGGTAGAGCACTCCCTTGGTAAGGGAGAGGCCACGTGTTCAATCCACGTCAAGGGCACCAGAATTTTGTACGGCAGTCCGCAATACTCGTCCGTCAGGTGTGCCTGGTAATTCTCAAAAAAATCGTTAGATCTTAGGAGTCTGAAATGGCAAAGGAAAAATTCGAACGGACCAAGCCGCACGTCAACGTCGGCACCATCGGTCACGTTGACCACGGCAAAACCACCCTGACGGCTGCGATCGCAACCGTTCTGTCGAAGAAGTTCGGCGGCGAAGCCAAGGCATACGACCAGATCGACGCGGCTCCGGAAGAGAAGGCACGCGGCATCACCATCAACACCGCGCACGTCGAGTACGAGACCGCGAACCGTCACTACGCTCACGTTGACTGCCCGGGCCACGCCGACTACATCAAGAACATGATTACCGGTGCTGCGCAGATGGACGGCGCGATCCTGGTGTGCTCGGCCGCTGACGGCCCGATGCCGCAGACCCGCGAGCACATCCTGCTGGCGCGTCAGGTTGGCGTTCCTTACATCATCGTGTTCCTGAACAAGTGCGACCTGGTCGACGACGCAGAACTGCTGGAACTGGTCGAAATGGAAGTGCGCGAGCTCCTGTCGAAGTACGAGTTCCCGGGCGACGACCTGCCGATCATCAAGGGTTCGGCTCGTATGGCGCTGGAAGGCGCAGCTGGCGAGATGGGCGAAGACTGCATCATCCGTCTGGCTGACGCACTGGATTCGTACATCCCGACCCCGGAACGTGCCGTTGACGGCGCCTTCCTGATGCCGGTGGAAGACGTGTTCTCGATCTCGGGCCGCGGTACCGTGGTGACCGGTCGTGTCGAGCGCGGCATCATCAAGGTCGGCGAAGAAATCGAAATCGTCGGTATCGTCGACACCGTCAAGACCACCTGCACCGGCGTGGAAATGTTCCGCAAGCTGCTGGACCAGGGTCAAGCTGGCGACAACGTCGGCCTGCTGCTGCGCGGCACCAAGCGTGAAGACGTCCAGCGTGGCCAGGTTCTGGCCAAGCCGGGCTCGATCAAGCCGCACACCGACTTCACCGGCGAAGTGTACGTCCTGTCGAAAGACGAAGGCGGCCGTCACACCCCGTTCTTCAACAACTACCGTCCGCAGTTCTACTTCCGTACGACTGACGTGACCGGTTCGATCGTGCTGCCGGCCGACAAAGAAATGGTCATGCCAGGTGACAACGTGTCGATCACCGTCAAGCTGATCGCTCCGATCGCGATGGAAGAAGGTCTGCGCTTCGCAATCCGCGAAGGCGGCCGTACCGTCGGCGCCGGCGTGGTTGCCAAGATCATCGCCTAATAAGCGATGTAAGAGGGAGGCGCCAATGCCTCCCTCGAACAGCATTGCCAGCATACGCGCGTGTGCTGTATAATGCTGGATTCAGCGAGAAGTTTTCGTAGGGGTGTAGCTCAATTGGCAGAGCGTCGGTCTCCAAAACCGAAGGTCGCGGGTTCGATTCCCTCCGCCCCTGCCACCGAATCTGGCGCCTGGCGCCGAAAGAAAAAGTATGTCGAACCAATCCGTGCAAACTGTCAGCACCTCGAATGACAAGTTCAAGGTCGCCCTGGCGGTGGTTGCTGTGATTGCAGGTGTGGTCGGGTTCTTTTACCTGACCGGCCAGAACAAACCAGCCTTGGTCGCCGCCGGCGCCCTCTTGGCTGGTTTAGTTTTTGCTGTCCTGCTTTTGTGGACCTCCGCTACCGGTCGCGATTTCCTGAGCTTCGCCAAGGAATCGGTGCGTGAAACCAAAAAGGTTGTATGGCCGACCCGTCGGGAAGCCACCCAGATCACCGGCATCGTATTTGCCTTCGTGGCTGTGATGGCGATTTTCCTGTGGGGCACGGATAAATTCCTCGAATTCCTGTTGTACGACGTGATCCTGGGTTGGAAATAAACATGAGCGAAAACCAAGACAAGGTGCCGGGCGACGTCCCGGCACAAGACGCTTCCGCTCCCCTGAGTGTTCCGGTCAGCAACAAGCGCTGGTACGTCGTGCACGTCTACTCCGGCATGGAAAAGAGCGTCATGCGCGCCCTGACCGAGCGCATCGAGCGTGCGGGCATGCAGGAGCAGTTTGGCCAGATCCTGGTGCCGACCGAGGAAGTCGTCGAAATGCGCAACGGCTCGAAGGCCGTTTCCGAGCGCCGCTTCTTCCCGGGCTACGTCCTCGTCGAAATGGAAATGACCGACGAGACCTGGCACCTGGTTAAGAACACCAGCAAGGTCACCGGCTTCATCGGTGGCAAGTCGAACAAGCCGACGCCGATCCCGGCGCGCGAGATCGACAAGATCATGCAGCAGGTCCAGGAAGGCGTCGAAAAGCCGAGGCCGAAGGTCCTGTACGAAGTGGGCGAGCAAGTGCGTATCAAGGAAGGCCCCTTCACCGACTTCAACGGCAACGTCGAGGAAGTCAACTACGAAAAATCGAAGGTGCGTGTCTCAGTCACCATCTTCGGCCGCGCGACTCCGGTGGAGCTGGAGTTCGGGCAGGTAGAGAAAGTATGACCCCTTGCGGGAAAGAGTTAAGCGAAGCTTCGCGTCGCGAAGCGCAGCGGTACTCTGTCCCCAACAAATCAAATACAACGCTTTAATCGGAGCGTCGCAGCAGCAAGGCGGAATCCGGTAAGAGGAGCCCCGCCGAGCGAGTAGTCGCGGTGGGGCGCTACTACTCAAGTCAAGATAGGAGCCATTCATGGCAAAGAAAATCATTGGCTTTATCAAGCTGCAAGTTCCGGCTGGTAAAGCAAACCCATCCCCTCCGATTGGCCCGGCACTGGGTCAGCGCGGCCTGAACATCATGGAATTCTGCAAGGCGTTCAACGCCCAGACCCAGGGTTTCGAGCCGGGCATGCCGATTCCGGTCGTGATCACCGCGTTCGCCGACAAGTCCTTCACCTTCGTGATGAAGACCCCGCCGGCAACCTACCTGATCAAGAAAGCCGCTGGCATCACCAAGGGTTCGCCGAAGCCGCATACCGACAAGGTCGGTTCGCTGACCCGCGCCCAAGCTGAAGAAATCGCAAAAACCAAGCAGCCGGACCTGACCGCCGCCGACATGGACGCAGCAGTGCGTATCATCGCTGGCTCGGCACGTTCGATGGGCATCACGGTGGAGGGTGTGTAATGGCTAAGCTGTCCAAGCGCGTCAAAGAAATGAAAGCAAAAGTGGACCGTAACAAGGTCTACGCGTTCGACAACGCTGTGTCGATCGTCAAGGAATTCGCCACCGCCAAGTTCAACGAGTCGATCGACGTCGCCGTTCAACTGGGCGTGGACCCGAAGAAGTCGGACCAGGTCGTCCGCGGCTCCGTCGTGCTGCCAGCTGGCACCGGCAAGACCGTGCGCGTTGCTGTGTTCGCTTCGGGCGACAAGGCTGAAGCTGCTAAAGCAGCCGGCGCCGACATCGTCGGCATGGAAGACCTGGCAGAACGCGTCAAGGCCGGCGACATGCCGTTCGACGTGGTCATCGCTTCGCCGGACACCATGCGTATCGTCGGTACCCTGGGCCAGATCCTGGGCCCGCGCGGCCTGATGCCGAACCCGAAGGTTGGCACCGTGACCCCGGACGTGGCTGGCGCCGTCAAGAACGCCAAGGCCGGTCAGGTCCAGTACCGTACCGACAAGGCAGGTATCATCCACGCCACCATCGGCCGCAAGTCGTTCAGCGATGAACAACTGAAGTCGAACCTGGTTGCGCTGATCGACGCCCTGAACAAGGCGAAGCCGGCAACCTCGAAGGGCGTGTACCTGCGCAAGGTCGCGATCTCGTCGACCATGGGCGCTGGCGTCCGCGTCGACCACGCTTCGATCGCTGCTTAAGCTGTAAAGAATCAAGACCCCGCAGAACAGTGCGGGGCGCATCTTTGGGCTGTCGAGACAAATCACCGTTTCGGCAGGCAATCAAAGACCGTTGGGCCGAAGGCAGAGGTTGAGCCGGAGGTTAATAGACCACCCAACGCAGATGGTGTACCCGAACAAGTTTTGTAGTCCACGCTGCGTGAGTTCATCCGCGTTAGATTGACTTCTTAACTTCGGACGCCGTGTTCGAACCGATGTGAACAATGTTGTTCGCATCATTTAAGGAGATTGACCGTGGGTCTTAATCTGAATGACAAAAAGGCCGTCGTCGAAGAGGTAAGCGCGAAAGTTGCAACCGCGCAGACCATCGTCGTGGCTGAGTACCGTGGCATCCAGGTTGCTCACTTGACCAAACTCCGTGCAGCCGCACGTGCCCAGGGCGTCTACCTGCGTGTTCTGAAGAACACGCTGGCTCGTCGCTCGGTTGAGGGCACGCAGTTTGCCGCGCTGGCTGATTCCATGACCGGTCCGCTGATCTACTCGATCTCGGACGACGCCGTTGCAGCAGCGAAAGTCATCAACGACTTCGCTAAAACCAACGACAAGCTGGTCGTGAAAGCTGGTAACTACGCTGGTAAGGCACTGGATGTCGCCGGCGTGACCGCGCTGGCAAGCATCCCGAGCCGTGAAGTCCTCATCGCCCAGCTGCTGGGCGTTATGCAGGCACCGGTGTCGGGCTTTGCACGAGTTCTGGCTGCAGTCGCAGCACAAAAAGGCGAAGGCGCCGCTGCTCCGGCAGCGGAAGCCACCGAAGCGTAATCGCTTCGGTCCTTTCTGTTCAAGTAGAACCAATCCTGTAGTACACACACAATATATTTGGAGTTTCAAATGGCAATTAGCAAAGAAGAGTTCCTGGACGCAGTTGGCGCAATGTCGGTCATGGAACTGAACGACCTGGTCAAGGCTTTCGAAGAGAAGTTCGGCGTGTCGGCAGCTGCAATGGCAGCACCGGCAGCTGGCGGCGCCGCTGGCGGCGCAGCTGCTGCTGAAGAGCAGACCGAGTTCAACGTTGTTCTGTCGGAAGTCGGCGCGAACAAGGTCGGCGTCATCAAGGCCGTCCGCGAAATCACCGGCCTGGGCCTGAAGGAAGCCAAGGATCTGGTCGACGGCGCACCGAAGACCGTGAAAGAAGCCCTGCCGAAAGCTGACGCTGAAGCCGCTAAGAAGAAGCTGGAAGAAGCTGGCGCCAAGGCCGAGCTGAAGTAATACAATCGCTCCGGGCACTGTTCGCAGTGCCCAGCGTAGGAGTCAAAGCTTGCGGATCTCGTCGGAAGGCGGGAAAAGCGGCTTTGGCTCTTTTGTCGTCCCTGCGCCAAACGTCCGCTCCATGCGTTGTGCGTAGCAAGCAGTACCAGGCAGTACCGCAGCACAGAAATATCGTATCACAGCAGTTCGGTGTCCTTTTCATCTGGCGTGAAAGTTCGAGGCTTCAGGCCTTGCATGTGGTTTTAGTGTCGTAGAGCAACCACTGGCAATTCCTGAATTCTCATCCTTTCTGTCACTCACGGAGTGTCCATGCACTACTCATTTACTGAGAAGAAGCGCATTCGCAAGTCGTTCGCGAAGCGCGCCAACGTTCACAACGTTCCCTACCTGCTGGCTACCCAGCTGGAATCCTACGAGAACTTCCTGCAAGCAGACTCCGTCCCCTCCGTCCGGAAGAACGAAGGCCTGCAGTCGGCCTTCACCTCGATCTTCCCGATCGTGTCGCACAACGGTTTCGCACGCCTCGAATTCCTGTCCTACGTTCTCGGCGACCCCGCGTTTGACGTGAAAGAGTGCCAACAGCGTGGCCTGACCTTCGCGTCGCCGCTGCGCGCCAAGGTGCGTCTGGTGATCCTGGACAAGGAATCGCCGACCAAGCCGGTCGTCAAGGAAATGAAAGAGCAGGAAGTCTACATGGGCGAACTGCCCCTGATGACCACCAACGGCTCCTTCGTGATCAATGGCACCGAGCGTGTCATTGTCTCGCAGCTGCACCGTTCGCCGGGCGTGTTCTTCGAACACGACCGCGGCAAGACGCACTCGTCGGGCAAGCTGCTGTTCTCGGCCCGTATCATTCCTTACCGCGGCTCGTGGCTGGACTTCGAGTTCGACCCGAAGGACATCCTGTTCTTCCGCGTCGACCGCCGCCGCAAGATGCCGGTGACGATCCTGCTGAAGGCCATCGGCATGACGCCGGAACAGATCCTGGCGAACTTCTTCGTCTTCGACAACTTCACCCTCCGCAATGAAGGCGGCGAGCTGGAGTTCGTGTCCGAACGCCTGCGCGGCGAAGTCGCGCGCTTCGACATCGTCGATCCGAAGTCGGGCAAGACCATCGTGACCAAGGACAAGCGCATCAATGCCAAGCATGTGCGCGACATCGAAGCCGCCGGCATCAAGACCATCTCGGTGCCGGAAGACTACCTGCTGGGCCGCGTGCTGGCTCGCAACATCGTCGACCAGGACACCGGCGAGATCATCGCCAACGCCAACGACGAGCTGACCGACGAACTGCTGGGCAAGCTGCGCGACGCCAGCGTCACCGACATCCAGACGCTCTACACGAACGACCTGGACCAAGGCGCCTACATCTCGCAGACCCTGCGCACCGACGACACCGCCGACCAGACCGCCGCCCGCGTGGCCATCTACCGCATGATGCGTCCTGGCGAACCGCCGACCGAAGAATCGGTGGAAGCCCTGTTCAACGGCCTGTTCTACAGCGCCGAGCGCTACGACCTGTCGGCCGTGGGCCGCATGAAGTTCAACCGCCGCATCGGCCGCGACGAACTGACCGGCGACATGACCCTGTCGAACGACGACATCCTGGCCGTGATCAAGATCCTGGTCGAGCTGCGCAATGGCCGCGGCGAAGTCGACGACATCGACCACCTGGGCAACCGCCGCGTGCGTTGCGTCGGCGAACTGGCTGAGAACCAGTTCCGCGCCGGCCTGGTGCGCGTCGAGCGCGCCGTCAAGGAACGCCTCGGCCAGGCCGAAGCGGACAACCTGATGCCGCACGACCTGATCAACAGCAAGCCGATCTCGGCCGCGATCCGCGAATTCTTCGGTTCGTCGCAGCTGTCGCAGTTCATGGACCAGACCAACCCGCTGTCGGAAGTCACCCACAAGCGCCGCGTCTCGGCTCTTGGACCGGGCGGCCTGACCCGCGAACGCGCCGGCTTCGAGGTGCGCGACGTGCACCCGACCCACTACGGCCGCGTGTGCCCGATCGAAACGCCTGAAGGCCCGAACATCGGCCTGATCAACTCGCTGGCTCTGTACGCCCGCCTGAACGAATACGGCTTCCTGGAAACCCCGTACCGCAAGGTCGACGGTTCGAAGGTCACCGACAAGATCGAATACCTGTCGGCGATCGAAGAAGGCCGCTACATCATTGCCCAGGCAAACGCGAAGATCAATGACGAAGGTCAGCTGATCGACGAACTGGTGTCGGCGCGTGAAGCAGGCGAAACCATCCTGGTCTCGCCGGAACGCATCCAGTACATGGACGTGGCCCCGGGCCAGATCGTGTCGGTCGCAGCTTCGCTGATTCCGTTCCTGGAGCACGATGACGCGAACCGTGCACTGATGGGCGCCAACATGCAGCGCCAGGCCGTGCCTTGCCTGCGTCCGGAAAAAGCCGTCGTCGGTACCGGCATCGAGCGCACCGTGGCGGTCGACTCGGGCACCACCGTGCAAGCCCTGCGCGGCGGCGTGGTGGACTACATCGACGCGGGCCGTGTGGTCATCCGCGTCAACGACGACGAGGCGCAAGCCGGCGAAGTCGGTGTGGACATCTACAACCTGATCAAGTACACCCGTTCGAACCAGAACACCAACATCAACCAGCGTCCGATCGTGCAAGTGGGCGATCGCGTGGCACGCGGCGACGTCATCGCCGACGGCGCCTCGACCGACCTGGGCGAACTGGCACTGGGCCAGAACATGCTGGTGGCCTTCATGCCGTGGAACGGCCTGAACTTCGAAGACTCGATCCTGATCTCGGAAAACGTGGTCAAGGACGACCGCTACACCTCGATCCACATCGAGGAACTGAGCGTCGTCGCACGCGACACCAAGCTGGGCGCGGAAGAAATCACCCGCGACATCTCGAACCTGGCCGAGAACCAGCTGGCTCGCCTGGACGAGTCGGGCATCGTCTACATCGGCGCCGAAGTGCAAGCCGGCGACGTGCTGGTCGGTAAGGTCACCCCGAAGGGCGAGACCCAATTGACCCCGGAAGAGAAGCTGCTGCGCGCAATTTTCGGTGAGAAAGCGTCGGATGTAAAAGATACCTCGCTGCGCGTGCCTTCGGGCATGGTCGGCACCGTCATCGACGTGCAAGTGTTCACCCGCGAAGGCATCCAGCGTGACAAGCGCGCCCAGCAGATCATCGACGACGAGCTGAAGCGCTACCGCCTGGACCTGAACGACCAGATGCGTATCGTGGAAGGCGACGCCTTCCAGCGTCTCGAGCGTATGCTGGTCGGCAAGGTCGTCAACGGCGGTCCGAAGAAGCTGGCGAAGGGCGCCGCGATCACCGCGGAATACCTGGCCGACCTGGACAAGTTCCACTGGTTCGACATCCGCCCGGCGGACGACGACACCGCGAACGCGCTGGAAGCGATCAAGGAATCGATCAACGAGAAGCGCCACCAGTTCGACCTGGCCTTCGAAGAGAAGCGCAAGAAGCTGACCCAGGGCGACGAGCTGCAGCCTGGCGTGCAGAAGATGGTCAAGGTCTACCTGGCCGTCAAGCGCCGCCTGCAGTCGGGCGACAAGATGGCGGGCCGCCACGGTAACAAGGGTGTGGTCTCGCGTATCGTGCCGGTGGAAGACATGCCGTTCATGGCCGATGGCCGTCCGGCAGACGTCGTGCTGAACCCGCTGGGCGTTCCGTCGCGTATGAACGTCGGCCAGATCCTGGAAACCCACCTCGGCTGGGCTGCCAAGGGCCTGGGCTGGCGCATCGGCGAGATGCTGGCTGCACAAGCGAAGGCGCAAGACCTGCGTACCTTCCTGGGCAAGATCTACAACGAAACCGGCCGCAAGGAAGACCTGGACAGCTTCAGCGATGAAGAAATCCTGAGCCTGGCGAGCAACCTCAAGAACGGCGTGCCGTTCGCGACCCCGGTGTTCGACGGCGCCCACGAAGACGACATCCGCCGCATGCTGGACCTGGCGTTCCCGGACGACATCGCTGCCCACCTGGGCATGACCCCGTCGAAGAACCAGGTCACGATGTTCGACGGCCGCACCGGCGAAGCTTTCGAGCGCAAGGTGACCGTGGGCTTCATGCACATGCTGAAGCTGCACCACCTGGTCGACGACAAGATGCACGCCCGTTCGACCGGCCCGTACTCGCTGGTGACCCAGCAGCCGCTGGGTGGTAAAGCCCAGTTCGGCGGCCAGCGCTTCGGTGAGATGGAGGTGTGGGCACTGGAAGCGTACGGCGCATCGTACGTGCTGCAGGAAATGCTGACTGTGAAGTCGGACGACGTGAACGGCCGTACCAAGGTGTACGAGAACCTGGTCAAGGGCGATCACGTGATCGACGCGGGCATGCCGGAATCGTTCAACGTGCTGGTCAAGGAAATCCGCTCGCTGGGTATCGACATCGATCTCGAGCGCAGCTAAGCAGGCCAGCACGGCCGCCAGCCTTCGGGCCCGGCCTGCACCCTCAAGACCGTCGTTCCCGCGCAGGCGGGAACCTAAGTTCGGTGATCAGCCGAAAACTTGGATCCCCGCCTGCGCGGGGATGACGGTTTCAAGGGTAGTGGGACGAGCAAGCACCGGCGAAAATCGGTGAGAAGCTGGCGGTAGTAGTAGTAAGTAAAGAATTCAATCACCTGGAGTGATAAATGAAAGCACTGCTCGATCTATTCAAGCAAGTTCAGCAAAACGAGAGCTTCGACGCCATCAAGATTGGCCTGGCGTCGCCTGAAAAAATCCGTTCGTGGTCCTTCGGCGAAGTCAAGAAGCCGGAGACCATCAACTACCGTACCTTCAAGCCGGAGCGCGATGGCCTGTTCTGCGCCAAGATCTTTGGCCCGATCAAGGACTACGAGTGCCTGTGCGGCAAGTACAAGCGCCTGAAGCACCGCGGCGTGATCTGCGAAAAGTGCGGCGTGGAAGTGACCCTGGCCAAGGTGCGCCGTGAGCGCATGGGCCACATCGAACTGGCTTCGCCGGTCGCCCACATCTGGTTCCTGAAGTCGCTGCCGTCGCGTCTGGGCATGGTCCTGGACATGACCCTGCGCGATATCGAACGCGTGCTGTACTTCGAAGCATACGTCGTGACCGATCCTGGCATGACCCCGCTGAAGAAGTGCCAGATCATGTCGGAAGACGACTACGCCGCCAAGTACGAAGAGTACGGCGACGACTTCACCGCATTCATGGGCGCCGAAGGCATCCGTGAACTGCTGCGCTCGATCGACATCCACCGCGATGCCGAAGCCCTGCGCGTCGAGCTGAAGGAATCGAAATCCGAAGCCAAGATCAAGAAATACGCCAAGCGCCTGAAAGTGCTCGAGGCGTTCCAGCGCTCGGGCATCAAGCCTGAGTGGATGATCATGGAAGTGCTCCCGGTCCTGCCGCCGGAGCTGCGTCCGCTCGTCCCGCTGGATGGCGGCCGTTTCGCCACCTCGGACCTGAACGACCTGTACCGCCGCGTCATCAACCGTAACAACCGCCTGAAGCGCCTGATGGAACTGCGCGCTCCGGAAATCATTACGCGTAACGAGAAGCGCATGCTGCAGGAAGCGGTTGACTCGCTGCTGGACAACGGCCGTCGCGGCAAAGCGATGACCGGCGCCAACAAGCGTCCGCTGAAGTCGCTGGCTGAAATGATCAAGGGTAAAGGCGGCCGTTTCCGTCAGAACCTGCTGGGCAAGCGCGTCGACTACTCGGGCCGTTCGGTCATCGTGGTGGGTCCGCAGCTGAAACTGCACCAGTGCGGCCTGCCGAAGCTGATGGCCCTGGAACTGTTCAAGCCCTTCATCTTCAACAAGCTGGAACTGATGGGTCTCGCGACCACCATCAAGGCCGCCAAGAAGCTGGTCGAAGTGCAGGAGCCGGTGGTCTGGGACATCCTGGAAGAAGTCATCAAAGAGCACCCGGTCATGCTGAACCGTGCGCCGACCCTGCACCGTCTCGGTATCCAGGCGTTCGAGCCGGTCCTGATCGAAGGCAAGGCGATCCAGCTGCACCCGCTGGTCTGCGCGGCGTTCAACGCCGACTTCGACGGTGACCAGATGGCAGTCCACGTCCCGCTGTCGATCGAAGCGCAGATGGAAGCCCGCACCCTGATGCTGGCTTCGAACAACATCCTGTTCCCGTCGAACGGCGAGCCGTCGATCGTCCCGTCGCAGGATATCGTGCTGGGTCTGTACTACGCGACCCGCGAGGCGATCAACGCCAAGGGCGAAGGCATGATGTTCCCGGACGTGTCGGAAGTCATCCGTGCGTACGACAACAAGGAAGTCGAACTGGCGACCCGCATCACCGTGCGTATCGTCGAGTTCCCGAAGAACGCCAATGGCGAATTCGAGCAGACCCTGACCCGCTACGAGACCACCGTTGGCCGTGCGATCCTGTCGGAGATCCTGCCGAAGGGCCTGCCGTTCTCGGTGCTGAACCGTCCGCTGAAGAAGAAAGAGATCTCGAAGCTGATCAACACGTCGTTCCGCAAGTGCGGCCTGCGTGCGACCGTCGTCTTCGCCGACAAGCTGATGCAGTCGGGCTTCCGCCTGGCGACCCGCGCCGGCATCTCGATCGCCGTGGACGACATGCTGATCCCGGACGTCAAGAAGGGCATGATCGCGACCGCCGAAGCGGAAGTGAAGCAGATCGAGCAGCAGTACGCTTCGGGTCTGGTCACTGCCGGCGAGCGCTACAACAAGGTCGTCGACATCTGGGGCAAGACCTCGGACGAAGTCGGCAAGGCGATGATGGACCAGCTGAAAGTGGAACCGGTCACCAAGCGTGACGGCACCGAAGGCACCCAGGAATCGTTCAACGCGATTTACATGATGGCCGACTCGGGCGCCCGTGGTTCGGCAGCCCAGATCCGCCAGCTGGCCGGTATGCGAGGCCTGATGGCCAAGCCGGACGGCTCGATTATCGAGACGCCGATTACCGCGAACTTCCGCGAAGGCCTGAACGTTCTGCAGTACTTCATCTCGACGCACGGCGCCCGTAAGGGTCTGGCCGACACCGCGCTGAAGACCGCGAACTCGGGTTACCTGACCCGCCGCCTGGTCGACGTGACCCAGGATCTGGTGGTGATCGAGGACGATTGCGGCACCAGCAACGGCACGCTGATGAAGGCGATGGTCGAAGGCGGTGAAGTCATCGAAGCGCTGCGCGACCGTATCCTCGGCCGCGTCGCGGGCCAGGACGTCGTCAATCCGGAAACCCAGGAAACCGTGTACGAAGCCGGCACCCTGCTGGACGAAGACATGGTCGAAGAGATCGAGCGCCTCGGCATCGACGAAGTGAAGGTCCGCACCCCGCTGAACTGCGACACCCGCTACGGCCTGTGCGCCAAGTGCTACGGCCGCGACCTGGGCCGCGGCATGCTGGTCAACAGCGGCGAAGCAGTCGGTGTGGTGGCGGCGCAGTCGATCGGTGAGCCGGGTACCCAGCTGACCATGCGTACCTTCCACATCGGTGGTGCGGCATCGCGTGCGGCAGTGGCCTCGTCGGTCGAAGCCAAGTCGAACGGCACGGTCCGCTTCACCGCGACCATGCGTTACGTCACCAACGGCAAGGGCGCGCAGATCGTCATCTCGCGTTCGGGCGAAGTGCTGATCACCGACGACCACGGCCGTGAGCGCGAGCGCCACAAGGTGCCGTACGGCGCGACCCTGATCGTCAAGGACGGCATGGCGGTGAAAGCCGGCGTGGCCCTGGCAACCTGGGATCCGCTGACCCGTCCGATCATTACCGAGTACGCCGGTACGATCAAGTTCGAGAACGTGGAAGAGGGCGTCACCGTCGCTCGCCAGGTGGACGAAGTGACCGGTCTGTCGACCCTGGTCGCGATCGATCCGAAGCGCCGTGGTTCGGGCAAGGTCCTGCGTCCGCAGGTCAAGCTGCTGAACGACGAAGGCCAGGAAGTGAAGATCGCCGGCACCGAACACGCCGTGACGATCGGCTTCCAGGTCGGCGCGCTGATCATGGTGAAAGACGGCCAGCAAGTGTCGGTGGGTGAAGTGCTTGCACGTATCCCGACCGAATCGCAGAAGACCCGAGACATTACCGGTGGTCTGCCGCGCGTTGCCGAGCTGTTCGAAGCACGTTCGCCGAAGGATGCGGGCATGCTGGCGGAAGTCACCGGTACCGTCGCCTTCGGTAAAGAAACCAAGGGCAAGCAGCGTCTGGAAATCACCGACATGGACGGCAACAAGCACGAGTTCCTGATTACCAAGGACAAGCAAGTGCTGGTGCACGACGGCCAGGTGGTGAACAAGGGCGAGATGATCGTGGACGGCCCGGCCGATCCGCAAGACATCCTGCGCCTGCTGGGTATCGAAGCGCTGGCTCGCTACATCGTGGACGAAGTGCAGGACGTGTACCGTCTGCAGGGCGTGAAGATCAACGACAAGCACATCGAGGTGATCGTTCGCCAGATGCTGCGTCGTGTTCAGATCACCGATGCAGGCGACACCGACTACATCGTCGGCGAGCAGGTCGAGCGTTCGGAACTGCTGGAAGAGAACGACAAGGTCAACGCCGTCGGCAAGCTGCCGGCACAGTACGAAAACGTGCTGCTGGGTATTACCAAGGCATCGCTGTCGACCGACTCGTTCATCTCGGCCGCATCGTTCCAGGAAACCACCCGCGTGCTGACCGAAGCCGCGATCATGGGCAAGCGCGACGGTCTGCGCGGCCTGAAGGAAAACGTGATCGTCGGCCGCCTGATCCCGGGCGGTACCGGTCTGGCATTCCACCGCGCCCGCAAAGAGAAGGAAGTGTGGGAAGCGGAAGAGCGCCAGGCGCTGCTGCAGCAGGAGAAGGCCAACATGGCTGCCGAACTGCAGGCGATGGAAGACCAGCAGGCTGCTCAGGCTCAGGCCGAGCACCATGGCGACGGCGAGTAATCGTCTTAGCTGCTCATGAGAACGGCGCCCTCGGGCGCCGTTTTTTATTTCCGGCTAACAGATGCTCCCACCGATGTTTTTCCCGGTGCGAAGGTCGAAACCGAAATTACAGCTGTACTCGCCTTTTTCGCTCCGGATGCATGAAAGATTTTGCTCGTCCCGCCAGCGCACACGAGTACCGCTGCCTTCGGTGCAAACGTCGTGACGATCCGGCCCAATCGCGTCGAACAGGTCCCTAGCCGCGCGGCCACTAATCGAGAACAACACTTTCCGATCCTTCGGGCTTGGAGCAACCGGATCGCCCAAGCCGCCGCCGTAGATCCTGTAGACCCCCGAAAACGGCTTGTGTCGCGACAGGCCATCATTTGCCAGGACGGCTGATCCACATCCCGATACGATCAATAAGCCGAAGACTACTTTGCGCATTCATGTCTCCTTGAACCGGGGATGCTTTCACATCCCCAATAAAATCCGGTTTACAGGATAATTCTATCCAGTATACTGGACGCATGGACATCAACCATCTTATCGCGTCGCGTATCCGCCAACTTCGTGATGCGCAAGACTTGTCGTTGGCGGCGTTGGCCGAACGCAGCGGCGTCAGTCGTTCCAATATCTCGCTCATTGAACGTGGCGAGAGCAGCGCCACGGCAACGGTGCTGGACAAGCTGAGCGCAGCCCTTGGGGTGACAGTGGCCTCCCTTTTCGAGAGAGCGGACGAAGCCCCCGCCCCCGTGTCGCGTGCCGCGGACCAGCCAGTTTGGACCGATCCCGCTTCCGGCTATGTACGCCGCAATCTGTCTCCTCCCGCCGATTCGCGCATACAGCTGGTCGAAGTCAACTTCCCACCAGGCCAGCGCGTGTCCTACGAAACCGCCGCACGCGACGTCGACGTTCAACAGCAGGTGTGGCTGATCGAAGGATCGATGGAGCTTACGGTCGGGGAGTCGCATTGGATGCTGTCCGCAGGCGACTGCCTGGCCATGCACCTCGACCAGCCGATCACCTATCACAACGCCACCGACAAGCCAGCGCGCTACCTCGTGGCGCTCGTCAGCCAAGCCCACAAACCTCCAAGGAGAAACGCATGACGACTACCCTTGCCGTACGCCGGATCGGCGCAAGCGAAGGAGGCGAACGCATCGACAGTCTGACCGACCTCCTGCTCGATTGCGTCGGAGGTGGCGCCTCGATCAGCTTCATGCTTCCGCTGGAGCGGGACAAGGCCCGGGGTTTTTGGCAGAACGTGATCGACGGCGTCAGGCGCGGCGAACGTACTCTCGTTGTCGCCGAGGATGACGAAGGCCGCATCGTCGGCACCGTCCAGATGATCACCTCCATGCCCGACAATCAGCCTCACCGCGCCGACATTGCCAAGCTGCTCGTGCACCGCCACGCTCGCCGCGGTGGAGTAGGGCAGCAGCTGATGCTGGCCATCGAAGACGAAGCCCGCAAGCAGCAACGCACGGTGCTCGTGCTGGATACTGCCAGCCCGGAAGCCGAGCGCCTGTACGAACGCATGGGATGGCAGCGCGTCGGCGTCATTCCGAACTATGCGCTGATGCCCGATGGCGTACTGTGCGCGACCACCTATTACTACAAGCAGCTCTGACCAGAGACCATGACCGCATTCCCGACCCTGATCATCATCGACATGCAGCATTGCATGGCCATCCCTGAAGCAGGCCAGCGCAACAACCCACAAGCCGAAACCAGCATCGCCAGCCTGCTCGCCGTCTGGCGCGCCGCCAAAGCCCCAATCGTCCACGTCCGCCACATCTCGCGCAGCCCAGGCTCGGGCTTCGCCCCCGGCCAGCCCGGCGCCGCCTTCCAGCCAGCCTTCGAGCCACGCCAAGGCGAACACGTGGTCGAGAAAAACGTCCCCGACGCCTTCATCAACACCGGCCTGGAACGCTGGCTGCGCATCCGCGGCCTCGAGAAGCTGGTCATGGTCGGCGTCAGCACCAACATCTCCGTCGAAGACAGCGCCCGCTCCGCAGGCAACCTGGCTTTCAGCACGACGGTCGTCTCCGACGCCACTTTCGCCTTCGCCAGGCGCGACCACGCCGGCACTTGGCGCAGCGCCGACGAGGTCCACGCCATGTCCCTGTCCAACCTCGACGGCGAATACGCCGCCATCACCGACACCCGCACCCTGCTGGCCACCCTGGAGCGCCAAACCACCTCGTAAAGACGGCAAAAAACCACACTGTTGTATGCATTCCTCAATTTGCCCAGCAGTACGCCCCCTGACAGACAGGACTGTTATGATGCCCAGATTAGAAAATTAACAGTCTGGTCTTTCTGTCCACACGAGCACGATGCCCTGGCCCTACGACGCTGCAGCGAGCCTTGCCACCATGTCCCACATGGAAGCGCAGATGCGCGCCCACGCCTGGGAATCGACCCCGCTCGGCCCCACCAGCGCCTGGCCGCAAAGCCTGAAGAACGCCGTCCGCACCCTGCTCGACATGCGCCTGCCGGCCTACCTGGCCTGGGGCGGGCACTTCACCCAGTTCTTCAACGACGCCTATGTGCCCATCCTCGGCGACAAGCATGTCGACGCCCTGGGCAACGACGCGCGCGTCACCTGGTCCGAGATCTGGCCCACCATCGGCCCCATGTGGCACAAGGTGCTGGAGGGCGAATCGACCGGCTCCGAAGGCTTCTCGCTGACGATCAACCGCTTCGGCTACGACGAAACCGTCTACTTCAACTACTCGTACAGCCCCGTCTACGGTGACGCCGGCCGTCCCGAAGGCGTCCTGGTGACCTTCGTCGAAACCACGAAAGCGGTCCTGAGCGAGCGCCGCCACGCCTTCCAGCTCAAGCTGGCCGACACCCTGCGCCGCGAGACCGAGTTCGACCCGATGCTCAAGGCGACCATCCGCCTGACCAGCGAATACTTCCTCGGCTCGAAAGTCTCCTACGTCGAGATCGACGAGCAAAGCCGCACTTTCCAGGTCAAGGAAGAATGGAAGGACGGCGTCGAAACCGGCGGCGCCCAGGCCAGCTTGCCGCTCGCGGTGCTGTCCGAGGCCCAGCTCGACCAGCTGCGCGCCGGCACCACCCTGTGCGTGACCGACGTCGCCACCGATCCCGCCTGCACCGCCGTGGCGCCGCAATGCCTGGCGCTCGGCATCCATTCCGTGATCGTCATCCCGCTCAAGGACGGGAACAAACTGGTCGGCTGCGGCTTCCTGTACAAGGACCACGCCTACAACTGGACCGACGACGAGCGCACGCTGGCCGAAGACCTGGCGCGCCGCACCTGGGAAGCGCTGCGCCGCATCCGCGCCGAGGAAGCGCTGCGCGAAGAGACCCGTCTGCTCGAGCTGCTCAATCGCGCCGGCAGTGTGCTCGCCTCGACGCTCGACCTGGACACGCTGCTGCAGGCGGTCACCGACGTCGCCACCGAGCTGACCGGCGCCGAATTCGGCGCATTCTTCTACAACGGCCGCAACGAGCAGGGCGAAGCCTATCTGCTGTACACCCTGTCCGGCGCGCCGCGCGAAGCCTTCGAGAAGCTGGGCCAGCCGCGCCCGACTGCGGTGTTCGGCCCCACCTTCCGCGGTGGTCCGCCGATCCGCAGCGACGACATCCGCAAGGACCCGCGCTACGGCAAGATGGGGCCGCACCACGGCATGCCGAAGGGTCACCTGCCGGTGGTCAGCTACCTGGCCGCGTCGGTGACCTCGCGCTCGGGCGAGGTGCTGGGCGGCCTCTTCTTCGGCCATCCGCAGCCGAACCGCTTCGACGAGCGCACCGAGCAGATGATTACCGGCTTCGTGTCCCAGGCCGCGGTGGCGATCGACAACGCGCGCCTGTACGACCTGGCGCAGCGCTCGGCGCGCGAGCGCGAAGGGCTGCTGGCCAGCGAGCGCGCCGCGCGCGCCGAGGCCGAGCGCCACAACAAGATGAAGGACGAGTTCCTGGCCATGCTGGCGCACGAGCTGCGCAATCCGCTGGCGCCGATCACCAATGCGGCCCAGCTGCTGCGCATGCCGAGCGTGGACGAGAACCTGCGCAGCAAGGCGACCAATATCATTTCGCGCCAGGTGCGCCACATGACCGAGCTGGTGGACGACCTGCTGGACGTCTCGCGCGTCACGCGCGGCCTGGTCAAGCTCGAACTCGAAGCGCTCGACCTGAACGAGGTCGTGCGCGCCGCCGTCGAGCAGGCGCGCCCGCACATCGAGGCCAAGGCCCATACCCTGAGCGTGGAGGCGCCCGCCAGGCCGGTCGCGGTGGCGGGCGACCGCACGCGCCTGGTGCAGGTGCTGGTCAACCTGCTCAACAACGCCGCCAAGTACACGCCGGCCGGCGGCAGCATCCAGCTGCGCCTGGAAGCGGGACTGGAAGAGGCGCGCGTCACCGTCATCGACAACGGCAGCGGCATCGATCCGCAACTGCTGCCGCACGTGTTCGACCTGTTCACCCAGGGCGAGCGCGCCCCGGACCGCTCGCAGGGCGGCCTGGGCATCGGCCTGGCGCTGGTCAAGAGCATCGTCCAGATGCACGCGGGCCAGGTGGAGGCGCACAGCGATGGCCTTAATACGGGCGCCGCGGTCTCGGTGCTGCTGCCGCTGGCCGACGCCGCGCCGCTGCACGGTCCGGGACGCATCCGCCACGCGCCGGGCAGCGGAGTGCCGCGCGTGCTGACCATCGTCGACGACAACGCCGACGCGGTGCAGTCGCTGGCGGTGCTGCTGCGCGCCCAGGGGCACACGGTCAAGGTGTTCGAGGATGCGGTGCGCACCCTCGCGTCCACCGAACTGGCGGGCACCGAAGCCTTCATCCTCGATATCGGCCTGCCCGACATCACCGGCTACGAGCTGGCGCGCCGCCTGCGCCGCGACCACCCGGACGCGACCTTCATCGCCCTGACCGGCTATGGCCAGGCGCGCGACCGCGACCTGTCGAAGCAGGCCGGCTTCGACCATCACCTGGTGAAACCGGTGGAGATCCGCGCGCTGTCCGACATCCTGGCCCAGCTGCCGGTGCGTGGCTCCGCACCGGGCAAGGATGAGACAGGTTTGATGATGCCAGTTGACAATGTTGCAGTAACTCCGCAATATTGAAATCCTGACATCACATTAGCCTGATTCGTGTCCCGAAAGAAGAACAGCCGCCAGTGGGCGCGGCTCCGGATCCTATGTTCCGGCGGCCTGCACCTGATGACGATCATTCCCGATGCCCTGGAGCTGGTACGCGAGCTGATTCCCAACAGCGCGTCCCAGCTGTTCCTGCACGCTCCCCGCGCGCCGGAAGAGGTGCAGGAAGCGACCGTGCTGGGCGTGCTGCCGCCGCCGAACGGCTATTTCTACGGCGATGCCGCCAATTTCAGCAGCGTCGCCCCGGGCGAGGCCCGCGCCCGTGCCGCCCATGTGCTGGAAGTCCAGCTGGGCAGCAATGCGGCGCCCCTCGGCACCGTCACCCTGCTGCGCGACGAGGGCCCGGCCTTCGACCAGGATGACGAGGAAGACCTTGGCCGCGTCGCCAACTATTTCGAATACGCCCTGCGCAACGCCGACAGCGCCGGCGCCGGCCTGTCCGGCGTGATCGAGGACGAGGCCATGCTGCTGTCCACCATCGGCGGCGACATCCTGTTCCTGAGCGACTCGGCGGGTGCGCTGCTCGACCTGCTGGCTTCGCAGGAACAGCAGGTATTCGACCGCCGCAGCCTGCCGCCGTTCTGCCTGCGGCTGGTGGAATCGGTGGTGCACGGCGAGCGCTATCCCTGGCGCCTGCCGGCCGGCACCCTCGACCTGGCCGGCGGCGTGCTGGAAGCGCGCGCCCAGTGGATGAGTTCGGGCGGCCAGGACGCCATCCACAGCCGTACGGTCGGCATCTTCCTCAAGTACGTGGTCCCGATGCCGCTGCGGATCTGGCGCGCGCTCGGCAGCGTCGAGCTGTCGCCCCAGCAAATGGAAGTGGCGTTCTGGATGGGCCTGGGTGGCGGCCGCGACGCCGCGCGCTCGCGCATGGACGTCAGCGACGCCGTATTGCGCGACTGCGTCAAGGCCGTCTACGAAAAGTTCGGCTGCACCTCCGAAGCGGGCCTGCTGGCCATCCTGCGTCCGACCGTCTCGCGCATGTAATCCCCTGGTGGACGGGCTCGCCGTCCACCGTTGTCGACCTCCCCACATCTCCCCCTTCCGGAACACCCCCCACCCGTGGGGATGGTCTACACTTCATTGGCTTTTTATTATCTCTATGAATCTCTTCGAGGAGGATGTCATGAACTTTCGATGGATGAGCGCCGTACTGCTGGGCGCTGCTTGCACCGTAGCCAACGCTGCCGACACCAAGGTCACGCTGAAGATGGCCACCGACAAGGGCGATGGCGCCGAGGTCGGCACCGTGACCATCAGCGAGACCAAGTACGGCCTGGTGTTCGCGCCCCAGCTGTCCAAGCTGCCGCCTGGCCTGCACGGTTTCCACGTGCACGAGAACGGCAGCTGCGCCGCCAACCAGAAGGATGGGAAAACGGTGCCGGCGGGCGCCGCCGGCGGCCATCTCGACCCGGCCGCCACCAAGCGTCACGGCGCCCCATGGGGCGACGGGCACCTGGGCGACCTGCCGGCACTCACGGTCGACGACAAGGGCAACGCGGGCAACCCGGTCCTGGCGCCGCGCCTGAAGCTGGCGGACGTCAAGGGCAAGGCCCTGATGGTCCATGCCGGCGGCGACAATCACGCCGACCACCCGTCGCCCTTGGGCGGCGGGGGAGGCCGCATGGCCTGCGGAGTGATTCAGTAAGCCATCCCTAGCTGATCGGGGATGAAACAAAATTTCACATATAAGGCATTTTTGAAATGAAATTTCACAAGCTGATGGCGACGGCACTGCTGTTCGTCGCCCTCGACAGCCGTGCATCCCTGATCCACCACTACGATCTGAACAATTCGCTGGCCGACAGCCAGGGCGGTAAGTCGCTCGTCGCGCATGCCGGCGGCCAGCTCGGAGCCACCGGTTACGCCTTCGGTCCGAACCAGGGCCTGACCCTGAACGAGACCCTGGGCGGCACCTACACGATCGACATGGTGTACCGCTTCGACGCCTTCAATCCGTTCAACACCTACACCCGCATCCTCGACTTCAAGAACCTGGCGAGCGACACCGGGTTGTACGCCTTGTCCGGCAAGTTCAACCTGTACAGCTACGGCGCGGCGGGCGGCAAGGCCGAAGCGGGCAAGGACACCCGCCTGACCATCACGCGCGACAGCGACAAGAACTTCAAGCTGTACCAGAACGGCGACCTGATGTTCAGTGTGCAGGACATCTATTCCTATGCCGACTTCACGGCGACTGCGATGCACTTCTTCCGCGACGATGGCGGCGAAGCGGGACGCGGCGCGGTCGACTACATCAGCATCTACAACCACACCATGACCGGCGCCGAGGTGAAGGAGCTGCAACCGCCGCAGGCCGTCGACCTGCCGGAACCCGGCTCGCTGGGCATGATGGGCGGCTGCCTGGCGATGCTGGGCTGGATGGTCCGCCGCCGCAACACCAAGGCCTGAGGCTTATTCTTCTTCCGAAGGCGGCAACGCGACCTGGGGCACCTCGGTCGCCTGCGCCGCGATGAACCCGGCGAGCGCGCCCGACAGATCGTCGACCACGCGCTTGCCCCACGCTTTCTCCATCAGCCGGTACTGCTGCTCGATCAGCGGCGCGATCTGGTCGACCAGCCGGTCTCCCTTCTGCGCCAGCCGCACCATCACGCGGCGCTGGTCCGCGGCCATGCGGCTGCGCTCCACCAGCCCCAGCTCTTCCATGCGCGCCAGCATGCCCGCCATGCTCGGGCTCAGGATCTGGCACAGCTCGCACAGTTCGCGCGGCTCCAGCTGCTCGTGTTCGTCCAGCGCGCGCAGGATACGCCACTGCTGCTCGGTCACGCCGAAGTGATTCAGCACGGGGCGGAAATGCGACATCAGTGCGTCGCGCGCCTTCAACAACAGCTGGGGTAGATTACGGTGGGTGATCCGGCCGGGCACGGCGACTCCTTCGACAGTATCGGCGATTCGCCTTGACTGGCTAACATATTAGTGATTAACTGCGAACATGTTAGTGAATTCTGGATTCACTGCGATGCTCTTTCAGGTGCGACAACGATCGTGATTATCCGAGACCGGCCCTCAGGGCTCAAGCTCTTCCTGCTCCTGCGCGGCTCCATCCTGCCGCGCATCCTGCCTACCCTGGTGGTCAACATCGTGGTGGCGCTGCTGGTCACCTGGTCGCATGGCGACCTGTGGGACCTCAAGATCACGCTCACCACCATTCCTTTCACCCTGATCGGCCTGCCGGTCGCGATCTTCCTGGGCTTTCGCAACAACTCGGCCTACGACCGCTTCTGGGAAGGGCGCAAGCTGTGGGGAGAGCTCGTGCTGCGCAGCCGTAACCTGGCGCGCCAGTGCCTGGGCCTGATCGAAGGGGAGGGCGAGGCCCGCGCCAGCCACGGCCTGGGCGACGTGCGGGTGCGCATGATCCTGCGCGCCATCGCTTTCGTCCATGCCCTGCGCGACCAGCTGCGCCAGCAGGCACTCGATCCCAGGGTCGCCGGCATGCTGCGGGCCCAGGAGTTCGCGCAGGCCCAGCATGCGGCGAACCGTCCCGACTACCTGATGCAGCGCATGGGACAGGACCTGCGCCAGTGCCTGGCCGAGAAGCGCATCGATCCCTGCCTGGCCGCCAGTATCGACGCCACCCTGTCCGCGATGACGGCCGCCGCCGCGTCCTGCGAGCGCATCAAGAACACGCCGGTGCCGTTCTCGTATTCGCTGCTGCTGCACCGCACCGCCTACATGTACTGCTTCCTGCTGCCTTTCGGCCTGGTCGACACCATCGGCTTCATGACGCCGATCGTGGTGGCCATCGTGGCCTACACCTTCTTCGGCCTGGATGCGCTCGGCGACGAGCTGGAAGAGCCTTTCGGCACCGAGCCCAACGACCTGCCCCTGGACGCCATGTGCCGCGCGATCGAGATCGACCTGCGCAGCGCGCTGGGCGACGAACACCTGCCGCCGCCGCTGGCGGCGGTCGATTACTGCCTTACCTAAGCCCGATCCGACGGAGACACCATGCATCACGACGACCACGTTCAACAAGACCGCATCCGCCTGCCGCTCCTGCGCGAGCGCATCACCACCGCAACCGAGGCGGCCGCATGGATCAGGGATGGCATGACCGTCGGCATGAGCGGCTTCACCCGCGCCGGCGACGCCAAGGCGGTGCCGCTGGCGCTGGCCGAACGCGCGCGCACCGAACCCCTCAAGATCACCCTGATGACCGGCGCTTCGCTCGGCAGCGACATCGACAGCACCCTGGCGCAAAGCGGCGTGCTGGCGCGCCGCATGCCTTTCCAGGCCGACCCGGCGCTGCGCGCGGCGATCAACCGCGGCGAGGTGATGTTCGTCGACCAGCACTTGTCCGAAACGGTGGAACTGCTGCGCACGCGCCAGATCGCACCGGTCGACGTGGCCGTGATCGAAGCGGTGGCGATCACCGAGACCGGCGCCATCATCCCGACCACCTCGGTCGGCAACAGCGCCAGCTTCGCGATCCTGGCCGAGAAGGTGATCGTGGAGATCAACCTGAGCCAGTCGCCGGCGCTGGAAGGCCTGCACGACATCTTCATCCCCAAGCACCGCCCGCGCCGCGAGCCGATGCCACTGATGAACGTGAGCGACCGCATCGGCACGAGCGCCATCGCGATCCCGCCGGAAAAGATCGTCGCCATCGTCCTGACCGAGAAGCACGACAGCGCGTCCACCATCCTGCCGCCGGATGCCGGGACGGCCGCCATCGCAGGCCACCTGACCGGTTTCTTCAACCAGGAGATCGCGCAGGGCCGCCTCACCGAGCGCCTGATGCCGATCCAGGCAGGCATCGGCACCATCGCCAACGCGGTGCTGGCGGGCTTCGTCGGCGGACCGTTCCGCAAGCTCACGATGTATTCGGAAGTGCTGCAAGACTCGACCTTCGACCTGTTCGATGCCGGGCTGCTGGATTTCGCCTCGGGTTCCTCGATCACGCTGTCAGAGGAAAAGGGACGCCAGGTGTTCGCGGACATCGAACGCTACAAGGACCGCCTGGTGCTGCGGCCGCAGGAGGTGAGCAACCATCCGGAAGTCATCCGCCGCCTGGGGATCATCGCCATCAACACGGCGCTCGAGTGCGATATCTACGGCAACGTGAATTCGACCCACGTGTCGGGCACGCACATGATGAACGGGATCGGCGGCTCGGGCGATTTCGCGCGCAACGCCTATCTATCGGTGTTCGCGACCAAGTCGGTAGCGAAGGGCGGGAAGATCTCGAGCATCGTGCCGATGGTGACGCACGTCGACCATAACGAGCATGATGTCGACATCATCGTCACCGAAGTGGGACTGGCGGACTTGCGCGGCCTGGCGCCGCGGGAACGGGCGCAGCGCATCATCGAGAACTGCGTGGCGGAGCCGTACAGGCGGATGCTGAGGGACTACGTGGAGGAGGCCAACCGGGGAGGCGGGCAGACGCCGCATGTGCTGGAGAAGGCGTTCTCGTGGCATGTGCGGTATCGGGAGACCGGTTCCATGCTGCCGGCGTAAACTCTGCGCAGATAACCTGGGTCCCGGTGGTGGCCGGGACCCAAGTTCCTAACCGAAGCCGCGACAGCGATTACTTGGAAGCCGTGCGCGCCTTCCCAAACGCATCCCCCGCCTTCCACGCCGGCATCTTCGGCGCATCCGCCACCGCGCGCCCCAGGTTCAAGGTGAACTGCGCCTGCTGCACCATCCCCGCCAGGTCCCAGCTCGGATCATACTCATCCGACACCTGGTGATAACGCGCGCGGTACGCCTTCTGCTTGGCGTCGCTCGCCTCCACATCCTTCACCCAGCTATGCCCCGCGCCCACCGAGAACGCCGGCACGCCCGCCTTGGCGAAGCTGAAATGGTCGCTGCGGAAGTAGCCGCCAGCCAGGTCGGGCTTGGCCGGTGCGATCTGCAGGCCCATCTTCTTCGCGGTGGCCGCGGCCATCGCACCCAGTTCGGTGCGCTCGCTGCCCGGCACGTTGACGTCCTTGGCCAGGCCCACGAAATTCAGGCTGTCCAGGTTCAGGTTGGCCGCGGTCTTTTCCAGTGGCCAGAGCGGCTTGGATGCATAGGCGGCGCTGCCCAGCAGGCCTTGTTCTTCGGCCGCCACCCACAGGAACATCTGGCTGCGCTTGGCCGGATTGCGCACGGCTTCCTGCGCCATCGCCAGCAGCGCGGCGGTGCCCGAGGCGTTGTCGACCGCGCCGTTGAACACGGTGTCGCCTTCGGTGCCCTGCTTGCCCATGTGGTCCCAGTGCGCCGTGTAGATCACGACTTCGTCCTTGAGCTTGGGGTCGGTGCCCGGCACGACGCCGGCCACGTTGTACTCGTTCAGGGTACGCACCGCGGCGCGCGCCTCGCCCTTGACGCGGGCGTTGAGTGGCACCGGCTTGAAGTTCCTGTCTTCGGCAGCAAGCCGCAGCTTGTCCAGGTCCTGGCCGGCGGCCGCGAACAGCTTGCGTGCGGTGGCGTCGGTCATCCAGCCTTCCAGGCCGGAACCCAGCTCGCCCTCGGCCAGCTGGAAGCGCTCGGCATTGGCCCAGCTGTTCTGCACCACGCTCCAGCCGTAGGAGGCGGATGCATCGGTGTGGATCAGCAGGACGCCGGCCGCGCCCTGGCGCGCCGCTTCTTCGAGCTTGTAGGTCCAGCGGCCATAGTAGGTAAGGCCGGCGCCGTTGAAGCGCTTCGGCTCGGCCGCGGTCGGGGCCGGGTCGTTCACCAGCATCACCAGGACCTTGCCCTTGGCGTCCAGGCCCTTGAAGTCGTCCCAGCCTTCCTCGGCCGCGCTGATGCCGTAGCCGACGAAGACCATCTCCGCATCCAGCATGTGGTCGGCCTTGGCGTCGCCCGGACCCCAGACCCAGTCCGCGCCGAACTGCAGCGGCAGCGCCTGGCCGCCGGCAACGATGCCGACATTGCTCTGCTGCGGCAGGGCGCGCACGCCGGCGATCTTGACCGGCTGGCGGAAGCTGTTGCCGTTGGCCGGTTTCAGGCCGGCGGCGAGCGCCTGGGTTTCGAGATAGGTGACGGTCAGTTCGCCGCCGCGCTGGCCGGTGCCGCGTCCTTCGACGGCGTCGGAGGCGAGGAAGGCCAGGTGCGCGCGCAGCGGCGCTTCCTTGACGGTCGCAGTCTGCGACTTGCCGGCGGCGTGGGCCGGGTAGGCCAGTGCCAGGCTGCCCGCCAGGGCAGTGAGGACAACGGAGGAGACGATCTTGTGCATGGAATCCTGCTGCGAAAAGTGGTTGTGTATTTACCAGGGGCGCACGCACGCCCGCGCGTGCGCGGACATTGTATGTCAATCATCTGTAAAACCGCAGGATGTCGGTCGATACGGTCGTCCCCGTCATCGGCAGCAGCGGCGGCGCATCGCGGGGGCGGGGCGGCAGCAGGTGCTGCGGCAGGCCCGGTATGCGCTCCTGCACCGTCACCGCGAAGATGTCTTCCGGCTTGGCCTCGATCTCGAATTCCATGGTGCGGTCCTCCATCCCGTACAGCGACACCCACCACGGCCCCTCCCTGCTGGTCAGCGTGCGGCCGTCCAGGCGCGAGCGCAGCGGCTTGGTGCCCGACACCCACATCTCGATATGCGGCGCCTTGTTCTTCGAGCGCACCGTGAAGCGCCCGTAGCGCACCTTGCCGACCGAGCTGCGCAGGATGTAGTTGTCGGGGAAGTGCAGATTGTCGTCGCGCGGCGCCACCGCGAGCCACTGGCGCGGGCTCTTCCAGCCGAAGGTGTCGACGTGGATCGACGGCGCTGCCTGGTCGGGAAACACCTGCCGGGTCCAGGCGTCGAGCGGCTGCTGCGGCATCAGCCAGTAGGCGCGCCAGGTGTTCATGTCCTTGAAATAGGTGAGCCGGTTGGGCGGCGGCGTCGACGTGGCGGCTGCCGGCGCAGCGGTGGTGCGCGGCAGGGCGAAACCCAGGGCCAGCGCCAGCGCGAGCGCGGCGGCGAGGGCGTGCGGGGCGCGCAGCAGCAGGAGCGGCGCGGCGAAGCACAGCATGGGCAGCGCGACCAGCACGGCGGCGACATACAGCCCATGCGGCGCCAGCGTCGTCCAGACCTCGCGCAGCCCGGGTGGCAGCAGGACGGCGGCCGGCGCAAGGCCCGCGCACAGCACCAGCGCGCGTACGGGCGCCGCCTGCGCCGGCCGCCAGCCCGACTCCAGCACCAGGTAGGCGGCGAGCGCGCCCAGCAGCGGCCAGGCGTACAGGTAGCCCACGCCGGGCCGCAGGGCCATCAGGAGCACCAGCGCCGCCAGCGCCCAGGCCAGCGAGCCCAGCACCGCGGCGGGCATGCCGGCCGCGCGCCGCACCAGCAACAGCGCGGCCAGGAAGCCGATGGCGACCACGGCGCCGGCAGCCAGCGCCGCGCCGTAGTCGTCCGCGCGCGCGGCGGCCGACAGCGTCTCGCGCTGCCACCAGATGGCGGTGCGCGCCGCGACCAGCAGCAGCGCGGCGCCGAACAGTCCCTGCACCGCCGGGATCGCGCCCAGGCGGCGGAACGACAGCACGCAGGCGCCAAGCAGCAGCAGGAGCGACACCCGCGCCACGCCCCAGCCCAGGTCGGGCGAGTGGTGCACCGGCCCCACCCCGGGCAGCGAGAACCAGGCATGCGTGGCGTGCCTGCCGCGCGCCAGCGGCGCCTCGCCGAATTCGCGCGCCAGGCGCAGCATGACGTCGCCCATGTGCAGCAAGCTGGCGCGCTCCAGCCGCTCCAGGGTGTCGTTGGCGCGCTCGCCGTCGAAACGCTGTTCGGTATTCGCGAACAGCAGCACCGGCGCGTCCAGTTCCGCCAGCGGCCCGATGTCGGGATGCTGGGGCATGGGCGGCATCAGTTCCGCCGCCAGCGAGGTGCCGCCCACGTCGGGCGCGGCGCGCGCCCAGCCGCGCAGCGCATCCTTGCCGGCGCCGCTGGCCGCGAACAGGCGCAGCGGGCCGCCGCTGCCCGCGCTGTCGAAGCGCAGGGCCAGGCCGATGCGCCTGGCCAGCGGATGCTGCTCGACGAAGCCCTTGGTGCCGAGTCCTCCGACATGCTCGCCGTCGGCGAACAGCAGCACGATGTCGTTGGCGCTCGGCCCCTCGCGCCGCAGCGCCCGTGCGGTTTCCAGCAGCGCCGCAACCGGGGCCGCCGCGCGCGCCGCGCCGAGGGTGGCCGTGCCGCTGTCGTAATGCGTGGCCAGCAGCAGGGCGGGACGGCGCAGCCGGTCCTGCCGGTGTCCGGGAATGCGCACGACGATGTTGTTCACCACGCCGATGCTGGTGTGGACGCCGAAGGAGACCACCGAGCGGCGCACCGTGGCGCGCTGCACCTCGGGCGCGAAACCCATGGCGCGCAGCTGTTCCAGGATGTAGCCGCGCGCCTGGGCATTGGCCTCGGTGGCGATCGGGCGCGGCGCCACGCTCAGCGCGGCCACGTGCTCCATGGCGCGCGCCTGCCAGCGCGCCGGTTCGGGCAGGACCGGCGCCGGGACCGGCACGGGGGCCAGGGCAAGCCAGCCCAGGATGGCCAGCGCCAGGCAAGCGGCAAGGCTGGATGCGAGGCCCGCCAGCGGAACGGTCCTCGGCAAAGGTATGGGTGGAACAGCGGCTTCCATGCTTCTCTCTCCTTATTGTTGTTGTGCTCCCGCAGGTTCTTTGACCTGTCCATGGACGAAAAAAAGCCCGCCGGGCTGGGAGGAGGGGCGGGCAAGAGGGGGAAAACCGGTTCTGCTATTCGAGCACCCAGGCATAGGCCAGCTGCGCCCATCCGGCTTCGGCCACGCCGTTGTTCATGGCCGGCTTGAACTGGCACAGCGACAGTGCGTTGAGGGCGGCGCGGTCGAGGTCGCGCGAGCCGCTCGAGCTCTGGATGCGTGCATCCTTGACCCGGCCGTCGGCGCCGACCATCAGGGCCAGGGTCACGGTGCCGGACTCGCCGTTGCGGGCGGCGCGCGCCGGGTAGTCGGGCTTGGCGCAGCCGTTGGCGTCGGCCAGCACCGCGCTGCGCATCTGGCCACTGTTGGTGGAGGGCTGGGCCGGCGGCGCTTCGCTCGGGGCCGACTGCATCGGTTCAACCGGCTGCGGCTGCGCTTCCGTCGTGGCGCTCACGGTCGGTTCCGGCGGCGGCTCGACCGGCGTCACCTCGGGCTTGGGCACCACGATCTCCGGCGGCGCCACCTCGGCCTTCGGCGTGGGCGGGTTCGGCGGCGGAGGCGGCGGTGGAATGTCCGGCTTGATCCACACCAGCCGGTCCTCGACCAGGTCCGGCAGCTTGAAGGTCTTGGAGTTCATCGTGTGCATGACACCCATCGCCACCAGCACGTGCAGTCCTGCAACCAGGGCGACCCGTCCCGCCTTGCCGCCCGTTCCATCGTTCAGTTGAGAGAAGTGCATGGCCGTTCTCCTTTCTTATTGAAGCGCTATGTTACCTGCTGGGAAAACAAAACTGCGATTCGTTGGAATCACTATATGCTAGGTCCTAGCAAGATGTAAAGCGATTCGATAGCAATATTGTTACTGAGTGTGCGACGGCAGGGTGTTGCTCATCCTCGTCTATACAGATGAGGCCACTCGCGCGCCGGGGCGTTGTATGGAATAATCCATTTGTCACATTGGTTCTTCCGCATGCTGGTAAGCTGGGATGCCACTGTTTGGTAGGTAGATGTCAGCGGCTGCGATAGCCCGGAGAGAAGATGGCAACACAGAACAGCAAACCCATCCGTGTCATGCTTGCCGACGATCATCCGATCGTCATGACGGGCTTTGCCATGTCGCTGGAAGCGGCAGGGATGCAAGTGGTGGGACAGGCCAAGACCCCGAATGAAGCCACCGCGCTGTACGCCGCCGAGAAGCCCGACGTGGCCGTGCTCGACATGCGTTTCGGCACCGAACTGACGGGCCTGGACGCGGCGCAGACCATCCTCAAGAATGACCCGCAGGCAAAAATTGTTTTCCTCAGCCAGTTTGACCAGGACAGTTTAATTAAAGAAACCTACCGGATTGGTGCCCACGCTTTTGTTACCAAGGATTGCGATCCGGCCGACCTTGCCACCGCAGTGCGTTATGCGCGCGAAGGCAAGCTGTACTTCCTGCCGCAGATCGCGGCGCGCCTGGCCAGCATGGCGGTGCGCGGCGAGGTGACGCCCCAGTCCCAGCTCGACGAGCGCGGGCTGGAGATCTTCAAGCTGATGGCCGAGGGCATGACCAACGCCGAGATCGCCGAAAAGCTGGACCTGTCGACCAAGACGATCAGCAACATCAGCCAGTCGATCAAGGAAAAGCTGGGCGTGCACCGCCAGGCCAGCATCACCTTGCTGGCCGTCAAGCACGGCCTGATCGAACCGTAAGCGCAGGATGAAGCGCTTCCTGCGGCAGGCGAGGCTGGCGCTCGGCGCGCTGGCCTTGGGAATCGCCTGCACCCCGGCCCTCGCCGAACAGTACCGCGAACCTGAAACCACGGGCTTTCGCTTCCAGATCGTCACCGGCGACGACACCGAGGTCACGCGCCGCATCGCCGAAGACCTGTACAAGCGCCTGGTTCCCACCTTCGCCGCCTTCCGCACCGAGCTGGCCCAGAGCCGCCGCATGCTGTACGTGACGATCGGCCCGACCGCGTTGCGCGACGCCGTGGCGCGCCGCTGCGACTGCGTGGTGATCTCGGCCTATACCTCGAGCCAGGTATGGCATGCGATCACTTCGCGCCTGGCGCGCAACCGCGCCATGTCGCTCACCGCCGTCTACGCCGAGCCGGCGCCCGCCGACCAGCTGCGCCTGGCCACCTTGCTGTACGGGCGCCAGCCGCGCATCGGCGCGATGCTCAGCCCCGAGACCGCCTTCCTGCGCCCGGTGCTGGACGGCGAAGTGGAGATCCAGCATTTCGAGCCGGGCGACGACATCAACCACACGCTCAACCGCATGACGCGCGCCGAAGCGCTGCTGGCGATGCCCGACAGCGCGGTCTACAACACCGAAAGCGTGCGCAACATCCTGCTCTCGACCTACCGCCGCAAGCAGGGCGTGATCGGCTTCTCGGCCGACATGGTCAAGGTCGGGGCGCTGGCCAGCACCTATTCGGAAATCGAGGATATCAACACCCAGGTGGCGGAAATCGCCGCCGCCTTCGTGATCACCGGCGAGCTGGCGCCGCCGCAGTTCCCGCGCTACTTCCGCACCGTGATCAACGAGGGCGTGGCCAGGTCGCTCGACCTGCGCGTGACCGAGGCCGCGCGCCAGTTCGCCCGTCCCGCGCCGGGCACGCTGCAGAAGGCCGCATCCACCACGGCGGGCCAGCGATGAAGCTGCGATTCTGGCGCGGCTGGGGCATCGGCCGGCGCATGGCCTTCATCACCATGCTGCCGGTGGTGTTCCTGTTCACCTCCTTCGTCTGGTACTCCTGGTACGCGCACCGCGCCCAGGTGGCGGAAGAACTGGCCGAGCGCGGACGCATCCTGTCGCGCGCGCTGGCCGAAACCAGCGAATACAACGTCATCTCGGGCAACCTGTCCGACCTGCGCCTGACCATCAACGGCCTGGTGCAGTCCGACATCAGCATCTACCGCATCGACGTGATCGACGCCAGCGGCCGCGCCGCGGTGCGCGTGGTCTCGGAAGCCGCGCGCGACGCCCAGCCCCATTACTACGAGGCGCCGATCCGCAAGCAGGTGGTGTGGATCAACCTGTTCACCGACAACGGCACGCCGCACGTCTCGGCCTCGAGCGTGTCGCGTCCGCCGACCCTGACCACCGAGGTAGTGGGCTGGGTGCGGGTGACCATGTCGCCGGCGAACATGATGGACAAGCAGGCGGCGCGCTTCCGCGTCGAGCTGACCATCGCCGCGCTGGCGCTGGCCGCCTCCGGCGTGCTGGCCTGGGTGCTGGCGCGCTCGCTCACGGTGCCGCTGCGCGAAGCGATCGGCGCGCTGCGCTCCATCCGCGGCGGCAACTACCGGGTCAACCTGCCGGTGACCACCGGCGGCGAAGTCGGCGAACTGCAGTCCTCGATCGGCGACATGTCGCTGGCGCTGGACGAATCCAAGCGCGACCTGGAGAACAAGGTGGCCGAGCGCACCCGCGACCTGCTGGCCTCGCGCAACGAGGCGGTGCGCGCCGATGCCGACAAGCGCAAGCTGATCCAGAAGGTCAACTCCATCATCGAGGACGAGCGCAAGAGCATCGCGGTCGAGATCCACGACGAACTGAACGCGTCGCTGATCGCCGCGCGCCTGGAGGCCCAGGCCATCGGCGCGCTGGCCGCCAAGGCGCCGCAGGGGCAGGAAGTGGACGAGATCAAGCGCAAGTCCGAAGCCATCACCAAGCTCGCGCTCGACCTGTACGCCAACGGCCGCCGCCTGGTGCGCCGCCTGCGTCCTGAAGTGCTGGACATGCTCGGCCTGCACGGCGCGGTGGAAGAGATGGTGCGCCACTACGATTCCACCTCCGGCTGCCGCTTCGACCTGCACAGCGAAGGCGACTTCGCGCGCCTGCCGAACGAGCTCGCGATCTCGGCCTACCGCATCGTGCAGGAAGCGCTGTCCAACGTGATGAAGCACTCGGGCGCGCGCTCGGCCCACGTCAGCCTGCTGCTCGACGAAGCCAAGGGCAAGCTGCGCATCCGCGTGGTCGACGACGGCCACGGCTTCGACGTCGCCAGCGCCTCCGAAGGCATCGGCATCATCGGCATGCGCGAGCGCGTGTACGCGCTGCAGGGCGTGTTCGAGGTGCGTTCGGCGCCGGGCGAGGGCACCGACGTCGCGATTTCCCTGCCCCTGGAGGCGCCGGTGACCCTGGCGCAGTCCTTAACATCCTGATTGAACATACCATGTCCAACGAACTGAAGACCCCTTACGAAAAGGGCAACCTGAACCAGACCACCACCTGGGCCGACTGCATCGCCTGGTACGAGGAACTCGCGCGCGCCTATCCGAACGTGCTGCGCTTCGACAAGGTGGGCGTGTCCGATGCCGGCGTGCCGATCCACGCCGGCGTGGTGAGCAGCGACGGCGTGTTCGACCGCGAAACCATCAAGCGGAGCAGCCGTCCGGTCTTCTTCAACAACAACGGCATCCACCCGGGCGAGCCGGAAGGCGTGGACGCCTGCATGGCCCTGGTGCGCGATTTCTGCCTGCAGCCCGAGCGCCTGGCTGCGCTGGGCAAGACCGTGTTCCTGTTCGTCCCGCTGTACAACGTGGACGGCAGCCTGAATCGCGCCGACACCTCGCGCGTGAACCAGGACGGTCCCGAGCAGTTCGGCTTCCGCGGCAACAGCCGCCACCTGGACCTGAACCGCGACTTCGTCAAGTGCGACACGCTCACGGCCCAGGTGTTCAACCAGCTGTTCACGGCCTGGGATCCGGACGTGATGGTCGACACCCACACTTCCAACGGCGCCGACTACAGCTACACCATGACCCTGATCCACACCCAGACCGACAAGCTGGGCGGCGGACTGGGCGACTTCCTGCGCGACGAGATGCTGCCGGCGATGTACGCCGACATGGAGCGGCGCGGCTGGCCGACCTGCCCCTACGTGAACCCGGTCAAGGACAGCCCGGACCACGGCATTGCCGACTTCCTCGAGACGGCGCGCTTCTCGACCGGTTACGCGGCCCTGCACCACACGATCGGCTTCATGCCCGAGACGCACATGCTCAAGCCTTTCAAGGACCGCTACGACTCGATGCGCGCGCTGGTGGAGACCGCGCTCGACTTCACGGTCCGGCATGCGGACCGCATCCAGCAGCTGCGCCGCGCGGCCAAGGAAGAAGGCCGTTCGCGCGCCGAGTGGCCGGTGCGCTGGGCGATGGACGAGGCCAATCCCTCGACCTTCCGCTTCAAGGGCTACGAGGCCAAGTACAAGAAGAGCGTGTTGGGCGACTACACCCGCCTGTGGTACGACCGCAGCAGCCCATGGGAGCGCGACATCGCCTGGTACAACCGCTTCCCGGCCGACGTGACGGTGACCGCGCCGCGCGCCTACGTGGTGCCGCAGCAGTGGCGCGAGGCGATCGAGCGCCTGCAGTGGAACGGCGTGCGCATGGAGCGCGTGGAAGCGGACCGCGTGCAGGATGTCGGCTATTACCACATCGTGTCGGTGGCTTCGCGCCCGAACGCCTACGAGGGACACATGTTCCACGACGAGGTGGTTCTGGAGAAGCGCCAGGGGCAAGTGCAGCTGCGCGCGGGCGACTACATCGTGCCGCTGGACCAGGACCAGGCCCGCTATGCGGTCGAGACCCTGGAGCCGCTGGCCCACGACAGCTTCTTCCGCTGGGGCTTCTTCAACAGCGTGCTGGAGAAGAAGGAAGCGTATTCGGACTATGTGTTCGAGGATCACGCGGAAGAACTGCTGCGCGCCGAGCCCCAGCTTGCCGAGAAGTTCAGCGCGTGGAAGTCGGCCAATCCGGCGCTCCTGGCCAACCAGGAGGCGGTGCTGGACTTCATTTTCGCGAACTGCGAACGGTACCGCGAACCGGAGTGGCGCCGTTATCCGGTCTTCATGATCGAGCGATAAAAGAAAAACCGGGGCGCGCCCCGGTTTTTTATTGCACGTCGTTCCGGCGAAGGCCGGAACCCAAGTTTGTGCGCGCGCCGACTACGTTTGAAGTAACTGGCTCCGGTGCGAACTTGGATCCCGGCCTTCGCCGGGATGACGTGCTGAGGCTAACGAAGGAACACGCCTTACTTCGACTCAGCGATCCACTTATCGACCTTGGCCTCCAGCACCGCCAGCGGCAGCGTCCCTTCGCCCAGCACGATCTCATGGAACTTCGGCAGGCTGAACTTGCCGCCCAGCGCCGCCTCCGCACGCTTGCGCAGTTCGATGATCTTGAGCGAACCGATCTTGTACCCCAGCGCCTGGCCCGGCCACACCATGTAGCGCTCGATCTGCGCGCGCGCTTCGTGTTCCGAATAGCCTAGCGTCTCCTGGAAGTACTTGATCCCCTGTTCGCGGCTCCAGCCCTTGGCATGGATGCCGGTGTCCACCACCAGGCGCGCCGCGCGCAGCATTTCGTCGTTCAGGTGACCGAAGTAATCCTCCGGCTTGTCGAACAGCCCCATCTCCTTGCCCAGGGTCTCGGCATACAGCGCCCAGCCTTCGGTGAAGGCGTTGTTGCCGCCGAACTTGCGGAAGTTCGGCAGGCCCAGCTCCTGCACCAGCGCGATATGGAAGTGGTGGCCCGGCTGACCCTCATGCAGGTACAGGGTGACCATGCCGGTGCTGCCGTAGTCCTTCGGATCGTTCACCACCGACCAGAACACGCCCGGACGCGAACCGTCCACCGCCGGCGGGGTGTAGTGGTCCGAGGCGGTCGCGCGCGACAGTTCCGGTTCCAGGCGCAGGTCCAGCGGCGACTTCGGTCTCAGGGTGAACAGCGCCGGCAGCTTGGTGCGCACCTTGGCGTCCAGCTCGCGGAACACATCGATCACCTGCTGGTCCGAGGTGAAAGGCTTGAACTTCGGCTGCTCCGACACCCACTTCGGCAGGCCGGCGGCCGGGCCGTTGTAGCCCATCTTGGGGCCGATCTGGGCGTACTCGCCCTGGATGCGCGCCACTTCCTTCTGACCGATCTCGTGGATCTGTTCCGGCTTGAGATCGGTCGTGGTCATGGCCGCCACGCGCGCCTGGTACCAGGCCGCGCCGTCCGGCAGCGCGCCCCAGCCCGCGGTGCTGCGGGTCGCCGGCAGGTATTCCTTCTCGACGAAACTGGCCAGGCGGTTCAGCGCCGGATTCAGCTTGCCGCCGATGATCTTGCGGTAGCCCTCGCTCACGCTGCGCTTGTCGCTGGCGGAGAAGGTGGCCGGCATGTTCTTGATCGGCGTGTAGAAGATGCTCGCTTCCGGCGTGGCGGCCAGCAGCTGGCGCAGCTGCGGCAGCAGCGACTGCATCGGCTCGCGCGGATGCACGATGCCGGCCTTGATCCCCGCGCGCATGTTGACGATCGCCTGGTCGATCCAGGGCGTGAGCTGGGTCAGGCGGTTCAGGTAGGCCTTGTAGTCCTTGACGGTGGACAGCGGCTGCGCGCCCTGGCCGCTGGCGTAGTTCGCCAGGATCACCGGCATGCTGACCATCTGGTCGACCGGCAGCAGGTGCTCCGGGTACTGCGCCAGGCGCAGCGCGGTGTCGAGCTCGAACTTGAGGATGTCGTAGCTGGTCTGGTCGCGGCTATTGAGCTTGTCGCGCGGGATCGCCTGCAGGCGCTTGAGGTAGTCGCGGTACAGCGCGAACTGGCGCTCGCGGTTCTTCGGCGCGATCGACAGGCCGAGCTGGTCGATGAAGCGGTTGTCGCCGCCTTCGCTCGCATACACCGGCTCGAAGCGCGCCACTGCGTCGTAGTACTCGTCGGCCAGCTTGTTGATCGTCTTCCCGGGCTGGGTGTCGACGCGTTCCGCTTTCGCGGCAGGGGCGGCCGCAGCCGGGGACAGCGGGGCGCAGGCCAGCACGGCGGCCGCGGCGAGTGCGCCAAGCTTGAAGATGTGTTTCATGGATGGGTCCTTGTTATTAGTAGCTGGCCAGCGGGCTCAGGGCGCCGTTCTTGAAGGTATACACGGTGACCGCGGTCTTCTTCAGGTTGCCCTTGGGGTCGTAGCCGTAGGTGCCGACCACGCCCTGGTAGCTGATGCTGTGCATCGCCTGGCCGACCTTGGCCGGGTCCAGCGAATTGGCGCTCTTGATCGCCTGGGCGATGAACTTGGTCTGGTCGTAGAAGGTGGGCGCGTACACGTCCGGGTCGCGCTTGAAGCGCTGCTTGTAGGCCGCCAGGAAGGCCGGGCCGCCTGCCTGCTTGGCGAGGATCGCGCCGGCCTGGGCGCAGCGCACGTTCTCGCCCACGGCCGCGCCGCCGAGTTTCGCCATCTCCGGGCTGCACAGGGTGTCGCCCCCCAGCAGCGGCACGTTCAGGCCGAGCTGCTTCATCTGGCGCGCCATGGGCGCGGCCTGCGGCGCATAGCCGCCGTAGAACACGGCGTCCACGCGCTTGGCCTTGAGGGAGGTGAGGATGGCGGCGAAGTCGCTCGCCTTGTCCGTGGTGAACTCGTGGCCCGCGATCTTCACGCCGGCGGCTTGCGCCTGGCGCTTGAATTCCATCGCCACGCCCTGGCCGAAAGCGGTGCGGTCGTCGATCACGCCGATGTTCTTGACCTTGAGTTCCTTGGCCGCGTAGGACGCCATCGAGCCGCCCACCTGGGTGTCGCTGGCGACCATGCGGAACACGGTGGGGTAGCCGGCCTGGGTGATCTTGGGATTGGTGCCGACGGTCGACATCAGGATGCCGTTGTCGTTGTAGACGCGCGAAGCGGGAATCGCCACGCCCGAGTTGTACGGGCCCAGCACGAACTTGACGCCGGCGTCGGCGAATTTCTGCGCCACGGTCACGCCCTGCTTGGGATCGCCCTGGTCGTCTTCGGACTGCAGCTCGAAGCGCAGGGTGTTGCCGCCGACCTGGAGCTTCTGTGCGTTGAGTTCTTCGACGGCGAGGCGCACGCCGTTCTCGTTGTCCTTGCCGGCGAAGGCGTTCGATCCGGACAGCGGACCGCTCACGCCGATTTTGACGACCTGTTCGGCGGCGTTGGCATGGACGGCGAGCAGCGCCGCCAGCGCCAGCGGCGCCATATTCATTTTGGATGGCATTCCCTTGGTCTCCGTAGTTGCAACGGACGCCATCATCGCATGATTCGGAGCGCCTAACAAAACCCATGGCGGCGTTGCGCCGTCTCGCCGTACTGGCGTACTGTCTTCGACGGTGCGCCTTGCCATGGGCTTTGCCAGGCACTCCGGTGAGCAGTTAAGCCAGCTTCAGGCAGGCAGCCCGTGCGAGATGAGCTCCAACGGCAGCGCCGTGGTGCACTTGATCTGCTCCATCGAGAAGGCCGAGGAAACGCCGGTCAGGCGCGCGGTCTTGATCAGCTTCTTGTAGAAGCGGTCGTAGCCGGCGATGTCGGTGGTGACCACCTTGAGCAGGTAGTCGACGTCGCCGCTCATGCGGTGGAATTCCAGCACTTCGGGCAGGGCCTCCACGGCCGAGGCGAAGCGCGCCAGCCATTTTTCGTCGTGTTCGGGCGTGCGCACGCTGACGAACACCGTCACCGGCAGGCCCACCTTGTTGCGGTTGACGATGCTGACCCGGCTTTCGATATATCCCTCTTCCTCGAGGCGTTTGACCCGTTTCCAGCAGGGGGTGCTGGACAGGCCGACCTTCTCGCTGAGACCGGAAATGGAGAGCGTGGCGTCCGCTTGCAATGCCGCAAGAATCGCGCAGTCAAACTTGTCGAGAGAATTCATGTGTCGATTTATTGATTATGAGAATGATTATGCTTCATTTCGACCATAAACCAGTGAATTTAGGACGTCCCTACCGCTTGAAATCCGTAGCATATATTACTTAACAATAAGACGATATGCGACTACTTTTTGTTTTTTTGTCACCTATTCATGAACATTGAAATCTACCTTGACGCCAATGCAACGTCTCCCGTCCTCCCGGCCGCCATCGAGGCCGCCACCGCAGCGATGGGCGAGTGCTTCGGCAACCCGAGCAGCAGCCATGCTTCCGGCCTGCGCGCACGCGCATTGCGCGAAGCGGCGCGGGCGGCGGCGCGCCGCGTGATCGGTGCGCCGGCGGGCAGGGTCATGTTCAACAGCGGCGCCACCGAAGGCATCCAGACCGCGGTGTTGTCGGCCCTGTGCGCCGTGCGCGAACGCCGTGCGCGCGGCGAGGCCTGCGGCGATCTGCTGCTCTACGGCGCCACCGAGCACAAGGCCGTGCCGGAAAGCCTGGCGCACTGGAACCGGCTGCTGGGCACGGGCTTGGAGCTGCGCGCGCTGCCGGTCGATGCCGACGGCCGCCACCGGCTGGACGTGCTGCGCGAGCTGGCGCCGCGCGCCGCCCTGGTCTGCACCATGGCCGCCAACAACGAGACCGGCGTTGTGTCCGACCTGGCCGCGATCGAGTCGGTGCTGATCGACACCGCCAGCGCGGCGCTGTGGATGGTCGACTGCGTGCAGGCCCTGGGCAAGCTGCCGCTGGCGCTGGCCAGCACCCGCATCGATTACGCGCCGTTTTCCGGCCACAAGCTGTACGCGCCCAAGGGCATCGGCATGCTCTACGTGCGCGAGGGCGCGCCCTACACGCCGCTGATGTGTGGAGGCGGGCAGGAAGAGGGCCAGCGTTCCGGCACCGAGAACATGGCCGGCATCGCGGCCTTCGGCGCCGTCCTGGCCGCGCTGGAACGGGGCGACACCTTCCGCAGCCATGAAGAACTGCTGGCCTGCCGCGCGCGCCTGGTGCAGGCGCTGCGCATGGCCTTCCCGGACATCGCCTTCAATGCGCCGCTGGACCATGCGCTGCCCACCACCCTCAACTTCTCGGTGCCGGGCGCCAGCAGCTCGGACCTGCTCGAGATCTTCGACGCCGCCGGCGTGCGCGTCAGCGCGGGCTCGGCCTGCTCGGCGGCCAAGGCCGCGCCCAGTTATGTGCTGGATGCGATGGGCCTGCCGGTGGAGCGCAGCGCGTCGGCGGTGCGCATGTCCTTCGGTCCTCTCGTGGACGAGGCCACCATCGACCGCGCCTGCGCCCAGATCGCGCGCTGCGGCCGCGCCCTGGCCATGTCCGTGCTGGCGCCGTCGCCCCTGCTGGGTGGCGTGGGCCTGGCCCAGCTCGACGCCGAAGGCAAGACCGGCTGGCTGCTGTTCGATGCCGCCGCGCGTTCCTGCATCGCGATCGATCCGCCGGCCGCCCAGGCCGCGCGCACCGCGCACATGCTGCGCGCGGGCGGCTACCGCCTGCTGGCTGCCCTGCATACCGGCATGGATGACGCGGGCGCCGCGGCCCTGGGCCGTGCATTCGGCGGCGCAGCCGGCTGGCCGGCGGCTTCCGCCTCCATCGAATTCGGCGGCGCGCTCCTGACGCGTGTGGAGCATGGCGGCGGCGACGTCTACCTGTTCGGCACGCGGGACGCCCCGCGCTTCGTGTTCGCCGGCGGCCGCGAGGTCTGGCCCGAACTGGCGCAGGGAGCCCTGTGCTGCCGCGCCGACAGCGAGCGCCCGGTCGCCCTGGCGGCGTCCGCCCCGCTGGGCGAGGAGGGCATGGAGCTCGACAGCGCAGCCGCAATGGACTGGCTGGAGCAGCATCCGGACGCCCTGGTCGTCGATGTGCGCGACCTGCGCGAGCATGGCGCCGGCGAAGCGCGCCTGCATGGCCGGCCGGCTCAGAACCTGCCGCTGGCGCGCCTGGCCGAACATGCAAGCCACTTCCTGGCCGGCGACACCCGTCCGCTGTTGTTCGTCTGCCGCAGCGGCGCCCGCAGCCTGCGCGCCGCCCGCCTGCTGCGCCGCCTCGGACGCTCCCACACCTGGTGCCTGGCCGGCGGCGTCGCCCTCGCGCACTGACTCATCCGGGCAACAAGGGCGGCCTCTCCAGCGCCTTTGTTCGGCACCGCACAGTATCCGCCATGCCATTCTTCTAGCATGGTGGAGGCAGCGCGCCTCCGGCGGCGCGCGCCTGTGTGTTTCTGTCGAAACTGGAGAACAATCCGATGGCCGACGAGCCGCCTGCGCGTCCTGGCCACGGTCAGGGCGATGACATACCCTTGCGTGCCGCGCCCCTCAGCGCGGCCCAGCTGGCCGTGCACGGCCGCCAGCTCGCCGGGAGCCACCAGCCGGCCGCCCCTGCTTCCGCCTCCGACCTGCTTTCCCTGCTGGACGAGAACGCTGCGGCCATTGCCCAGGCCTGCGATGCGCTCGACCGCGCCGCCCACGCGGGCATCGAATTGCCGCCCGCCGGCAGCCGCCTGCTCGGCCAATACCACCTGATCGACGCCCAGGTGCGCCTGGCGCGCGGCCAGCTGCTGCACGGCGTGCGTCCGCTGCCGCGCCTGAAAGCCGGAGGAGAAGCGGACGGCGAGCCGCGCGCCTGGCGGCTGGTGCTGGAAGCGGTTGCGCATGGCGACGGCAAGGTGGAGCCGGACCAGCTGTCGCGCTTCCTCTCCGCCTACCAGGAAGGCGCGCCGCTGGCGCTGGCCGAACTGGACGCCTTGCCCTGCCTGCTGCGCATGGCGCTGATCGACAACCTGCGCCGCCTGGCCCAGCGCGCCGCGCGCGCCTGCCTGGAGCGCGACAAGGCGGCCGGCTGGGCCGCGCGCATGGTCGACACCAGCGAACAGCGCCCGGGAGACCTGATCCTGCTGGTAGCCGACATGGCGCGCGGGGTGCAGCCGCTGGGCAGCAGCTTCGTGGCCGAGCTGGCGCGCCGCCTGCAAGGGCAGGGCGCGCTGCTGGCGCAGGCGCTCGACTGGGTCGATGCGCGCCTGCAGGACGAGGGCGGCAGCATCGCCCAGCAGATCCAGCTCGAACACAGCGAACAGGCCGACGACGCCGTTTCCGCCGCCAACAGCCTGGACAGCCTGCGCCTGGCGGGCGGGGTCGACTGGCGCGCCTTCGCCGAGGACATCGGCGCGGTCGAGCAGGTGCTGCGCGGCGATCCGGACGGCGGCTATGGCCGCATGGACGGGCCCACGCGCGACCTGTACCGGCACGCCGTCGAGCGCCTGGCCCAGGCCACGGGACACAGCGAGACCGAGGTGGCGCAGGAAGCGCTGGCGCTGGCCGGCGTGCACCTGGCGCCGGGCGAGGGAGGGCTGGACCGGCGCACCCGCCACGTCGGCTTCTACCTGGCGGGAGCGGGCCGCGCGCAGCTGGAAGAGCGCCTGCGCGGCGGCGCAAGCCCGATGCGCCGGCTGGGACGCCGCAGCCTGGGGCTGCGCATCGGCGCCGTCTGCTCCTTCAGCCTGCTGTTCGCGGCGGCGCTCGTGGTGCATGCGCGGCAGGACGGCGCCGGCATCGCGCTGCTGGTGGTGATCGGCCTGCTGGCCTTGGTGGGCGCCAGCGAACTGGCGCGCGCACTGGTGCGCATGATGAACGGCTGGATCGCATCGCCGCCCGCGACGCCGCGCATGGACTTCGGCGCCGGCATCCCGAAGGGCGCCCAAACCATTGTCGCCGTGTCGGCCGCGCTGCGCGACCAGGAACAGGTGGCCGCGCTGTGCCGCGACCTGGAGGTGCGCTACCTCGGCAACCGCGACCCGCGCCTGCGTTTCTGCCTGCTGGCCGACTTGCCGGATGCCGGCAGCGAGCAGATGCCGGAAGACGCCGCCCTGCTGGAACAGGCGCGCAGGGGCATCGAGGCGCTGAATGCGGCATACGGCCACGAGCAGGTGGTCGAAACCTACGACGAGCATGGCGAGCCGGATGCGGCGACCGCCAGGATCGAACCCTTCCTGCTGCTGGTGCGGGCGCGCACCTGGAGCGCCAGCGAACATGCCTGGATCGGGCGCCAGCGGCGCCTGGGCCAGCTGGCGGACCTGAATGCCTACCTGTGCGGAGCGGCACGCGAGCATTTCGTCCTTGCGGCCGGCGCGCTGCAGGCTCTCGCTGAAGTGCGCTACGTGATCGCCATCGATGCCGCGACCGGCCTGCCGATCGACGCCGCGCGCGGCCTGGTGGCGGCGATGGCGCATCCGCTGAACCAGCCGGTGCTGGGCAAGGACGGCCGCGTACTCGAAGGCCACGGCCTGCTGCGTCCCAGCCTGCGCGCCGCGCCGCCGGAGCAGGGCGCAACCCGCTACGAGCGCCTGTGGGGAGACGGCGCCGGCACCTGGGCCGCGCACGGGGCGGGCTGCGGCGCCGGCGACGACGCGGGCCTGGGCTGGGCCGCGATCTATGATGTCGACGCCTGGCAGCGCGCCTGCGGCGACAGCCGCGACGAAGAACGTTTCGCGCCCGGCTTGCCGGAAGAAGACCGCCTGCGCTGCGGCAGCGTGCACGACCTGCGGCTCGGCGTCCTGCATCCCGCCAGCTATGGCGAGCACGCACTGCGTCGCCACCGCGCGGGTAGGGCGTACTGGCAGATCGCCGGCCGCCTGGGGAGCCGGGCAGCCTCCCTGGTCCAGCCGGATGCGCGCTGGCGCCTGTTCGACCGCCTGCGCGACAGCCTGGCCGAGCCCGCGCTGCTGGTCTTGCTGATCCTGTGCTGGTCGCTGCTGGCCGCGCCGGTGTTCTGGAGCATGGCCGTGCTGGCGGTGTTCTTCCTGCCGGCCCTGGCGGGCAGCCTGGTGGCGCTGGCCGACCGTCCGCACGACGCGCCCTGGCGCCAGCACCTGGACGGCTGGGCGCGCGGCGCCCGCGTGCCGCTGGTGCGCGCCGCCTTGTCGGTCGCCTTCCTGCCGCATGCCGCCTACTGCCAGATGGACGCCGCCGCCAAGGCCTTGTGGCGCCGCAAGGTGTCGCGCCGCCGGCTGCTGGAGTCGCGCCCGGCCTTCCTGGCGCGGCCGAGCGCCGCCATCGTCAACAACTGGCGCAGCATGTGGTTCGCGCCCGCGCTCGCGGTGGGCACGGCGGTGCTGCTGACCTTCGCCAATCCCTACGCCCTGTTCTCGGCCGCGCCGCTGCTGCTGGTCTGGTTCCTGTCGCCCACCCTGGCATGGTGGCTCAGCCAGCCCTCGCGCCAGCGCGCGCCGCGCTTCAGCGGCGCCGAAACCGTCTTCCTCAAGGCGCTGGCGCGGCGCAGCTGGAGCTTCTTCGAAGACCATCCCGGCGCCAAGCGCCTGGCGCCGGAAGCGGTGCTCGAGCATCCGCAGCCCGCCGTGGATGCGCGCGTCTCGCCCGCCGGCATGGGCCTGTCGCTGCTGGCAGGCCTGGCCGCGCACGATTTCGGCTTCCTCACGGCCGGCAAGCTGCTGGCGCGCACCCAGTCCATCCTCGCCTCGATGGAGCTGCTGGAGAGCTGGCGCGGGCATTTGTTCGCGTGGTACGACGGCGCCACCCTGGCGCCCGTGGAGCCGGCCTTCGTCTCCACCGCCGACAGCGGCAGCCTGCTGCTGGCGCTGCGCATCCTGGCGGCCGGCCTGGACGAGCTGCCGGACCGCCCCGTCGCCGGCGCCGCGCAGCTGGACGGCATCCGGGCGGCGCTGCGCGTGGTCGAGGATTGCGCAGCCGACGCGCCGCCATCCGTCCGCAGCGCGGTGGCCGCCGTCGCCCGCACCCTCGAGCCGGACCGCTGCCGGGCCACCGACACCTTGCCGGGCCTGGCGGACTGCCTGCGCGCGGTAGCGGCCGAAGCCCGCCGGCTCAGCCAGTCGCTGCCGGAGGACGCGCCGGCCGGCCTGCGCAACTGGGCCGTGCGCCTGGCAGCCCAGTGCGAGGCCCAGCTCGACGAAGTGCTGGCCCTGGCGCCATGGATGCGCACGGCCCAGGAATACGTGATCGGCGCCGACCTGACGCGCATCCCGACCTTGCGCGAGCTGGCCGCCTTCGAACCGCCGGGATCGAACGCCGCCCTGGCGCGTCACGTGGCCGAGGGCCGCGACTGCGCGCGGCGCCGCCTGGCGCGCGCCAGGGAGCTGGCGGAGCAGGCGCGCGAGCTGGCGAAGATGGATTTCCGCGCCCTGGTCGACAGCACGGCCGGCCTGCTGGCGGCGGGCTACCACGTGCGCGACGAGCGCCTCGACAGCGACAGCTGCGACCTGCTGGCATCGGAAGCGCGCATGGCCAGTTACGCGGCGGTGGCCCAGGGACAGCTGGGACAGGAGCACTGGCAGTCGCTCGGCCGGCCGGTGCGCATCGAGGAAGCCGGCGCGCTGCTGCTGTCGCGCTGCGGCGCATTGTCGGACTACCTGGCGCCCCAGGTGCTGATGCCGTCCTGGCGCGATACCCTGCTCGACGGCGCGGCGCGCGGCCTGGTGCGCGCCCAGGCCGCGCATGCGCAGCGGCACGATGTGCCCTGGGGCTTCTCGGAATCCGGCTGCAATGCGGTCGACGGTTCCGCGCGCTACCTGGTCAGGCGCTTCGGCATTCCCGCCGCGGCGCTGCAGCGGCGCGCGCCGGACGAGCTGGTGGCCGCCCCCTATGCGGCCCTGCTGGCGCTGCCCGTGGCCCCGGCGCTCAGCCTGGCCAACCTGGAGCGGATGACGGCCGAGGGATTGCTGGGCGAGCACGGCTACTACGAGGCGGCCGACTACGCGTCCTCGCGCCTACCCCAGGGCGAGCGCAAGGTGGTGGTGCGCGCATGGCTGGCGCGGCACCAGGCCATGGGCATGCTGGCGCTGGCGCAGGCGCTGCTGGAAGCGCCGATGCAGCGCCGCTTCCTGGCCGATCCCGAACTGCGCGCCGCCAGCGGCCTGCTGCAGGAACCCTTGCCTGCCTCCGGCGCGGCGGCGCCCGTGCGCTACGGCGCCGGCCTTCCGCAGGACGAGCTTCCGCCTGCGCGCGCCTACGCCCGTGTCATCGCGCAAGGCGATACGGCGCTGCCCGAAGTCCAGCTGCTCTCGAACGGCAGCCTGCACGCGGTGGTGTCCAGCGACGGCGCCACCAGGACCCGCTGGGAAGACCGCCTGCTGACGCGCGAGGGCAGTACCGGCATGGCCTGCTACGTGCGCGACACGGAAAGCGGCCAGCTATGGTCGAACACCCTGCAGCCTACGCTGGCGCAGCCGGAACGGATCGAAGCCGTGTTCGCCGAGGGGCGCGCCAGCTTCCGCCGCCACGACCACGGCATCGACATGGTGACCGACGTGGTGGTGGCGCCCGACGAGGATGTGGAACTGCGCCGCATCCGCATCGCCAACCGCGGCCAGGCGCCGCGCATCCTGGAGCTGACCAGCTGTGTCGAACTGGCGGCGCCGCCTGCCGAAGCGGGGAGGCGCAGCGGCGTGGCAACCTGGCTGGAGGAGCAGGCCGGAGCGCTGATGTGCGTGAGCGCACCGGACGCGCCGGTCGTGCTGCACCTGATGACGGTGCGTGGCATCTCCGGCGACGCCAGCTTCGAGACCGGCCGCGCGCGTTTTATCCGGCACGGCCACGACCTGCTGGCGCCGCAAGCGGTGCTGGCCGGCGGTGAGCTCGGTGGTATCGATCCGGAACCGGACCAGCCGCTGCTGGCGATGCGCCGCAGCCTGGCCCTGGCGCCCGGCCAGGAAGCGACGGTGGACCTGGTGCTGGGCGCGGCCGGCGGCCTGGCGGCGGCGCGCGAGCTGGCGCAGCGCTTCCAGTCCGGCCACGCCGTCGACCACGCGGTGGAAGCGGCGTGGACCCATGGCCAGGCCTTCCTGCGCCGCATGGAAGTGAGCGAGGCCGACGCCCAGCTGTACACCCGCCTGGCCGGCTGCCTGCTGCGCCCGGTGCCGGCGCTGCGCACCGACGCCGCCGTCATCGCCCGCAACGTGCGCGGCCGCGCCGACCTGGCGCCCTACGGGATCGGCGGGAACCTGCCGGTACTGCTGCTGCAGGCCGGCCAGGGACCGGAATCCGACCTGGTGCGCCAGACCCTGCAGGCGCACGCCTACTGGCGCAGCCGCGGCCTGGCGGTCGACCTGCTGGTGCTGTGCGACAGCGCCGCGGCGCGCGAGCAGGTGATGCACCTGGCCGCGCCGGTGCTCGACCCATCCTCCTTCGAGCAGCCGGGCGGCGTGCATGTGCACCTGCTGCCCGAGGTGCCGCAGGAAGACCGCATCCTGCTGCGCTCCATCGCCAGCGCCGTACTGCTGGAAGAACGTGGCGGCCTGCACGACCAGCTGCGCCGCGCGGCGCGCCCCCGCGGCACGCTGCCGCCGCTGCTCGAGCCGGCGCCGGAGGCGCACGCATGGACGGCGGACACGCCCGCGTTCCAGGCCCCGGCACTCGTGCACGGCAACGGTATCGGCGGCTTCACCCAGGATGGCCGGGAATACGTGGTGAGGATCGCCGCCGATGCGCCGGCGCCTCCCGTACCCTGGGTCAACCTGCTGGCCAACATCGATTTCGGCAGCGTGGTCTCGGAACGCGGCGACGCCAGCACATGGTGCGGTCACCACGGCGCGCGCGTGACGGCGGAAGAGGCGTTCTATGTACGCGACGAGGACAGCGGCGTGTTCTGGTCTCCCACCCCATGGCCGGCTGGGTCCGGTGAGCCCTACCTGGTCCGCCATGGCTTTGGCTACAGCGTGTTCGAGCATCGCGCGCACGGCATCCGCTCCGAACTGCGCTGCTTCGCGGCGCTGGATGTGCCGCTCAAGTATGCGGTGCTGCGCCTGCGTAACGACAGCAGCGCGCCGCGCCGCCTGAGCGCGACCGGGTATGTGGAGTGGGTGCTGGACGACCCGGCGTCGGCGCCCGGCCTGCAGATCGTGACCGGCGCCGACCTCGCCAGCGGCGCCCTGTTCGCGCGCAATGCCTTTGGCGCCGGCTTCGGCGACAAGGTGGCCTTCTTCCATGCGGACGCCGAGCACGTCGCCGTCAGTGCCGACCGTCTCGAATTCCTTGGCCAGTCCGGGAACCTGGCGCGCCCGGCGGCAATGGGGCGCGCCGGCCTGTCCGGCAGCACCGGCGCGGGACTGGAGCCTTGCGGCGCTCTGCAGGTGGCCGTGCCCTTGCAGCCGGGCGAAGAGTGCGAACTGGTGTTCGTGCTCGGCGTCACCGGCCCCGGCAGCCTGGACGCCAGCCGCATGGTCCAGCGCCACGGCGGTGCACAAGGCGCGTCAGCCGCCTGGGAACAGCTGCGCCGCTGGTGGGAAGACACGCTCGGCTGCGTCGAGCTGGCCTCGGCCGAGCCCAAGCTCGACCTGCTTGCCAACGGCTGGCTGCTCTACCAGGCCATCAATTGCACCATGGGTGCGCCGGCCTTCGCCATCCGGCTGCAATCCGCGCTGGCCGCCTTGCACGCCCGCCCCGAACTGCTGCGCGATCAGCTGCTGCGCGCCGCGCGCGAGGTCGAGGCGGGACCGCCGCCCGCGGCCGAGGATTTCCTGTGGCTGCCTTTCGCCCTGGCGCGCTACCTGGCAGTGACGGGCGACCAGTCGGTGCTGGGCGAGAACCCGGTCGAGGCGGGGGAGAGCGGCGCCTCGCGCGTGGCGGCGGTGGAAGACCTGTACCAGCATTGCGTGCATGGCCTGCGCGGCTGCCTGCAGTTCGGCGCGCGCGGCCTGCCCCTGGCCGGCGCCCGCCTGCACGAGGAAGCGCACGGTCCCGGCAGCCGCACCGAGAGCGTGCAGCTGGGCTTCTTCATGGGCGTGGTTCTGCAGCGCTTCGCCGAAGTGGCGGACCGTCGCGGCGACTTCGGCTTCGCCACCACCTGCCGCGGCGCGGCGCTGGCGCTCGCGGCCCAGCTGGAAGAGCATGGCTGGGACGGCCAGTGGTATCGCTGGGCTTATCTTGCCGACGGCGGCGCGCTGGGTTCCGGCGCCAATGGCCTCTGCCGCATCGACCTGGCGAGCCAGGCCTGGGCGCTGCAGGCCGGCGCCGCGCGCGCCACGCAGGCGATGGAAGCGGCCGGGGATCGCCTGCTGGGCGAACTTGCCCTGCGCACCGAGCCCCCTTACGACCGCCACTGGGCAGAGGGACTGGAAGCCTGGCCCGGCCAGGACCACCGCGCCGCCGCCTGGTCCGGCATCGGCTTCGCCCGGATGGATGACGCGGCGCGCGCCTGGCAGGCGGCGCGTACGCTCGACCCGACGGCGCGCACGGCCACGGCAGCCGACTGCGCCCGCTACGCGGCGCCCCCGTATTTCCTGACCGACGGCGTGCGCACGATAGAGCCGGATGCCGGACGCGCCATCGGCGGCTGCTACACTGGCGCGGCGGCGTGGGCCTGGCTGCTGATCGTGGAGTCGCTGCTGGGCCTGGAGCGCGTGGGACAGCGCCTGCTGCTGGCGCCGCGCCTGGCGCCCGGCATGCCGGGATTCCGGCTGCGCTACCGCTACCGCAGGACGATCTACGAGATCGTGGTGAGCCGTGACGGAGAGGAAGGAATGACGCTGGATGGCGAGCCGCTGCCCGAACCAAGTATCATGCTGGCCGACGACGCGCGCCTGCACCGGATCGAAGTGCGCCTGGCCGCCGCAAACACGACAAAAGGACAATGACATGACCAAGACCATCCGCGGCGCCTGCTGCGCCGCCCTGATGCTCGCCGCCGGCGCGGCGAATGCGCTCGACTGGAGCGACAACGCGGTCAGCTGGCGCTACGGCACCCGCTTCGCCGAGCCCTTCAACCCGGAGCACATCAACAAGCACGTGCTCGCGCTGACCCACGCCAGCGGCTACAAGTACGGCAGCAACTACTTCAACCTGGACCTGCTCAAGTCCGACAGCAAGGATCCGAAGTCGCTGACCGACAGCTCGGGCGCGGAAGAAGCCTACCTGCTGTACCGCCACACCCTGGATATCGGCGCCCTCAGCGGCCGCGAGCTGCGCTTCGGCCCGGTCAAGGGCCTGGGCCTGACGGGCGGCTTCGACCTGAACCACAAGGAAGACGTGGGCTACAACTCGCGCAAGCGCATGCTGGTGCTGGGCCCGACCCTGATGTGGGACGTGCCGGGCTTCCTCAACACCAGCCTGCTCCTGATCCACGAAAGCAATGCGCCGAGCGGCGCCTTCCCGCCGATCTCCGGCGTGGCGGGACGGCGCTACACCTACGACAACCATCCGATGCTGAGCGCCAGCTGGGGTATTCCGGTGGCCGAGGGCTGGTCGTTCGAGGGCTATGCGAACTTCATCGCGGCCAAAGGGCTGGACGAAGTGGGCAACCCGACCAGCGCGGAGACCAACATCGACATGCAGCTGATGTACGACATCGGCGCGCGCTACGGGCAGAAGAAGAACCGCTTCCGTATCGGGGTGGAGTATCAGTTCTGGAACAACAAGTTCGGGAATTCGCGTGTGACCACCGGGGGGCGTGGGCAGCGCGCCAGCACGCCGATGGTGCGGGCCGAATATCACTTCTGAACGTTTAGTTAAGGCATGAACGTCGTTCCGGCGCAGGCCGGAACCTAAGTTTGCAAGAGCTGTCGAGACGCTGAACTTGGGCCCCGGCCTCCGCCGGGGCGACGGTGGCTGACTTCTTAATTTCCGCTACGGCGGCGCGCCAGCGCCGGAAGGATGTCGTAGCATGCCCCCATCGTGTGGTAATCCACCTTCCCGGCCGGGCTCTTCTCGTTCGAATACTTGACGTTCTCGCGCGTCAGGATGCGGTACCAGGCCCCGTGCTCGTGGTCGACGAAATGCTCCCAGCAGTAGTTCCACAGCCTTTCGTAGTCGAGCCAGTAGCGTTCCGCCCCGGTGCGTGCGCCCAGCAGCGCGGCCGCCGCCAGGGTCTCTGCCTGCACCCAGAAGTATTTATCCGAATCGCACACCGTGCCGTCCGGCGCAAAGCCGTAGTGCAGGCCGCCGTGCTCCTTGTCCCAGGCATAGCGCAGCGCCGTGGCGTACAGGTCCTGGGCGGCCGGCAGCAGCCAGTCCCGTGATCCCGCCAGCTGTTCGCCATGCGCCTCGAGCTGCAGCAGCAGCTTGCTCCATTCCGTGAAGTGCCCCGGCTGGTAACCCCAGGGCCGGAACAGGTTGGCCTTGTCGTGCAGGTTGAATTCCCAGTCGACCTGCCAGTCCTGCTTGTAGTGCTCCCAGATCATGCCGCCCGCGCGGCCGGCCTGGCGCTGGGTGATGTTGGTGGCCAGGGTCTCGGCACGATGCAGGTAGGGTAGCTCGCCGGTAGCGCGGTAAGCCGCCAGTAAGGCTTCGCAGGCGTGCATGTTGGCGTTCTGGCCGCGATAGCTGTCCAGCCGCGACCAGTCGGCGCTGGCCTGGTCGGCGTACAGGCCGTGTTCTTCTTCCCAGAAGCGCTCTTCCATCAGGGCCAGGGTCTCGGCGATCCATGCCCGCGCTTCCTCCACGCCGGCCATCAGGGCATGCGAATAGGCCAGCAGCACGAAGGCCAGGCCGTAGCAGTGGTTGTCGCCGTCCAGTACCTCGGCCTTCCCGTCCTGCCAGCGCAGCTGCCACGCATAGCCGCCGGTGTCCGGATTGCGGTGCGCATGGCGCAGGAAGTCGATCCCGTGGCGCACCATGTCCAGGTACTCGTCCTTGCCGAACTGGCGCCAGGCGTTCGCGAACACGAACACGAAGCGGGTGCTGGACACCAGGTGGCGCGTGCTGCGGTCGTACACCGTCCCCGTGTCCAGGAAGTAGTGATAGAAGCCGCCGCTCGGATCGACGCAGCGCGGATAGTAGAACGACATCGTGTCGGCCACATGCCGGGTCAGCGTGTCGGGCGAAAAGAAGTCGGGCATCCTGTCCTCTTAGCGTTGCTGGTCGCGCGACAGCGAGTAGGGCGCATCCTGCTCGCGGGTGCCGCGCTTCATGTTCGGCTTGGCGGACATGCTGAAATCCAGCTTGGCGCCGCCCATCAGCTCTTCATGGCCCAGCCAGTTTCGCTCGACGGCGCGGCCGTTGACACGCAGGGCGTCCACGTAGCGGCCGTCGCCCTTGGCGCTGACCGTGAAGCTGCGGCCGTTCTCGAGCTTGACGGTGGCCTTCTTGAACAGCGGCGTGCCCACCACGTACTGGTTCACGCCCGGCGTGACCGGATAGAAGCCCAGCGCCGAGAACACGTACCAGGCCGAGGTCTGGCCGTTGTCCTCGTCGCCGCAGTAGCCGTCCGGCGTGGGCGCGTACATGCGGTCCATGGTCTCGCGGATCCAGTGCTGGGACTTCCACGGCGCGCCCGCGTAGTTGTACAGGTAGGTCATGTGCTGGATCGGCTGGTTGCCGTGCGCGTACTGGCCCATGTTCGCGATCTGCATCTCGCGGATCTCGTGGATCACCGAACCGTAATAGCTTTCGTCGTAGACCGGCGGCAGCGAGAACACCATGTCGAGCTTGTCGACGAAGGCCTTGCGCCCGCCCATCAGGTCCGCCAGCCCGGCCACGTCGTGGAACACGGACCACGAGTAGTGCCAGCTGTTCCCCTCGGTGAAGGCGTCGCCCCACTTGAACGGGTTGAACGGTGTCTGGAAGCTGCCGTCGCGCTTGCGGCCGCGCATCAGGCCGGTCTCCGGATCGAACAGCTTCTTGTAGTTCAGGCTGCGCTGGGCGTAGATCTCGATCTCCGACTTCGGCTTGCCCAGCGCCTTGCCGAGCTGGTAGATGGTGAAGTCGTCGTAGGCGTATTCCAGGGTGCGCGCGGCGTTCTCGTTGATGCCCACGTCATACGGCACGTAACCCAGCTCGTTGTAGTACTTCACGCCGGCGCGGCCCACGGCCGTCATCGGGCCTTCGTTGTTGGCGCCGTGCTTGAGCGCCTGCCACAGGGTTTCGATGTCCTGGCCGCGCACGCCCTTGATCCAGGCGTCCGCCACCACCGAGGCCGAGTTGTTGCCGACCATGATGTCGGCGTAGCCCGGGCTGGACCACTCCGGCAGCCAGCCGCCTTCCTTGTAGGCGTTGGCCAGGCCTTCCTGCATCTCGCTGTTGATCGAGGGGTAGACCAGGTTCAGGAAGGGGTAGAGGGCGCGGAAGGTATCCCAGAAGCCGGTGCCGGCGAACAGGCGGCCGGGCAGGACCTGGCCGTTATACGGGCTCCAGTGCACCGGCTTGCCGGCCGCATCGATCTCGTACATCTTGTTCGGGAACAGCACCGTGCGGTACAGGCTCGAATAGAAGGTGCGGGTCTGGTCGACCGTGCCGCCTTCCACCTGGAGCTGGCCGAGCACCTTGTTCCAGGCGGCCTTGCCCTTGGCGCGGGTGGCGTCGAAGTCGTCCTGGCCCAGTTCGCGCTTCAGGTTCAGTTCCGCCTGCTCGAAGCTGATGAACGAGGAAGCGACGCGCATGTGGACCTTCTGGCCCTTGGCGGTCTTGAAGCCGAGCAAGGCGCCGCTATGATCGCCTTCGGTTTCCAGCTTGCCCTCGAGGAGCTTGTCGCCCTGCCAGGTATCGGTGGAGGCGAAGGGCTGGTCGAACTCGATCACGAAATAGTTGCGGAAGTTCTTCGGCAGCGGACCGCGCGCGTGCTTGGTACTGTAGCCGATCACCTTGCGTTGGCCAGGGAGGACCTTCACGTAGGAGCCCTTGTCGAAGGCGTCGACCACGACATAGCTGGCATCGGACTTGGGGAAGGTGAAGCGGAACTGGGCCGCGCGCTCGGTCGGCGCGATCTCGGTGGTGACGTCGGCGTCGGCCAGGTAGACGCTGTAGTAATAGGGCTTGGCGGTTTCCGACTTGTGCGAGAACCAGCTGGCGCGCTTGTCCTGGTCGAAGCGCTTGGCGCCCGTCACCGGCATGACGGCGAACTGGCCGTAGTCGTTCATCCACGGGGAAGGCTGGTGGGTCTGCTTGAAGCCGCGGATCTTGTCGGCGTCGTAGGTGTAGGCCCAGCCGTTGCCCATCTTGCCGGTCTGCGGCGTCCAGAAGTTCATGCCCCAGGGGACGGCGATCGCCGGATAGGTGTTGCCGTTCGAGAGTTCGGGCTTGCTGGCGGTGCCCATCAGGGGATTGACCCATTCGACCGGGTCGCTCACTTTCTGGACCACCTGGGCGGTGGCGCTGAATGCGCTGGCGGCTAGCAGGGTGGCGGCGCAGCGGATGATCGTGTTCGTGTTCATCATGTGTTGTCAGTAGCGGGTTTGGGTGTAGGGACGGGCGCTGGGTTCCTTGCCCCAGTCCTTGTTCGGGATGGCCTGCATCGTGAATACCAGTTCGCCGCCGGCGACGATGTCTTCGTGGCGCAGGAAGGTCCTGGCCAGCGGCTTGCCGTTCAGGGTGACGCGGCCGACGTAGCGATTGGCCTCGCTCAGCTGCTCGGCGCGCACCGTGAAGCGCTTCCCGTTCGGCAGGTTCAGCACCGCCTTGTCGAGGAAGGGACGGCCGATCACGTATTCGTTGGAGGCCGGCGCCACCGGGTAGAAGCCGAGCGCGGTGAAGGCGAACCAGGCCGACATCTGGCCCAGGTCGTCGTTGCCCGACAGGCCATCCGGGCGGTTGGCGTACTGGGTCGCCATGATGTGGGTCAGGCGTTCCTGGGTGCGCCAGGGGGCGCCGGCGAAGTTGTAGAGGTAGGCCACGTGGTGCGATGGCTCGTTGCCGTGGGCGTAGTGGCCGATCAGGCCCGAGATGTCTTCCATGTGGGCATAGACCTTGTCTTCGACCTTGGCGTCGAAGACCTGGTCCAGCTTGGACACCAGGGCCGTGTCCCCGCCCAGCATGGCGATCAGGCCCGCGTTATCGTGCGGCATATACCAGGAATACTGCCAGGCGCTGCCCTCGGTGTAATCGCTGCCGAAGTTCGACTGCACCGGGTTGAAGGGGGTGCGGAATTCGCCGGTGGACTTGCGGGCGCGGATGAAGCCCGTCTCCTTGTCGAACACGTTGCGGTAGTTCTGGGCGCGCTGGTAGTAGCGGGCGGCGACGTCCTTCCTGCCCATCTTCTCGGCCATGCGCGCGATGGTCCAGTCGTCGAAGGCGTATTCCACGGTCTTGGACGCGGCTTCCGGTTCGCGGTCGATCGGCACGTAGCCCAGCTTCATGTAGTGTTCCAGGCCGCCGTAGGGGCCGTATTCGGCGCTGGCCGTCATCGCCTTCAGCGCCTGGTCGGGATCGAAGCCGCGGATGCCCTTCATGTAGGCGTCGGCGATCACCGGCACCGCGTGGTAGCCGATCATGCACCAGGTCTCCAGGCCGTGGAAGGACCACACCGGCAGGATGCCGTAGGGGCTGTGCTGCTGGGCGGCGATGAGCGAATTGACGAAGTCGGCATTGCGGCGCTCCGGCGCGACAAGGGTCAGCAGCGGGTGCAGGGCGCGGTAGGTGTCCCACAGCGAGAAGGTCGAGTGGAAGCGGAAGTTCTTCGCTTGGTGCACCTGGTTGTCCGGCCCGCGATAGCGGCCGTCGCGGTCCATGAACAGCGAGGGCGCCAGCATGCTGTGATACAGGCTGGTGTAGAACATGGTGCGCATCGGCTCGGGCGCATCCGCCTTCACCGCCGACAGCGCCTCGTTCCAGGCGGCGCCGGCGCGGGCGCGCTCGGCCTCGAAGTCCCAGCCCGGCATCTCTTCCAGGTTGGCCAGCGCATTGTCTTCGCTCACCGGCGAGACCGCGACCTTCACCATCAGCGTGCCGTCCTGCGGCGCGCCGAATTCCAGCGCCGCGACCAGGGCCTTGCCCTCGACCAGCACCTTGTCCTGGGGCGTCTTGCCCGGCGCCGCGAAACCGCGGTATTCGACGGCTTCCTCGCGGTTGTGCAGCTGGCGCGCGCTCATCGGGCGCGAGAACTTGACGGCGAAGTAGAGCTGGCGGCCTGGCGCCCAGCCGCGCGTCTCGCGCATGCCGGTGAGCGTGGTGGCGTCGCGTACGCGCAGGCGCGACCACAGGTTCTTGCTGCCGTAGTCGTAGATGCTGGAGCGCAGGTCGAGGATCACCTTGGCCTGCGCATCCTTGTGGAATCGGTAGCGGTGCAGGCCCACGCGCTCGCTGGCGGTGAGCTCGACGTCGACCTCGTTGTCCTTCAGGCGCACGGCGTAATAGCCCGGTTCGGCCTTCTCCTCCTGGTGCGAGAAGCGCGAGCGGTAGCCGGAGAAGGGACGCTCGGGATAGCCCGGCTCCAGCTTGGTCTCGCCGCTGTAGGGCATCAGGAGCACGTCGCCCAGGTCCGAGTGGCCGCTGCCGGAGAAGTGGGTGTGCGAGAAGCCGAGGATGGACGTATCGTCATGGCGGTAGCCGGACGCCCAGGGATAGCTCTGGCGGAAGTGGCGCACCTGGGTGTCGGGACTGAGCTGCACCATGCCGAAAGGCCGGCTGGCGCCCGGGAAGGTGTGGCCGTCGCCGCCGGTGCCGATGAAGACATTGACGGCGCTCGCAGGCGAACCTGATGTGGCGGCCTGTGCAGGCAGGGTGGAGAACGCCAGCGCCGCCAGCAAAGTCAGGGAGAGGGATTCGTGCTTGAAACGAACTGTCATGCTGTCTCCATACATGTGTCGCCCGGTGGGCCGGACTGTGTCAGCGGATTATGGCCGGGTTTGACTCTCAGGCAACTAAACAGGCGCGTTTCCCCCTGTGTTTAGCATGTGTTTTACTAAACATCCTCCGTTAAGTTAATCGAATGGCAACTTGAGCGCACGCATAGTTTGTAGATAAAAATACAATTTTCAGGTATCCCGGCGCAAGGCCGAAATCGATGCAATTGCAAAAATTGCATCATGAAAACCTCACTTATTTCCCTCTCCCTTAGCGCCTTGTTGTTGAGCTGCGGCCTGGCCACTGCCGCCCCGGCTGAACACAAGGAATTCGAAGCCACCCTGTACGCGCACTTCCAGGCGGGGGCGGCGCAGCAGCGCACATTCACGCTGAGCTTCGACTATCCCGGCCTCGACCGCCCCGGGATCGTCGACTGGCGCGTGGAGCTGGTGCGTCCCGGCGGCCGGACAGCGCTGCGCTGGCGCGGCCGGGCGACCCTGGCCGCATCCAGCGTCAGCGTGGCGGTGCCCTGGTCGGGGCGGATCGGCCGCTCGCCCGCGCCGCCTGGCATCTACCAGGTGAAGCTGCATGCCGTGCTGCGCGGCGACGGCCACGAGGCGGTCAGCCAGGACTGGGAGATCGCGGTCGGCAAACCCTCACAGCCACGGATGCCGCGCTTCCAGCCGCTGCCTGGCGCGACTTCCTCGCCCGCTGCCGCCCCGGCGCCCGGTACGCTGCCCTACACCGTCTACCTGGGCAACCTGCACAGCCAGACCAAGCACAGCGACGGCGGCGCCGAAGTCACGGCCTGCAAGGGCGCACAGCCGCCACTCAGCTCGCCATACGGCCCGGATGCGGCTTTCGCGTTCGCGCACAAGCAGGGACTGGACATCCTGCTCGCCTCGGAGCACAACCACATGTACGACGGTTCCGACGGCAGCGCGCCCGACGCCGATGCCGGCAAGGCGCGGGCCTTGTACCAGGCCGGCCTGGCCAGCGCGGACGCCTACACGCAGGCACATCCGGGCTTCCTGGCGCTGTACGGCATGGAGTGGGGCGTCATCAACAACGGCGGCCACCTCAACATCTTCAACAGCCGCGAGCTGCTGGGCTGGGAGACCAACGCCAGGGGCGAGCTGATGGCGGATACGCGCACGCCGCGCGGCGATTACGCGGCCCTGTATACCTTGATGCGCGAGCGCGGCTGGGTGGGGCAGTTCAATCATCCGGCCCAGACCGGGCAGTTCATGGTGAACGGGGTCCCGCTGGCCTACACGCCGGATGGCGACGAAGTCATGGCGCTGTGCGAGGTGGTGAACAGCACCGCCTTCTCGACCAGCCTGTCGGAGTCCGAAACCCGCCGCAGCCACTTCGAGGCGGCCTGCAACCGCCTGCTGGAGGCGGGCTATCACGTGGCCTTCAGCACCAACCAGGACAACCATTGCGCCAACTGGGGCGCGTCCTACACCAACCGCACCGGCATCCTGGTTCCCGCCGGCGCCGCGCTGACCCGGGACAGCTTCATCGACGCCTTGAAGGCGCGGCGCGTGTTCGCCACCATGGACAAGGGTTCGCAGCTGGTCCTAAGCGCGAACGGCCGGATGATGGGGGAGCGCTTCCGCAACCGGGGGCCGCTCGAGCTGGTGGCGAATTTCGCCAGCAGCACCGGCAAGCAGGTGGCGGCGGTGGCGATCATGGAAGGGGTCCCGGGACGCAAGGGCCAGGTGACCCAATTATCGGATAAGGCGACCACCAGCTTCATCCCCGCGCCGGGCGAGCATTTCTATTACGCCCGGATCACCCAGGACGACGGCAAGGTGCTGTGGTCGGCGCCCGTGTGGGTGACGCAGGAATGATGCTCAGAAGCCCAGGCCTTCGCCCGCGCCCAGCAAGGTGGCGATGCCGAGCACCGCGAAGATGACGGCGGCGATGCCGTGCACCAGCTTCACCGGCACCCGGTTGGCGATGCGTTCGCCGAAGTACACGGCCGGCACGTTCGCCAGCATCATGCCGAAGGTGGTGCCGGCGACGACGGCGGCCATCGATTCGTAGCGCGCCGCCAGCGCCACGGTGGCGACCTGGGTCTTGTCGCCCATCTCGGCCACGAAGAAGGCGATCAGGGTGGTGAGGAAGACGCCGTGGCGCGCCAGGCTGGTTTCCTCGTCGTCGATCTCGTCCGGCACCAGGATCCAGGCCGCCATGCCCAGGAAGGACAGGCCCAGCACCCAGCGCATCGTGTTCGGGCCGAGCAGCTCGCTGACCAGCGCGCCCACGGCGGCGGCGAAGGCGTGGTTGAAGATGGTGGCCACGAAGATGCCGAACACGATCGGCAGGGGACGGCGGAAACGGGCGGCGAGGAGGAAAGCCAGCAGCTGGGTCTTGTCGCCGATCTCGGCGAGCGCCACGATGCCGGTCGAAACGAGGAAGGCGTCCATGAAGCGGAAAAGCGGGTGAGGCGAAAGGCGCGATCATAGCAGAGTCGGACCTCCGCACGGCGTACATACGGGCGATTTGCCGCGCTTTCGCTGCAGGATAGCGCGTGCTATTCTGCTCGCGCCCGCAGCCCTGCCTCGGCTGCCATCCCTGCGAGAGACCATGAAGACACGCTTCCTGCCGCGCGCCGCCGCCACCCTGATCCTGGGTGCCTGGACCGCCTGCGCATTCGCGCTCGACCCCCTGAGCTACGCCAAATACGACCAGGTCAAGACCAGTGCCCTGCACATGGACCTGAAGGCCGATTTCACCCGCAAGACCCTGGACGGTCACGCCGAGCTGACCCTCGACTGGCTGGACAAGTCGGCCACCACCCTCGATCTCGACACGCGCGAGCTGGCGATCTCGAAGATCGAGGCGCAGGACGCGGGCGGCGCCTGGCGCAGCGTGCCTTATACGCTCGACAAGCTGGACCAGGAGAAGGGCCAGGCGCTGCATATCGCCCTGCCGGGCCAGCCGAAGAAGGTGCGCATTTACTACCGCACCGCGCCGACCGCCACCGCCCTGCAGTGGCTGACGCCGGCCCAGACCATGTCGGGCAAGCGTCCCTTCATGTTCAGCCAGTCGCAGTCGATCAACGCGCGTTCCTGGGTGCCGATCCAGGATACGCCGGCGGTGCGCTTCACCTACACCGCCCGCATCCAGGCCCCTAGCGGCCTGCGCGTGGTGATGAGCGCGGAGAATGACCCAAAAGCGAATGGCAAGGGCGGCTGGAAATTCAGGATGCCGCAGCCGATTCCTTCCTACCTGCTGGCGATCGGCATCGGCGAACTCGATGTGCGCAGCCTGGGGCCGCGCACCGGCGTGTACGCCGAACCGAAGCGCATCAAGGCCGCCGAGTACGAGCTGGCCGACACTGAGAAGATGGTGGCCGCGGCTGAATCGCTGTACGGCCCCTATCGCTGGGGACGTTACGACATGCTGGTGCTGCCGCCGTCCTTCCCGATCGGCGGCATGGAAAACCCGCGCCTGACCTTCCTGACCCCGACCATGATCGCGGGCGACCGCAGCCTGGTCGACCTGATCGCCCACGAGCTGGCGCACAGCTGGTCGGGCAACCTGGTGACCAACGCCTCGTGGAAGCACTGGTGGCTCAACGAAGGCTTCACCACCTACGTGACCACCCGCATCCTGGAAAAGATTTACGGCGAAGACGTGGCCACCATGAACCTGCAGCTGGAGCAGGAAGAGGCCCTCGAGCACCTGAAGACCCTGCCATTGGCGAAGCAGGCGTTGGTCACCCGCGATCCGGACACCTCGTCCGAGCACTACACCGACGAAGAGCTGGCCTATCCGAAGGGCGCCTGGTTCCTGCGCACCCTGGAGCAGCGCGCCGGCCGCGCCGCCTTCGATCCCTTCCTGCGCGGCTGGTTCGACCAGCACGCCTTCCAGAGCGTGACCACCGAGCAGTTCGTGGCCTACCTGCGCGCCAACCTGCTGTCGAAGAACCCGAAGGTCATGAGCGATGCGGAGCTGGACGAGTGGCTGTATGGCCCGGGCATCCCGGCCAGCGCCCAGCGCGCGGTGTCGGCCCGCCTGGCCAAGCTGAACGCCACCACCGAGGGCTGGCTCAAGGGCGAGGTCAAGACCGCCCAGCTGGACACGAAGAACTGGAACGCCGCCGAGTGGATGAAGTTCCTGAACGACATCGACAACAAGGCGGATGCGAAGCAGCTGGAGGAACTGGATAAGGCCTTCGGCCTGGCCAAGACCGGCAACAACGAAGTGGCCTTCCGCTTCTACCGCGCCTCGGTGCATGCCGGCTACCACGGCATCCGCCCGAACCTGGAAGCCTTCCTGATGAGCGTGGGCCGCCAGAAGTTCGTGGTGCCGCTGTACGGCGCGCTGCGCGCCAAGGCGGACGACCGCGCCTGGGCCGAGCGTGTCTACAAGGCCGCGCGCGAGCGTTACCACCCGGAGACGCAATCGAGCGTCGACAAGCAGATGAACAAGAAATAAAAGGAAGACGATAGTGCAAGCAATGAACCGACTCGCAGCCGCGATCCTGATCGCATTCTCCACCACCGGCGCGGCGTTCGCGCAGGCTCCGGCCGCCGTTGCCGCAGCCGAGGCGCCGGCGTACAACCTGGAAGCCGACGTCAAGCGCGTGATGAAGGAATTCGACGTGCCGGGCATCGCCATCGCCGTCGTCAAGGACGGCAAGGTGCTGGCCGCGCAGGGCTTCGGCGTGCGCAAGCTGGGCGATCCGACCCCGGTGGACGGCAAGACCCTGTTCGAGATCGCCTCGAACTCCAAGGCCTTCACCGCCGCCGGCCTGGCGATGCTGGTCGACCAGGGTAAGCTGTCCTGGGACGATCCGGTCATCAAGCACCTGCCGGACTTCCGCATGTACGACCCCTACGTCACGGCCGAGATGACCGTGCGCGACCTGCTGACCCACCGCAGCGGCCTGGGCCTGGGCGCGGGCGACCTGATGTGGTGGCCGACCACCACCTTCAGCACCGACGAGATCATCCACAATCTCCGCTACATCAAGCCGGCGACCAGCTTCCGCAACAGCTACGCCTACGATAACCTGCTGTACATCGTGGCCGGCAAGATCATCGCCATGAAATCCGGGAAGTCCTGGGGTGAGACCATGCGCGAGTGGATTCTCAAGCCAGCAGGCATGAACACGACCACCACCAGCCTGGACGAGCATGCGAACATCGCCAACGTGTCGGCGCCGCACAGCAAGATCAACGGCAAGATCTCGGTGGTCAAGCCGATGCCGGTGGCGAACGCGATCGGCGCGGTGGGCATCAACACCAACGCCGAGGACATCGCGCGCTGGATGAACGTGCTGCTGGACGAGGGCCGCGTGGGCAAGGACGCGGACGGCAAGGAAACACGACTGTGGTCCGAGAAGCAGGCGCGCGAGATGTGGACGGCGCAGACCCCGATGAAGATCGGCCAGCCGCGTCCTCCGCTGGCGGCGACCAAGCCGAACTTCTTCGCCTACGGCCTGGGCTTCCAGCTGCGCGACTACCAGGGCAAGCTGGTGGCGATGCACGGCGGCGCGCTGCAGGGCTTCTATTCGCGCGTGCTGCTGGTGCCGGAAGCGAAGCTGGGCATCGCGATCTTCACCAACGCCGAGAGCGGCCCCTCGCTCAGCGCGCTGCAGTACCGCCTGATGGACCAGTACCTGGACGTGGTCCCGACCGACTGGATCGGCCGCTTCGCCGACATGGACAAGGAGATGCACGCCAAGGAAATGGAGCGCGTCAAGAAGGAGTCGGCGACCCGCGCGGCCAAGAGCAAGCCGTCGCTGCCGCTGGCGTCGTACGAGGGCGAGTACGAGGACGCCTGGTATGGCAAGGCGACCATCAAGAAGGTGGGCGGCAAGCAGGTGATGGTGTTCTCGCGCACGCCGGACCTGATGGGGGAACTGGAGCACTTCCAGCACGATACCTTCGTCGTGCGCTGGAAGGAGCGGAACTTCAATGCGGATGCGTATGTGACGTTCTCGCTCGATCATGACGGGTCGATCGAGCGGATGCGCATGAAGCCGATTTCCACGGAAACGGACTTCAGCTATGACTTCCAGGATTTGCTGTTTACGCCGGTGAAAGAGAAGAAGTCGGCGGATTGAGCAAACTTGGATCCCGGCCTCCGCCGGGATGACGGTCTTAAGGCCAACACAGTATGCACGTCGTCCCGGCGAAGGCCGGGACCCAAGTTGACTTTCGCTGAGCAGCGTTAACTCACTTCCCGTCCCACACCTTCATCATATCCTCCGACCCCTGCGCCCTGATCCCGTTATCCGACAGGATCGCCTCGGTCGCATCCAAGGTCGCCTTGCGCGGCAAGATCATGGTCTCGCCATAGCGCTGGTCGAAGCGCAGCACGATCTGCTCGTCCTTCAGGTCACGCAGCAGCGCCACCAGGTGGCTCAGGCTGCGCACCGGCTTGCCGTTGATCGACTCCACCACCGACCCGAAGCGGTTCGAATAGCCGCTGACCAGCTTGTGCGGGAAGAAGGGCGAGCTGATCACCACCAGCTCCTCGCGCTGCGCATCCGGCGAATCGCCGCGGCGCGTGATCAGGGGGCTGGCGTTGAAGGCATACCCGTGCATCGCCCCCGCATTGGTGCCGATGAAGCTCAGGAACTCCGCGCTGGCGCGGGTGAACGCCATCGGGCCGTAGACGAAATACGACGGATAGCCGCCATTTAGATCCGGGATCAGGAGCGGACGCGGGCCGGTCGCCGGCACGTCCACCTTCATGGTCTTGCCGTTGCGGACGATGGTCATCGGCACCTTGCCGTTCTTCGCCACCTGCTGGATGCGGTACTGGAAGCGCACGCGCAGGTTGGAACCCAGCTTCACCATGGCCTGGTTGTCGACCGGGTACTCGCCGATGTGGGTGATCACATCCCACTCTTTCAGCGGCCAGGACGCGTCCGTGCGGTAGGGCTTGTGCACCACCGCGCCTTCGACCGACTTGTCGAGCTTGAGGAAGGCGCGCAGGGCCGGGTTTTCCAGGGTCTGGATGCTGTCGTGCAGCAGCGGCTTGCCGTCGTACTTGCCGTCGGCCACGTCGCGCAGGAACAGTTCGATCTCTTCGTTCGGAATCACGTAGCCGATGTTCTGGGCGCCCGCCGCCATCGAGAAGGCCAGGCCGATCATCTTGTCGCCCGCGATCACCGGGCCGCCGCTGTTGCCCGGATTGATGGGCGCGTCGATCTGGATGCGCAGGCCAGAGCTGAAGGAGCTGTAGGGCACGAACTCCACCCGCGAGACGATGCCCTTGGTGGTCGACAGCGAATTGCCGCCCACCGGGTAGCCGTAGGCGAACACCTGCTCGCGCACGTCCGGCAGCACCGCGGCGCGGGTGACCGGCGGACGCCTGTCGAAGAAGCTCGGGTCTTCCAGCTCCAGCACCGCCAGGTCCAGCCCGCGCGCGATCGCGATCACCTTGGCCGCCACCTTGTCGCCCGACTGGCTGGCCTGCACCTCGACCTGGCTCGCATAGCTCACCACGTGGGCATTGGTCAGGATGCGCTTGCCCTCGATGATCACGCCCGAGCCGGTGATGTCGTTCGGCGAGGCCTTGGTCCAGGGCTTGTACGGGTCCGGACGGCGCACGGTCGAGAAGATCTTGACCACCGAGGCCTCGATGGCCGGCAGCGCCGGGGCGGCGGTCTGGGTCGTGGCGGCGGGAGGGACGGGCGTGGTCTGCGGGGTGCTGTCCTGGGCATGGGCCAGGCTCGATGCGGCAAGCGCCAGGGCGGCAAAGCGGTAGATTTTCATGAATTCCTTCGGTTGCGGTAGTAGGTGCTCAACCGGAAGAATATACACCCGCGCCGCAATTGGAAATACGCGGAAGTCCACAGGAGGGAGGACGGAGGCCGTCCTCCCCGGCACGTCACTGCTTGACGAACTTGAGCGTCATGCGGTCGCTCTCGCCGATCGCCATGTACTTCTCGCGGTCCTTGTCCTTGTTGGCCAGCACCGGCGGCAGGGTCCACACGCCTTTTTCGTGGTTGGCGGTGTCCTTCGGATTGGCGTTGACCTCGGACTTGCCGGCCAGCTTGAAGCCCGCGCTTTCCACCATCTTGATCACCCAGGCTTCGTGCACGTAGCCGCTCGAGGCCTTGGCGTCCTGCGTCATCGAAGCCGGCAGGCGGTGGTCGACCACGCCCAGCACGCCGCCCGGCTTGAGCACCTTGTGGATTTCCTTGAAGGTGGTGCGCAGGGCGTCTTCGCCGTTGCCGACCCAGTTGTGCAGGTTGCGGAAGGTGAGGACCATGTCGACGCTGTTGGGCGCCGCGATCTGGTAGGTGGCCGGCGGCTCGAACACGGACGGGACGACCTTGTCGAAGACGGCCGGATTGGAATCCAGCTTCTTCTTGAAGGTGGTGCCGTAGCGCTTGTCCGGCTGGATCGCTTCGCCCGCGCCGATCAGCTTGCCCTTGTCGCGCAGGTAGGGCGCCAGGATCTCGGTGTACCAGCCGCCCGACGGCGCCAGTTCCACCACGGTCATGTTCGGCCTGATGCCGAAGAAAGTCAGGGTCTCGTAGGGATGGCGGTACACGTCGCGCGCCTTGTTGGCGGCGCTGCGGTGTTCGCCGGCGATGGCGGCCTTCAGGGCGTCGTCCGCCTGCGCGGCGCCGGCCAGTCCGGTGGCCAGCATGGCGGCCAGGATCAGTCGTTTCATCGGTGCGAAGTCTCCATGGTGATTGTCGATGGCAGGGCGGGACGCCGCTGCCGCCGGGCTGATGATCCGGCAGTGTGGCCGGACAGTCAAGCTTGGTATTTATACATATGTCGAAGTGTCCGCGCCTGTCCGGGGCGGACAGGCGGACAGTGTCCGGACATTCGGACACGCGTTTGCGGGTGTTGTGGAATCAGCCACTTTGGATAGCCCGTATGGATGGCATAAAGATTGCCTAACCAAAAACTTTAGTCTATGGTTGAGAAGTTTGCCGTCACCCCATCCGGAGACGACGAAGTTCCCAGAAGCGCTGTACATACAAGAGCGGCGCCGTGCTGTGCCGGCGGAACCGCTGCCCGAAATAGGATACCCAGGAGACCCTATGGAACGTCGTACTTTTCTCAATTTAAGCAGCCTGGCGCTCGGTTCGACGCTGATCCCGTTCGGCCGCGCGATCGCCGCTGAAGAACTGCTCAGCACCATGCCCGTCGCCGCCAAGAAGGCGCTCGCCGACGTCGCCCTGAACGCCGCCACCAAGGCCGGCGCCAGCTACTGCGACGTGCGCATTGGCCGCTACCTGAACCAGTTCATCGTGACCCGCGACCTGAACGTCGAGAACGTGGCCAACACCGAATCGGCCGGCGTGGGCGTGCGCGTGATCTGCAACGGCGCCTACGGCTTCGCCGCGACCTCCGACATGTCCAGCGACGGTATCGCCAACGCGGCGCGCCAGGCGGTGGCGATTGCCAAGGCCAACGCCAAGCTGCAGTCCGAACCGGTGCGTCTCGCACCGGTCAAGGGCGTGGGCGACGTCTCCTGGGCCACCCCGATCAAGAAGGACTGGCGCGCGGTGCCGATCAAGGAAAAGGCCGACCTGCTCATCGCCGCGAACAAGGCCGGCATGGACAACGGCGCGAACTTCATGCAGTCGATGCTGTTCCAGGTGAACCAGCAGAAGTTCTTCGCCTCGACCGACGGCTCCTACATCGACCAGGATGTGCACCGCCTGTGGGCCCCGTTCCAGGCCACCGCCGTGGACAAGGCCACCGGCAAGTTCCGCTCGCGCTCGGGCCTGAGCTCCCCGGTCGGCAAGGGCTACGAATACCTGGACGCGCGTCCCGAACACAAGATCAAGGCCGCCGGCGGCGTCGCCACCCTGTACACCGAATCCTATGACATCATCGAGGACGCCAAGGCCGCGGGCCGCGACGCCAAGCGCAAGCTGACCGCCAAGTCGGTGGTGCCGGGCAAGTACGACCTGATGCTGTCGCCGGAACACCTGTGGCTGACCATCCACGAAAACGTCGGCCACCCGACGGAACTGGACCGCGTGCTGGGCTACGAGGCGAACTACGCCGGCACCAGCTTCGCCACCCTGGACAAGTGGCAGACCAAGAGCTTCAAGTACGGCGCGCCGATCGTCAACCTGTACGCCGACAAGATCACCCCGGGTTCGCTGGGCTGCGTGGGCTACGACGACGAAGGCGTCAAGACCAAGCAGTGGGACATCATCAAGGACGGCATCCTGGTCAACTATCAGGCCACCCGCGACCAGGCCCACATCATCGGCGAGAAGGAATCGCACGGCTGCTCCTACGCCGACAGCTGGAACTCGGTGCAGTTCCAGCGCATGCCGAACGTCTCGCTGGCGGCCGGCAAGAAGAAGCTGACTCCGGACGAGATGGTCAAGGACATCAAGAAGGGCGTCTACATCGTCGGCGACGGTTCGTTCTCGATCGACCAGCAGCGCTATAACTTCCAGTTCGGCGGCCAGCTGTTCTACGAAATCAAGGACGGCAAGATCGGCCAGATGCTGGAAGACGTGGCCTACCAGGCCAACACCCAGGAATTCTGGAGCGCCTGCAGCGCCATCTGCGACGAGCGCGACTGGCGCATGGGCGGTTCCTTCTTCGACGGCAAGGGCCAGCCGCCGCAGATCTCGATCGTCTCGCATGGTTCCTCGACCACGCGCTTCAACGGCATCAACGTGATCAACACCGCTCGCAAGATCGGCTAAAGGACGGGACCCATGAGCATCTTGACCCAGGAACAAACCAAGCGCATCACGGACCGCGTGCTGTCGCTGTCCAAGGCCGATGAGTGCATCGTCAGCGTCGAAGGCAACCGCATCGGCAACATCCGGTTCGCGCGCAATGCCGTCTCGACCGCCGGCCTGGCCGACGACACCCGCGTGCAGGTGCAGGTCGCCTTCGGCAAGCGCCAGGGCACCGCCACCATCAACGAGTTCGACGACAAATCGCTGGAGCGCGCCGTGCGCCGCGCCGAGGACCTGGCGCGCCTGGCGCCGGAAAACCCGGAGTTCATGCCGGCGATCGCCAAGACCGGCTACAAGGGCTCCGAGACCTTCGTGCCCGCTACCTCCGCGATCGATCCGGAATACCGCGCCCAGGCCGCCGCCTACGCGATGGAGGCCTGCCGCAAGAAGGGGCTGGTGGCCGCCGGCTTCTTCACCGACCGTTCGTCCTTCGAAACCGTGGCCAACTCCAACGGCGTGTTCGGCCACCAGGTCGCCACCTCGCTGGACTTCACCTGCACCGTGCGCACCGAAGACGGCCGCGGTTCGGGCTGGGTGAAGCGCTCGGCGCGCGACGTCGCCAAGTTCGACCCGCGCGAAGCGGCCGAAGTGGCGATCGAGAAGGCGCTGCGCTCGGTCGAGGCCAAGGCGCTGGAGCCGGGCCGCTACACCGTGATCATGGAGCCGGCCGCCACCAGCGACCTGATCGGCTTCATGCTGAACGGCTTCAATGCCCGCAACGCCGACGAGGGCCGCAGCTTCCTGTCCAAGCCGGGCGGCGCCAACCGCCTGGGCGACAAGCTGTTCGACCAGCAGGTCAACATCTGGTCCGACCCCTGGGACAAGGACGTCCCGGTCCTGCCGTGGGACAACGACATGCTGCCGCGCGAGCGCATCCATCTGGTGAAGGACGGGCGCATCAACGCGCTCAACTACTCGCAATTCTGGGCCAAGAAGAAGGGCCAGCGCGCCGTGGGCACGGCCGGCAACATCATCATGGCCGGCACCGACAAGTCGACGGCGGAGCTGATCGCCAGCACCAAGAAGGGCATCCTGGTGACCCGCACCTGGTACATCCGCATGGTGGACCCGCAGTCGGTGCTGCTGACCGGCCTGACCCGCGACGGCACCTTCTATGTGGAGAACGGCAAGATCAAGCACCCGGTGAAGAACTTCCGCTTCAACGAGAGCCCGGTGACGATGCTGAACAACATCGAGGAGATCGGCAAGCCGGTGGTGATCGGTGGGGATGAGGCGAATTATTCGATGCTGATTCCGGCGATGAAGATTCGGGACTTCAACTTCACGTCGCTATCGGACGCCGTTTAACCCGCAACATAAAACAACGTCATCCCGGCCTTCGCCGGGATGACGTGCATAAGCAAACGGAAGAATTGAATGGAACGTCGTACCTTCCTCAAAGTCGGCGCCGGCACTGCAGGCGCCATGCTCGTCCCCGTCTTCGGCAACGCCATCGCCGCCGACGAGCTCCTGAACCCGATGGCCGCCGCGGCGAAGAAGGCCCTGGCCGACGTCGCCCTGAACGCCGCCACCAAGGCCGGCGCTTCCTACTGCGACGTGCGCATCGGCCGCTACCTGAACCAATTCATCATCACGCGCGACCTGAACGTCGAGAACATCAGCAACACCGAGTCCAGCGGCGTCGGCGTGCGCGTGGTCGCCAACGGCGCCTACGGTTTTGCCTCGACCAACAACATGACCCCGGACGGCGTGGCCGAGGCCGCGCGCCAGGCGGTCGCCATCGCCAAGGCCAACGCCAAGCTGCAGACCGAGCCGGTGCGCCTGGCCCCGGTCAAGGGCGTCGGCGAAGTGGCCTGGGCCACGCCGGTCAAGAAGGACTGGCGCCTGGTCCCGGTCAAGGAAAAGGCCGAGATGCTAATCGCCGCTAACAAGGCCGGCATGGACGCGGGCGCGAGCTTCATGACCGCGTCGCTGTTCCAGATCAACCAGCAGAAGTACTTCGCCTCCACCGACGGCTCCTACATCGACCAGGACATCCACCGCCTGTGGGCTCCGATCACCGCCACCGCGGTCGACAAGGCCAGCGGCAAGTTCCGCTCGCGCGCCGGCCTCGGCGCGCCGGTGTCGATGGGCTACGAGTACTTCGACGCCCGCCCCGAGCACAAGGTGCAGGCCGCCGGCGGCGTGACCACGCTCTACACCGGTTCCTACGACATCGTCGAGGACGCACGCCTGTCCGGCAAGCAGGCGCGCGAGAAGCTCGGCGCCAAGTCGGTCGAGCCGGGCAAGTACGACCTGGTGCTGTCGCCCGAACACCTGTTCCTGACCATCCACGAAAACGTCGGCCATCCGACGGAACTGGACCGCGTGCTCGGCTACGAAGCCAACTACGCCGGCACCAGCTTCGCCACGCTGGACAAGTGGGAGACCAGGAAATTCAAGTACGGCCACGAGCGCGTCAACTTCGTCGCCGACAAGACCACCCCGGGCTCGCTCGGCTACGTGGCCTACGACGACGAAGGCGTCAAGACCAAGAAGTGGGACATCATCCGCAACGGCGTGCTGGTGAACTACCAGGCCACGCGCGACCAGGCCCACATCATCGGCGAGAAGGAATCGCACGGCTGCTCCTACGCGGACAGCTGGAGCACCATCCAGTTCCAGCGCATGCCGAACGTGTCGCTGGAACCGGGCAAGGCGCGCCTGACCCCGGACGAGATGATCAAGGACGTCAAGAAGGGCGTCTACATTCTCGGCCGCGGCTCCTACTCGATCGACCAGCAGCGCTACAACTTCCAGTTCGGCGGCACGCTGTTCTACGAAATCAAGAACGGCAAGATCACCGGCCCGCTGGAAGACGTGGCCTACCAGTCGAACACCCAGGAGTTCTGGAACGCCTGCAGCGCCATTTGCGACGAACGCGACTGGCGCATGGGCGGCTCGTTCTTCGACGGCAAAGGCCAGCCGAGCCAGGTCAGCGCCGTGTCGCACGGCTCGAGCACCACGCGCTTCAACGGCATCAATGTGATCAACACCGCACGCAAGATCGGATGAGGAGACCAGGATGAAATCCCTGAATCAAGAACAAGCAAAACGCATCGCCGACCGCGTGATCGGCTTCTCGAAGGCCGACGAATGCACGGTGTCGATCGAAGGCAACCGCACCGGCAACATCCGCTTCGCGCGCAACAGCGTGTCGACCGCGGGCCTCACCGAGGACATGGAGCTGGCCGTGCGCGTCGCCTTCGGCAAGCGCACCGGCACCGCCGTCATCAATGAATTCGACGACAAGTCGCTGGAAAAGGCCGTGCGCCGCGCCGAGGAACTGGCGCGCCTGGCGCCGGAGAATCCGGAGTTCGTGCCGGCCGTCGGCAAGCAGGAATACCGCGGCACCCAGACCTTCGTGCCTGCTACCTCCGCCATCGACCCGGACTACCGCGCCGAAGTCGCCGCCGCCAGCATCGGCCAGGCGCGCGCCAAGAAGCTGGTCACCGCCGGCTTCTTCACCGACAGCACCCGCTTCGCCTGCATCGCCAACTCGAACGGCGTGTTCGGTTTCCAGGAATTCACCGACCTGTCCTTCACCTGCACCGCGCGCACCGAAGACGGCCGCGGTTCGGGCTGGGTGACCCGCTCGGCCGTGGATGCACGCCGCTTCAACGCAAGCGAAGCGGCCAACGTGGCGATCGAGAAGGCGCTGCGCTCGGTCGACGCCAAGGCGCTGGAGCCGGGCCGCTACACCGTGATCCTGGAACCGGCCGCCACCTCCGAAATCCTGGGCAATATGTTCAGCTCCTTCGGCGCCCGCGCGGCCGACGAAGGCCGCAGCTTCCTGGCCAAGAAGGGCGGCGGCAACCGCCTGGGCGAGAAGCTGTTCGACCAGCAGGTCAACATCTGGGCCGACCCGTGGAACCCGGACGTGCCGGTGGCCCCGTGGGACAACCAGACCATGATCGCGCGCCAGCGCACGGACCTGATCAAGGACGGCCGCGTGGCCTCGCTCGGCTATTCGCCTTACTGGGCCAAGAAGACCGGCAAGCAGGCGACCGCCAGTCACGGCAACATGATCATGGCCGGCGGCACCAAGTCGCTGGAAGAGCTGATCGAAGGCACCAAGAAGGGCATCGTGGTCACCCGCACCTGGTACATCCGCATGGTGGACCCGCAGTCGCTGCTCATCACCGGCCTGACCCGCGACGGCACCTTCTACGTCGAGAACGGCAAGATCAAGCACCCGGTGAAGAACTTCCGCTTCAACGAGAGCCCGGTCACCATCCTCAACAACATCGAGGAACTGGGCAAGCCGCAGATCATCGGCGGCGACGAAGTGCCGTTCCAGATGGTGCTGCCGCCGATGAAGGTCCGCGACTTCAACTTCACCTCGCTGTCCGACGCAGTCTAATCAATGGCGTCTTACGATTTCTACTTCACGCGCCTGATGTATGAGTCGGGCGATTGGGACGTGGATATCCGCATGCCCAGTAACGTGCTGAACTCGCTCGTCGAGTACACCACCTTGCGGGTGGATCCGGTCGAGCGCATGGTGGCGCTCGCCGATCCGAAAATGCTGCAGGCGCCGTTCTGCTACCTGGCCGGCCACAAGCTGGTCCAGTTCACCCCTGCGGAGCGGCGCAATTTCGAGCGCTACGTGCGCGGCGGCGGCTTCGTCTTCGTCGACGACTGCAACCACGACATCGACGGGCTGTTCGCCAAGTCCTTCGAGGCCGAGATGGTCAAGATCTTCGGGGCGAGCGCGCTGAAGAAGATCCCGAATACGCACAAGCTGTATTCGTGCTTCTTCAAGTTCGACGGCCCGCCGACCACGGGCGGCGAGCTGAATGGCTGGGGCGACGACCTGGTGCACGAGTACCTGAAGGCCATCGAGTTCGGCGGCCGCATCCGGGTGCTGTACTCGAACAAGGACTATGGCTGCGAATGGGATTACGACTTCCGCAACAAGCGTTTCCTGGCGGTCGACAATACCCGTTTTGCGGTGAATATTATTCAATATGCGTTGGGAGCGTGAGCGGTGGCTGAACGTGATGCGGTAGCGTGGGATGAACGGGAAATCGCCGACCTGACGGCGAAGATAGGCGCGCTGCGCGCCAGCATGGCGCGCGTGATCATCGGCCAGAACGACGTGGTCGAGCTGCTGCTGACCTGCCTGCTGGCCGGCGGCCACGCGCTGGTGGAAGGCGTGCCGGGCCTGGGCAAGACCCTCCTGGTGAAGTCGCTCGCGCAGGCGACCGACATGGAATTCCGCCGCGTGCAGTTCACGCCGGACCTGATGCCCTCGGATATCGTGGGCACCGAGATCCTGGAAGAAGACACCAGCACGCGCCAGCGCGTGTTCCGCTTCCAGCAGGGGCCGGTGTTCACCCAGGTGCTGCTGGCGGACGAGATCAACCGCGCCCCGCCCAAGACCCAGTCGGCGCTGCTGGAAGCGATGCAGGAACGCGCCGTCACCTTCGCCGGCCAGACCCACAAGCTGCCGCGCCCCTTCTTCGTGCTGGCCACGCAGAACCCGATCGAACAGGCCGGCACCTATCCGCTGCCGGAAGCCCAGCTGGACCGCTTCCTGCTGCGCATCGACGTGGTCTACCCGACCGAGGACGAAGAAGTGCTGATGGTCTCGCGCACCACCCACGCGGGACTGGACGACGCCGAGCCGGCGATGGACGTGCAAACGCTGCTGCGCCTGCAGCAGCTGGTGCGCGACATCGAGATCGGCGACCACCTGCTGCGCTACGCCACCCGCCTGGTGCGCGCGACGCGCCCGAGCGAGACCACGGTCGCCGCGGTCAAGCAGCACATCGGCTGGGGCGCCGGTCCGCGCGCCGGCCAGGCGCTGGTGCTGGCCTCCAAGGCGCGCGCCCTGATGCAGGGCCGCCTGGCGGTCACGCGCGACGACATCCAGGCCATGCTGCTGCCTGTGCTGGCGCACCGCGTGCTGCGCAACTTCGAAGCCGAGGCAGACGGCATCGCCATCGCCGACATCCTCCAGTCCCTGCGCAACGAGATCAAGGTCGACTAAGTTGTCGCTGGCGAATACCGCGCTGATCGCGCACACGCAGAACCTCGACCTCGTGATCCGGCACGTGCTGGCCGGGCTCGGGCACGGCATTCATGCCGGCCGCGAGCGCGGTGCGGGTGTCGAGTTCTCGGAATACCGGGCCTACGCGCCTGGGGACGAGTGGCGGCGCGTCGACTGGAAACTGCTGGCGCGCGCCGACCGCTACTTCGTGCGCGAAGCGGAACGCGACAGCCATGTCGCCGTCTGGCTGGTGCTGGATGCGTCGGCCTCGATGGCGGAGCCCAGCCGCAGCGTGGAAAAACTCGACAAGCTGCATTACGCGCGCATGCTGCTCGGCTGCGTGGCCGCCATCGCCCAGCGCCAGGGCGACGCCTTCGGCCTGGTGGTGCTGGGCGAGGGCAGGGTGCAGTTCACCCCGGCCTCGCGCGGGCCGCGCCAGCTCCAGCGCGTGCTGGCCCAGCTGCAGCGCGTCGAACCCAGGGGCGAGCTGCCGGATGCCGACACCCTGCGCGCCAGCCTGCACTTCGCACGCGCGCCGAGCGCCATCTTTGCCGCCAGCGACCTGCTCGACTGGCCCTCGCCGCTCTCGCAGGCGCTGACCCGGCTGCGCCAGATGCGCCACGACGTGCGCGTGCTGTGCCTGCAGACCCAGGCCGAGACCGACGTCAGTTTTTCGCCGGCGCTGGCTTACCGCGACCCTGAACAGGACGCGGGCGTGTTCCGTTTCGGCGCCGACCTGAAGGACGGCTACCGCCGCAACCGCGAGGAACACTTCGCCGCGGTCACGGCCGCCTGCCGCAAGAACGACATGCCGTTGACCCAGGCTGCCATCGAGCAGGCGCCGGTCGAGGTATTGCGGCGCTGGCTGCGCCGGCCGGGAGGACGTCCATGAACGGCCTCTGGTGGCTGGGCCTCGCCACGCTCGCCTTGCCGATCTGGTGGCACCGCAAGAAGCGAGAGCAGCACAAGGCGGAGCCGCTGGCGACCGCACGCTTCCTGCCGCGCGCCGAGCCGCGCCAGACCCGCGTGTGGCGCTTCAGCGATCCGCTCCTGCTGCTGGTGCGCTGCCTGCTGCTGGCCGCCCTGGTGGCCTGGCTGGCCGACCCGGTGTTCCCATGGCGCGGCGACACCGTCGTCATCGCCGAAGGTACCGACCCGGCCTGGGCCGAGCGCCAGGCCGCGCAGGCGGGACTGGCCCAGGCCGAGCGCGTCGCCATGCCGGCGGCGCAAGCCATCGCCTGGGTCCGCACCCACGAGCGCGAATGGAAGCCGGACGCGCGCCTGCTGGTGCTGGGCGACATCCCGATGCCGGCCACGCTGCCGGCCTTCGGCCGCACCGTCGAGCTGCACACCTTGGCCAAACCGCCGGCAAAGACCGAACGCCACGTCTATATCGACAGCGAGCGCCTGCAGGAGTGGCGCCGCCTGTTCGCCGCGCTCGACGGCCCGGAACGGGTGATCGTCGATGCGGCGCCGGGCGCCAGGACCGAACTGATCGTCTGGGACCGGACCGGCGCGCCGCCGGCCGCGATGCGCGCGCCGCTCTGGTGGGTGCTCGACCCCGCCGCCTTCCCCGAAATGAGCAAGGCGCGTGAAGCCGGCGGCGTGCTGCACGCGGACAGCGCGCGCGGCCGCCTGTGGCTGTCGAAGTCCTGGCCGCCGCGCGATCCGGACGCCGCGCGGGCCCTGATCGAACACTGGCAGCAGGTGCACATCGGTCCGCGCCACTACACGATGCCGTCGCGCGTGTTCGCCGCCTCGAAGGATGCGCGTGCGCCCGAACCGAGCGGCGCCCTGCGCGACATGCTGCTGGCCGCCCTGGTGGCCCTGTTTGTACTGGAAAGGTTATTGACGCATGCAAGAAGGCGCTGAGATCGTCCGGCGCGTCTGGCGCGCCGCCCAGCTGCGCCGCCTGCCGCTGTGGGTGGGCGGAGCCTTGCCATGGCTGGCCGTGCCGTCCGGGCCGGGGCTGCTCGCCTGGGCCGGCTGGTGCGCCTGGGACTGGGCTAAGCTGCGCCGCCGCGTCAACCACGAATGGGACGCCTGGCTGGACGGCGCCGTGCCGGAGATGGAGGACAGCTCGGCATTGCTGGTCCATGCCGAGACTCCCGTCGCGCGCTTGCAGCGCCAGCGCCTGCTGGACCGCCTGGACGCGAGCGTCACCGCGCCCCAGCTGCGCGGCATCGCCAAGGGCCGCATTTCCGCCGGTATGCCCATCCTCCTGACCAGCGCCGTGCTGGCCGGGATGCTGTGGTTCGCCGGACAAGGCAAGCAGCCGGCCGCCGGCCAGCCGCTGCAGCCTGTGTCCGCCGCGCTGGCCGCGCCGCTGTCGCCGCTCACCGTGCGCCTGGCTCCGCCGGCCTACACGGGCGTGGCCGCCTCGGCATGGGCGCCGCGCGACTTGCAGGTCCCGGAGCAGACGCTGGTAGCCTGGTGCCTGAAGGATGGCGCCTCCAACACCGACAGCATCGAACTGGGTAATGGTCAGGTACTCAAGCCCGGCAAGGACTGCGTGCAATGGCTGGCCACCGAATCGGTGCTGTGGCGCTGGCGCGGCCAGCGCTATACGCTGCGCGTGATTCCGGACCAGCCGCCCGAGATCACGATCACGGCGCCCAGCCAGATGGTGGTCGAGCTGCCCGAGAACGCCGCCACGGCGGGAATGGGCGTCAAGATCCGCGACGACTATGTGATCAAGCGCGCGACCCTGCACATGACCCTGGCGCGCGGCAGCGGCGAGAACGTGCGCTTCACCGACCGTGAAATGCCGCTGCCGTCCTCCAGCGATCCGAAACAGCGCAACTGGTCCAAGCAATGGTCCCTGGCGGAGCTGGGCATGGAGCCGGGCGACGAGCTGTACTTCTTCGTGCGCGCCACGGACAACGCCTCGCGCCCGCACACCGTGCAATCGCCGACCTACACCCTGCGCCTGCCGGCGCCGCCGGGCGAAGCCGAGGAAGAGAGCGCGGCGATGCCGATGCTGGTCAAGCCGCAGAGCCTGCGCAGCCAGCGCCAGATCATCATCGACACCGAGCAGCTGGTGGCCGATATGCGCAGCACGAAGATGAGCGAAGAAGCCGTGCGCGACCGCAGCCAGAAGATCGCGGGCGACCAGGGCATGCTGCGCCGCCGCTACGGCCAGTTCCTGGGCGAGGAATCCTCGCTGTTCGCCGACGACGAGGGCGGCGAGGAGCACGGCGACCACGACGGTGAAGAGAAGCAGGACATCCTGCACCAGTTCGGCCACGCCCACGACGAATCCGAGAACGCCACCCTCTACGACGAGGAAACCAAGAAGGTCCTGCGCCGCGCCTTGTCCGCCATGTGGGACGCCGAAAAGGCCCTGCGCGCCATCGCGCCCAAGACCGCACTGCCGCCAGAGCACAAGGCGCTGGAGGCGATCAAGGAGCTGCAGCAGGCCGAGCGCGTCTACCTGCACAAGACCGCCTTCACGCCGCCGCCGATCAAGGAAGAGAAGCGCATGACCGGCGACATGGATGGCACGGCCAGCTACCGCCGCGAGCAGGGCGGTCCGGACCAGCCGGTGCCGGACGAAGTGCGCGCCCTGGTGCAGTCTCTGTCGAACGACGGCCCCTTGCCGGCCTTGTGGACCCGCACCGCGCACGACTGGGTGCGCGCGCGCCTGATGGAGGACGAACAACGCCTGTCGGCCCAGCGCGCGATCCAGGACGTGGCCGACGGCTGCACGAGCTGCCGCCCGGTGCTGCGCGCCTGGCTGCGTGCCGGCGCGGGGCAGGGCCAGGTGCTGCTGCAGGCCCGTCCGAGCGTCGAGACGCCCTTCGTGCGCGGCTGGCGCGAGGGTATCCACGAAAGGAGCAAGCCATGAACAACCAGCCCCTGATCGCGGCCGTCGCCCTTGCCGGCGTGGCGAGCGCTGGTCTTTACCTGTGGCGCCGCAAGTGGCTGGATGCGGTGCTGGTGGCCATCGCCGCCGGCGCGCTGGGCTTGTTCGCCGCCGACCTGCGCGTTCCCGGCGAAGGCGGGCGCACCCTGGCGCTCGATCCGAAGGCGCTTCCGTCTTCGATGGAAGGCATCCGCGCGCTCACCCTCAAGGGCGACGGCCTGCGCGCCGCGCAGTGGAACGACCTGCCGGCGCGACCGCTCGCCTGGGACATGCCGCGCGGCGGCAGCCTGCGCCTGGACTTCCCGCGCGAAGTCGCCCTGGGACGCATGTTCACCCTCAGGGTCCAGCGCGAGGACAAGGGCGAGGCGCGCCTGGAACTGCTGGCCGAAAATGGCCAGGTGCTCGCGCAAGGCAAGGGCAACGGCGACCTGTCCGCCGAATGGCTGCCGCCGGTAGCCGAGCCGGTGGTGCTCAAGGCGCGCCTGCTCGATGCGAAGGATAAGCTCATCGCCGAGGGCCCGGTTCCCTTCATCGTGCACGATCCGGCCATCCTGCAGGTACAGGGCCGCTTCGGCGCGCCCTCGTTCGACCTGCGCGCGCTGAACGAGCTGCTGGTGGGCAGCGGCGCGCTGCTGGACTGGCAAGTCATGCTCAGCCGCGCCGTAACCCGCACCGAAACGCCGCGCGAGGAGATGGCGGCGCCGAACCTGATGGTGATCGACGCCGCCTGGTTCGAGCGCGCCGGCGCAGGGGAACGCGCGGCATTGCTGGCGAAAGTAGGCCAGGGCATGCCGCTGCTGGTCCTGGGTGGGAATGCGAACGATCCGGGCGTCTGGTTGCGCAGCTTGCAGCTGCCCTTGCAGGCGCAGCCGGCCGGGCGCAAGATCGGGGCGCCGCTCGAGCTGCCGGTGGCGCCGCTGGCGCCCGGCGCACGCGCGGCAGGACCATGGACCGGCTCGGACGGCGTCGTGTGGACGCGCGACTGGCAAAAGGGCCGCATTGCCTGGCTGGGCGTGACCGAGTGGCACCGCCATGCGATCGGCGAGCCGCGCGCGCTGGCGCTGTGGTGGCAGGGTGTGCTGGACAGCCTCGGCATCGCATTGAAGCAGCAGACCGAGTGGCTGGCTCCCGGCGAGATGCCGCTGCCTGGCCAGCGCCTGGAAGTGTGCGCGCGCGGCGTTAGCGGCGAAGTGGCCATCCCGGACCTGAAACAGACGCTGGCGTGGCAGCGCCGTGCCGACCGTGCGGATGCGTCCTGCGTGGCCGTGTGGCCGCAGAAGACTGGCTGGCTGCGGGTCGTGGACAAGAAGGCCGGCTCCCACGCGATCTACGTGTACGCGCCGGCCGACTGGCCGCAGTGGCAGGCGGCCCAGCGGCGCGACGCGACGCTGCGTTACGCGGCGCGCACGCCGGCTGCGGCGGGAGAGGGACCGACACGCGCGCTGCCGGCCTGGCCTTTCGCGCTGGTCTTCGTCCTGGCCATGCTGGCGCTGTGGTGGCGCGAGCGCCGTTAAGAGGAACAAATTCAATGGCAACCGAACGTCATTTCGTCGATTACGTCATCGAACAGGCCGGCCTGGGCGACCGGCTCACCTGCAAGAAGCTGTTCGGGGAGTTCGCGCTCTACCTGGACGGGAAGGTCGTGGCTTTCGCCTGCGATAACAGCCTGTTCATCAAGCCTTCCCAAGCCGTCGAGACGCTGGCGCCCAACCTGCCCAAGGGGCCGCCCTATCCGCAGGCGAAAGACTTCCCGATCGCCGACGAGCTGCTCGACGATCCTGACGCACTGCGGCGCCTGATCCTGGAAACGGCGGCGCTGATGCCGCCGCCGAAAGAGAAGAAACCGGTCAAGCGCTGAACAGGGAGCCTGCTACATGGCAGGCGGCTGGCCAGCCAGGTCCCCGGCGCGCGTCAAGGTTTGCCCGAGGGGGGAAAGCGGCCGATGCCGTATGCCCAGGTGATCCAGCTCCGCAATATAGGCCGCTTGATAGGCGCTGTGCAGGATGCTCCTGGAGACGATATATTTTTTATCGCCGGTCGATTTCCACCGATCGAAGAGCATCTCCGCACCGGACCACATGCGCTGGATATGAGCAAGAAGGAGCGGGCTGTTGCGGATGGCCTCCCAGGCGTCCGGATGCTCGATCCTGACCTTCTTGAGGTAAGCGAGCGTGTACAGCATGAATTCGGCTGTCCCGCCCAGATTGCCGTCGAATGCGTCGAACTGCACCGAGCGCTTATACAGGGGCGAACCGATGGCGTTCACTTCCGTCCTTGCTCCTTCAACGTAGGCATTGAACTCGTCCAGTAGCGCACGAAAATCGTTTGCCGGGTTCGTGCCGAGCCTCACAAAATAATTCTGGTATCGGCTAAGCGGAGACATTTTCAGCTCGTCGGGAACGTAGGACGCGGCAGTGGCGTAGGGAGGACTGCCGGTGGAGCGATATTCGGTATTCCAGCGGACGCCTTCGAAATAAAAGCTCGCACGCCCCCGATTGCAGTTGGTCAGCCTTGTGTTCAGCGTATGGCTGGTTTCGTGGACCGCCATCCCGACAGTATAGATGTCGATGGAACCGGTCATCCTGATCCACCATAAGAATTCCTCGGGCATCGTGTTGAAGAGGGCGTTTGCGGAATCGCCTCCTTCACGCACTGCCGCTTCGACCACGCCGACATAAGCAGGTTCTTTACTTGCCATGCTCGCGCCGATGATGATGTCCTTGCATTTGAGATCGCTATAGGCAGGCCTGAGGCCCAAGGCCGGGATCTCTTGATGGACATCGCCGGCCCAGGATTGCAACGGAGCGAACATCGCCAGCGAAACAACGAGGTGTTTGAAATTCACGAGGAACGGCTTCATGCGTAGTTTCTACCACTATGGATCGGTCAAGAGCGCGAATTTAGCATTCTCGAGCGAGAAAAACTAAACATATCTCTCCTGCATAGCTGCCCGGGACGCCAGGGCGATGTACTCGCCTTCGATCGGCCGCTCCGCAGCACACGTGGTGTCCAGCAGGCTACTGCTGGCATCCAGGCGCTGGAGCGCGAAGCCAAGGCCGGACAGAAAGCCTGCCAGCTTCGGGCCCGCCATGCCCGAGAGGAAGGGTTCGCCCCGCCATCTCAGCCAGGCGTCGACCAGGCGGCCTTGCCGGCGGAATCCGGGGCGCCCGTCCGCAAGCGGCTCGAACCAGGTGAACGCCACCTGGCTGTGCGGCGCGGCCGCGGCCAGCTGCGCAAACAGCGCACGCACGGCCTCGAGCGGCATGTACATCAGCAGCCCTTCCGCAACGAACAAGGTGAAAGCGCCTTCGCGGAATCCTGGATGGGCTTTCAACAGGGGAGCAAGTTCCTGCTGCGCCAGGTCGGCCGCGACGAAACCGATGCCGCTGCCTCGGGCGGCCTTGCGCTTTGCCGGCTGCGTGGCAGGGTGATCGATTTCGATGCAGCACAGGTCCGGGCGCGCCGCCTTCAGCTCCATGCACAAGGTGTCGAACCCGGCGCCGAGGACGACCACTTGCGTACACCCCGCAGCCAGGGCGGCCTGCGCGTGCTGGCGCAGGATCTGTTTGCGCAGCGCATAGTGCAGGAAAACACCCGGGAGGGTTAGGCGCTCGAACAGCCTGCACAGGCGCCGAAACCATGGCCGGTGCAGCAGGCCGGACAGGCGCGGATGCGTGCGGCGCAGCAGGCGTTCGCCGAAGTGCTTCGCATCGGAAGGTGGTGTGGCCAGCTGAAGTCCCGCCGCGACAATCAGCGCCGTATTGCTTGGCTTCCCTGTCTTCATGCCGCCAGGTCCTCCGGTGCGCAGGCAAACAAGGCGGAATAATGCCGGTACCAGTTGCTCTGGAAGCGCTGATGCGGGTCGTAGCGCCGTTTCGCATCGAGAAACTGCGCGAACTGCGGATAGCAGGCGTGCACCTGGTCCGCCCTGGCGGCCCGCGAGTAGGTGAGGTAAAAGCTGCCGTCGCGTGCGATGGCCATGTCGATCAGCCGGCGGAAGGCGGCATGGGTCGCATCGACGCCGTCCGCGGTGTGCGGCGTGTGCAGGTTGAAGATGACGCAGGCGTAATCCTGGCGCGCCCACGGGAGGAAGCTCTCGGTGTCGCGCTCGATCAGGCGTATGGTCCCGTAAATGAGGTCGACGCCGTGCTGCCGGAAGTCGCGCGCGGCCTCGCGCATGAAGTCCACCAGGCGATCGCGAGGCACATAGATCTCGCCGATCATCTCGGAGCCGCAATGTCCCAGTCGCGCGTCGAGGTCGAGGTGGTAGCCGTCCAGATAGGTGCTTTGCTGCAGCCGGTCGCTGCGGTAAAGCTGGCCGTCCGTCGCCAGGTAGTGGCGCGCGTAGCACTCGAACGCCGTGCTCTTGTCGGTGTGCGCCAGCTGCAGCAGATGGCGCCAGTCCTGTTCCGACAGTTCCCTGTTCGCACTGTCGGGCGGCGTCGCTACACCGACCGGCACATAGCACGAGAACACGCCGCGCTGCATGAAGTCGCTGCTTTCCGGATCGATGGCGAACTGGAAGTCGCCGAATGCATGGCCGCCGGCGATGCGTTCCGCGAATGCCGGCATCAGCTCGTCCAGTTCCAGCAGCGTCACGTCGCGCCGCATTGTCTGGCTTGGCGCAAGACGAAGGGTCACGCTGGCGATGACGCCAAACAGGCCATAACCGCCGATCGCCAGGGCGAACAGTTCGCCATTGCTGGTGCGGCTGCAGTGCCGGACCTCGCCGTTCGCATCGACCAGGGTAAAGGCTTCCACGTCGTCGATGAAGGGACGCATGCGCAGGCCGCGTCCATGGATGTTGGCGGAAAGGCAGCCGCCCAGCGACAAGCGGTCCGCCCCGGTCTGCTTCTGGCGAATACTCCAGTGCCGCCCATGCGGCGCCGCTGCGCTGTCGAGATAGTCGATCAGTTCGGGCCACTCGATGCCGGCTTCCGCTTCGATCAGTCCGGCGGCGGCGTCGAAAGCCAGCACGCGGCGCATCTGCCGCATGTCGAGCTAAACGGCGTCGGCGGCGAATTGCTGGCCCCCCATGGCATGCCGCCCGCCGCAGATCGCCAGCGGCAGGCCCTGGCGCGCGGCATCTGCGACGAGGGTGCGGATCTCGGCCACGCTGCGAGGCTGGTGGATGTGCGCCACGCGGGTTGCGTTCAGCGCGGAGTGAATGTCGTTGACGAGTGAGGAGGATCGAAGTGAGCACATGGCATGTCTCCAGAGGTGGGAGTACAGCCATTATTGGCAGGCCCGCTGTCCTGCGTTAGCGCATTCTTGCGGGTAGCGTTCGATGCCACCGGAGGTATCGCCAACTGCCCTCGAATACCCGCCGTAGGTCAGCGAAAGTGCTCGGCATCCGGAGGCGGAACCACCCACCGGTGCATGCGCTCCTCATAGACGGAAACCGTCGGGGCAGGGAAGTCGGGATCGGCAAACGCGCCGACCGGAATCCCCACATAGCCATCCATTCCCCTGATGTCATAGTAGACGGTCGCGCCGCATTGCGGACAGAAGTGGAAGGTGGCGCCCGGGCCTTCGTCGCCAACGCGGGTGTAGGCCGTCGATTGGCCGCTGACGGTCAGGTGCTCACGCAGGAACCTGGCCTGCTGTCCGAAGACGCTGCCGGTGCGGCGCTGGCAAGCCAGGCAGTGACAGATCGAGATGCGAACAGGTTCGCCCGTGACGCGCGCCGAAAGCTGGCCGCAACTGCAAGCTGCAAGTCGAGTTTCCAATTGGTCCTCCGTGGTTCTCATATTGCCCGCAGCCGGCTGTCCCTGAATGTCAGCAGGGCCTTGGCGATGTACAGCACGATCAGCGCACCCGCCAGGTCGCCGACGCACATGACAAAGAAGCCCAGCAGCAGTTCGTCCTTATTCTGCAGGATGAACCAGATATGGTGAAGCGCGGGACTGGCGATCGCGCAGCCAAGGGCGCAGACCAGCAAGCGCGCTGGGGTCAGGTTCCGCAGCGAAGACTGGAGCCCGTATTCCCGCTGCGCGATCAGGTACACCAGATAGGGCCCGGCGGCGCCCGCGATCGTCCCGGCGAATGCGCGCGCGACGTCGCCAGGAAAGTAATACCAATAGCATGCAAACCAGCCGGTGATCAGCAAACCGACCGCCCCGGCCCAGCCGAACAGCAGGGTGCACAGCAGGCGGGTCCCGGCGGGAATATAAATCCAGCCGATGCCCTGCAAAAACTCCGCGCGGCGGAAGAACAATTCGTTCAGCACCATCACGGCGCCATGGAGGAAGATCGTCCCCACGATCATATAAAGACTGATGCGGAGCTGTGACATCGGCTGCTTCATTCCTGCCTCTGTTGCGTTGATGAGCTACCCGGCAGCTTCGGCCCCAGGACCTGGCTCTGCCGGCCTCAGTGTAGGGCCAGCTTGTTCTCACGGCAAGCCCTTGGCGGCACCGCCAGGCTGCGTGCGGTGCGATGAAAAAAGCCCGCGCTGCCGGCAGGCGGCAGCGCGGGCATCGCGGCTAAGCCGGTTCGATCAGAAGGTGTAGTCGGCCTTCACGTAGAACGAACGGCCGTTGATGCCGAACGGGCAGGTTTCCCAGCAGTGGGTGAAGCCCAGCTGCGGGAACGGCGCCGCCTTGACCGGATCCCACTTGGTCGGGTAGGTGTCGAACAGGTTGTTCACGCCGGCGCTCAGGCTCAGGTTCTTGTTGAACGCGTAGCGGCCGGTCAGGTCGACGATCCACTTCGCATCCCAGGTCTGGATGAAGCCCGGGGTGAAGCCCTGGCCCTGCACTTCGCCGAAGTAGTTGGCGCGTGCGGTCACGTTCCATGGGCCGGTGGTGTAGTCGGCCGCCAGCACGTGGTGCTTGCGCGGCTGGCCGCGCTCGATCAGGGTCACCTGGGTGTCGTCGAACAGCTGGGTGCCGCTCAGCACCGGCGACTGCGAGTGGCGGTCGTCCACTTCGGTCTTGTTGAAGCCGAGCTGGCCGGACAGCACCAGGGTCGAGCCCTGGAACTTGAGGGTCTGCTGGGCCACCAGGTCGAAGCCGGTGGTGGTGGTGTCGATCGCGTTGGTGAAGAACTGCGCCTGGCCCACGCGCAGCGGATCCAGGATCGCCTTGATCGGGCAGGCCGCAGCGGTCGCGCAGGCGCCTGTCTCCGGCGAGATGTTGCTGGAGAAGACGATGCGGTCGTCGATCTTGATGCGGTAGACGTCGGCGGTCACCGACAGGCCCTGGGCTGGGCGCAGGATCGCGCCGAAGCTCATGCTCTTCGAGGTCTCTTCCTTCAACGGCTCGATGCCGAAGGCGCGGGTGACGGCGCTGTTCTCGCGCGCGGTCAGGGTCTCGGTCAGCACGCCGGCGGCGTTCAGGTTGGTCGAGACCGAGCTGTAGAACTTCTGCTGCACGCCAGGCGCACGGAAGCCGCTCGACAGCGAACCGCGCAGGCCGAGGGTGCGGCTCGGATCCCAGCGTGCGCTCAGCTTGCCGGTGGTGGTGCTGCCGAAGTCCGAGTAGCGCTCGTGGCGCACGGCGGCGCCGGCCGAGAAGGTGTCGCCCCACTTGCGCTCCAGGTCGAGGTAGAGCGCGGTGTTGTGACGGCCGTCGTCCACGGCGGTGCCCGGGGTGTAGCCAGGGAAGCCCTGGATGCCCGAAGCGGCGATGCCGCCGTTCTGGTTGAGGATGGTGACGGCCGGGTTGTTGGTGCGGCCATACTGGTAGGAGACCGGGTCGCCCGCTTCGATCTCGTAGTTATCCTGGCGCCATTCGAAGCCGGTGCCCACGTACAGCGGGCCGCCCATGACGTCCACCGAACCCTTGAAGTCGAGGTTGAAGGTGGTCTGGTCGAACTTCAGGGTGCCGGTGTCGGCCTCGGTGGGCGAGGAACCGTTCTCGTAGTAATAGCTGACGTTGATCGAGTTCCGCTCGTGGAACTGGAGCTGGCTGCGGCCGTGGGTCAGGCTGATGTCGGCGCTCCAGTCGCCGGCCAGGTCGTGGCGGTAGCCGGCCGAGATCGAGGCGTCCTTGACGGTGGTGATGATGTTCGGCAGGAAGCCATTCGGGTAGACCGCCGGCACGTTGCGGTCGTCGCCCGCCGAGCGGTAGAAGCCCGAGGAATCGCCCTTGCGCTTGGAGGCGCCGCCGAAGGTGTAGAACTCGCCGCCGGCCACCGGCAGGGCGGCGTTCATCCACAGGTAGTAATCCTTGGCGTCCGAGTCGCCGATGCGCTGGGTCACGCGCGGCGGGTTCACGCGCAGGCTGTCCACGCCGGCGCGGTTGGTTTCCTCGCGGTCGCGCGCTTCGGCCGACAGGTTCAGGTAGCCGCCGTCGGCGCCGAGCGCGAAGCCCTTGTGCGCGCTCAGCGAGATGGTGTCGCCGTCGCCCTCGTCGGTGGTGCCGGCGCTGGCGCTGATGGCGCCCTGGTTGCCCTTCTTGAGGATGATGTTGATCACGCCCGAGATCGCGTCCGAGCCGTACTGCGCGGCCGCGCCGTCGCGCAGCACTTCGATCGACTGGATCGCCGACAGCGGGATGGCGTTGATGTCGGTACCGGCCGAGCCGCGGCCGATGGTTTGCTGCACGTTCACCAGCGCCTGCTGGTGGCGGCGCTTGCCGTTGACGAGCACCAGCAGCTGGTCCGGCCCCAGGCCGCGCAGGGTCGCCGGACGGATGATGTCGGTGCCGTCGCTGATGAAAGTCGAGGTGAAGTTGAACGAAGGATCGAGGTCCTGCAGGATCTTGCCGAGTTCCAGCGAACCCGCCGACTGCAGATCCTTGGAATTGATCAGGCCCACCGGCACCGCCGTGTCGAGCGCGGTCTTGGCCTGGGTACGCGAACCCAGCACCACGACCTGGGCCACGTTTTCTTCGGTTTGCTGCGCAGCTACAGGTGCCAGTGCCGCCATGAGGGCGGACGCCAACAGGGCGCGTTGTGGCAGTTTCTTCTTCGTCATCCTCAATCCTTTTGCGTTGTGTTTTGTTTTCTCGTCCAGATTACTAAGACGCAATTTAATATTAACAACGAGTTATACGAAAGAAAGCTTTTGTTATCCAAAGTGGTAAGTACAAATGTCTCTTCCTTGCATAGATGTAGCGCAAAAGCCACGTATCGGGGGCCTTAGCGCTGATTTATGCCGTGGGAATGGAAGGAGGCCAACAAAAATTTCGTGGCGGTAAGGTGGGTAGGTGCACAAGGACTTGTTACGTTCGCTAACAACTCTCTCAATAGTGCGCGAAAAGAAGGATATACGATGAACAACAAGCCGGTACCGAAATCGGGGGGTATCCGGCCAGGCGGGGCATTGCTCCGCCGCCCTGGATTTGCCGTCGTGCCGCCTGGACGGACGACATCGGCAGTATTTGTTTTTTGCAGCCACATCATGACTCAGCGACGAACAGACGAGCGCAGCGCGCTTGCCACCGAATATGCGTTGTTTCTGGCCGAGACACGCGGGATCAGCGCGGGCATGGTGTACCTCGACAGCTGCAACGTCTCCCGGGAGATCCTCCTGCGCGCCTTGCAGGATCCCGGAGCCCGTCGCAGCAAGGAGCGGCGCCAACAGCGGAGAAACGACTAGCACATGAATATCACTCAGCTCTGCAAACGCTATGGTCTCGAGCATTACGGCAACCTGGAAGATGCCTGGGATGCCTTCGGCCCTTCCGGCATCGTGCTGATGCAGTTGTGGCATGGGCCAAACCAGCGCCTGCAAGAGCATGCGCTGCCCGGCGCCCACCTGCGCGTGCTGTGCTTCGACAGTGCGGACCACAGGGAGGCGGGCGCGCAGGCTTACCAGGGCCGGGCCTGGAGCATCGCGGCCGTCGAGAACGGCGCCAAGGGCTACGCGGCGATGTCGGTGCGGCCTTCCAGGCAGCGCGGCGCGGGCGCCTGGGCCAAGTACGCCAACCTGGAGCGTGTATTCCCGGTGCTGGCGCTGGAGCGCGAGCCGGGCGGCGACATCTACGCCGTGCTCGGCCTGCCAGTGCCGGCCTCGGAGCTGGGCGCGCCCTCGCTGTCGCGGCGCGGACGTCCGTCGCTGAGCGCCGCCGCCCGCGCGGGCGTGAACGCCGGTGTCGGCGCCCGCCCTTCCGCTAGCCCTGGTGGTCGCGCATCCACTCCTTCAGCCCATTGACCCAGTTCTTGGCCGGCAGGTTCCAGCGCCGCTTGATCTCGGCGGCGCGCTCGTACAGCACCGAGAAGTCGAGCTGCGGCGCGTTCTTGAACGCGAGCACCACGATGTTCGCGTCGTGCACCTCGGGCAGCCACACCACCGCGTCGAACACATCCTGCATCGCCAGCAGGTTCTTGTCGTAGTTGCTGACGTCGCCGAACACATTGGCGGTCATGATGCCGCCTTCCTTCAGGCAGTCATGGCAGCCCTGGTAAAACTCCGGCGTGTCCAGCACCGGGCCGCGCGCATCCTGGTCGTACAGGTCGACCTGCAGCACGTCGGCCGTGCCGTGGTTGGCGCGGTCGAGCACGAAGTCGAGGGCGTTCATTTCGCGCACCTTCAGGCGCGCGTCGTCTTCCGGCAGCCCGAACAGGGCGCGGCAGATCGCGATCACGTTGGGGTTCAGTTCCACCGCGGTGACGCGGGCGTCGGGGAAGCGCTGGTAGCAGAACTTGGTGAGGGCCGCGCTGCCCAGGCCCAGCTGCACGATGTGGCGCGGCGCCTGCAGGAACAGGGTCCACATCATCATCATCTGCACGTATTCGAGCTCGATCGCATCCGGCTTGGAGAGGCGCATCGCGCCCTGGACCCAGGAGCTGCCGAGGTGCAGGAAGCGCACGCCTTCGAATTCATCGATGGTGGCGGGTGGGTGGCCGGGCTGGGAGAAGCGGGGATCGACGGGTTGCAGGTACTTGGGCATGGTGAAGCGATCTTACCAGACGGTCGTTCACAGCTCGGAGGTCACGGTACGCGTGCAAACTTGGGTTCCGGCGAAGGCCGGAACCCAAGTTCAAGCGGCTATGGCGTACCGTTAGCGCAATGCTCGGCAAACCCCGCATGCTCCGCCAGCCGCGCATACCACGCGTCCACCTGCGGATAGACCGGCCGGTCCATCGGCGTCATCCGCCAGCGGTTGACAGACACGCCCAGCACGATATCGGCCAGCGTGAAGCTCCCACCCGCCACATACGCCCCGGTCTGGCCGAGCCGCACATCCAGCAGCCCGACCAGGCGGTTCCAGCTGGCGATGCTGGCCGCGACCTGTGCCGGATCCCGGTGCGCCGCGCTGCCGCGCACCAGCGACATGAAGGCATAGCGCCAGGCCGTGTTGAGTTCAGTCGCCTGCCAGTCCATCCACTGCTCGACCCCTGCGCGCGCCTGCGGCTCACGCGGCAGCAAGGCATCGCCGCCATCACGCGCCGCCAGGTAACGGCAGATCGTATTCGACTCCCACAGCACGAACCCGCCGTCGACCAGCACCGGCACCATCCGGTTGGGATTGAGCGCCGCATGCTCCTCGCGCCATTCCTCGCGCCGGACTTCCAGCCCCAGGACCGCGCAGGTCCACAGCACCTTGCGCACATTGATCGAGCTCGCCTTGCCGATGATGGTCAGCATGTCCTCTCCGGCAGGGCGGGAAGGATGAGCGTCACGGCCAGGCCGCCGCCTTCGCGGTTGGCCAGGGTGATGCGCCCGCCGTGCGCCTCGGCGATTTCGCGCGCCAGCGCCAGGCCCAGGCCGGTGCCGCTGCGCTTGGTCGAGTAGAAGGGCACCAGGGCATTGGTCAGCACGGCGTCGCTCATGCCGCTGCCGCGGTCGAGCACATCGATGCGCAGCAGGTCCTGCACCCGGCGCACCTGCAGCTCCACGTCTTCCGGCGCCGAGCCCGATTCGTGGGCGTTCTTCAGCAGGTTGAGCAGGCTTTGCTCCATCTGGGCCGCGTCGATCCAGGCCGGCTCCGGCGGCAGCTCGCCCCCGACACGGAACACCACCTGGTCGCGCAGGCGCGCCACCATGGCCGGCCAGGGGATGGCTTCCAGGCGCGGCGTGGGCAGCTTGGCGAAGCGCGCGTAGCCGAGGATGAAGCTCTCCAGGTGACGGGTGCGCTCGCCGATGGTTTCCAAAATCTGCGGCAGGCGCTCGGTCTGGCCCCGCCGCACCAGCTCCGCGCCCGAGTGGGCGAGGGAGGCCAGCGGCGCCAGCGAATTGTTCAGCTCATGGCTGATCACGCGGATCACCTTCTTCCAGGTCTGCACTTCCTGGCGCCGCAGTTCGGTCGTCAGGTGGCGCAGCAGCAGCAGCTCGTGCTTGCGGCCATTCAGGGTGAAGGCGCTGCGCGCCAGGTGGTAGACCTCTTCGTCCTCGGCCTCGCCGGCCGTGAACAGGCCGTCGCCGCCGCGCGCCACGGCTTCCCTCAGCGCCGGCGCGGCGCCGTCCAGGATGTCCTTGACCTGGTGGCCCTCCAGCTTGCGGCCGCTGGACAGCAGCTGGCGCGCCGCCACGTTGGCGTAGACGATGGTGCCGCGGTTGCCGGCCGAATCGGCTACCAGCAGCATCGCCACCGGCGTGTTCTGGACCATGGTGTCGAGCAGCAGTTCGCGCTGCACCAGGCCGAGGCGCTGTTCGCGCAGCACCTGGCCCAGGTCGTTGTGAGCGGCGATCAGGTCGGCCAGCTCGTCGTTGTTCGGCCAGTGCAGGCTGAAGGAAAAGTCGCCGTCGCGGTAGCTGGCCACCGTGCCCTCCAGCGCGCGGAACAGCGACAGGATGGGCTGGATCTGCGAGCGGATGGTGATGATCGAAATCGGCACCACCGCCAGCAGGCAGACCGAGAACACCAGCAGCGGACTGTCGGGGAACAGACTGTCGAGGCCGATGGCGATCAGGATGCCCAGCGCCAGCAGGGTGCCGACCAGGGCCGACCAGCGCGTGACCAGCGACAGGCGGAAGCGCTTGCCGCGCCTGGTGGTGCTCATGCAGCGCTCATGCCGACCTGGCGATGCCCAGCCGCTCCATGCGGCGGTACAGCGCCTGGCGCGACAGGCCCAGCTCCGCGGCGGCCTGGGCCACCACGCCGCCGGCGCGCGCCAGGGCTTGGGCGATGGCGTCGCGGTCGGGTTCCGTGTCGTTGGCGGCCACGTGCACGGCCGGCAGGCCGAGGTCGGCCACCATGATGACCTCGCCCTGGGCCAGGAGGCTGGCGCGCGCCATCACGTTCTTCAGTTCGCGCACATTGCCGGGCCAGGTGTGGGCCAGCAGGGCCGCCTCGGCCGAGGCGTGCAGGCGCTTGCCGCGCGGGAGGAAGGACAGCGCCAGCGGCAGGATGTCGCCCGGACGCGCGGCCAGCGGCGGCAGGCGCAGCTCGATCACGTTCAGGCGGTAGAACAGGTCTTCACGGAAGCTGCCGGCCCGGATCATGGCGCCCAGGTCGGCGTTGGTGGCGCTGATCACCCGCACCTTCACCTGGCGTTCGCGGTTCGAGCCCAGCCGCTCGAAGCGGCCGGTCTCCAGCACGCGCAGCAGTTTCATCTGGCCGGCCAGCGGCAGGTTGCCGATCTCGTCGAGGAAGAGGGTGCCGCCGTCGGCCGCTTCGAACTTGCCTTCGCGCGCTTTCGAGGCGCCGGTATAGGCGCCGGCGTCGGCGCCGAACAGTTCGGCCTCGATCAGCTCGGAGGGCAGGGCGCCGCAATTGAGCACCACGAAGGGGCCGTCGGGTACCTGGGAATTGGCCTGGATGATCTCGGCGATGCGTTCCTTGCCGGTGCCGTTCGGGCCGGTGATCAGGACCGGCACGTCGGCACGCGCCACCTGGCAGGCCAGGTGCAGCACGCGCTCCGTGGCCGGGTCTTGCCACACCAGGCCGCGCAGGTCGAAGTTCTGTTCCAGTTCGCGCTTGGCGCGGCGCTCGCGCTGCAGGCGCGACGTGAGCGCGCGGTTGGCCTGGCCCAGCTCGATCAGGTTGGTGACGGTGGCCAGCAGGCGCTCGTCGTTCCAGGGCTTGGAGAGATAGTCGGCCGCCCCCGCCTTGACCAGGTCGACCGCCGCGTCCAGGTGGGTCCAGGCGGTCAGCAGGATTACCGGCAGGTCGGGATGGCGCTGGCGGATTTCGCGGAACAGCGCTACGCCTTCCTCGCCCGAGGTGGTGTCGGCGCTGAAGTTCATGTCCTGGATCACCAGGTCCACCGGCTGGCGGGCCAGGACCGCCAGCCCTTCCTCGGGCGAGGCCGCGCGCAGCGCCGCGATGTCGTGCAGCGAGAACAGCACTTCGAGCGCGATCGCGACGGCGGCGTTGTCGTCAATGATGAGAACTGTAGGCATGGCCGCTAGCATAGCATTGACGCAGGGTGGTGGACACTGGCTCAGACACTGCGGGTGGCCATCGCCGGCGAGATGCTGGCCGCGCGCCAGGCCGGGCCGTAGGCCGCCAGGATGCCGAGCGCCCAGAACACGATCGCGCCGCCCACCAGGTAGGGAATCGGCAGGCGCGCCATCTCCAGCTTGCTCACCATCAGATGGTTCAGGGCGACCCCGAACAGTAGGCCGCCGAACACGCCGGTGCTGGTGATCAGGAAGTTCTCCATGATGAAGTAGCGCAGGATGTCGAGCTTGCGGGCGCCGAGGGCGCGGCGCACGCCGATCTGCTTGCGGCGCTGGGTGACCCACAGGCTGGCCATGCCGACGATGCCCGAGCAGGTGATCAGGAGCAGCAGCACGCTGACCGTGATCAGCATCCAAGACAGGGCCATGTCGCCGCGGTAGCGGTTCTTGCGGTCTTCCTCGACCGTCTTGACGTCCAGGATCATCGGGGTGGCCGAGGACTTGCGCAGCGCTTCCTCGGCGTCCTTGATCACGCGGTCGCGCTGGCCCGGCTCGGTGCGCACGGCGTACAGCGCGCCCGGGTTGCCGTACAGGCGCGCCGGGATGTGCACCGCGAAGTCGCCGCGCTCGCCCACCTCTGCGTGGGCCGACTGCAGGCGCTCGACCACGCCCACCACTTGCGTGCCCTGCGAGCCTTCTCCGGTGCCGAAGTACATGGTCTTGCCGACCGCCGACTGGCCCGGCCACAGCTTGTCGGCCAGGGGCTTGGAGATCACGATCTGCTTGGGCAGCTCGCGCTGCTGGTTCTCGTTGATCTCGACGTACTCGCTGGGCACGAAGTCGCGGCCGTCGACGATCTTGAGACCGTAGGCCTTGACCAGCGAATCGCCCGACACGTACTGCGAGGCGATCGCGCTTTCGCGTTCCTGGCGCTGGTCCAGGGCGACGCTGCTGTTGCTGCCGCTGCGCGACAGCGGCATCTGGGTTACGTTGGCGACCGCCACCACGCCCGGTACGGCGCGCAGCACGTCGGCCTCGCGCTTCATGGTGGCCAGCTGCTGCTCCGGGCCGTCGGTGTTCAGGTTACGGACCGTGAAGTAGAAGGTCGAGGCTTCGTCGGACAGGCCGGAAGGGCGCGCAACCACTTCGCGCCGTTCGTTCACGATGTGCAGGGCGTTGGCCAGGATGCCCAGGCTCAGCGCCACCTGCAGCGCGACCAGGATAGGGCCGGTCTTGTTGCGCAGCAGGGCGGAAAAAATCGGACGGATTTCCATGATGGTCTCTCTCAGTCTCTTATTGCGATTTGAGTTGGATGGCCGGCGTCACCTGGCAGGCGCGCCAGGTCGGCAGCAGGCCGGCCACGATCGCGGCGGTGACGGACATGATGAAGGTCAGCATCAGCATCTGCCAGTCCATGCGGGCGACCATCGCCATGCCCTTGCTCTGCATGCCGATCAGGCCCAGGGCGCCGAAGGCCAGCACCAGTCCCAGCACGCCGCCCACCAGGCCGATCACGCTCGACTCGATCAGGAACTGGCGGAAGATATCGCTGCGCGAGGCGCCCAGGGCGCGCCGGATGCCGACTTCGGTAGCGCGCACCGAAAACTTGGCCAGCAGCAGGCCGACGGTGTTCACCAGGCACAGGATCAGGAAGCCGAAGGCCAGCCAGGCCGACAGCTTGCTGTCCTTGCCGACCACCTTGAGCTGCTCCATCCATTCCATCACGTTGTACAGCTTGTTCGGGGCGTTGCGCTTGAGGCGGCCCAGCTTGCGCTGTTCGCTGGCATAGCTGTCCAGCCAGTTCTGCAGGTCCGCGCGGTCGGCGGCGGAACGGGTCTCGAACCAGAACTGGAGCCAGGTGCATTCCGAAATCAGGAGGTTGGCCCAGCCCGGATCGCGGTTGGCGCTGCAGTTCATGCTGCCGCTGTGGCCGATCTCGTGACGGATCGCGCTGGCGAAGGGGATGAAGAATTCCTCGCCGTTGCTGAAGCGTCCGCCGATCAGCTTGTAGTAGCGCGGCACCGGCGCCCAGGTGTCGGTCACGCCCACCACGGTGAAGGGGGCGCCCAGCATGCGCAGCTGCTTGCCGACCGGGTTGGCGTCGCCGAACAGCTTCTCGGCGGTGGCGCGGCCCAGCACCACGACATCGGCGCCCCGGGCGTCGTCGCCCTCGGTCCAGGCCTGGCCGTGCAGGAAGGGCACGTTGAACATGGCGAAGAAGTCGCGGGTCGGCGCCAGGCCGGTGGCGTTGAAGGCCGGGATGTCGGAGCGCGGCGGCTCGATCGGCACTTCGACGCCGTACATGGCGGTGCGGCGCTCGCCCTGGCCGCTCTTGAGCAGGTTGATGGTGTCCGGGTAGCTCAGCTGGTCGTCGTTGGGGCCGTCGCTGGGCACCCAGCCTTCGAGCGGGCCGTTGTCCACGTGCGGCACGAACAGGCGGTCGCTCTTCTCGGGAATCGGGTCGCCCGACATCATGTGCAGGATGGTGAGCGTGGAAATGCTGGCGGCCACGCCGACCGCCAGGGTCAGCACCATCAGCGCCGTCAGCGCGGGGTTGCGGCGCAGGCTGCGCACGCCGAGCTTGAAGTAATAGGAGAACATGGCCGGTCCTTATGCGTTGGCGGCGCTGGCGGCCTTGGTGTCGACCAGGGTCGGGCCCTTGCGCACCAGGTCCGAGACCTGGCCGTCGATGATGTGCACGTTGCGGGTGGTGCGCACCGCCAGTTCCGGGTCGTGGGTCACCATCAGGATGGTGGTGCCGGCCGCGTTGATCTCTTCCAGCAGTTCCATCACGCCGCGCGCCATCTGGGTGTCCAGGTTGCCGGTCGGTTCGTCGGCCAGCAGCAGCTTGGGCGAGCCGGCCAGGGCGCGCGCGATCGCGACGCGCTGCTGCTGGCCGCCCGACAGTTCGGCCGGGTAGTGCTTCATGCGCGAAGCCAGGCCGACCTTGGCCAGGGCGTCCTCGATGCGCTCCTTGCGCTCCTTGGCGTTGAAGCCGCGGTAGCGCAGCGGCACGTCGACGTTGTCGAACAGGTTCAGGTCGGGAATCAGGTTGAAGCCCTGGAAGATGAAGCCGAGCTTCTCGTTGCGCAGGCGCGAGCGGGCGGTGTCGTCCAGCCCCTTCACGTTGACGCCGTCGAGGATGTACTCGCCCGAGGTGAATTCCTCCAGCAGGCCGGCGATGTTCAGGAAGCTGGTCTTGCCCGAGCCGGAAGGGCCGGTGACGGTCACGAACTCGCCCTGCTTGACTTCGATCTCGAAGCCGCGCAGCGCGTGGGTTTCGATCATGTGGGTGCGGTACACCTTGCTCAGGTTGGTCATGCGCAGCATGGGATTCTCCTTTGTTAGTCTTGTTCGTTCAGCGGTTGATCGAAACGCGGTTCGCGTTGTTGAAAGTATCGGTGCCGGAAATGACGACCTTGTCGCCCGGCTTCAGGCCGGACAGGATCTCGACGGCCGAGATGCTGGTGGCGCCCAGCTGGATCGGGGTGCGCACGGCCACGCCGTCCTGCACCACGTAGGCCTGGCGTCCGCCTTCGTTCTCGACGAAAGGACCGCGCGGCAGCATCAGGACGTTCGGCTTTTCCTCGATCAGCAGGCGCGCGGTGACGCGCTGGCTCTGGCGCAGGCCCTTGGGCTGCTCGCCGTCGAAGCGCACCCGCGCCAGCACCTGGTTCTTGACCACTTCCGGCGACAGGGCGGACAGCTTGCCGGTGGCTTTCCCGCTCGGCAGGGTGATCTCGGCGTTCATGCCCAAGCCCAGGTCGGCCACATAGGTTTCCGGCACTTCGATCTCGACCTCGAGCTTGGAGAGGTCGACCAGGGTCATGAGCGGCGCGTTGGCGGCCACCACCATGCGGTTCTGGACGTTGAGCGTGCCGATGAAGCCGTCGACCGGCGCACGCACGGTCAGCTCGTCCACGCGGCGCTGGGCGTTGGCGAGCGACAGGCGCTGGCGTTCCAGTTCGTTGACCTTGGTCTTGAGGGCCAGCTGCACGTCGTCGCCTTCCAGGGCCGCGGCTTGCGAAGCGTGGCGGGCGCGGATCTGGGCCGAGTTCAGCGCGTCCTTGGCCTTCTGGTAGTCGATCTTGGCGATGATGCCCACCTGGGCCACGCTCTCGTAGCGCTCGAGGGTGCGCTGGGCCGACAGGCGGTCGATCTCGGCAGTGTCGGCTTCGCGCTGGGCCAGCAGCTTTTGCTTGCGCGCCAGGATCTGCTGGCGCGCCACCTCGGCCTTGAGCTGCTCGTAGCTCGACACTTCGCGCTTGAGTTCATCGGTCAGGTCGGGCGACTCCAGCACGGCCAGGACATCGCCCTTCTTGACGGTGTCGCCGGCGGCGACCTTCAGGTTGACTGTGGCCGGGGAGGTCGAGTACAGGGTGGGGCTGACGGCGGCCACCACGCGGCCGTTGACCGAGGCGTCGCGCACCAAGGTGCCGCGGCCGACTTCGGCGATGCGCAGGCGCTCGGCGGAGACCGAGTGTTCGCTGCTGTTCCAGGCGGACAGGAGCAGGGCGCTGACGGCGACGACGGCGGCTGCGGCGCCGCCGATCAGGGCGCGGCGCTTGAGTTTCTGCGCCGGCGGCGGGGCGATGACGGCGTCTTGTTGTGAGGTATCGCGGATCATGGTCTTGTTCTGGTGAGGGCAGGTATGGCCCCATCCATTGCAGGAATCATGCCAGTTAGTTAAGTACTTGATTTTGTTGGAACTGCCTTTGCAGAGACCGGTGTCCGGCCTGTCCGTAAAGACGGTGCCGGACAGCGGACGGACAGCGTCTACCCGCCTCGGGTAATCGTGCGGACATGGCCTTGCGGATCTTGCAAGTTGCCGTGATCGGCCGCACTTTCCATCACGCGCCGGCATGGGCCGGCACCACGAAAGCCCCCACCTTGTCGCTGTTCGTCTACCTGAAAGACCTGTCGCGCGGCATGCTGCCGAGCGCGAGCCAGGAACCGTCCCGCCATTTCTTCACGCTTGAAGAGATCGGACGCCTGCACCGGACACGCGCGGACAGCGCGTCCGACCTGGACCAGCAGACCTGGGACGACCTGCTGCTCGGTTCCTATGAAGAGCAGCTGACGCAGGAGGTCAGCATTTTCGGGCGCCAGGTGATCCACCAGCGCCTGCGCGCGGGGCTGGACGACGCCGGCTGCGCCGCAGGGCGCGAACGCTTGCGCACATTGATGGCGGACCCGCTGCGCCTGGAACGCATGCATGCCGACCTGCGCGTCCTGCGCCATGCGGACAGCGAAGTGGCCGGCCTGCTGTTCGGCGCGGACATGCCGCCCACGCCATGGTGGGGCAGGTGGCTGTGGATTTTGCCGGTGGCCTTGCTGCTGGCGGTCGCCGCGACCATCACCCTGCCGCTGGGCTGGATCGCCGTCCTGGCGGCGCTGGCGCCGCTGATGGCCCTGCAGATCCATTACCACCGCCGGGTCGAGTCCTGGGACGCCGCCATCCGCGCCCTGCACGCGCTGCTGGCGGCGGTCGCCAGGCTGGGACAGGAAGACAGCACCCTCACCGCGGCCTTCGTCGACCTGCGCCGGCCCGCCGCGCGCCTGCACGTACGGCTGGCGCGCTCGCTCCTGGTACGCATGATCCCGGGCGGGAAGCAGTACGCCGACTGGTTCGGCGCCGCCAATGTGGGCCGCTACTTCAAGACGGTGCGCCTGGTCGCCGCCGAGCGCAAGCTGCTGCGCGAGTGCTATCTACTGTGCGCGAACCTGGAGGCGGACGTGGCGCTGGCGCGGCACCTGCTGGCCAGCGAGCGCTGGTGCTGGGCCGAGCGCTCGGATGCACGCTCCCTGGTGCTGGAAGAGGGCGTGCATCCGCTGATGCACCGGCCGGCGGCCTTGTCGCTCAAGCTGCAGGGGTGCGGCGCCTTCGTCTCCGGCCAGAACGCGTCCGGCAAGAGCACCTTCCTGCGCATGGTGGGCCTGAACCTGGTGGCGGCGCGCGCTTTCGGCTTCTGCTATGCGCAGCAAGCCCGCGTGCCTGCGCTGCCGGTGCGCGCCAGCATGCAGAACGAGGATTCGCTGCTGGGCGGCGAGAGCCTGTACATGTCGGAACTGCGCCGTGCACGCGAACTGCTCGACGCGAAGACGCCCGGCGTCTGCCTGGTCGATGAGGTATTCCGCGGCACCAATCACCTGGAATCGGTGTCGGCCGCCGCGGCCGTTCTGGAGCAGCTGAGCGAGCGCGACCTGGTGCTGGTGTCCTCGCACAACCTGGTGCTGGCGCCGCTGCTGCGCGAGCGGCTGGACGCCTTCTTCATCGATACCGCGAGCGGCAGGCCGGCGCTGGCCGCGGGCGTGCTGCGCAACCCGAACGGCATCGCACTGCTCGCCACCCAGGGCTTCGGCGCCCGGATAGAGAACCGGGCGGCGGAGGTGGCGCGCTGGCTGAGCGGCCACCTGGCGGAACCTCAGTCGGCTGAATCTCAGTCAGATAATTTGCGCATCTCGGCGTAGAGGTCGGCCTTGCCTTCGAAGCCGATGCCCGGCAGGTCCGGCATCGTGATGTAGCCCTTGTCGACCCGGACGCCGTCCGGGAAGCCGCCGTAGGGCTGGAACAGGTCGGGATAGGACTCGTTGCCGCCTAGGCCCAGGCCCGCCGCGATGTTCAGCGACATCTGGTGGCCGCCGTGCGGGATGCAGCGGCTCGGCGACCAGCCGTGCTCGCGCAGCATGTCGAGGGTGCGCAGGTACTCGACCAGGCCGTACGAGAGCGCACAGTCGAACTGCAGCCAGTCGCGGTCCGCGCGCATGCCGCCGTAGCGGATCAGGTTGCGCGCGTCCTGCATCGAGAACAGGTTCTCGCCGGTCGCCATCGGGTTCTTGTAGTAGTTGCGCAGGGTGGCCTGCAGTTCGAAGTCGAGCGGGTCGCCCGCTTCCTCGTACCAGAACAGGTCGTACTGCGACAGCGCCTTGGCGTACTTGATGGCGGTGTCGAGATCGAAGCGGCCGTTGGCGTCCACGGCCAGCTTCTGGCCGTCCTGCAGCACCGACAGGATGGAGTCGATGCGGCGCAGGTCCTCGTCCAGCGAAGCGCCGCCGATCTTCTTCTTGACCACCGTGTAGCCGCGGTCGATGTAGCTGCGCATCTCGTCCTTCAGCTTCTCGTGGTCCTGGCCCGGGTAGTAGTAGCCGCCGGCCGCGTAGACGAAGATCTTGCGGTCAGGCTGGCCGTTGCCGTAACGGTCGGCCAGCAGCTGGAACAGGGGCTTGCCTTCGATCTTCGCCACCGCATCCCAGATCGCCATATCGATGGTGCCGATCGCCACCGAGCGCTCGCCATGGCCGCCGGGCTTCTCGTTGGTGAACATGCAGTTCCAGACCTTGTGCGGGTCCAGGTTTGCGCCGCTGTCGTCGAGCAGCGAGCTCGGGTCGGCTTCCAGGATGCGCGGAATGAAGCGCTCGCGCATCAGGGTGCCCTGGCCGTAGCGGCCGTTGGAGTTGAAGCCGTAGCCGACCACCGGCTTGCCGTCGCGGATCACGTCGGTGACCACGGCGACCAGGCTCAGGGTCATCTTGCTGAAGTCGATGTAGGCGTTGCGGATGGGCGAGCTGATCGGGACGGTTTTTTCGCGGATTTCGACGATTCTCACAATGGACTCCTGACTGGAAAGTCCCTAGCTTACGCGCCCGGAAGCGGCCTATAATTCTCCTGGATTCAATTATGTATTGAGTAGAAGTGAAGACTGAGCCTACTTCCGACATGCAGTTCTTCGTCCTGGTCGCCCGGCTCGGCAGCCTGGCTGCCGCCGCGCGGGCGATGGACCTGACGCCGCCGGCGGCCACCAAGCGCCTGGCGGCGCTCGAAGCCCGCCTGGGCGTGCGCCTGCTCAACCGGACCACGCGCAGCGTTAGTCTCACCAGCGAGGGCGAGACCTATCTCCAGTACGCGGCGCGCATCCTGGACGACATCAGGGACATGGAAGACGCGGTAGCGCAGGGGCGCTCCACGCCCAAAGGGCTGCTGCGCGTGAACGCCACCCTGGGTTTTGGCCGCACGACCATCGCGCCGCTGGTCTCGCGCTTTTCGGCGCGCTATCCCGATGTGGAAGTGCAGATGGAGGTGACCGACAAGCCGATCGACCTGGTCGAGAGCGGCTTCGACCTGGCGATCCGCTTCGGGGCGCTGCCGGACAAGCGCCTGAATGCGCGCCGTATCATGTCGAACCGGCGCTTCTTGTGCGCGTCGCCGGGTTATCTCGAACGCCATGGTGCGCCCAGGACGCTGGCGGACCTGGCCAGCCACCGCTGCATCATCCACCGGCAGAACGACGACGCCTACGGCATCTGGCGCTTCCAGTACCAAGACCATACCGAAGTCGTCAAGGTGCACGGCAACCTGTCGAGCAACGACGGCGACATCGTTCTCGGCTGGGCGCTGGATGGCCAGGGCATCCTGATCCGCTCGGAATGGGACCTGGCCAAGTATCTCGACAGCGGCAGGCTGAGGATCGTGCTGCCGGAGTTCACGCTGCCCTCGGCCGACCTGTTCGTCTACTATCCGAGCCAGCGTAACCAGACCATTCGCGCGCGGGCGTTCATTGATTTCCTGGCGGAGCATTTTCAGCGTGGGAAGGTCCGGGCGCCATCCCAAAAGGCTTAAGAGCTGCTAAGCAGTGCGGGTCTTTCTTGGTTAGCGCTGGATAACTTGCTTGAGGCCTTGAGGATGTACATGGCCACAGCCGGGATCACCAAAGCAATTCGCTATCGCTTCTGGCTGACCGCTCGGTCCTGCGCTTGTCCGCGAACGCTTCGAGCATGAAATCGACCATCGCCCTGGTCTTGGCCTGCAGATGGCTCTTGGTCGGGAACAGCATGTAGATGTCGGCCGGCGGCGTTACCCAGTCCGTCAGCACGGGGCGCAGCCGCCCGGAACGCAAATAGGGCGCGACATCCCATTCCGAGCGCAGCACGATGCCGTGCCCGTCGAGCGCCCACGCGAGCGCCGCCTCGCCATCGTTGGTGCTCAGCTGGCCCCTGACCTTGACCGTCTCCTGCTTCGCCCCCGAGCGGAAATGCCATTGCCCGAAGATCTCGTCGCTCTCGCGCAGGACGATGCAGCTGTGGTTGTGCAGGTCGCGCGGCGAGGCCGGCATGCCCCGCGCGGCGATGTAGGAGGGCGCGGCGCACAGGAAGCGCCGGTTGTCGGCCAGCTTGCGCGCCGTCAGACGCGCGTCCGGCTGCTCGCCGAAACGGAAGGCCAGGTCGAAGCCTTGCTCCACCAGGTTCACCGGGCGGTCGGTCAGGTGCAGCTGCACCTCGACTTCGGGATACTCGACCGCGAAGCGCGACAGCTGCGGCGTCACATGCCGGCGGCCGAAGCCCAGGGTGGCGCTGACCCGCAGCAGTCCCTGGGGAACGACGCTGCCACCGGAGATCTTGCGCTCCAGCGCTTCCAGCTCGAGCACCAGGCGTTCACCTTCCGCCAGGTAGGTTTCGCCCTCCGGCGTCAGGCTCATGCGGCGCGTGGTCCGGTTGAGCAGCCGCACCCGCAGCCGCGCCTCGATGGCCGCCAGCCGCTTGCTCACCGCGGGCGGCGTGATGCCCAGTTCCTGGGCCGCCGCGGCAAGGCTGCCCTGGCGTACCAGCAGCGAGAAGAACGACAAATCGGATATTCCGTCCATTCGTAACCTGTGCGACCTAATGAAATGCCGGAAGGTGAATTATATAGATCGTTTTTTTGAATATGATGGTCCGGTAGTAAAAAACCAGACAAACACCGGAGGAGACCCATGAAGCTGAAACTCGCGCTGCTCGCCGCAGCGGCCGTTGCATCGACTGCGGCATCGACTGCCGCATCCGCCCAGAACTATCCGACCCGTCCGATCCGCCTGGTCGTGCCCTATGCACCCGGCGGCAGCGCGGACATCGTGGCCCGGCGCATCGTGGACGAGTGGGCCAAGGCGGCCGGCGGCAGCATCTATGTGGAGAACAAGGCCGGCGCGGGCGGCAACATCGGCGTCGACGCGGTGGCCAAGTCCGACCCGGACGGCTACACCATCGGCTTGCAGACGGTCTCGCTGGCCATCAACCCGGCGCTCTTCCCCAAGCTTCCCTACAACACCCTCAAGGATCTGGCGCCGATCGGCATGGTCGCCTCGTCCCAGCACGTCCTGGTCGTCAATCCGGCCTTCCCGGGCAAGGACACCAAGGCGCTGCTGGCCGCCGCCCAGTCCAAGCCGGGCAAGTTCAACTACGGCTCGGCCGGGCCGGGCAGCACCTTCCACATGGCGGCCGAACTGTTCAAGGACGTCACCCACACCGACATCACCCACGTGCCCTACAAGGGCGGCGGCCCGGCGCTGCTCGACACGATGGCCGGCATGGTCGACATGAGCTTCCCGGTGCTGTCCGCGGCCGTGCCCCACGTCCGCGCCGGCAAACTGCGTGCGATCGGCGTCACCGGGCCAAAGCGTTCCCCGCTGCTGCCCGACGTGCCGACCCTGCAGGAATCGGGCGCCACCGGCTACAACTTCGAAACCTGGTTCATGGTCTTCGCCCCAGCGAATACGCCCAAGCCGGTCATCGACAAGCTCAATGCCTCGCTCAACAAGGCGCTCAATTCGCCCGAGCTGAAGGACAAGCTGGTCAAGGACGGCTTCGATCCGTCGCCGTCGACCCCGGCCCAGGCCCAGGCGCGGCTGGCGCAGGAACTGCCGCTGTGGGCCAAGCTGATCAAGGAACGCGGCATTACCGCTGAATAAACCAACAAGCCTGAGACAATGAGCAAGACTCTTTACCGAAAACTGGTGGACTCGCACACGGTCGCCCAGCTGGACGACGACAACGTCCTGCTGTACGCCGACCTGCACCTGATGAACGAGTACACCAGCCCCCAGGCCTTCGCCGGCCTGGACGCACGCGGCCTGAAGACCCTGTACCCGGGGCAGAACGTCGCCACCGTCAGCCATATCATTCCCACGAAGGCGGACAAGTTCCGCATCATCGAGGATGCCGATTCCGCGCTGCAGGCCACCAACCTCAAGCGCAACTGCGACCGGCAGGCCATTCCGCTGTTCGATACCAACGACCGCTGGCAGGGCATCGAGCACGTGATCGCTCCCGAGCATGGCATGATCAGGCCGGGCATGGTCGTGATCTGCGGCGACAGCCACACCACCACCTACGGCGCCCTCGGCGCCCTGGGCTTCGGCATCGGCACCACCGAGGTCGAGCACCTGCTGGCCACCCAGACTCTGGTCTACCGCCTGGCGAAGGACATGCGCATCCGGATCGATGGGAAGCTCCCGGCCGGCACCACCGCCAAGGACATGATCCTGATGGTCATCGCCCGCATCGGCGCTCAAGGAGCCCGCGGCTATGTGGTCGAGTTCTGCGGCAGCGCGATCGACGCCCTCAGCACCGAAGCGCGCTTCACGCTCTGCAACATGGCAGTCGAAGCAGGTGCGCGCGGCGCGCTGATCGCGCCCGACGAGACGGCCATCGACTACGTGCTCGCCCATTGCCCGGACCTGGCCGGCGACGCCGACATGAAACAGCGCGCGCTGGAACAATGGCGCCTGCTCGCAAGCGATCCGGACGCGCGCTTCGACGCCGAGCACCGTTTCAGCACCGCCGGGCTGGCCCCGACCGTCACCTGGGGCACCAGCCCGGACCAGGCCTTGCCGGTGACTAGTCCCATCCCGGCGCCCTTGAGCGCCTCGGATGCGCGGGCGCTGCAGTACACGGGCCTCAGCAGCGGCATGCCGTTGGAAGGTCTCGCGATCCAGCACGTATTCATCGGCTCCTGCACCAATGGCCGCATCGAAGACCTGCGCGCCGTGGTCGACGTGATCGGCGAGCGCAAGGTGGCGCCCGGCGTGCGCGCCATGGTGGTGCCCGGATCGGGCGCGGTGCGGGACCAGGCCGAGCGCGAAGGCATCGCCGCCAGGCTGGTCGCGGCCGGATTCGAATGGCGCAAGCCGGGCTGCTCGATGTGCCTGGCCATGAACGACGACGTGCTGGCGCCGGGCACGCGCTGCGCGTCCACCACCAACCGCAACTTCGAAGGCCGCCAGGGACGCGGTGCGATCACCCACCTGATGAGCCCCGCCATGGCCGCCGCCGCCGCGGTCACCGGCCAGATCACCGACGTACGAAAGCTGCTGGCACACCATGAATAAGCACACCATCATCGAGGGCGTCGCCGCGCCGCTTCCGATCGCCAATCTCGACACCGACCAGATCATGCCCAAGCAGTTCTTGCGCGGCATTGACAAGGCGGGACTGGACCGCGGCGTCCTGTACGACCTGCGCTTCGACGGCCAGGGCCAGGCGCGCCCGGACTTCGTCCTGAACCAGCCGGCCTACGCCGACGCGTCCATCCTCCTGGGCGGCGCGAATTTCGGCTGCGGTTCGAGCCGCGAACACGCGGTCTGGGGACTCCAGCAGTTCGGCGTGCGCGCGGTGATCGCCTCGAGCTTCGGCGAGATTTTCTACTCCAACGCCATGAACAATGGCCTGATGCTGGCCACCGTGTCGGAACAAGACGCCGAGCGCCTGTTCGCGGAGGCGGCGTCCGGCGCGCCGATGCAGGTGCGCATCGACGTCGAACGCCTGGAAGTGATCAGCGCGACGGGTACGGCCAGCTTCACCCTGAGCGGCCGCCACCAGCGGATGTTCATGGACGGGCTGGACATGCTGGGGGCGTCGCTCCAGCACCTGCCGGCGATCCAGGCCTTCGCGGAGCGCTGGCATGCGGCCAATCCCTGGCTGAAGAACGTCGCTTCCGCCGCGCGGGCCAGGATCGACCGGCCCTGACGGACTAGTCGAGCACGCGCCGCACATCGGCCAGGCGCAAGTCGTGCATCTGGTCGAGATAGGCGTCGAGGTAGCCCTTGTGCGATGCGCCCACCAGCACCAGGGTGCGGCTGCCGATGCGCGCGTTCATGAGTTCGCGGATGTTGGCGGCCATGCGCAGGTTGCGGGTTTCCCAATAGCCGACGTAGTCGCGACCATAGCGCTGGGGCGAGGGCTCTTCCAGGGCCGCGCCGAAATCGTTGTCGAACACGAGCTGCCACTGGTCCGGCGCGTTCAGGGCCCGGTACATGGCCAGCACGCCTTCCGGGGTGCCGATGCGCGCATGGATCGCCTCGTCCTGTTGCTTGCGCCTGGCGCCGGCGGGGTTGTCCCAGGCCTTCATGAGCGCCGCGCCATAGCGCTTGTGATCCGCCTCGTCCTTCATCGGCTGGTCGGCGGTATGGTCGTCGAAGGCATGCAGGCGCTCGAGGCCCAGGCGCGCCGCCAGCGGGGCGGCGATCAGATAGAACTCGTTGCGCTTGGCGCGCAGCGTCTGCAGGGTAGTCGCTAGCTCTGCGCTCAATCCATCGCCACTTTTGCGCTCCGCCTCGGGCAGGCGCAGCCACTGGACCACGGCCGATGCCGGCTCGCCCGCCGCCAGGAACAGCGCCGCGAGGCGCCGCCGTTGCGCGGCGCTCGGCGCGGCGGGCCAGGACGCCAGCATGGTCTCGACTTGCTGCGTGGCGGCCGGGACGTCCAGGCCAGTGGCGGCGCGCGCGGGCGCCGGGTCCCAGCAGTAGGTATCGATCGAGTCCTGGTAGCGGTGGGGGAACTGGCGCATGTAGGCGCACTGCGTGCCCGACAGGGCTTCGATGGCGATCGCGTGCGGGCGCCATGCGGCGAGACGTTCGTTCAGCGGACCAAGCCCGCTTGGTGCGAATGTGGCCGGCAGCTGCGACAAGTGGGGCGTGCCGAGGACCAGGACTTCGTTCTGCGGACCGTTCTTCGGGCCTTTCAGCTTGCCGGGCTCGAAGTCGGCGGCGCTTGCATTGACGGTGATGGCGAGAAGAAGCGCGAATGGCAGCCGCATGAGGCAATCTCCTGTGGATGGGATGTGCCGGCAAGGGTACATCACTGCTCTGCGGGCAGGGCGATAAATCGGATATGCATGAGCGCCGGGGTTGACGATTATGCGCTTGTACTGACGTCGGGACAGCTGTTGTACAATCTGGAAACGTTTTTCCTCCTGCTTTGGTCTTAGCCATGATGCCTGACGAGCCTGCCACACTCCACGCGCTGCGCCGCCGGCAGGTGCTCAAAAGCGCCCTGGCCGCCGCCGCACCCCTGATGCTGCCGGCGCCGGTGCAGGCAGCCGCGGCGAAGCCGCTGATCGTCGGCGGCCTGCCTGTGACCTGCAACCTGACCCTGCCCATCGCCTGCCAGGCGCGCACCCGCGTCAACGAGCAGCGCGGCGCCGGGCCATCGCCCTTCGCCTACGCCAAGTTCAGCGGCTGGCCCGAAGTCAAGGAATCCTTGATGACCGGCCGCATCCAGGCCGCCTACATGCTCGCGCCGCTGGTCATGGACCTGGTCGACAGCCGCATCCCGCTCAAGATCGTCTCGCTCGGCCACCGCTCGGGCGCGGTGATCATGGTGCGCACCGATTCGCCGGCGCGCACTTTCCGCGACCTGCGCGGCAAGAGCATCGCCATCCCCAGCCGCTTCGCGGTCGACTTCCTTTTCCTGCGCAAGATGCTGGCGCGCGCCGGCATGACGCCCAAGGACATCACGCTGATCGAGATGGCGCCGCCGGACATGCCGGCCGCGCTGTACGCGCGCGCCGTGGACGCCTACTGCACCGGCGAGCCTTTCGGCGCGGCCGCCCAGCGCGCCGGCTATGCGCGGCCGCTGGCGATGACGCGCGACGAGTGGCGCAACTACATCTGCTGCGTGCTCACGGTGCGCGAAGACCTGATCCGGACCGACCGGCCGCTGGTGCAGGACCTGGTCAACCACATCCAGTCGGCCGGCGACTGGCTGGACAAGGGACCGGCGAATCGCGACAAGGCGGCCCACATCGCCGCCAGCCGCACCTACTTTGGCCAGGACCCGAAGATCATCAAGTTCGTGATGGACAATCCGGAAGACCGCGTGACCTATGGCGACCTGCGCATGATCCGCGCCGAGTTCGACGAACTGATGCAGCTGTCGGTCGAGGCGGGCACGCTCAAGCGCCCGGTGGCCTACGAGCGCTACGTCGACGAGAGCTTTTACAGGAACATCAAACCGGTGCCGATTCCGCTGTGAAGACCTTTCTTTTGTCATTGCTGCTGTGCTGTGGACTTAGTCTCAGCCAAACTCAGGCCCAGAACCTGAAATCCGGCGTGTTCGAGCCGCCGCGCGCCGCGCCGGAGATCGCGCTCCCCGCGTCGACCGGCAAGCCCTTCAAGCTCTCCAGCCTGCGCGGCAAGGTGGTGGTGCTGGAATTCGGCTATACCCATTGTCCCTACGTCTGCCCGGTATCGCTGGCGTCGCTGGCCCAGGCGCGCACCCAGCTCGGCGCGGCCGCCGCCGACGTCCAGGTAGTGTTCGTCACGGTCGACCCCGAGCGCGACACCGCCAGCCACCTGCGCACTTACCTGGCCAAGTTCGATCCGAGCTTCATCGGCATCAGCGGTACGCCGGAGCAGATCCAGGACGTGCTGCGCGACTACGGCATCAGCGTGACGAAACAGGTCATCGAGGGCAAGGCGGACTACCAGCTGGGCCATTCCTCGTATTTGTATTTCATCGACCGGCGCGGCATGCTGCGCGCGCTGATGCCCTTCGGCCGCCCGGCCGCCGATATCGCGCATGACCTCGCGATCCTGTTGAAGAAGTAGGCATGAGGATCCTTCACCGCTTGTGGCTCCTCTGGCTGACGCTTGTCTGCATCGCGGGCGTGCTGGGCTGGGCCATGTTCGCGCCCCTTCACCTGGACAGCCGCGACAAGCTGTTCGAGATCCCGGCCGGCACCTGGGAGCGCCGCATGGCGGGGGACAAGCGCGACATCCTGCCCTCGACCATCCGCCTGACCCTGGGCGTGCAGGATGTACTCCTGCTGCGCAACAAGGACAAGGTGCCGCAGATGTTCGGGCCGGTCCTGATCATGCCCGGCCAGGATTTCCGCATGCCTTTCGAGACCGTCTCCGAAAATGAATTCAACTGCACCGCTCATGCCAGCGGCTCGATGAAGGTGATCGTCGAACCGGCTCCTGAAGCCGGCCTGGCGCGCCTGCGCTGGCGCCTCGCCCACTTGACCAAGGAAAGCAACACCCGTGGATAAACTCAAACGCGGCTGGCCCGCGCTGCTGCTGATCGTGGCACTGGTGTTGCTGTGGCACCTGTCCGTCGTGCAGAGCCAGAGCCTGATCTTCCCGACCCCCGGCCAGGTGCTGGCCGGCGCCGCCGAACTGGCGCGCGACGGCACCCTGTGGCAGCACATCGGCGCGTCCCTGATGCGGGTGACGGTCGGCTTCCTGCTGGCGGTCGCGGTGGCCGTGCCGGTGGGCCTGTGGATGGGACGCGTGGACCGCGTCTACCACACGCTCAATCCGCTGTTCCAGATCCTGCGGCCGATCTCGCCGATCGCCTGGATTCCGCTGGCCATCCTGTGGTTCGGCGTGGGCGACGTGGCGCCGGTCTTCCTGATCTTCCTGGCGGCCGTGTTCCCGATGATCGTGCAGACCGCGAACGGCGTGCACACCATCGAACAGCGCTACCTGCACGCGGCCATGAACTTCGGGGTCTCGCGCCAGAAGATGTTCCACCAGGTGATCGTGCCGGCGGTCCTGCCGGATATCGTAGTGGGCATGCGCATCGGCCTGGGCGTGGCCTGGCTGGTGGTGGTGGCGGCCGAGATGATCGTGCGGAACTCGGGACTGGGCTACCTGATCATCGACGCGCGCAATGCCGGCAACCGCTACGACCTGGTGGTGGCGGGCATGGTGATCATCGGCGTCATCGGGCTGCTGCTCGACGCCGTCATGCGCAGGCTGGAAGGACTCAACTCGGTAAGGTGGCGCTATGGCCGTTAAGATCGTCATCGACGATATCCGCAAGAGCTTCAACAAGGGCGGCACGACCCTGCCGGTGGTGGGCGGGATCTCGCTCGAGATCGAGGACGGCGAATTCGTCGCCATCGTCGGTCCGTCGGGCTGCGGCAAGTCGACCCTGATGAAAATGATCTCGGGCTTCGAGCAGCCGGACAGCGGCGCAGTGAGGATCGATGGCGAGCGCCTGGTGCGCCCGGGGCCGAAAGGGATCGTGATCTCGCAGCACGGTTCCGTGTTCCCCTGGCTGACGGTGCAGGAGAACCTGACGTTCGGCCTGAACGAAGGCGAGCGCGCCGGGAAGGCGCGGCTGGCCGATCACTATGCCGAGATGGTGGGGCTGAAAGGCTTCGAGAACGCGTACCCGCGTGAGCTCTCGGGCGGCATGTTAAAGCGCGTGGAGATCGCGCGGGCGCTGGTGGTCAAGCCCGAGATCCTCTATATGGACGAACCTTTCTCGGCGCTCGACGCGCTGATGAACCTGCGCATGCGGAACGAACTGCTGCGCATCCTGCAGGAAGAGCGTCATACCGTGGTCCTGATCACCCATGATGTCGAGGAAGCGCTTTATCTCGCCGACCGCATCGTGGTGCTGGCGCCGCGGCCGACCAGGGTGCAGGCCAGCTTCGCTGTCACCCAGCCGCACCCGCGCAAGGTGTCGAGTCCGGAGCTGCAGCAGATGAAGGACGCGATCCTGGGCGAACTTGGGCTGACGGTGTAGTTAATCTGCGTCCCGTATAAGGAGAATTTCGACTAGTTGGCGGGGCTGCTGAACGAGCGCCCACGGAAGACGCCGACTACAAAACGTCAGCACAGCGGCTTAGCGAAGCTATCGTTCACGGAACGGCTGAGATCGACAGAAGCGGACTAGTCTCTCCAGCCAATAACTGTAAAAAACATGGAAATAATTTCGACTTCGCCAAGCCAGCGTTTTCAGTTGCGGGTTGACATATGGGAAGCTAGAAATTCATTATGGGTTTACAGCCCGAGCATTTGGGATCTAGAACGAGAGTGTCGGTTGCTTTCATTCGACGACGAATCTTGGTCAGTTGATTCGAGCGATTGGCTCAGCGAGGCAACTGTTCGCTTATCTCTACGCAAATTTCCCGGAAACCATCGTCCGGAACAGTTGAGTGTAGAGATAGACTGCGTGGCTTTAACTGCAGTAGTGCTTCCTTCAGCAAGGTTTTCCCTTGTAGACCTTGAAGCAGGCCTCAACCATGCGCTTACTTGGGTTTGAGGACAACTCTGAGGATTCAACCAATGTGTTGCGAGCACCGATTGAATGCACAGGCGATAGCAGACGTACCGACAATGCGTGGTGAGGTTTTGTTCGTCGCCCTATAGTCCAAGCTCACTTAGCCCAAGATGCCCGTCAGGCCGACGGCCCAGCGGCCAGTGGAACTTGCGCTCCGATTCCTTGATCGGCAGATCGTTGATGCAGGCAAACCGCCGCTGCATCAGGCCTTGTTCGTCGAACTCCCAGTTCTCGTTGCCGTAGGAACGGAACCAGTTGCCCGAATCATCGTGCCATTCGTAGGCATAGTGCACGGCGATGCGGTTGCCTTCGTAGGCCCACAACTCCTTGATCAGCCGGTAGTCGAGCTCCTTCGCCCATTTGCGGCTCAGGAATTGCACGATCTCGGCACGCCCCGTCGCGAATTCGGCGCGGTTGCGCCAGCGGCTGTCCGGCGTGTAGGCCAGGCTGACGCGCTCGGGATCGCGCGAGTTCCAGCCGTCTTCGGCCAGGCGGACCTTCTCGATGGCGCTCTCGCGGGTGAAGGGCGGAAATGGTGGGCGGGCTTGGATGCTGTCGTTCATGGTGGATTCCTTCACTATCAAAGATCGAGGACAAGGCGTTCGCTGCGGGCGCGCGAGACGCAGGGGCACATCAGGCCGGCCAGTTCGCGCTCGCTGCGGGTGAGGACAGCATCGCGGTGCTCCGGCACACCTTCCAGCACTTTCACTGCGCAGGCGCCGCAGTTGCCGAGGCGGCAGTCGGAAGGCGCATCGATACCGGCAGCGCGGATGGCGTCGAGCAGGCTTTGGGCGGGCGGCACCTGTACCGTCACGCCAGAGCGGCGCAGCACCAGTTCGACGGCCTGGCCCCCTGCCGGGGCATCGAAGCGTTCGAAACGCAGGCGGGCGGGATCGATGCCGGAAGCCTGCACCGCCGCGAGCAGCCGTTCCGGGCCGCAAACGTAGAACACGGCATCTGGCGGCGCATCGGCCACGATGCGCTTCAGCTCCAGCCGCTCGCCATCGGCATAGATGCGTGCGCCGGGCGGCAGCTCGCCACGGTAAGCCAGCTGCGCACGGGTGCGGCCCGCATAGTGCAGCTGCCAGGGCGTGCCGCGCGCGGCCAGCGCTTCGCACATCGGCAGCAGCGGCGTGATGCCGATGCCGCCGGCGATCAGCACCGCCGGCCGCGCGTCCGTGTGCAGGACGAAGTCGTTGCGGGGCAGGGCGCAATGCAGCACCGTGCCCAATTGATAATTGCGCTGCACGGCGGCCGACCCGCCGTCCTCGTCCCGGCGCAGCACGGCGACTTCCCAGTCCTTGCCGGCACGGGCTGCCGAGACGATGGAGTAGTGGCGCACTCCCTCGCGGCCATCCTGCAGACGCACCGGCAGCGCCAGGTGGGCGCCGGGCGCGACTTCCGGCAGTGGAGCGCCGTCGGCGCTCGCCAAGCTGTAGGCGCGCACCAGCGGCGTGAGCTGGCGCATGCCGCTCACCACCAGCGATAAGGGCCCGCTGCCCAGGCTTGCCGGCGCGTCGGGCGCCAGCTTGAGCAGCTTGCCCAGCATGGCTCGGCCCGCCGGCTCGGCCGCCATCTCCACCAGCTCCTCTTCCGAGAAGCGCTGCACGATGTGCTGCGGGCAGTTGAAGTCGAAGGCTTCGACCGTGATCACGTAGGCGCGCTCGATGCGGGCGCGGTAGGCCGGCACTTCCAGCTTCGCCACCAGTTCCGGCTCGTCGCGCTCGTGCACGATGCGGGCGCGGCCCCAGATCTTGAGCCGGCCGCGGGTGGCGAAGTCCATCAGGATCAGCATCACGCGCGCGTCGTGTTCCAGGTTCCCGGCCGAGATGTACTGGCGGTTGCCGGCAAAGTCGGCGAAGCCGATGGTGCGCTCGTCCAGCACCTTGAGGAAGCCGCGCGGACCGCCGCGGTGCTGGACGTAGGGCCAGCCGTTCTCGCCGCTGCTGGCCATGAAGAAGGTCTCGACGCGTTCGATGAAGGCGGCGTCGCGCTCGCTGACGCGGTCGCGCGTACTCGGGTCGATATCGAAGCCGGCGTTGGCGGCCCGGCTGCCGTAGCGTTCCTGCGCCCGGCGCACCGAGGGCGTGTAGGCGATGCTGGAGAATGCGCGTGCCATGGCCGGCTCCTTCGTGCGTGATTGGTCAGGCGGCGCGTTGCAGCGCCACTTTCGGGAAGTCGATCTCGACGCGGCTGGCCTTGCCCAAAATATTGGTCAGGATGTTCATGCCCACGTGGGTGATCACCTCGACGATGTCGGCATCGCTGTAGCCGGCCTCGCGCATCTCGACCAGTTCGGCCGTGGTGACCTCGCCCTTGTGCTCGGCCAGCGAGCGTGCGAAGCGCACCGCCACTGCGGCCTTGGCGTCCTGGCTGGAGCCGGCGCGGTTGGCCAGGATCTCGTCGCCGTTCAGGCCCGCCTGGCCGCCGATGGCGCTGTGGGCCGACAGGCAGTATTCGCAGGAGTTCTGCTCGGCCAGGGCGAGGGCGATCCGCTCGCGGGTCTGCAGGCTCAGGCTTCCTGCGCCGGCGATGCCGTGCAGGCCCAGGAAGGCCTTCAGCGCGGCGGGCGAGTTGGCCAGCACCTTCAGGAAGTTGGGCACCATGCCCAGCTGGCCGTGGATGGCGTCCAGCAGGGCGCGCTGTTCTGCGCTGGCGGATTCATTGGTGACGACGGTGATGCGGCTCATGCTGTTCTCCTTGATTGGTGAGTCTTTCCGCAAGGAGAATCTTGCGCTCTTTACCGCAGCAAAAGAATATCCGTAGAATGAACAACACTCTTTCATCTATCGGAATAATGGAATGGACCGCCTGCACCTGATGAGCGTTTTCGTCGCCGTCGCCGAGAGCGAAAGCTTTTCCGCCGCCGCGCGCCGCCTGGGCATGTCGGCGCCGGCGGTGACGCGCGCCGTCTCCGCGCTCGAGCAGCGCCTGGGCGTACGCCTGCTGACCCGCACCACGCGCTTCGTGCGCGCCACCGAGGCCGGTTTGCGCTACCTGGAGGATGCGCGCCGCATCCTCGCCGAGGTCGACGAAGCGGACGAAGCGGCGGGCGGCGTCAACGCCACCCCGCGCGGACGCCTGGCGATCACCGCGCCGGTGCTGTTCGGCCGCATGTACGTGGCGCCGGTGGTGGTCGACTACCTGCGGCGCTATCCCGACGTGACGGTGTCGGCCCTGTTCCTGGACCGCGTGGTGCACCTGGTGGAAGAGGGACTGGACGCCGGCATCCGTATCGGCCACCTGCCGGATTCCAGCCTGCAGGCGATCCGCGTGGGACAGGTGCGCAGCGTGCTGTGTGCCTCGCCGGCCTACCTGAAGGAGAGGGGATTGCCGCATTCGCCGGAGGACTTGCGCGAGCACGTGCTGATCGCCGCCAGCGGCCTGTCGCCAACCTCGGAATGGAAGTTCGTGCGCGACGGCGAAGCATTCAGCCTGAAGATCAGCCCGCGCCTGACGGTCACCACCAACGATGCGGCGATCGAGGCGGCGCTGCGCGGCTTCGGTATCGCGCGCCTGCTGTCCTACCAGGTCGCGTCCCAGCTGGCGGCGGGGGAGATGCAGATCGTGCTGGGCGACTACGAGGCGCCGCCCTTGCCCATCCACGTGATCCACCGCGAGGGCAGGCACTCGGCCGCCAAGGTGCGCAGCTTCGTCGACATGGTGGTCGAGCGGCTGCGCGCCGACGGCTCGCTCAACTGAGTCAGTCGGACTCGCCCTCTGCCTTGGGAGGATAGGTGATCCGCGTACCCTCCACGTGGGCGAAGGGCGTGAGCTTGTGCGGTCGGCGCGCCTGTTTGCCCAGGATGTGCTCGACCTGCACCTGGCGCACCGTCAGCGCATCGGCCACCATCGAGCGGTGGCAGCGCCAGGGCACGGCTTCGGCGCACATGAGGGCGCAGCGCTCGTCCTTGGCCAGCTGCGCCACCACGTCCACGTTCTCCGCGAATTCCTCGCTCTGCATGTAGTCGGCGTAGCCGCGGAAGGATTCGTTGCGCCAGCCGGCGTTGGGAGAATCCTTGCGCGGACGGCGCAGGCCGCCCAGGCCGGCCAGGTAGCGGTAGCCGATGCCGGCCCGCGCCAGCGATGCCGGCAGGCTGTCCTGGCCGAACTGCGGATTGCGGCGCGACTTGGGCACGGTGCGGATGTCGAGCACGCACCCGACGCCATGGGTCTGCAGCAGCTCGATGAATTCCTCGATCGAGCGGTTGGAGTGGCCGATGGTGCAGACCACTTCCGTCATGGCGTCTCGCGCAGCAGCGGCAGGGTCATCACGAAGCTGCTGCCCGTGCCGGGGCCCTCGCTGTGCGCGCTGATGGTCCCGTCGTGCAGCTCCACGATGCTCTTGACCAGCGCGAGCCCCAGTCCCAGCCCGCCTTCGGCCCGGTCGGGCGTGCGTTCGGCCTGCGCGAACAGTTCGAACACGCGCGGCAGCAAGTTCTCGTCCATGCCCTGGCCATTGTCCGCCACGGCGATGCGCACGCTGCCTGCATCCGCTTCCGCCGTCAGCCGGATCGTGCCGCCCGGCGGCGTGTACTTGGCGGAGTTGTTCAGCAGGTTGGCCACCACCTGCACCAGGCGCGTGCGGTCGCCCAGCACCAGCGCGCCGCGCGCCGGCATGCTGGTGTGCAGCGTATGCTTCCTGGAATCGATCAGGGGGCGGGTCGGCTCGATGGCGCTGTCGAGCACCGAGCCGACGTCCACTTCTTCCTTGTTGACCGAGGCCAGGCCGCGGGTCACGCGCGACACATCCATGATGTCGTTGACCAGGTCGCGCATGTGCTTGACCTGGCGGTCGATGATCTCGCTCGAGCGACGGATGTTGTCCGGGTTCTGGGCGCCCAGCTTGAGCAGCTGCGCCGCGGTGCTGATCGGGGCGAGCGGATTACGCAGCTCGTGCGCGAGCAGCGCCAGGAAATCGTCCTTCCTGCGGTCGGCGTTCTTCAGCGCTTCCTCGGCTTCGCGCTGCACGGTGACGTCGGTGTTGGTGCCCAGCCAGCGCAGGATGTGCCCCTCGTGGTCGCGCACCGGCACCGCGCGCGACAGGAACCAGCGGTATTCGCCGTTCGCGCCACGCAGGGGGAAGGTGTCTTCCCACACGCGCTGTTCGACCACGATGGCCTGGTGATAGTGCGCCTTGACCCGCTCGACATGGTCGGGATGATGCACGCTTTCCCAGCCATAGCCTTGCACCTGCTCGAGCGTGGTGCCGGTGTAGTCGAACCAGCTTCTGTTGTACCAGTAGATGTTGCCGTCGGGGCCGGCCATCCAGGCCAGCTGCGGGATGTTGTCGGCCAGGGTGCGGAAGGTCTGCTCGCTGGCTTCGAGCGCGCGCTGCGCCTTCTTCAATTCGCTGATGTCGAGGATGTAGGCGATGCCCTCCGAATACGTGCCCTGGAAGCTGGTGGCGCCGATGAAGACCGGCACGCGGCTGCCGTCGCGGCGGAAGTACTCCTTCTCGAAGGGCTGCATGATGCCGGTCAGCTTCAGGCTCTCCAGGGCCGCCCAGTCGAGCGGCAGCCACTCCGGCGGCGTCGCGTCGCGCCACGACAGCCCGTGCGCGTCGAAATCCTCGCGCGTCAGGCCCACCATCTTCAGGAAGGCGTCGTTGGCCTTGATCAGCGTGCCGTCGTGGCGGAATTCGATGATGCCGATCAGGTCCGAATCGACGATGGTGCGGAAGCGCGATTCGCTGAGCCGGCGCGCTTCTTCCGCCGCCACCTGCTGCGTGATGTCGACCACGGCGCCGGACATCGAGACCGGCCTGGCGCCCGCATCCAGCTGTACCGTCGCGCGCCCCTGGATGTGCCGCACCATGCCGTCGGGACGCAGCACCCGGAACACCTGCAGGTAGGGTTCGCCGGTCGCGATCGAGCTGGAGATGGTGGCCTTGACGGCGGCGCTGTCGTCCGGATGGAGCGAGGCCAGCATCCGCACGAAGGGCTGCGTCTCCTCGTCCGGCAGGACCAGCATGCTCGTGAAGTTGCGGTCGCCCCTGATCGTGCCGGCCGCGATATCCCAGCGCCAGGTGCCGATCTGCGCCGCCTCCAGCGCGACCGTCAGGCGCGACTGGGTGTCCTGCAGGGCGGCCTTGATGGTCACCTGCTCGTGGATATCGGTGCAGGTGCCCATCCAGCGGATGATGGCGCCGGTATGGTCGCGCAGCGGCAGGGCGCGTCCCAGGTTCCAGCGGTATTCGCCGGGATGGTGGCGCATCCGGTATTCGATCTCGTAAGGCTCGCCGGTGTCCAGGCTGTAGCGCCAGCGGCGCATGGTGCGCTCGATGTCATCGGGGTGGTACAGCCCGATCCACGCGTTGCCGTCGCCCGAGCCTGCCGACCAGCCGGTGTATTCGTACCAGCGCTCGTTGAAGTAGTCGTGATAGCCGTTCGGCAGGGTCGACCACACGATCTGCGGCATGGCCTTCGTGATGGTCCTGAAACTGGCTTCGCTTTCGGCGAGCGCCCGCTCCGCGCGCTTGCGTTCCGTGATGTCGCGGTAGAACACGGCGAGCTTGTCCTGGAAGGGATAGGCCCGCGCTTCCACCCAGATGTCCTGCCCCAGGTGGGGATAGACCTGCTCGATGCGGACGTGGGCGCGTTCCGTCATGGCCTTGCGGTAGGCGGCGCCGATCTGCAGGTCTTCCGACCCGGGCCACACCTCCCAATGGGTGCGGCCGAGGATCTGTTCGCGCGGCCGGCCGTCGATGCGCAGCGCCTCGGCGTTGATCTGCAGGATGCGGAACTGCTCGTCGAGCAGGATGAAGCCCTCGTCGACGGTTTGCAGGACCATCTCGCCGACCTGGTCCGCACTGGCGTCGCGCACCAGCGCCAGCAGCGCGGCACTGCCCCCCGCATCCACCTGCCGCATGGACACCGCGCACCAGACCAGCTGCTGGTCGGCGCGCAGGAAACGCATGCCGAACGAACAGGCGCGCAGTTGTCCGGCCAGCACCGCATCCATCGCATCGCCCCCGGCCAGCGTCGCCTCGCCGAGCTGGGCGAGCGGGAGCCCCTGAAGCTGGGGCGCGGCATGGCCGAGCAGCTCGGCAAACAGGTCGTTTGCAGCGGTCAGCTCGCGCTGGGCGGAACAGATGAAGGCGGCGGCGGGGAGGGCATCGAGCAGGGAGGCTTCTCCCATCGACACGTCTTCCACCCTGGCTTGCCGCGGTGTCGAAAGTTCTCGTGCGCTCACGGTTCATGTCCGGATGGGGAGTGCCGACTCTAGCACTGCAGACGTTTTCATGGCGCTCGGCGAGGCAGCCAAAAAAAAAGCCCGCATTGCGCGGGCTTGAAGACTATTTTCTTGGAGGAGAAATAGTGGAGACAGGTGCAGTATGCTGCGTCGCAAAATATAAATCCAATGATATGTTGTGATGTCCTAAATTAGTTTTTGATATATCTCTAGTAGACTTCGCTGGTCTGGCGCAGGGTCCGGGCCGCCGCCACCATATTGGCGAGGGCCGGCCGCACCTCTTCCCAGCTGCGGGTTTTCAGGCCGCAGTCCGGGTTGATCCACAGGCGCTGCGCCGGGATGCGCGCAGCCGCCTGGTGCATCAGCCCTACGATCTGCTCCTGGCTTGGGATGTTGGGCGAATGGATGTCATATACGCCCGGGCCGATCTCGTTCGGGTAGCGGAAGTCGTCGAAGGCCGCCAGCAGCTCCATGTTCGAGCGCGAGGTCTCGATCGTGATCACGTCCGCATCCATCTCCGCGATCGCGGCGAGGATGTCGTTGAACTCCGAATAACACATGTGGGTGTGGATCTGGGTCTCGTCGCGCACGCCGTTGGCGGCGATGCGGAAGGCGTCCACCGCCCACGCCAGGTAGGCGTCCCAATTCGCGCGGCGCAGCGGCAGGCCTTCGCGCAGGGCCGCCTCGTCGATCTGGATCACGCGCACGCCGGCCCGCTCCAGGTCCAGCACCTCGGCGCGGATGGCCAGCGCCAGCTGGCGGCAGGTGAGGGCGCGCGGCTGGTCGTCGCGCACGAAGGACCAGTTCAGCATGGTCACCGGGCCGGTCAGCATGCCCTTCATCGGCTTGCCGGTCAGCGACTGGGCGTAGGCGGTCCAGGCCACCGTCATCGGGCGCGGGCGCTGGATGTCGCCGTACAGGATGGGCGGCTTGACGCAGCGCGAGCCGTAGGACTGCACCCAGCCGTTCCCGGTGAAGGCATAGCCGTCGAGCTGCTCGCCGAAGTATTCGACCATGTCGTTGCGCTCGGCCTCGCCGTGCACCAGCACGTCCAGTCCCAGCGCTTCCTGCTCGCGCACGCAGCGGGCGATCTCGGCGCGCATCGCGGCCTCGTAGCCGGGGGCGTCGAGCTCCCCGCGCTTGAACTGGCGGCGCGCCTGGCGGATGTCGGTCGTCTGCGGGAAGGAGCCGATGGTGGTGGTCGGGTAGGCCGGCAGCTGGAGCAGCGCCGCCTGGCGCGCGCTGCGCGCTTCGTGGCCGCTCCGGCGCTGGCCCATGGCCGGGGTGATGGCGGCCAGCGCGGCGGCGACCTCCGGCCTGGCGACGCGCGGCGAGGCGCGGCGGCGGTCGACGGCGGCGGCGTTTTCCACCAGGGCTTCCTGCACCCGGCTGCGGCCCTGGTCGAGGGCGGTGGCCAGGATCTGCAGTTCGAGCAGCTTCTGCACGGCGAAGGCGAGCCAGGAGCGGATCTCCGGATCCAGCGCTTCCTCGCTGCGCAGGTCGACCGGCACGTGCAGCAGCGAGCAGGAAGGCGCGATCCACAGGCGCTCGCCGATGCGGCGCTGCACCGGTTCCAGCCAGGCCAGGGTGGCGTGCAGGTCGGTCTTCCAGACGTTGCGGCCGTCGACCACGCCCAGCGACAGCACCTTGTCTTCGCCCAGCGCGTCGATGGTCAGGCCGACTTCGCCCGGCGCCTGGATCGCGTCCAGGTGCAGGCCGTCGACCGGCAGCGCGCAGGCCAGCGGCAGGTTTTCTTCCAGCGGGCCGAAATAGGTGGCCAGCAGCAGCTTGACGCCGCTGCCGCGCAGGCGCTCGTAGGCGCCGGCGTAGGCGTCGCGCCAGGCCTGGTCCAGTTCCGTGACCAGGGCCGGCTCGTCGACCTGCACCCATTCGACGCCTTCCGCTGCGAACCAGGCCAGCAGCTCGGCGTACACCGCCAGCAGTTGCGGCAGCAGGGACAGGCGATCGATGTTGTCCTTCGCCTTCCCGAGCCAGAGATAGGTGAGGGGACCGATGACGACCGGCTTGGCCTTCACCTTCAGCGTCCGCGCCTGCGCCAGCTGTTCCGCCAGACGGCCGGTATTGAGCTTGAAACGGGTGGCGGCGCTGAACTCGGGGACGATGTGGTGGTAGTTGGTGTCGAACCACTTGGTCATCTCGCCCGCCTGCACGCAGCCGCAGTCGTGGCTGTCCGCGCGGCCGCGCGCGATGCGGAAGTAGGCTTCCAGCTCGCCGCTGCCCTCAAAAGCGTGCGCATGGGCGCGCTGAGGCACGTTCCCGAGCGTGAAGCTCATGTCCAGCACCTGGTCGTAGAGCGAGAAGTCGCCCACCGGGGCGAAGTCGAGCCTGGCCTGCTGCTGCCAGTGGCGCGCGCGCAGCTCGGCGCTGAGTGCCGCCAGTTCCTGGGCGGAGGTGTCGCCTTTCCAGTGGCGCTCCAGGGCGAACTTGAGTTCGCGCTGGGCGCCGATGCGCGGGAAGCCGAGATTGTGCGTGATGGTCATGATGCTCATTCGTTAGTAGGTGAATAAGCCCATCATAGGGGAGGCGACTCATGAATAAAATTGGTATGATTTCATGAATCTATTAATTTCTTTCATAGTTCAGCCATGCTCGAACGCATCCACCTCTCCATCATTCGCGAAGTCGACCGCCGCGGCTCCCTGACCGCGGCTGCCGAAGTGCTGTTCCTGACCCAGTCGGCGCTCAGCCACAGCATCCGCAAGCTGGAGCAGCAGCTGGGCACCGAAGTCTGGACGCGCGAAGGCCGCGCGCTGCGCCTGACCCAGGCCGGCGAGTCTCTTCTCGGGCTGGCCAGGCGCGTGCTGCCCCAGCTCGAACACGCCGAGCGCCAGATGCAGCAGTACGCCCAGGGCCAGCGCGGCACCCTGCGCATCGGGATGGAATGCCATCCCTGCTACCAGTGGCTGCTCCGGGTGGTCGCGCCCTACCTGGCCAGCTGGCCGGAGGTGGATGTCGACGTCAAGCAGAAATTCCAGTTCGGCGGCCTGCAGGCGCTGTCCACCTACGAGGTCGACCTGCTGGTCACGCCCGATCCTTTGTTCAAGCCGGGCCTGCGCTTCGTGCCGGTGTTCGACTACGAGCAGATGCTGGTGGTGGGCCGCCATCACCCGCTGGCCGGGCGCGAGTTCGTCGAGCCCTGCGACCTGTCGGATGAAGTATTGATTACTTATCCGGTCGACATCGAGCGGCTCGACATCTACAACCAGTTCTTCGTGCCGGCCGGCTGCGCGCCGCGCGAGCGCAAGACCATCGAGACCACCGACATCATGGTGCAGATGGTGGCCGGCGGTCGCGGCGTGGCGGCGCTGCCGGGCTGGCTGGTGCAGGAATATGGGGCGCGCATGCCGGTGGCGCCGGTGCGCCTGGGCCGGGAGGGCATCGCCAAGCAGATCTTCCTGGGCACGCGCGACGAAGACGCGGGCCTCGACTACCTGGAGGCCTTCGTGGTGCTGGCGCGGGAGACCTGAGCTTGTTATGGTTGATGGTGCATCGAACATTCATTGGAAGGAGAACGTGTTGGAACAGGCATCCGAACTGGAATATGTAGGCTTCTGGGCGCGCGTGGGGGCGACGCTGATCGATACCATCCTGCTGTGCATCCTCACGCTTCCCTTGCTGGTGGGGGTGTACGGCGTCGCCTACTTCGGCAACGAAGCCTTCATTGCCGGCCCGGCCGATTTCCTGATTTCCTATGTGCTCCCGGCGGTGATCGTCGTGCTGCTGTGGGCAAGGATGTCGACCACGCCGGGAAAGATGGCGATCGGCGCCACCATCGTCGATGCGCGCACGGGTGGCAAGCCGACGACCCGTCAATTCGTCATCCGCTACCTCGGCTACTATGTCTCGGTGCTGCCTCTGCTCCTGGGCTACATCTGGGTCGGATTCGATGCGCGCAAGCAGGGCTGGCACGACAAGATGGCGGGAACGGTAGTCGTCCGGCGCAAGGGAGGCGCGGCCGAGCCGGTGCGTTTCGAGCAGCCGGGCCGCTGAGCGCCAAACATTGTTACAAACTATGCGGTGGCGCCTGCCTTCTCAGTAGTGCGCCAGCCTTGTAACATGTCAGCCATTTAGTTCGACGAAAGACCTTCATGACCTTCACCACGCTTTCCCGCGCGCTTTGCCTCGCCACCTTCGCCGCCGCCTGCGCCGCGCCGGTCCACGCCGACAGCTTCACTTCCTCCGCTTCCAGCGCGGGCTCGGCATCCTCGGCCAGCATTTCCGATTCGATCAGCGGCTCCAGCAACAGCTCGAGCGGCGAAGACCGCGTGGCTGCCGGCCAGTACCGCGTGATCAACGTCGCCCAGGCGCCGGGCAAGGCGGACACCACCCGCATGACCTTGCGCGCGGTCGCCGGCGCGCGCGAGTTCCACCTCGACGTGCCCGATCGCGCCCTGGCCCAGCGCCGCGTGAACGCGGGCGAACTGGTGGAAGTGAAGGCGCGTGTGTACGGCTTCGAATTCGCCTACGGCGACACCCAGCGTCCGTTCTTCCTGGCGCTGCAGGACGACTGGTACCGCGAACTGCAATCGCGCAAAGTCACCGGCTGATGTTCGCCAGATTGGCCCTCGCCGCGCTCGGCCTGTCGGCGAGCGCGGGCGCCTGGGCCGGCCTGCCCACGTTCTGCGAGCGCGCGCAGGACATCACAGCCGAAGAGCAGGACCGCGTGCTGCGTTTCGCCGGCGTGGTGAAGCAGGAGCTGGAGCGCTCCGGCGCGCGCGCCGCCCTGATCGCGCGCGCGGGCACGGACCTGAGCCGCTTCGGCCTGCTGTATTCGCACGCCGGGATCGCCCTCAAGGACAATCCCGGCAGCCCCTGGGCCGTGCGCCAGCTGTATTACGCCTGCGACGAATCGCGTCCGCGCCTGTTCGACCAGGGCGTGCCGGGCTTCGCGCTCGGCGCGGATGCGCCGCTGCGGGGCCACATGTCGCTGCTGTTCCTGCCCGACGAGGAAGAACGCCTGCTCGAGCAGGCGGCACTGGACAAGCCCCTGGCGCTGGCCCTGCTGGCCGGGAAGTACAGCGCCAACGCCTATGCTTACGGCACGCGTTACCAGAACTGCAACCAGTGGGTGGCGGAGCTGCTCGCCAGCGCGTGGGGACGGCTCGATGGACAGCAAGCGCCGCGCGAACAGGCGCAAGCCTGGCTGCGCGAGCAGGGCTACGCCGCAGGTCCCGTGAAAATCCCTTCGCACCTGTTGATGTTCGCCGGGCAGTTCGTGCCCCTGGTGCACCTGAACGACCACCCGGTGGAAGATATCCACGCGCTGGCGCTGCACGTGAGCGTGCCGGCCTCGATCGAAGCCTTCGTGCGCCGCCAGGCGCCGCAGACGCGCCGGGTCGAGGTCTGCCACGACGAGCAGCGCATCGTCGTGCGCCGCAGCGGGGAGCCGCTCGATGCGGCCTGTACGCCGATGCCCGGTGACGAGGTGACCGCCATCGCGCCCTGAAGCGGCGCGCTGTCGTCGCTCAGGCGGCGCGCGCCAGCCCTGCGAGCGAGGCGTGGACCTGGTCCAGCCGGTGGACTTCGCAGGTGGGCAGCGCCTGCGAAGCATTGGCCAGTCTGCCGGGATTGAACCAGCAGCTGTCGATGCCGTAGCGGTTCGCCCCAAGAATATCCGCATCCAGCCGGTCGCCGACGATCACCGTCCCGGCGTGGGAAAAGCTGCGCGCCATGCGCGTCGTGTACTCGAAGAAGCGGCTGTCCGGCTTGGCATGGCCGCAGGCTTCCGAGGTCGCGATGAAGGAAATGTGCCCGCCCAGCCCGGAGCTGGCGATGCGGCGCCGCTGGATGTGGTCGACGCCGTTCGTGATGATCCCGATTTCGCCGCAGGCGGCGAGCGATTCGCACAGGCGCAGGGCGCCGTCGATCAGCACCACGGTCTCCGACAGCGATTCCAGGTACAGGCGGCTGGCCGCTTCGGCGTCCAGCTCCAGCCTGTGCGCGGCGAAGGTCTGGCGGAAGCGCTCCACCTTGAGGAAGTCTTTCGTCACCGTACCTTGCTCGAAGCGCTTCCACAAATCCAGGTTGATGGCCTGGTAGTCCGGGAACAGCGCCGCGCCGGGTTCGTGCAGGCCGAGCTCGCGCATGGTGCGGGTGAAGGAGAGTTGTTCGGAAGCCCGGAAGTCGAGCAGGGTGTCGTCCAGGTCGAAGAGGAACAGCGTGTATTTCATGGCGCTTGCCAGGCGGTGGCGGGTCTGCATGGTAGCACGGCAACCCCGCAGGCGAGCGAAGCCCGGCCTGTGCCTGCTTGAAACATCCTTGTCATATGGCTAATATGTACTCAGCTGTGCAGCCGGGAGAGGATCATGCTGGAGTGCAAAAAGCGAGACGAGGACAAGCACGAGATCGACTACAGGACCATGAAGCTGATGGTGGCGGCGATCTCCCTGACCCTCAGCGGGTTGACGCTGTATTTCGCCGAAGGGCCGCTGGCGTCGATCAGCCACGCCTATTGCGCGGACGGCATGTCGCGAGACATCTTCGTCGGCTTCCTGTTCGCGATCGCCGCCATCATGAGCGCACACAACGGCGCCGACGACTGCGAAAAAGTGGCGAGCAGGCTCGCGGCCGTGTCGGCGCTCGGCGTCGCCTTGGTGCCTACCTCCTGCAGGGACGATGTCGCATCGACCTGGCATTTCCTGTTCGCCGCCGCCGTCTTTGCGATTCTCGCCTGGTTCTGCTGGTCGTTCTACCGGCGCGCGGGGACCAAGCCGCATCCGGAGTACGCGGCAAGGCGCAAGATCGTGTACGGGATCTGCGGAATCGGCATCCTTGCCATGATGGGGCTGATCGCCGCACACAAGTTCTTCGGACTGTGGCCGGCGTTTAACGTCACCTTCAATGGCGAAGCGATCGGCCTCGCGCTGTTCGGGGTGTCCTGGCTGGTCGCGAGCCACTTTCTCCCGTATTTCGATCATCCCGGGGAGCGCATGAAGGTGACGAAACCTCCGGTCCCCCAGGCATAGCGGGCAGGCTTAACTGCGCGGCAGCGGCTTGCCGCGCGCGATCACTTCGCGGCAGTCGCCTTTCATGGTGGCGTCGTCGTAGTCGGTCCAGCCCCAACTGTCCACGTAGCGCTTGTGGCGCTTGAACGCCGGGTTCAGGAAGCTGCGCTCCAGGCGCTCGTCCGGATAGCGGATGTCCGCCATGTCGAGCACCGTGTGGAACATGTTCTCGGTCGACAGCTTGGCCTTGCGGTGGCGCCGCAGCTGCGCGATCTTGGACGGGAAGCGCTCCGCATACGCATCCGAATACCAGACGAAGGCCGGCACATGGAATTCATACTGGGTGTTATGCCCGTGGAAGGCGATGGTGCAGGACTTGTCATATAAAGTCTGCCCATGGTCGGCCACGTACAGCAGCGAGGACGGCAGGCCGGATTCCTTCAGCACCCCGATCACGTTGGCCAGGAACCAGTCGGTATAGAGGATCGCGCTGTCGTAGCTGTTGCTCATCTTCGGCCGCAGCGACTTGTCGGTGACGTCCGGCTTGTCGATGCCGGCCAGCGAGGGCTGCCAGCGGTCGAATTCCTTCGGGTAGCGGTGCGCGTAGTTCCAGTGGCTGCCCAGGGTATGCAGCACGATCAGCACCTTCTGCGCCGGATCGCGCACCGCGCGCCGCAGCGGGTCGAGCAGCACCGCGTCGTAGCTGGCGCTGTCGCTGAAGCCGCCCAGGTTCAGGAATTCCACCTGGTCCGCCTCCTTGGCGAACACCGACACGGGCGTATCGAACTTGCCGAAGGAAACCTGGTTCGACAGCCAGAAGGTCTTGAAGCCCGCCTCCTTGAAGGCCGACAGGAAGGATTTCTCGTAGAAGCCGTCCTTCAGGCTCTGCATGGCGGGCTTGCGCGAAATGATGACCGGCACCGACAGGCGGGTGGCCGAGACCGGCGTGATCACGTCCGGCAGGGTCACCAGGTTCGCCTCTTTCGACAGCAGCGGATTGGTCTCGCGCGCGTAGCCGTTCAGGCTCCAGCGGTCGAAGCGCGAGGATTCGCCCAGCACCATGACCACGATTTGCGGCGCATGCGTGTCGCCCAGCTGGTGCGCGCCGAAGCGGAAGGCGGCGCTGCGCTGGTTCAGCTCGGCCAGGTGGACGCGCTCGCGGTAGAAATCGACCCCGCGCGCGGCCAGGCCGAAAGGCCAGGACTGGGCCGTGGCGCGCAGATCGAAGGGCAGTTTGGCCCAGTGGGGCAGCGGCGGCAGGGCAGGGGAGGCCGACGCCGCCTTCGCCAGGCGCGCGCCGGCGCTGGCCACTTGGACGGAGGCGGGCGATTGCGCAGGCGTGGGCGGCGCCACGCCATACTTGTAGCTGTAGACCAGCACGCCCAGCCCGGCGCCCAGCACCGCCAGCGCCGCCCAGCGCGAGCGGTCGTTCCAGTCCAGCGCGCGGGTGCGCCAGGCCACTATCCAGGTGGAGATCCACCAGGCCAGCACCGCCAGCAGCGCCGCGCCCAGCAGCCACACCTGGCCGCCCAGGAATTCCGAGGCTTCGCTGGGGCTGGTCTCGGCGATGATCCCCAGGTGGTGGGTCGAGATCCCCTGGCCGTAATAAGTCAGCAGGTAGAGCTCGGTCGGCAGGGCCAGGAAGGCCGGCAGCAGCAGCCAGTGGAAGTAAGCCGGCCGCTTGAACAGGGCCCAGGCGGCGATCCAGCCGAACACGCCGATCCCGGCCACGCGCCAGGGATCGTCGAGCGGGGCGCCCATCAGCGGCGCGATAAAAGGCACGGCCGAGAGCGCCGTATAGCTCAGCAGCAGATAAACAATAGCGGGGCGCAGCAGGGTTCGCATCGACTGGAAAAGGCCGGAAAGTCGGCTATTATGCTTTCTTTATCTCTTGGAAGGCTATGTCCACCGGACAAGCCTGATGCCACGCCGACAGCCCTTTGTCGCTGGCATGCCACATTTGCCACGGTTTACCGCCCAGCGGGCCGCCGCCGGGTTGGCGGGACGGCAAATTGGTTGACCCGCTTGACCATCGGGTCTATACTCGCGAGTTCTCGAATTTATTCTGCACATCGTATACGCATTCGCAGCCGCTCCTTCGGTGAGTGGCTTTCGTCGCCTCTGCAGTCTGTAGGATACGGGACTAGGTTTTAGTCCCCGGGCCAAGTTTGTGCCGGCCCGGGTCGTCAACGTAGTAGTACTTTGTTGGATTAAGAACGATGCCAACCATCAATCAACTGATTCGCAAGCCGCGTGAAGCCGCGGTTGTGAAGAGCAAGTCGCCGGCACTGGAAAACTGCCCGCAAAAGCGCGGCGTGTGCACCCGTGTGTACACCACCACGCCGAAGAAGCCGAACTCGGCACTTCGTAAAGTCGCCAAGGTGCGCCTGACCAACGGTTTCGAAGTCATTTCGTACATCGGCGGTGAAGGCCACAACCTGCAAGAACACTCGGTCGTGCTGATTCGCGGCGGCCGTGTGAAAGACTTGCCGGGTGTGCGTTACCACATGGTCCGCGGTGCACTGGATACCCAGGGCGTGAAAGACCGTAAGCAGGCCCGTTCGAAGTACGGTGCCAAGCGTGCCAAGGCTGCCAAGAAGTAATTCATCAGCCAGTCACATTTACTAGATAAGTTGAGCCGGCCGGAAGGCCGAGTAAGTGAAGGGTCATGAGGGCCTTTCGCGAGTGCGACAAGCACTCAACTGAAGACAGGAAGGAATTGAAATGCCACGTCGTCGTGAAGTACCTAAGCGCGAGATTCTGCCGGATCCAAAATTCGGCAACACCGATGTCGCCAAGTTCGTCAACGTTCTGATGCTGTCCGGCAAGAAGTCGGTCGCAGAAAACATCATCTACGGTGCGTTCGAATACATCCAGACCAAGTCGGGCAAGGACCCGCTGGAAGTGTTCGCGACCGCGATCGCCAACTGCAAGCCGATGGTCGAGGTGAAATCCCGCCGTGTCGGCGGCGCCAACTACCAGGTGCCAGTGGAAGTCCGTCCGGTTCGTCGTATGGCGCTGTCCATGCGTTGGTTGCGCGAAGCCGCAAACAAGCGCAGCGAAAAATCCATGCCGCAACGCCTGGGTGGTGAACTGATGGAAGCGGCGGAAGGCCGCGGCGGCGCGATGAAGCGCCGTGACGAAGTGCACCGCATGGCTGAAGCGAACAAGGCGTTCTCGCACTTCCGCTTCTAAGCAAGTGGCCAAACCTCGAAGGGGGTGCGGCCAAGTATCCGTTGTTCAGGCCGGGCACATTTTGATTTCAAAATGCTGCTCGGTTTTGTCCATTCAAAGATTTAGGAAAAATTATGGCACGCACTACCCCCATTGAGCGCTACCGCAATATCGGTATTTCCGCTCACATCGACGCCGGCAAGACCACCACCACCGAGCGTATCCTGTTCTACACGGGCGTGAACCACAAGATTGGTGAAGTGCACGACGGCGCCGCTACCATGGACTGGATGGAGCAGGAGCAAGAGCGCGGCATTACCATTACCTCGGCAGCGACCACCTGCTTCTGGAAGGGTATGGCCAACAACTTCGAGCCGCACCGCTTCAACATCATCGACACCCCGGGCCACGTCGACTTCACCATCGAGGTGGAGCGTTCGATGCGCGTCCTGGACGGCGCTTGCATGGTCTACTGCGCAGTGGGCGGCGTGCAGCCGCAGTCGGAAACCGTGTGGCGTCAGGCTAACAAGTACAAGGTTCCGCGTCTGGCCTTCGTCAACAAGATGGACCGTACCGGTGCGAACTTCTTCAAGGTCTACGAGCAGATGCGCGCTCGCCTGAAGGCCAACCCGATCCCAATCCAGATCCCGATCGGCGCCGAAGACAACTTCAAGGGCGTGGTCGACCTGGTCAAGATGCAGGCGATCTTCTGGGACGACGCGTCCCAGGGCATGAAGTTCGAATACCGCGACGTGCCGGCCGAACTGCAGGACCAGGCCAACGAGTGGCGCGAGAAGCTGGTCGAAACCGCCGCTGAAGCGTCGGAAGACCTGATGAACAAGTACCTCGAAGAAGGCGAACTGTCGGAAGCCGAGATCAAGAAGGCGCTGCGCGATCGCACCATCAACGGCGAAATCGTCCCGATGATGTGCGGCACCGCATTCAAGAACAAGGGCGTGCAGGCAATGCTGGACGCGGTCATCGAATACCTGCCGTCGCCGATCGACATCCCGCCGGTTGGTGGCACCGACGAAGACGACCAGCCGGTCACCCGTAAGGCCGACGACAACGAGAAATTCGCTGCGCTGGCATTCAAGATCATGACCGACCCGTTCGTCGGCCAGCTGATCTTCTTCCGCGTGTACTCGGGCGTCATCAATTCGGGCGACACCGTCTACAACCCGATCAAGGGCAAGAAGGAACGCGTCGGCCGTATTCTGCAGATGCACGCGAACCAGCGCGAAGAGATCAAGGAAGTCCGCGCGGGCGACATCGCCGCTGCTGTCGGCCTGAAGGAAGCGACCACCGGCGAAACCCTGTGCGATCCGTCGGCACCGATCATCCTCGAAAAGATGGTGTTCCCGGAGCCGGTCATCCAGCAGGCTGTCGAGCCGAAGACCAAGGCTGACCAGGAAAAGATGGGCCTGGCACTGAACCGTCTGGCTCAGGAAGACCCGTCGTTCCGCGTGCGTACCGACGAAGAATCGGGCCAGACCATCATCGGTGGTATGGGCGAGCTGCACCTGGAAATTATCGTTGACCGCATGAAGCGCGAATTCGGCGTGGAAGCAACCGTCGGCAAGCCGCAGGTTGCCTACCGCGAAACCATCCGCAAGGCAGTCACCGACGTCGAAGGCAAGTTCGTCAAGCAGTCGGGCGGCCGCGGCCAGTACGGTCACGCCGTGCTGTCGATCGAACCGCAAGAGCCGGGCAAGGGCTTCGAATTCGTCGACGCCATCAAGGGCGGCGTGGTTCCGCGCGAATACATCCCGGCAGTCGAGAAGGGTGTGCGCGAGACCCTGACCACCGGCGTGCTGGCTGGCTACCCGGTCGTGGACGTCAAGGTCACCCTGACCTTTGGTTCGTACCACGACGTGGACTCGAACGAAAACGCGTTCCGCATGGCAGGTTCGATGGCGTTCAAGGATGGTTGCCGTAAAGCCAACCCGGTCATCCTCGAGCCGATGATGGCCGTGGAAGTCGAGACCCCGGAAGACTACGCCGGTACCGTGATGGGCGACCTGTCGTCCCGCCGCGGTATGGTGCAGGGCATGGACGAAATCCCGGGCGGCGGCGGCAAGATCATCAAGGCCGAAGTCCCGCTGTCGGAAATGTTCGGTTACTCGACCTCGCTGCGTTCGGCAACCCAGGGCCGTGCGACCTACACGATGGAATTCAAGCACTATGCTGAAGCACCGAAGCATGTGATCGACGCCATCGTCACCGCGAAAGCCAAGTAATTAAAAGAATGGGGGCAAGCATGAGCTTGTCCCCCGCAATCAAAAAAACAATCGTTTCTTTTTAAGGAAAATAGGAAATGGCAAAGGAAAAATTCGAACGGACCAAGCCGCACGTCAACGTCGGCACCATCGGTCACGTTGACCACGGCAAAACCACCCTGACGGCTGCGATCGCAACCGTTCTGTCGAAGAAATTCGGCGGCGAAGCCAAGGCATACGACCAGATCGACGCGGCTCCGGAAGAGAAGGCACGCGGCATCACCATCAACACCGCGCACGTCGAGTACGAGACCGCCAACCGTCACTACGCGCACGTTGACTGCCCGGGCCACGCCGACTACATCAAGAACATGATTACCGGTGCTGCGCAGATGGACGGCGCGATCCTGGTGTGCTCGGCCGCTGACGGCCCGATGCCGCAGACCCGCGAGCACATCCTGCTGGCGCGTCAGGTTGGCGTTCCTTACATCATCGTGTTCCTGAACAAGTGCGACCTGGTCGACGACGCAGAACTGCTGGAACTGGTCGAAATGGAAGTGCGCGAGCTCCTGTCGAAGTACGAGTTCCCGGGCGACGACCTGCCGATCATCAAGGGTTCGGCTCGTATGGCGCTGGAAGGCGCAGCTGGCGAGATGGGCGAAGACTGCATCATCCGTCTGGCTGACGCACTGGATTCGTACATCCCGACCCCGGAACGTGCCGTTGACGGCGCCTTCCTGATGCCGGTGGAAGACGTGTTCTCGATCTCGGGCCGCGGTACCGTGGTGACCGGTCGTGTCGAGCGCGGCATCATCAAGGTCGGCGAAGAAATCGAAATCGTCGGTATCGTCGACACCGTCAAGACCACCTGCACCGGCGTGGAAATGTTCCGCAAGCTGCTGGACCAGGGTCAAGCTGGCGACAACGTCGGCCTGCTGCTGCGCGGCACCAAGCGTGAAGACGTCCAGCGTGGCCAGGTTCTGGCCAAGCCGGGCTCGATCAAGCCGCACACCGACTTCACCGGCGAAGTGTACGTCCTGTCGAAAGACGAAGGCGGCCGTCACACCCCGTTCTTCAACAACTACCGTCCGCAGTTCTACTTCCGTACGACTGACGTGACCGGTTCGATCGTGCTGCCGGCCGACAAAGAAATGGTCATGCCAGGCGACAACGTGTCGATCACCGTCAAGCTGATCGCTCCGATCGCGATGGAAGAAGGTCTGCGCTTCGCAATCCGCGAAGGCGGCCGTACCGTCGGCGCCGGCGTGGTTGCCAAGATCATCGCCTAATTTCGGTTAGCGAGATCCGCCGGCGGGCGCTGTCCCGCCGGCACAACGGATGGGGACAGACTTTTTGGTCTGTCCCCATCTTTATGAGAGGGTTCGGTGTTATACTCCCGCCTCTTGAGCTGTACCGAAGTACCTTTTACACATTGCCGGCACTAGCCGGAACGTTCTTTTAAAGGAAATAGCATGTCCGCTCCGAACCAGAAAATCCGCATCCGCCTGAAAGCGTTTGACTACAAGCTGATCGACCAGTCCGCACTGGAAATCGTCGACACCGCCAAGCGCACCGGCGCGGTTGTCAAGGGCCCGGTCCCGCTGCCGACCCGTATCCAGCGTTTCGACGTGCTGCGTTCCCCGCACGTGAACAAGACCTCGCGCGACCAGTTCGAAATCCGTACGCACCAGCGTCTGATGGACATCGTGGATCCGACCGACAAGACCGTTGACGCACTGATGAAGCTGGACCTGCCGGCTGGCGTCGACGTCGAAATCAAGCTGCAGTAATTGCTTCCTCTGCCGGCGGATCATTCCGCTGGCGGGTCAGAGGCCGGGAAGTCCGTATGGGCGACCCGGCCTTTGTCGTTTACGGCGCCAGGCTCGTCTCGTTGATGAGTTCGTTAGCCTAAAAACCGTCACCCCGGCGAAGGCCGGGGTCCAAGTTTGCAAGCATCTCGACTGCGTTACTAACTTAGGCACCGGCCTTCGCCGGTGCGACGGTCTCGCTGGCTGCGGCCGGATTCATGCCCTTCCTACTGGAGCACCAGCGCCAGCGCACGCCCCAGCAGGCGGCCGGTCACCACCGTTCCCGCGACAACCAGCGCCATCAGGCTCAGAATGCCCAGCCAGCCAAGCACCGTCGGCTCGGGAGCGCGCCGCGCGGTATCGCGGCCTTGCTGGTCGCCAGGGTCGGACATAAGATCCTCCGCACACGCAAAAATTCATTCTTTCCCATCCCCGCGGCCCACCCTTTGTCCTGAACGAAGCCGGGACTTGATCTGCCGCTCACCACTTGCAGCCGTGGTCCTTCTTGTCGATCAGCGTCGCGATGGGCATGGCGAGCAGCGCCAGCACCCCCATGCCCTGGAAGGCGGTCAGGCAATCGCCCCGCTTGCCGGAATCGAATTTCTCGCGAAAGCGCTTGTGGCCGGGATCGGGCTCGGCGGACATGACGTCGCTCGTACGGCGCACCACTTCCTCGTCGAACTTCATCTCCCGGACCGCGCGACGCATGGCTTCGATATCGAGCTTGTTCTCGGCGGCCGGCGCGTGCTCCCCGGCGGCCGGAGCGGTCCGGGCGGGCGAGGGCGCAGGTTGCGCGAGCGCAGCGGCGCATGTGGCCAGCAGGCAGGCAAAAGCAGCGCAGCGCGAATGGAGACGAGGGGGCATCGGCGTGATGGGAAGTGATTTGTCCTCACTGTAGCCGTTCGGCGCGCGCAGGTGGGCAACACGCACGCTTTTTATGCCAGCAGCATTGTTTCGTCACGAGTGATTGTCCCGGGTACCAGCGGATGGTCTAATCGACCAGTCGCGATCACTGTCCCGCTTTCCCGATCATGTCTTATCTTCGTTTTTTCCGCACGCTGCGCGCCCTGTCCTGGGCCAGGGTCGGCGAGTAACCTCCGTCGCATTTGTGGAGAAACATATGAAAATCGTTAAGACTGCAATTGTCGCAATCTGCGTTTCATTCGTATTGCTCGGTATTGTTTATAACGTCTTTCTTACGCCATTCTCAAACCCAAAACTCGACTTAATACTCTGGGCATTGATTGGACTTGCATTTTTCATTCTGTATGTCATCGGTCGATCAAAGAGGCCATAGCGAGCAGGTGCAAGGTGCAGGGTTGCAGGCAGGGGCCAGATGCGCATGCGTTTTCTCTAGATGGAACGGGATGGTAGGCCCGCAGAGGCGCGGGCCGCGGCGGCATCGAGCCCAGTTCAGACGTTGACGCCGAACGAACGGGCCAGCGGTCCCAGGCCGCCTTTGTAGCCCTGGCCGACCGCGCGGAACTTCCATTCGCCTCCATGCCGGTACAGTTCGCCGAAGATCATCGCGGTCTCGGTAGAGCTGTCCTCGGACAGGTCGTAGCGCGCGATCTCGGTGTCGCCGGTGGCGTTCAGGCAGCGGATGTAGGCCTTGCTGACCATGCCGAAGTTCTGGCGCCGCGCGTCCGCCTCGTGGATGGTGACGCAGAACGAGATTTTGTCGATCTCCGGCGGCACCCGGGCCAGGTCGACCGCGATCTTCTCGTCGTCGCCCGCGCCCATGCCGGTGGTGTTGTCGCCCGCATGGACTACCGAGCCGTCCGCCGACTTCAGGTTGTTGTAGAAGATGAAATCGGTATCCGTACGGACTTTGGCGTCGTTCTTCAGCAGGAAGGCGCTGCCGTCCAGGTCGAATGCCGCGCCATCGGTGGCGCGTGGGTCCCATCCCAGGCCGATGATGACCTTGGTCAGGCCGGGAGCTTCCTTGCTCAGGTTGACGTTGCCGCCTTTTTGCAGACTGATCGCCATACACACTCCTTGTTGGAAAACGGGAAGGTTAAGGCCCACGCACAGCGGGTGATTGAGCGATTGTACACGGCAAAAATGTCACACATTCCATAGTTAGCCGTACATACACATTGCCCGTCTTGTAACATTCGCGTCATAATGCCTATCGGAAAGGGAGGCAGGATGGCAACAATGAAGCAGGTCGCGGAACGGGCAGGGGTATCGACCTCCACCGTCTCGCACGTCATCAACAATACGCGCTCGGTCAGCGACGACGTGCGCAAGCGAGTGCAGGCGGTGATCGAGGAGATGCGCTACATCCCCAGCGCCGTGGCCCGCAGCCTCAAGAACGACAAGACCTACACCATCGGCGTCTCGGTTCCAGATAACACCCACCCAAGCTTTGCCGACCTGCTGCGCGGCATCGAGGACGCTGCCTTCGCCGTCGGCTACAACATCATGCTGTGCAACGGTCACGATGACCCGCAGCGCCAGGCATCCCACCTGCGCGGCCTGATCGAAAAGCGCATCGACGGCCTGGTGCTGGTCGGCGGCAGCACGCGCGACCAGCTGGCGCCGCTGCTGGCCAGCCAGCACCTGCCCATCGTGCTGGCCGACCACGAGGTTCCCGGGCTCGACGCCGATTTCATCGGCCTGGACCATGAGGCCACGGGCTATGCGGCGACTCGCCACCTGATCGAGCTCGGGCACCGGCGCATCGCCTGCCTGGCGGGGCCCGAGGGGCAGCCGGCCGGGCACGAGCGCCTGGCCGGCTGCCGGCGTGCGCTGCGCGAGGCCGGGATTGAACTCGGTGACGCTTATCTGGTGCACGGCGAAGCCGACTGCCAGGGCGGTCACGACGCCCTACGCCGGCTGCTGGCCCTGCCGGTGCCGCCGAGCGCGCTGTTTGCCTGCAATGCCATGCTGGCGCTGGGCGCGCTGTGCGCGGCGCAGGAGGCGGGCCTCGAGCTGCCGGGTCAGCTGTCGGTTACGGGTGGGGACGACCTCGATGCAGCGGCCTTCGCGATGCCGCGCCTGACAACCGTTGCCCAGCCCGTTTACGACATGGGACGGCGACTGGCCGAGCTGCTGTTCCAGCGCATCCGCGGCGAGGGCGGCGCGCGGCGGCACGAACGCCTGCGGGGGCGGCTGCTGGTGCGCCAGTCGACCGCCCATCCGCAGGCGCGGCGGGTATTGGCTGCAGCTTCGTAGCCGGGCGTGTGGTTCCACCCGACATCGCCCTCGCTGACCGACGAGGAACCGTATGCAGCTGAGGAAGTTTTTCCTCACCGCTCTCGCGTTAGCGGCACTGCTGGCTTGTGGCCGATGGGTGTGGCACCAGGTCGGTATCGACCGCTGTCTCGACCACGGCGGCCGTTGGGATGCGCAGCGCAGCGTGTGCGAAGGGGCTCGTGAGGGCGGTTAAGGCAAGCCGGCATACTGCTTCAGCTCGGTATGGATTCACGTCGGGAGAACACATGAGCGATCAAGATTGGACCCCGGTCACGTATGAAAACTGCGGTGAGATAAAAGGTCCCTTTTATCATGGTACCCGCTACCATTTCGAGGTAGGCGACCAGCTGGCGCCGGGCTTCGCATCCAATTATGAAGAAGGCCGTGTCTCCAATAATGTGTATTTCAGTGCATTACTGGAGCCGGCCATCTGGGGTGCGGAACTGGCCGTCGCGCTCGCGGGGGTGGAAGGGACTGGCCACATCTACATTGTCGAACCGGTGGGCGCCTTCGAGGACGATCCCAACCTGACAAACAAGCGTTTTCCCGGGAATCCTACCCGGTCGTACCGCACGCGCGAGCCCCTGAAGATCGTTGGCAAGGTCGACGATTGGCAGGGACACGCGCCGGACGTGTTGCGGGCAATGGTCGACGGGATCAGGGAGAAACAGCGACAGGGCCTGGCGCCGATCGAAGACTAGTCCGGCACTCCGGTCCACGATCTTCCAGGAGCGCCAGTACTGACTTCAGGCTCCCGCCGCCAGCGGCTCGGGCGTGGCGCTCACGATCGTGCCGCGCACCCCATTGCGCCCGCCATGCTTGACCGCATACAGCTGGATGTCGGCAGCCTCGATCAAGGCGTCGAACTTTGGCGGCACGTAGGCATGCAGCGTCGGGATGGAGGCGATGCCGAAGCTGGCGGTCGCGGAAACGTAGGCGCCGCCTCCGATCGCGGTCGGCGTGTTGGCGAAGGCATGGCGGATGCGCTCCGCCAGCGCATGCGCTTCGGGCAGCTCCGCCTGGGGCAGCACCAGCAGGAATTCCTCGCCGCCGTAGCGGATGACGCTGCCGTCCGTCGTCTGCGTCATCGACTGCAGCAGTCCGGCGAACCCGCTCAGGACCTGGTCGCCGGCCGCATGGCCGTAGCTGTCGTTGATCCGCTTGAAATGGTCGATATCGCACAGGATCGCCGACAGCGCCGAGCCGTAGCGGCGCGCGCGCGCCAGTTCGGCGTCCAGCAGGCCGCTCTGCAGGACGCGGCGGTTGTAGCAGCCGGTCAGGGGATCGCGGTCGGCCAGCTGCTGCAGCAGCAGGGAAGAGCGGAATTGCTCGCGCTGCGCGAGATGAAAGCGGCTGGCCGCGATATAGCCGAGGGCATTGCCGAGGATGAGCATCAGCACCAGGGCCAGGATATCGTCCGGGTTCAAGGTGTCCTGGAAAATCAGCATCGCCGCGAACTCCACGCTGGCGCCCACCCCGATCGCGACCGCGTAGACGAAGCGGTTCGGGAAGTTGACGTAGACCGCCATGAGGACCAGCGCGAACGACATGAGGTTCCAGGCCATCGCACTCGGCTGGTACCAGCACAGGATAGGAAACACCACCAGTCCCACGACCAGTACGGTACAGGTGGTCAGGATGGACACCCGCACCGAATCCGGATTGCGGGACACGGCGACATAGCCGCCCAGGGCCGCCACGCCGACCAGCACGCGCAGTGCGACCATGGCCCAGGCGATGGGCGTGATACCCAGGGTGGTGAGATCGGTGACGCCGAACGCGACATAAAAGAATGCCGAAAACAGCAGGCTTGCCTTCAGCTGGGCATTACGCTCAGGCAGAAAATGGCGGAGGAAGCGGTCTTCGAACTCCGGATCCGCAAACTCGGCGCGCCGGCGGTCGATGGTCAGGCGCAGTGGGGACAGGTCTTGGGAAGGCACGTGTGGACGGTCGGCGTGTGGCCGGGGCAGAATCGTTTGGCGGCACGCAGTTCGGCGCGCTTGCTCACATCAACGGTCATTCTAACCCAGGGAAATAGATAAATTGCCAATTAGAAACTGGCAATCTATCAAATTCATCTCACTCGTGGCGCTCCGTATACACCACCCGAATTGCATGCAGTGCGAACTAGGCTGCGACCCGCTCATCCTGGGGTAGAGGGACCGGCAGCACGGCGGGACGGCCTTCCAGGTGGATGGTCTGCGCCGGCAGCGCCAGCCGCACGCCCTGTTCGGCGAGCATGGCCACGATGCGCAAATAGATCTCCTGCTGCACGTCCATGAACACGCGGTAATCGGCACTCTCGACGAAGTACACCACCTCGTAGCTGAACGCCGGCGCCGTCATGCCGTTGAAGTGGGCGCGGTCGAAGCGCACCTGCGGCTGCTCGCTGACGATGGCTTCGACCAGGCCGGGCAGGGCGCGCAGCACCGGTTCGGGCGTGTCGTGGTTCACCGCCAGGTTGAACACCACGCGCCGCGCTTCCATCCGGCGCAGATTGTGGATGCGGCTCTTGAGCAGGGCGGCATTCGAGAACACGATCTGCTCGCCGCCCAGGCTGCGCACCCGCGTGGTCTTGAGGCCGATGTGCTCCACGGTGCCGAGCGCATTGTCGACGATGATGAAGTCGCCGATCACGAAGGGCTTGTCGAGCACGATCGACAGCGAGGCGAACAGGTCGCCCAGGATGCTCTGCACGGCCAGCGCCACCGCGATACCGCCGATACCCAGGCTGGCCACCAGGGTCGTGATATTGACGCCCAGGTTATCGAGGATCATCAGCGCAACCACCGCCCACAGCAGCACGCGCACCAGGAAGCCGATCGCCGCCGACGAGGTGGCGCGGCCCGGATCCTCGGCCTGCTGCGCGCGGGTCGAGGCCAGCCAGCTCTTGACGCCATGGTCGCCCCAGATCGCGCACTGGACCAGCAGGGCGGCCATCGCGGCGCGGCCGACGAACAGCTGGCCGCGTTCCGGCAAGGCCAGCAGGCTGGCGCCGGCGTACAGGCCGAGGATCGCCAGCACCGCCAGGCGGGTGGACGACAGCGCCGCCACCGCCACGCCGCGCGCCCGCGAAGCCCGCTGGGCGGTGAGGCTGCGGATGCGCCGCAGCAGGATGGCCTTGACCGCGTCCAGGCCGGCCGCGACCGCGACGGCGACGGCCAGCGCGATCAGCCAGTCGGTAAGGGAGTTGCCGAGGATGATGTGATTCATTGATGTGCTTCCTTGGAGTCGGCGGCGCGTCGCTGCGCCGGGGAGAGGGGAGGGCCGCACCCAGACGAACGCTCAAGGCCGCCCGTGATGCATTTGTACAATAGCATTTCGTTTCGGCATCAACAACCCGCGCACGATTGCCACGCCGACAGCGATTTGTCGAAAAATCGCCGCAGGCTGAAAAAAGCTATTGCAAAACTTCAAGCAAGCTTCGTATAATGCGGCTCCCCGGGCGGTTAGTTCAGCTGGTTAGAATACTTGGTCGACATCCAAGGGGTCGCAGGTTCGAATCCTGCACCGCCCACCAGACTTCCAGATCGCAAGTCCCCGAGACTTGCAGAGAAAAGGCGCAGCGGTGTGCCTTTTCTGTGCCGTTCAGCTAGAACGGATTCCTCGCTCTCTCCATTATGCGAAAAACGCAACAGAGCCGGCTACACGCCCGATTCTTCTGTTGCGCCGTCGTCGTTTGCACGCTATACTAGCCGGCTTCGGTATGGGTCTATCTTTTTTGACCCATATTTTTTAGTAGTTCAACTACCCCCGCCCAATCGTAGGTGGGAATGGAGAAAAAATGAGCCTGGGCCTTCTCGGTCGCAAGGTTGGCATGATGCGTATCTTTACGGATGACGGCGATTCGATCCCTGTCACCGTCCTGGACGTGTCGAACAACCGTGTTGCGCAAGTCAAAACTCCTGAAACTGACGGTTATACCGCTGTTCAGGTCGTCTTCGGTCAGCGTCGCGCTTCCCGCGTGAACAAGGCCGCCGCCGGTCACTACGCCAAAGCTGGCGTCGAAGCCGGTACGATGCTGAAGGAATTCCGCATCGATTCCACCAAAGCCGCTGAACTCAAAGCCGGCGACACCATCAATGCTTCGATGTTCGAAGTGGGCCAGAAAATCGACGTGCAAGGCACCTCGATCGGTAAGGGCTACGCCGGTACCATCAAGCGTTACAACTTCTCGTCGGGTCGTCAGACCCACGGTAACTCGCGTTCGCACAACGTTCCTGGCTCCATCGGTATGGCCCAGGATCCGGGCCGCGTGTTCCCGGGTAAGCGCATGACCGGTCACATGGGCGACGTTACCGTCACCACCCAGAACCTGGAAATCGCCCGCATCGACGCTGAGCGTCAACTGCTGATGGTCAAAGGTGCCGTTCCTGGCGCCAAGAACGGCCAAGTGGTTGTCAAGCCGGCTGTCAAAACCAAAGCCAAGAAAGGAGCTTAAATATGGAACTTCAGCTCCTGAATGAGCAAGGTCAAGCTGGCGCAGGCGTTGCAGCTGCCGACACCGTGTTCGGCCGCGAATACAACGAAGCCCTGATCCACCAGATCGTGGTCGCTTACGCCGCCAACGCACGTAGCGGCAACCGCAAGCAGAAAGACCGCGAAGAAGTCAGCCACACCACGAAGAAGCCATGGCGCCAGAAGGGCACCGGCCGCGCTCGTGCTGGTATGTCGTCGTCGCCTCTGTGGCGCGGCGGTGGTCGTATCTTCCCGAACACCCCGGACGAGAACTTCTCGCACAAGGTCAACAAGAAGATGTTCCGTGCAGGTATCTGCTCGATCTTCTCGCAGCTGGCCCGCGAAGGCCGCCTGAACGTGGTTGAGAACCTGTCGATCGAAGCTCCGAAGACCAAGCTGCTGTCGCAAAAGCTGCAGGGCATGGGCCTGGAATCGGTCCTCGTGATCACCGACACCATCGACGAAAACCTGCTGCTCGCCTCGCGCAACCTGCCGAACGTGCTGGTCGTCGAGCCGAAGGCTGCTGACCCGATGTCGCTGGTGTTCTACAAGAAAGTCCTGGTCACCAAAGCTGCTCTGGCCAAGATCGAGGAGATGTACGCATGAGCGCCGCAATCAAATTTAGCGAAGAGCGCCTGATGAAGGTGCTGCTGGCTCCGATCATTTCCGAAAAGGCGACCTTTGTCGCGGAAAAGAACGAGCAGATCGTGTTCAAGGTTCTGCCGGACGCGACCAAGCCAGAAATCAAGGCTGCCGTCGAGCTGCTGTTCAAGGTCGAAGTGGAATCGGTGCAAACCGTGAACCGCGAAGGCAAGCAGAAGCGCTCGGGCCGTTTCAACGGCCGCCGCAACCACACCAAGCGTGCTTTCGTGTGCCTGAAGCCAGGCCAGGAAATCAATTTTGTCGAGGAGGCTAAATAATGGCACTCGTTAAGATGAAGCCAACCTCCCCAGGCCGTCGCGGCATGGTGAAAGTTGTGACCGAAGGCCTGTACAAAGGCCGTCCGTTCGCAGCCCTGGTTGAAAAGAAATCGAAGACTGCTGGCCGTAACAACAACGGTCACATCACCACCCGCCACATCGGCGGTGGCCACAAGCAGCACTACCGCCTGGTTGACTTCAAGCGCAACAAGGACGGCATCCCTGCCAAGGTCGAGCGTATCGAATACGACCCGAACCGTACCGCGCACATCGCTCTGCTGTGCTACGCCGACGGTCACCGTGCGTACATCATCGCCACCAAGGGCATGGCTGTGGGCGACACCGTCATGAACGGCGCGGAAGCACCGATCAAGGCCGGTAACTGCCTGCCGATCCGCAACATCCCGGTTGGTACCGTGATGAACTGCGTCGAAATGCTGCCGGGTAAAGGCGCACAGATGGCCCGCACCGCCGGCGCCGCTGTCGTCCTGATGGCGCGTGAAGGCACCTACGCCCAGGTTCGCCTGCGCTCGGGTGAAGTCCGTCGCGTGCACATCGAGTGCCGTGCAACCGTGGGTGAAGTCGGCAACGCCGAGCACAGCCTGCGCAAGATCGGTAAAGCCGGTGCGATGCGTTGGCGCGGTGTGCGTCCGACCGTCCGCGGTGTCGTCATGAACCCGATCGACCACCCGCACGGTGGTGGTGAAGGCCGTACGGCAGCAGGTCGCCATCCGGTGTCGCCATGGGGCCAGCAGACCAAGGGCAAGAAGACGCGTTCGAACAAGCGCACTTCGTCGATGATCGTCTCGCGCCGCGGCAAGAAATAAGGGATAAAACATGACTCGTTCATTGAAAAAAGGGCCGTTCATTGACGCCCACCTGGTGAAAAAAGTCGAAGCCGCGCAAGCGACCAAAGACAAGAAGCCAGTCAAAACCTGGTCGCGCCGCTCGACGATCACCCCGGACTTCATCGGTCTGACGATCGCTGTCCACAACGGCAAGCTGCACGTGCCGGTGTACGTCTCGGAGAACATGGTCGGCCACAAGCTCGGCGAATTCGCGCTGACCCGTACGTTCAAGGGCCACGCCGCTGACAAGAAGGCGAAAAAATAATGGAAACTAAAGCTATCCTCAAAGGCGTGCGCCTGTCGGAACAGAAGGGCCGCCTGGTTGCTGACCTGATCCGTGGCAAGAAAGTTGACGCAGCACTCAACATTCTGCAGTTCAGCCCGAAGAAGGGCGCGACCATCATCAAGAAGGTTCTCGAGTCGGCAATCGCCAACGCGGAACACAACGATGGCGCGGACATCGACGAGCTGAAGGTCACCCAGATCTACGTCGAAAAGGGCCCGATCCTGAAGCGCTTCACCGCACGTGCGAAGGGCCGCGGCGATCGCATTTCGAAACAATCCTGTCACATCTACGTGACTGTCGGTAACTAAGGGGTCATACGATGGGTCAGAAAATCCACCCAACCGGCTTCCGCCTGGCGGTCACCCGTAACTGGGCATCGCGTTGGTACGCTGGCAACGGCAACTTCGCCGAAATGCTGAAGGAAGACCTGGAAGCGCGCGCTTTCCTGAAAAAGAAGCTGAAGAACGCTTCGGTCGGCCGTATCGTCATCGAGCGTCCTGCCAAGAACGCACGCTTCACGATCTACTCGTCGCGTCCTGGCGTCGTGATCGGCAAGAAGGGCGAAGACATCGAAGTGCTGAAGTCGTCGCTGACGAAGATCATGGGCGTGCCTGTGCACGTCAATATCGAAGAGATCCGCAAGCCGGAAATCGACTCGCAGCTGATCGCCGACTCGATCTCGCAGCAGCTCGAAAAGCGCATCATGTTCCGCCGCGCGATGAAGCGCGCCATGCAGAACGCAATGCGCCTGGGCGCTGTCGGCATCAAGATCATGTCGTCGGGCCGCCTGAACGGCATCGAGATCGCACGTACCGAATGGTACCGCGAAGGCCGTGTGCCTCTGCACACCCTGCGCGCCGATATCGACTACGGCACCAGCGAAGCATCGACCACCTACGGCATCATCGGCGTCAAGGTCTGGGTCTACAAGGGCGATCGTTCGGCAACGGGCGAAGCACCTGTGATCGACGTGCCGGCCGACGAGAAGAAGCCACGCGGCCCGCGTCGCGATGATGGCAAGCCGGGCGGCCGTCCGCGCCCAGGCGCCAAACCAGGAGCCGCTCCAGCAGGTCGTCGCGCCGCTGCCAAGCCGGCTGAGAAAGCAGGAGAATAAAGATGCTGCAGCCATCCCGCAGAAAGTATCGTAAAGAGCAGAAGGGCCGTAACACCGGCATTTCGCACACCCGCGGCACCGCTGTGTCGTTCGGCGAATTCGGCCTGAAGGCAGTTGCCCGCGGCCGTATCACCGCACGCCAGATCGAAGCAGCCCGTCGTGCGATGACCCGTCACATCAAGCGTGGCGGCCGTATCTGGATCCGTATCTTCCCGGACAAGCCGATCTCGAACAAGCCGGCTGAAGTCCGTATGGGTAACGGTAAGGGTAACCCGGAGTACTACGTCGCTGAAATCCAGCCAGGCAAAGTCCTGTACGAGATGGACGGCGTCGCAGAAGAACTGGCGCGCGAAGCGTTCCGCCTGGCCGCTGCCAAACTGCCGCTGGCAACCACCTTCGTGGTGCGCCAAGTCGGCCAATAACAGGAGTTGAATATGAAAGCATCGGAACTCCGCGGCAAAGACCAGGACGCCCTGCAGAAGGAGCTGAATGAGCTGCTGAAGGCCCAGTTCGGCCTGCGCATGCAGCTGGCTACCCAGCAGCTGGCGAACACCGCGCAGCTCAAGAAAGTACGTCGCGATATCGCGCGTGTGAAGACTGTGATGAACTCGAAGGAAGCCAAATGAACGACACCACTAAAACGGCGCTGAAGCGTACGCTGGTCGGCAAGGTCGTGTCCGACAAAATGGACAAGACGGTGACCGTCCTGATCGAGCGTCACGTCAAGCACCCGCTGTATGGCAAGATCATCGTGCGCTCGAACAAGTACCACGCGCACGACGAGACCAACCAGGTCAAGACCGGCGACACGGTCGAGATCACGGAAGGTCGCCCGATCTCGAAGACGAAGGCCTGGACCGTGACCCGTGTTGTGCAACAAGCACAGGTCATCTAAGCCTTAAAATTTGTCTTGCGTGGCCCGCTGGTATCTGGGATACTAGCGGGCTTCGTTCATGTGTTGCCGCAGTATGTCCCCGCGATGTCGGCGGCCTGTGTAGCGAAAGTTATTGGAAAGTCCAATCACCCAAACGTCATGCTCCAGCAGGGGCGTGCCGACGGGACCAAGACTGACCGCAGGCCCACGGTTTTCCGTGGGGTTTTCTACGGCTTAAGTTGGGAAAGAAAATACTATGATTCAAACCGAAAGCCGGCTCGAAGTAGCCGACAACACCGGTGCCAAGGAAGTTCTGTGCATCAAGGTGTTGGGCGGCTCGAAACGCCGTTATGCGAGCATTGGCGACATCATCAAGGTCACCGTCAAGGTGGCTGCGCCGCGTGGTCGCGTCAAAAAAGGTGAAATTTACAACGCCGTGGTTGTGCGTACCGCCAAAGGTGTGCGCCGCCAGGACGGTTCCCTGGTCAAGTTCGACGGCAACGCCGCTGTCCTCCTGAACAGCAAGCTGGAGCCGATCGGTACCCGTATCTTCGGACCGGTGACGCGCGAGCTGCGTACCGAGAAGTTCATGAAGATCGTGTCCCTGGCACCTGAAGTTCTGTAAGGAGTCGCAATGGATAAGATTCGTAAAAACGACGAAGTCATCGTTCTGGCCGGTAAAGACAAGGGCAAGCGTGGCGTCGTTCAGAAGCGTGTAGACGCTGAACACGTCATCGTCGAAGGCGTCAACGTCGCCAAGAAAGCGACCAAGCCGAACCCGATGACCGGTAACACTGGTGGTATCGTCGACAAGACTATGCCGATTCACGTCTCGAACGTCGCGCTGTTCAACGCAGCGACCGGCAAGGCGGATCGCGTTGGCTTCAAGGATGTGGATGGCAAGAAAGTCCGCGTCTTCAAGTCGAACGGCGAAGTAGTGAAGGGGTAAGAACAATGGCCCGTCTCCAACAAATTTACAAAGACAAAGTCGTCGCCGAGCTGACCGAGAAATTCGGTTACAAGTCGATCATGGAAGTCCCGCGCCTGACCAAGATCACCCTGAACATGGGTCTGTCGGAAGCTGTCGCCGACAAGAAGGTCATCGAGCACGCCACTGGCGACCTGACCAAGATCGCCGGCCAGAAGCCGGTCGTGACCAAGGCTCGCAAGGCAATCGCAGGCTTCAAGATCCGCGAAGGCTACCCGATCGGTACCATGGTGACCCTGCGCGGTAACCGCATGTACGAATTCCTGGACCGCTTCATCACCGTGGCCCTGCCGCGCGTGCGTGACTTCCGTGGCGTGAATGGCAAATCGTTCGATGGCCGTGGTAACTACAACATCGGCGTCAAAGAGCAGATCATCTTCCCGGAAATCGATTACGACAAGATCGATGCGCTGCGTGGCATGAACATCTCGATCACCACCACCGCTAAGACCGACGAAGAAGCCAAAGCGCTGCTCGCCGCCTTCAAATTCCCGTTCAGGAACTAAGAGCATGGCAAAACTTGCACTGATTAACCGCGAACAGAAGCGTGCAGACCTGGTGGAGAAATTCGCCGCAAAGCGTGCCGCTCTGAAAGCGATCATCGACGACCAATCGAAGTCGGAAGAAGAACGTTACGAAGCTCGCCTGAAACTGCAGGCCCTGCCGCGCAACTCGGCCCCGACCCGCCAGCGTAACCGCTGCGCAATGACCGGCCGTCCACGTGGTACTTTCCGTAAATTCGGTCTGGCCCGCACCAAACTCCGCGAATTCGCCATGAAAGGCGAAATCCCGGGTATGACCAAAGCTAGCTGGTAATAGGAGAATAAGCAATGAGTATGAGCGATCCTATCGCCGATATGCTGACCCGCATCCGCAACGCACAAACTGTCCAGAAAACCACGGTCGCTATGCCGTCGTCGAAAGTCAAGGTTGCGATCGCCAACGTCCTGAAGGACGAGGGTTACATTGAAGATTTCGCCGTGTCCACCGAAGGTGGCAAGGCTGAACTGAAAATCGGTTTGAAGTATTACACCGGCCGTCCGGTCATCGAGCGCATCGAGCGCGTGTCCCGTCCTGGCCTGCGCGTCTACAAGGGCAAGAACGAAATCCCGTCGGTCATGAATGGCCTGGGCGTGGCAATCGTCTCGACCCCGCAAGGCGTGATGACCGACCGCAAAGCACGTGCTACCGGCGTCGGTGGCGAAGTGCTGTGCTACGTGGCTTAAGGAGTAGACATGTCTCGAGTAGCTAAGATGCCAATCGCCGTCCCGGCAGGTACCGATGTCGCGATCAACGCGTCGTCGATCACCGTCAAGGGCCCGCTCGGCACCCTGACCCAGCCGCTGAACGGCCTGGTCAAAGTGGAAAACAACAACGGCACGCTGACCTTCGACGTGGTGGACGATTCGCGTGAATCGAACGCCATGTCGGGCACCCTGCGCGCCCTGGTCAACAACATGGTTACCGGCGTCACCAAGGGCTTCGAGAAGAAGCTGAACCTGGTGGGCGTGGGCTACAAGGCAGCAGTGCAGGGCAACGCCCTGAACCTGTCGCTGGGCTTCTCGCACCCGGTGCTGCACGCGATGCCGGAAGGCGTCACTGCCGTCACCCCGACCCCGACCGAAATCCTGATCAAGGGTATCGATCGTCAAAAGGTCGGCCAGGTCGCCGCAGAAGTGCGCGCTTACCGCTCGCCTGAGCCTTACAAGGGCAAGGGTGTCCGTTATTCGGACGAAGTGGTGAAGCTTAAAGAAACCAAGAAGAAATAATCGGAGCTGACGATGGACAAGAAAGAATCGCGTCTGCGTCGCGGACGTCAAACCCGCATCAAGATCGCCCAGCTGGGCGTGAACCGTCTGTCGGTTCACCGCACCAACCTGCACATCTATGCGAACCTGATCAGCCCGGACGCAAAGGTGCTGGTGTCGGCTTCGACGCTGGAAGCAGAAGTGCGCGCCGAACTGGCCGGCAAGACCGGTGGCGGCGGCAACGCTGCCGCGGCTGCCCTGGTTGGCAAGCGCGTCGCCGAGAAGGCACTGAAAGCAGGAATCACCGAAGTTGCGTTCGACCGCTCGGGTTTCCGTTACCACGGCCGTGTGAAGGCGCTGGCAGAAGCCGCGCGTGAAGCCGGTCTGAAGTTCTAAGGAAGAATCGTCATGGCAAAAATGCAAGCGAAAATGGCAAGCGACAAGCCGGATGATGGCATGCGCGAGAAAATGATCGCGATCAACCGCGTGACCAAAGTGGTCAAGGGTGGTCGTATCATGGGTTTTGCAGCGCTGACCGTTGTCGGTGACGGCGATGGCCGCATCGGCATGGGCAAGGGCAAGTCGAAGGAAGTTCCTGTCGGCGTGCAAAAAGCGATGGAAGAAGCCCGCCGCAACCTGATCAAGGTGCCCCTCAAGAACGGTACGCTGCACCACACCGTTACCGGTCGTCACGGCGCCTCGCGCGTCATGATGTCGCCGGCCAAGCCGGGTACCGGCGTGATCGCTGGTGGCGCAATGCGCGCTATCTTCGAGGTGATGGGCGTGACCGACGTGGTCGCCAAGTCGACCGGTTCGTCGAACCCGTACAACCTGGTTCGCGCTACCCTCGACGGTCTGGCAAAAATGAGCACTCCGGCTGACATCGCTGCCAAGCGCGGCAAGTCGGTTGAAGACATCCTGGGTTAAGGGGAACAAACATGGCAAACACTGTCAAAGTCAAGCTCGTCAAGGGCCTGATCGGTACCCGTCAGGATCACCGTGCCACCGTGCGCGGCCTGGGTCTGCGTCGTGTCAACTCGGTCTCCGAGCTGCAGGACACCCCGTCCGTGCGTGGCATGATCAACAAAGTCGCGTACCTCGTTAAAGTTGTTTCGTAAGCCGCGGCTTACGTACGGAGAAATCAATGGAACTCAATACCATTCAACCAGCTGACGGCGCCAAGCACGCGAAGCGTCGCGTTGGCCGCGGTATCGGCTCGGGCCTGGGCAAGACTGCCGGCCGCGGTCACAAGGGTCAGAAATCGCGTTCGGGCGGCTTCCACAAAGTCGGCTTCGAAGGCGGCCAGATGCCTCTGCAGCGTCGTCTGCCGAAGCGCGGCTTCAAATCGCTGAACGCCTCGTTCAAGGCTGAAGTGCGTCTGTCGGACCTGAACACCCTGGCTGTCGGCGACGTCGACATCCTGGTGCTCAAGCAGGCAGGCATCCTGCCGGTCGTGGCACGTGACGTGCGCGTCATCCTGTCCGGCGAGATCACCAAAGCGGTGAACCTCAAGGGCCTGAAAGCGACCGCCGGCGCGAAAGCGGCGATCGAAGCAGCTGGCGGTTCGGTCGCTTAATTGCGGCCTGCCTGATCGGAGCAAAAATTGGCGACTAATTCACAACTTGGTAAAAGCGCCGCTTCCGGCTTCCCCTGGGGCCGGCTGTGGTTTTTGCTTGGCGCATTGGTCGTGTACCGCATCGGTGCTCACATCCCGGTCCCCGGGATTGACCCGGTGCAGCTCGCGTCGCTGTTCAAGCAGAACGAGGGCGGCATCCTGGGCATGTTCAACATGTTCTCGGGCGGCGCCTTGTCCCGCTTTACCGTGTTCGCTCTCGGCATCATGCCTTACATTTCGGCTTCGATCATCATGCAGCTCGCATCGATCGTCTCGCCGCAACTGGAGGCGCTGAAGAAGGAAGGCGAAGCCGGCCGCCGCAAGATCACCCAGTACACCCGTTACTTCACGGTTGCACTGGCGTTGTTCCAGGCGTTCGGTATCGCGGTCGCGCTCGAGGCGCAGCCGGGACTGGTGCTCGATCCGGGCATCGGCTTCCGCTTCGTCACCGTCACGACCCTTCTGACCGGCACCATGTTCCTCATGTGGCTGGGCGAGCAGATCACCGAACGCGGTCTCGGCAACGGCATCTCGATCATCATCTTTGCCGGTATCGCAGCGGGTCTGCCTTCGGCCATGGGCGGCTTGTTCACCCTGGTGTCGAACGGTTCGATCGGCAGCTTCTCGGCGATCCTGATCGTCGCGCTGGTGGTGGCAGTGACTTATGGCGTGGTGTTCGTTGAACGCGGCCAGCGCAAGATCCTGGTCAACTACGCCAAGCGCCAGGTCGGCAACAAGATCTACGGTGGCCAAACCAGCCACCTGCCCTTGAAGCTGAACATGGCAGGCGTGATCCCGCCGATCTTCGCTTCGTCGATCATCCTGTTCCCGGCAACGATCGTCGACTGGTTCACGCGCGGCAAGGACTCCAGCAGCCCGGTCATCGGGTTCCTGAAGGACCTGGCAGCGTCGATGGGACCAGGCGAGCCGATCCACGCGTTGCTGTATGCGGTGGCGATCGTGTTCTTCTGCTTCTTCTATACCGCGCTGGTATTCAACAGCAAGGAAACGGCGGACAACTTGAAGAAGAGCGGTGCATTCGTTCCGGGCATCCGTCCGGGCGAGCAGACTGCCCGCTACATCGACAAGATCCTGATGCGCCTGACCCTGGCTGGTGCGGTCTACATCACCCTGGTGTGCCTGGTGCCGGAGTTCATGACTGCCCAGTGGAAGGTTCCCTTCTACTTCGGCGGCACGTCGCTCCTGATCATCGTGGTGGTGACGATGGACTTCATGGCACAAGTGCAGAACTACGTCATGTCGCAGCAATATGAATCGCTGCTGCGCAAGGCGAATTTCAAGGGTGGAATTCCGACGCGATAAGCGGGGAGTGCATAGACCGAATGGCAAAAGACGACGTCATCCAAATGCAGGGGGAGATTCTCGAGAATCTCCCGAACGCGACCTTTCGCGTGAAGCTGGAAAACGGGCACGTGGTGCTGGGGCATATCTCGGGTAAAATGCGGATGAATTACATCCGCATTCTCCCGGGCGACAAGGTGACGGTGGAACTGACCCCGTACGACCTTTCCCGGGCCCGCATTGTGTTCCGCACCAAGTAAAAAAATCATCAAGTAAACGAACCGAAGAGAGTGCAAAATGAAAGTTAACGCTTCAGTCAAGCGGATCTGCCGCAACTGCAAGATCATCAAGCGCAAGGGCGTGGTCCGTGTGATCTGCGTCGAGCCGCGTCACAAGCAGCGTCAAGGTTAATACGAGGAATATCGAATGGCACGTATTGCAGGGGTTAACATCCCAAATCATCAGCACACTGTTATCGGCCTGACGGCGATCTACGGTATTGGCCGTCCGCGCTCGCAGAAGATCTGCGACGCAACCGGTATCGCGACCAACAAGAAGGTCAAGGACCTGGACGATAACGAACTCGAGAAGCTGCGCGACGAAGTCGCCAAGTTTGTCGTGGAAGGCGACCTGCGCCGCGAACTGTCCATGAACATCAAGCGTCTGATGGACCTGGGCTGCTACCGCGGCATGCGTCACCGTAAGGGTCTGCCGGTGCGCGGCCAGCGTACCCGTACCAATGCACGTACCCGCAAAGGTCCGCGCAAGGCCGCACAATCGCTCAAGAAATAATCTAGGAACCTGACCATGGCCAAGCAACAAAGCAGCGCAGCAGCAGCTCGCGTGCGCAAGAAAGTCAAGAAGAACGTCGCCGAGGGCATCGCCCACGTCCACGCGTCCTTCAACAACACGATCATCACGATCACCGACCGTCAGGGCAACGCTCTGTCGTGGGCTACCTCCGGCGGCGCCGGCTTCAAGGGTTCGCGCAAATCGACCCCGTTCGCAGCGCAGGTTGCTGCCGAAGCTGCAGGCAAGGTCGCTCAGGAGTCGGGCGTGAAGAACCTGGAAGTGCGTATCAAGGGCCCAGGCCCGGGCCGCGAGTCGGCTGTGCGCGCTCTGAACAACCTGGGCATCAAGATCACCGAGATCCAGGACGTCACCCCGGTTCCGCACAACGGCTGCCGTCCGCCGAAGCGTCGTCGTATCTAATACACGACGCACGGGGCCTCGGCTCCGTGGTGTTCCAAAGATTGCCGGTGCAGTTACCCGAAATAGGGTATACTGCCCGGCTCTTGTCGCCTGCCATTTCAATGGCGGGCGATTTGTTTAAGCCACGTCCGGCCAATCGTGGACCGGACTAGCGCCTGGGTGCTCAAGGCACCACTGGGGCGTGATTAATTTATAAAGGTATCTAACGTGGCACGTTATATCGGACCAAAAGCAAAACTGTCGCGCCGTGAAGGCACCGACCTGTTCCTGAAGAGCGCACGCCGCTCGCTCGATTCGAAGTGCAAGCTGGACGTCAAGCCGGGTCAACACGGCGTGAAGTCGGGCGCCCGTACTTCGGACTACGGCAACCAGCTGCGTGAAAAGCAGAAGGTCAAGCGTATCTACGGCGTGCTGGAGCGTCAGTTCCGCCGCTACTTCGCTGAAGCATCGCGCCGCAAGGGCAACACCGGCGAAACCCTGCTGAAGCTGCTGGAATCGCGCCTGGACAACGTCGCTTACCGCATGGGCTTCGGCTCGACCCGCGCTGAAGCACGCCAGCTGGTGAGCCACAAGGCCTTCACCGTGAACGGCAACGTCGTGAACATCGCTTCGTACCAGGTCAAGACCGGCGACGTCATCGCCGTCCGCGAAAAGGCCAAGAAGCAAGTGCGTATCGCTGAAGCCCTGTCGCTGGCTGAGCAAGTCGGTTTCCCGAGCTGGGTTTCGGTCGATGCCAAAAAGTTCGAAGGCACCTTCCGTTCGTTCCCGGAGCGTAACGAGATCGCTGCTGACGTCAACGAAGCGCTGATCGTCGAACTGTACTCGCGTTAATCGACCGCGACAGAACCGACGGCAGTCGGTTCTTGGGCGGTCGTCCCCGCGAAGGCGGGGATCCAAGTTTGCCGGCTATGTCGAGAAACTTGGGTTCCTGCCTCCGCGGGAAGTCGGAGGCGCCAGTGGCGCGTACGACGGGAGAGGTGGTGCGGAAGCAGCAACCTAGGGTTGGCACCGCAAAGAGTCTTCGACTTCCATCATTCCCCTCGCTACCGATTTCGTATCACCGCCTGCTCCCCGCAGGCGTTCTCATTAATGCCATCAGCCTTATCGGTGTAACGAACCGAGGGTATTGAAAAGGACATTTCATGCAAAATAGTCTGTTGAAGCCACGTATCATCGATGTAGAAGCACTGGGCGCCGGTCACGCGAAAGTCGTGATGGAGCCGTTCGAGCGTGGTTATGGTCACACCCTGGGCAACGCGCTGCGCCGCGTCCTGCTGTCGTCGATGGTGGGCTACGCGCCGACCGAAGTGACGATCGCCGGCGTCGTGCACGAGTACTCGTCGCTGGACGGTGTGCAGGAAGACGTGGTCGACCTGCTGCTGAACCTGAAGGGCGTCGTGTTCAAGGTGCACAACCGTGATTCGGTCACCCTGACCCTGAAGAAGGAAGGCGAAGGCGCCGTCCTGGCTTCCGACATCGACCTGCCGCATGACGTGGAACTGATCAACCCGGATCACGTGATCGCTCACCTGACCGCCGGCGGCAAGCTGGACATGCAGATCAAGGTCGAGAAGGGCCGCGGCTATGTGCCGGGCAACGTGCGCCGCCTGTCGGAAGACACCAACAAGACCATCGGCCGCATCATCCTGGACGCCTCGTTCTCGCCGGTGCGCCGCGTGTCCTACGCCGTGGAATCGGCCCGTGTCGAACAGCGTACCGACCTGGACAAGCTGATCATCAACATCGAAACCAACGGCGTGATCACCCCGGAAGAAGCGATCCGCCAGTCGGCACGCGTCCTGGTGGACCAGCTGAACGTGTTCGCCGCCCTGGAAGGCACCGAAGCCGCTGCTGAAGCACCGTCGCGCGCTCCGCTGGTCGATCCGATCCTGCTGCGTCCGGTGGACGACCTGGAACTGACCGTCCGTTCGGCAAACTGCCTGAAGGCCGAGAACATCTACTACATCGGCGACCTGATCCAGCGTTCGGAAAACGAACTGCTGAAGACCCCGAACCTGGGCCGCAAGTCGCTCAACGAAATCAAGGAAGTCCTCGCTTCGCGCGGCCTGACCCTGGGCATGAAACTCGAGAACTGGCCGCCGGCTGGTCTGGAAAAGTAATCCCCGATTTCTGTTTCGCTTTGCAGTACCCCGCCTGGACGCCTTGTCCGGGCGGTTTTAACCCCGAACCGGTCCGCGGTCACGCGCAAGCGTGAACGATCGAAGAACTGGAATTGAAAACACTCGAAAGGATTTACCATGCGTCACCGTCACGGCCTTCGTAAACTGAACCGTACCTCGTCCCACCGTCTGGCAATGCTGCGCAACATGACCGTTTCGCTGCTGCGTCACGAAGCCATCAAGACCACCGTGCCGAAGGCAAAGGAACTGCGTCGCGTTGTCGAGCCGATCCTGACCCTGGGCAAGACCGACACCCTGGCAAACAAGCGCCTGGCTTTCGCTCGCCTGCGCGACCGCGAGATCGTCCAGAAGCTGTTCGCTGAACTGGGTCCGCGTTTTGCTAACCGCAACGGCGGCTACCTGCGCATCCTGAAGATGGGCTTCCGCGTTGGCGACAACGCACCGATGGCCTACGTCGAACTGCTGGACCGTCCGGAACCGGGCACCGCTGAAGAAGCACCGACCGCTGAGTAATCGGCAAGGTCTCTAAGAACCAGGCTTCGGCCTGGTTTTTTTTCGCCTGTCCTTCGCAGCACGCCGGACAGAGCTGACCGCCCAGGACGGAAGCGTTATGCTGATTGTCCACTTGCATTACTGGCCAGGGATCGTCGTGGCAAAGGATGGGGACGTGCCGGTCGGCTCTTGCTTAGTCGGCAGCGGCGACTTCTATTACATCAAAACGAGCGAGGGCCCAGCAGGGGCGCTTTACCGGATCTACCACGATGCGGTGGCTGAGGACGGTTATGACCCTGGCGAGGCGATTGCACTCGTTTTAGGGGCTTATCGAGAACTGCTGGATCACGTCGAGCGACCACAACCGTAAGCGCGTACCAGCCGAGAAGCACATCTATCACCGGTTTCGGAAGAAGCTTTAAGCCTCTCCACAGGCACGTATAGCCCAGCCGGTGTACCATGCCGATGCGCTGTAACAACTCACCCGACACCATGACCCGTTTCTTCGCCAGCCGCTTGCTGCAAGCCTGCCTGACGCTGTTCGCCGCCTTCGTGCTCTTGACCGCCGGCGCCGCCCGTGCCGAGGAAGAATTCCTCGATCCGGCCCTGGCCTTCCGCTTCGCCGCCCGCATGGCCGATCCGCAGACGCTGGAAGTGAGCTACCAGATCGCCGACGGCTACTACATGTACCGCGAACGCTTCGGCTTCAAGGCCGACGGCGCCAGCCTCGGCATGCCGGAGATCCCGCCTGGGAAGGTGAAATACGATCCGACCTTCGAGAAGGATGTCGAGACCCACAAGGGCCTGGTGACGATCCGCATTCCCGTCGAAGGCAGCGGCAACTTCACCCTGACCGCCACCAGCCAGGGCTGCGCCGACGCCGGCCTGTGCTACCCGCCGCAACAACACACGGCGCAATTGAGCGCAGGCGCAGGCGGATCGTCGTCGAGCGCGCCGTCGCTGCCGATCGGCGCCGCTACGGGGCAGGGACCGGCCATGTCGGTCCCACTGTCCTCTACGCCGGCCGCCGAAAGCGCACCCGCCGCCGTCACACCGTCGTCCGCACCGACCGCACCCGCTGCCGCTGCAGGCTCGCCTGCCGCCGAATCCGACATGTCCACCATCGCCGGCATCCTCAACGGCGGCCGTCTGCTGGCCATCATCCCGGCCTTCGTGCTGCTCGGCCTGGGGCTGGCCTTCACGCCCTGCGTGCTGCCGATGGTGCCTATCCTGTCCTCGATCATCGTCGGCGAAGGCCAGCAGGTGCGCCGCTCGCGCGGCTTCGTCCTGTCTCTCACGTATTCGCTCGGCATGGCGATCGTCTACACCACACTCGGCGTCGCAGCAGGCTTGATCGGCGAAGGCCTGGCCGCCGCACTGCAGAACCCCTGGGTCCTGGGCAGCTTCGCTGTCCTCATCGTCGCCATGTCCCTGTCGATGTTCGGCTTCTACCAGCTGCAGCTGCCTGTCGCGCTGCAAACCCGCCTGGCCCACGCATCCGGCCGCCGCTCCTCGGGCAAGCTGGCGGGCGTGTTCGCCATGGGCGCCATCTCCGCCCTGATCGTCGGCCCCTGCGTTGCCGCGCCCCTGGCCGGCGCCCTGGTCTACATCAGCCAGACGCGCGACGTCCTGATCGGCGGCGCGGCCTTGTTCGCCATGGCGATCGGCATGAGTATTCCGCTGCTGCTGGTCGGCGTCTCGGCCGGCTCGCTGCTGCCGCGCGCGGGCGCGTGGATGGAGTCGGTCAAGCGCCTGTTCGGCGTGCTGATGCTCGCCATGGCGCTGTGGCTGGTGTCGCCGGTGATCCCGGCGGCGGCGCAGATGCTGCTGTGGGCGGCGCTGCTGCTCGGTTATGGCTTTTACCTGCTGCGCCACCACCGCCACTGGGCCACGATGGCCGCCGGCGGCGCCTTCGCCGTGCTGGGTGCAATGCAGCTGGTCGGTGTGGCCAGCGGCGGACGCGATGCACTTGCGCCCCTGGCGCACCTGCGCGGCGGCGCCCAGCAGCATCTCGAGTTCAAGCGCGTCAAGAATGTAGCCGAGCTCGATGCGGTGCTGGCCAATACCGGCGGCAAGACTGTCATGCTCGACTTCTACGCCGACTGGTGCGTGTCGTGCAAGGAAATGGAGAAGCTGACCTTCGTCGACCCGGCCGTGCAGGCCAAGTTGGCGAATACCATCCTGCTGCAGATCGACGTGACCGCCAACAACGGGGACGACAAGGCCATGCTCAAGCGCTTCGGCCTGTTCGGACCGCCTGGGATCATCCTGTTCGATAACGAAGGCCGCGAGATCCCGGACAGTCGGGTGATCGGCTACCAAGACGCGCGGAAGTTCCTTACGTCGCTGCAAAAGCTCGGCGGATGAAGCTTGAGAGCAGACTGTAATCGGCCGGTCGCGGACTAAGCATAAGGTGACGAATGCAGAATTTGGACGCAATGCTGGCCTACAAAGCCATGTTTCGCTTCTTGGAAAAATACTATGCTCTGACTAATGTGGACGAGATTGGCGTCCTTCTGGGAAGTATGAGCATGGAAATTTTCCAAGACGAGAAGCCTGCTGACCCTGCCATGTGGGACGACTGGATCGACGCTATACGAGAAGTGATGGCTGAGCGAGGGAGTCAACCCGATCAATAGAAGCAAAAGTCTGCTTTCCGCAGGCGGGCAATGGGCAAGCGTCGGACGTCGAACCCAAGCATGTGATGATCACGACCAGCCCTTTCCGTCGCAACGATTTTGAGTAAAACATGAAAAGCAGTTCAAACACCGGCTTGGTCTATTCCACTGAAAGCGGGCGCATGTGCCCCGAATGCCGCCAGGCCGTCGCGGCGTGCGTGTGCAAGGCCAAGCCCGTGGTCACGGGCGACGGCGTAGTGCGCGTCTCGCGCCAGACCAAGGGCCGGGGCGGTAAATGCGTAACGGTCGTCAAAGGCCTCGCACTCGACGCCAACGCACTGGCCCTGCTCGGCAAACAGTTGCGCACCGCATGCGGTTCAGGCGGCACCGTGAAGGATGGCGTGATCGAAGTGCAGGGGGACCACTGCGACCTGGTCATGGAGACGCTCAAGAAACATGGCCATCATCCGAAGCGCGCGGGCGCTTGAGATTTGCAGGCCTGCAGAGCCCGAATCTTGACGCCGATGCAAGGAGCAGATGAGGGCATGAGTCAGCTGTTGTGGCAAAGCCATACCGACCAGAAGAATTAATTTCCAATACGGAAAGAAAGTGTCTGTACGGACATATTCGTCGAGATAATGGAAGCGAACCTATCTCCGTCGAATCTGCCATGGCCATGATGTTTGAAGAATTCGAATCCTTCGATTCGAGCCCGCCCCCGCGGCCGGCCGAGGCCACTTCGCCGCTGGTCCGGCTGCAATACCTGATCGACAACACCCCGGCGATTGTCTACAGTTCGGTCCCCAGCGGCGATTTCAAGCTGACCTTCGTCAGCAAGAATGCCTACCACGTCCTCGGCTACCAGCCGGAGGACATGCTGGCCGACCCGAACTTCTGGTTCGACCACCTGCACCCGGAGGATGCGCCCAACATCTTCTCCAGCCTCGCCCAGCTGTTCGTCGAAGGCGAGCGCACCTACGAATACCGTTTCCGCACCGCCAGCGGCGAATACCTGTGGATGCACGACCAGCTGCGCCTGATCCGCGACGAGAACGGCACGCCCATCGAGGTGATCGGCTCGCTCAGCGACATCAGCGCGCGCAAGTGCATGGAGCAGGAGCAGGAACGCCTGATCGCACGCTTGCGCGAGGCGCACGACCAGCTGCTCCAGTCCGAAAAGATGGCGTCCATTGGCCAGCTGGCCGCAGGCGTCGCCCACGAGATCAACAACCCCCTGGGCTTCGTGAACAGCAACATGGGGTCGCTGAAAAAATACGTCAACACCTTGCTGGCGGTAGTGGGCGCCCACAACAGGGCCGTCACGCAAATGGCGCCCGGCACCCCGCTGGCGGCGCGCATCGACGCCATTGCGCGCGAAACCGACCTGGCCTTCCTGAAGGACGATATCGGCGACCTGGTGGCGGAGTCGCTCGAGGGACTGAAGCGGGTGCGGGAAATTGTCCAGGCCCTAAAGGATTTTTCGCACGTGGGCGAGACCGACTGGCAACCCGCCGACCTGCATGCTGGCCTCGACAGTACACTGAATATCGTCGCCAACGAGATCAAGTACAAGGCGACAGTCGAGAAGCACTACGGCAGCCTGCCGGAAGTGACATGCCTGCCGTCGCAGCTGAACCAGGTCTTCATGAACCTGCTGGTCAATGCCGCCCATGCGATCGAGGAGCGCGGCGTGATCACCATCAGCACCGGCGTCGACGGCGACTGGGTCTGGGTGGCGATCAGCGACACCGGCTGCGGCATCCCGCCGCAGAACCTGAACCGCATCTTCGAGCCTTTCTTCACCACCAAGCCGGTGGGCAGCGGCACCGGGCTGGGCCTCTCGCTATCCTATAGCACGGTCAGCAAGCACGGCGGACGCATCGATGTCGATTCCAAGCTTGGCGTCGGCACCACGTTCACGGTGCGCTTGCCAGTCGTGCCGCCGGCCAGTGCCGAAGGTGCTTCCGCTGCCGAAGCCTGATTTCCGTTCGGGAAGTAACGCGGGACTACTCAGGCTTGCTGCGCGACCAGTGCAGGGAAGCCGGCTTGCCGGCCGTGCGCCGGCATGCGGTTCGCCGGGCCACGCGCTTCGCTATCGCCCAGCTTGAAAATCGCGACCACGCTACTGAGCTTGTCCGCCTGCGCCTGCAGGGAACCGGCTCCGGTCGCGGCTTCCTCGACCAGCGCCGCATTCTGCTGCGTTACCTGATCCATCTGGCTGATGGCGCGATTGACTTGTTCGATGCCCGCGCTTTGCTCCTGGCTCGCAGCCGAGATCTCGGCCATGATATCGGTCACGCGGTTCACGCTGGTGACGATTTCGTCCATCGTGGAACCGGCATCGGCGACGAGCTGGCTGCCGGCGTCGACCTTGTCCACCGAGTCGCCGATCAGTGCCTTGATCTCCTTCGCCGCCGCCGCCGAGCGCTGCGCCAGGCTGCGCACTTCGGTCGCCACCACGGCAAAGCCCCGTCCCTGCTCGCCGGCGCGCGCAGCTTCCACTGCGGCATTCAACGCGAGGATGTTGGTCTGGAATGCGATGCCGTCGATCACGCTGATGATGTCGACGATCTTCTTGGCCGAGGCATTGATCGACTCCATCGTGTCGACCACCTGCGACACCACCGCGCCGCCCTTGCGCGCCACCGCAGCGGCGGATACGGCCAGTTGATTGGCCTGCAGCGCATTGTCCGCATTCTGTTTGACCGTCGACGTCAGCTGTTCCATCGACGAAGCGGTTTCTTGAAGCGAAGATGCCTGAAGCTCCGTGCGGGATGACAGATTGTGGTTGCCCGAAGCGATCTCGCCGGTCGCAGCGGAGATCGCGCTTGCGCTGAGGCGGACCTCCGCAACGATCTTGTGGAGACTGTCCCGCATTTCGCCCATGGCATGCAGTACGCTCGAGCGGTTGTTCCCATCCGTGTCGATCACGACCGCGAGGTCGCCGGTAGCGATGTGCCTGGCGATAGCGCTCGCCTTGGCCGGCTCGCCGCCGAGCGCCCGCAATATCGCACGCACGATGATCGCGGCAACCAGCACCCCGGTGATGACCGCGGCGGCACACATGGCCACCATCAGCGCCTGGAAACCGCTTGCGACCTCCCGTGCGCGCGCCGACTCGGACTGGTTCGCGTGCTCTTTCAGATCGATATACTTGTTGATCCTGGCCAGCCATTCGACGAAGGCCGGACGCGCGTCCCTGAGCATCACTTCCTTCGCGCGGTCGAGCTCGCCCGCTTCCCGCAATGCGACGACCTGGGAGATCAGCGGCAGTGTGCGGGCTTCGATTTCCTTGATCCCGGCAAGGATTTGCCGCTCTTCGGGGCTGGTATCTCCACCCTCGGCGATCATCTTGTCCAGCAGTACGGCGGACTTTTCATAGTCGGAGGCCAGGCGCGCGATGTCGGCCATGGCCGCCTTCAGTTCGCTGTCGGTGCCGACCAGCGTCACATCGCGCAAACTGATCGCGCGGTCGTGTACGCTACCGCGGAAGTTGATGGCGTAGCGCTGCTTGACGCTGTTGACGTCGCCGATGGTAATCAGGCTGGTGGAAACCGTGTTCACGCGGCTGACGCCGATTGCTGTTAGCACCATCATCAGCAAAAGTATTGCCGCGAATCCGATGCATACCTGCGCCTTGATGGTCATCCCTTTGATTCCTGTGCTGTACATGGTGAGTCCTGAAGGTTGTCTGCTTGTCTTGAAAATAAGTTTGTTGCCGCTTGGAAAATAATATAACATGGCTTTTGTCTTAGACAAATCGAATTTTTGATCTGGAGTGAGCATGGTGCCGATATCTGTAGTCTCAGATGAGACAGGTATTGCCAAGGAAGTACTAAGGAAGTGGGAAACCCGTTACGGTTTTCCACTGCCGGATCGGGACACGGCAGGTAATCGTGTGTATTCCGGAGAGCAGGTGAGCCGCCTCAAGCTGATCAAGCGGCTGCTCGATACCGGCCTGCGTCCGGGCGCGGTGGTGCCCCTGGACGAAACGCAACTGGAAGCGCTGGCCGGTATGCAAAGGCCAGCCGGAGGCGCCGGCGAGGATTGCGAACCGGCGATTGAATTGCTGCGCAAGAAGGACCCGAACCGCTTGCGCGCCCACCTGCAAGCCGAGATGGCGGGGCTGGGATTGGAAAACTTTGTCCTGGATCTTTTGCCCCGGCTGAACATCCGGGTCGGCGAAGCCTGGGCGGATGGCGCGATCGAGGTCCACGATGAACACCTGTACACCGAGATGGTGCAAGCCCTGCTGCGCGAAGCCCTGCAGCGCGCCTACGATCCGCTCGGCTGGCCCCGCGTGCTCCTGACGACGGTGCCGGGCGAACTGCATTTGCTCGGCAACCTGATGGTGGAAACCGCCCTGACGCTTGCCGGCGCGCGCTGCATTTCCCTTGGCGCCCAGTCTCCGCTGGCGGACATCGCCGCGGCGGCCCAGGCCTACGGCGCCGAGATCGTCGGACTTTCCTTCAGTTCCTCATTTCCCCGCAAGACCATCACGCCGCTGCTCAGGCAACTCAGGCAGCAACTGCAAGGCGGCGTTCAACTGTGGGCTGGGGGAGCGGGCGTGGCCGGCATCGATACGGTGCCGAGAGGAGTGCGCATTTTCCGGACACTGGACGAGGCGCGCGCCGCGATCCGGGAATGCCAGGCGCGCAAGGCCTGAGGAAGCGAGCCGGGTCGCAGGGCATGAAAAAAGGACGCCCCAAGGCGTCCTTCGCTGCACAGCGCAGGCCGATCAGCTGTGCATCATGCCGTGACCGCCATGACCACGATGATGACGGCCGCCGCGGCGCTGCTTGGCCTGCTCGTCGAACACCTTGCGCTGCTCGGGGGTAAGGACCGAGTAGAAGCTGTTCAGGGCCGACAGGCGGGCTTCCATGCGGGCGGTGCGCTGCTTCTGGCGTTCGATGCGCATCTGCAGGCGCTGCGGGGCGCTCAGGGTGGCCAGCTGGGCGCGGTCCGGACGGGCCGCACGGTCGCCTTGCTGTGCCGGCTTCATGCTGGCGACAAAGGCGTCCCAGGCCGGCTGCTGTGCCGGAGTCAGCTTGAGCGCGTCGCGCAGCTTGGCCTGGCGCTCGGCGCGCTTCTCGGCGCGCTTGGCCTTGAATTCGGCCATCTTGGCCTGGCGCTGCTCCATGGTCATGGCGTGGCCATGGCGGCCTTCCGCCGGGGCGGGAGCCTGGGTCTGGGCCTGCACGCCAAGGGCGGCGCCGGCCAGGCCGAAAGCGGTCAGGGCGATCACGATGTTCTTGCGGATGGTGTTCATTGCGTTTCCTTCAGGTGAGTTCAGTTGGATGTGCATCTGAACTGCTCGCTGCACAGGACCCATCTTCGCCAAAACTTGTAACCGCCGGATTTCCCCTGTCTCGTACTTTGTATCAATATGTTTCGCCGGTCTCGGCTTATACATACCGATACAAAACGGCTGTCCAGGCTTGCCATAGATGCGGATAATTGCGGTTATGGATAATCCCTCTACGATTTTGATCGTCGACGACGACCGCGACATCCGCAGCCTGCTGGCCGATTACCTCGAATCGAACGGCTACCGCACCCTGGCGGCCGCCGACGGCACCGGCATGTGGAAGTCGCTCGACGAAGCGCGTCCCGACCTGATCGTGCTCGACCTGAACATGCCCGGCGACGACGGCCTGACCCTGTGCCGCAAGCTGCGCGCCACCTCGACCCTGCCGGTCATCATGCTGACGGCCCGCAACGAGCCGCTCGACCGCATCCTTGGCCTCGAAATGGGCGCCGACGACTACCTGCCCAAACCCTTCGAGCCGCGCGAGCTGCTGGCGCGCATCCGCAGCGTGCTGCGCCGCTCGCACGCCATGCCGTCCAATTCGCCGTCCGAGAACGTGCAGCAGATGAAGTTCTCCGGCTGGACCCTGGACCTCACCGCGCGCCACCTGGTCAATCCGCAAGGCGTGGTCATCATGCTGTCGGGCGCGGAATTCCGCCTGCTGCGCGTGTTCCTGGAACACCCGAACCGCGTGCTCAACCGCGACCAGCTGCTCAACCTGACCCAGGGCCGCGACGCCGACCCCTTCGACCGCTCGATCGACATCCAGATCAGCCGCCTGCGCCAGAAGCTGGGCGAAGACGCGCGCATGCCGCAGATCATCAAGACCGTCCGCAACGGCGGCTATGTGCTGGCCGGGCAGGTGACGGTGGAGCCGGCAGCGTGAAGGCTTTCCTCGGCTCGATGACCGGCCGCGTGTTCGTCACGCTGCTGCTGGGCATGGTGATCTCGGCCGCACTGACCCAGCTTGCCGCCGACCACGAGCGCCTGCGCCAGTTCGAACAGCAGCGCGACCAGCACCTGCTCGAACGCGCCGAACAGCTGGTGATGGCGACCGAGATCGTGCCGGCCTCGGCGCGCATGGTCTACCTGTCGGTGGCCAACCGCCCGGGCCTGCGCCTGGAAGTGGGCACGCCCCAGCCGGTGGCCGGCGCCCACACCTGGTTCGCGCGCTCGCTGGCCACGCGCCTGGGGCCGGGCTACACGATCACCTCGGCCGCCAACCGTCCGCCCTCGTGCGAGCTGCCCAACCAGCAGCCGGTGCTGTACGGGCTGATGTATGCCCAGTGGCGCGGCGCCTGCGAGCTGCTCAACGTGCGCCTGCGCGACGGCGCCGAGCTGCGCCTGTCGGTGCTGCCGCCGCGCCCGTCCGCCGGCGGCTTCGATCCCGAATACCGTACCGTGATCATTCCTTTCCTGCTGAGCATTGCCCTGCTGGCCTATGCGGTGGCGCGCATGACCACCCGCCCGCTCAAGCAGCTGGCCAAGGCGGCCCAGGACCTGGGCCACGACATCAACCGCGCGCCGCTCGCGCTGACCGGCGCCAGCGAGATCCGCCAGGCTAGCGCCGCCTTCAACGCGATGCAGGCGCGTATCCGCCAATACATTTTCCAGCGCACCCAGATGCTGGCCGCCATCACCCACGACCTGCAGACTCCGCTGACCCGCATGCGCCTGCGCCTGGAGAAAGTGCCCGACGCCGAGCTGCAGGAACGCCTGATCGGCGACCTGTCCGCGATGCAGGAAATGGTGCGCGAGGGTCTGGTACTTGCGCGTAGCATGGATACCACCGAGACCATGCAATTGCTCGATCTCGATTCGCTGCTCGAGGCGGTGTGCGCGGACGCCAGCGACGCCGGCCAGCAGGTGGGGCTGAGCGGCCGCGCCGGCATGGCGCTGCTGGGCCGTCCGCTGGACCTGCGCCGCTGCCTGGGCAACCTGATCGACAACGCGGTCAAGTATGGCCGCGAAGCGCGGGTGAGCGTCGACCGCATCAATGGCGCCGCGCGCGTGCGCATCCGCGACAGCGGGCCGGGCATTCCCCAGGCCGAGCTGGGCCGGGTGTTCGACCCGTTCTACCGCGTCGAGACTTCGCGTTCGCGCGAGTCCGGCGGCACCGGACTGGGACTGACGATCGCGCGCAACATCGCCGAGCAGCACGGCGGCAGCATCGCGCTGGCGAATCATCCGGAAGGCGGTCTCGAGGTCACCCTCATGCTGCCGGAGTACTATCCAAATAAATAGGCCTGAAACACAGGCTTGCGAGAATGCGGCGCCCGCGGGCTGCCGCGTTCGCGCGTCAATGATTAGCAAATAACAGTGCCGCCGGGCAGGTGGCCAAGGGACAGGAATGAAAAAGAAGAATGTCGGACTGATTACCGGAGCTGTCGCGCTGGCGCTGGCTGGAGCGTGGTACGTGAACCAGGGCGGCGGCGCGCATGCCGAAGGCAACGGCAAGGGCTCCGGCAAGGGCGGCCCGGGCGGCCAGCCGCCGGTCACCGTCAACGTGGTGGCGCCTCAGCGCCAGGACGTGGGCGTGGAGCTGAGCGCCAACGGCACCGTCACGCCGCTGCGCACCGTCGACCTGCATCCCCAGACTTCCGCCACCATCCGCCAGGTGCACATCAAGGAAGGCGACTTCGTCAAGGAAGGCCAGCTGATGTTCTCGCTGGACGACCGCGCCGACCGCGCCAACGTGGCCCGCGCCCAGGCCCAGGTGGCGCGCGACCGCGCCACCCTGGCCGATCTCGAACGCCAGTACAAGCGCAGCCAGGAACTGGTGGCCCAGAAATTCCTGGCCCAGAGCGCGATGGATTCGCTGCAGAGCCAGGTCGAAGCCCAGCGCGCCCTGGTGCAGAGCAATGCCGCGGCGGCGCGCGCCAGCCAGGTCGCCGCCAGCTATACCTCCATCCGCGCGCCGATGTCGGGCCGCGTAGGCGCCATCGACGTGCATCCGGGCGCCCTGGTGCAGCCAAGCACCTCGCTCACCACCGTCACCCAGCTCGACCCCATCAACGTCTCCTTCACCCTGCCGGAGTCGGCGCTGGGCGCGCTGCTGGCGGCGCAGAAGCAGGGCGCGGTCGAAGTGCGCGCCAGGGCCGGCGACGAGGCGCCGGCGGTTGCCGGCCGCCTGAGCTTCATCGACAACGCCGTCGACCCGCAGGCCGGCACCATCCGCGTGAAAGGCGAGTTCGCCAACCCGGCCGCGAGCCTGTGGCCGGGCCAGTACGTGACCGCGCGCGTCACCGTGCAGACCCTCAAGGACGCGATCGTGATCCCGCAGTCCGCCATCATCAACTCGGCCAGCGGTGTGTTCGTGTACGTGGCCGGCGAGGACAACGCGGCGCGCCAGGTGCCGGTCAAGCGCCTGCATGCCTTCGGCGACTACGCCGCGGTGACCGGCCTGGCCGGCAACGAAAAAGTCATTACCGAGGGCAAGCAGAACCTGCGTCCGGGCGGCAAGATCCGCCTGGCGGGGCAGGGCAAGCCGGGTGACAAGGCTGCGGCGCCGAAAGCGAAGAAGGAACAGGCATGAATCTGTCCGAACTGTGTATCCGCCGGCCGGTGATGGTGGTGCTGCTGTCGATCAGCCTGGTGCTGGTCGGCGTGCTGGCCTACCTGCACATCCCGGTCGCCGCGCTGCCGAGCTATAACACGCCGGTCATCAACGTCAACGCCAACCTGCCGGGCGCGAGCCCGGAAACCATGGCGTCCTCGGTGGCCCTGCCGCTCGAGAAACAGTTCTCCACCATCGCCGGCATCAACCTGATCACCTCGACCAGCACCCAGGGCAATACCAACCTGACCCTGGAATTCGACACCAGGATCGACGTCGACCGCGCCGCCGTGGACGTCCAGGCCGCGCTGCTGGCGGCCCAGCGCCAGCTGCCCCAGGAGATGACCGACCTGCCGTCCTACCGCAAGGTCAACCCGGCCGACGCGCCGATCCTTTTCATGCACGTGACCTCGCCCTCGATGGACTTGTCGCAGCTGAACGATTACGCCGAAAACCTGATCTCGCCGGCGATCTCGACCGTCGCGGGCGTGTCGCAAGTGTCGATCAACGGCCAGAAGCGCTTCGCCGTGCGGGTGCGCGCCAAGTCCGACCTGATGAACGCGCGCAATATCTCGATGGACGAGCTGGCGGCGGCCCTGCGCGCGGCCAACTCGAATACTCCGCTGGGCATCCTCGACGGCCCGACCCAGACCCTGACCATCCAGGGCGGCGGCCAGCTGATGCGCGCGGCGGACTTCGCCGGCCTGATCGTCGCCACCCGCGACGGCCTGCCGGTGCGCCTGCGCGACGTGGCCGAAGTCGAGGACAGCTACCAGTCGGTCAAGGCCGCGGGTAGCCTCAACGGCGAGCGCTCGATTTCCCTGATGGTCCAGCGCCAGCCCAACGCCAACACGGTGCAGGTGGTGGACGCGGTGCGCGCCCTGATCCCGCGCTTCGAGCAGCAGCTGCCGGCCTCGATCCAGCTGCACCTGGTGAACGACCGCTCGGTCTCGATCCGCGAAGCGATCCACGACGTCAACCTGACCCTGGCCGGCACCGTGGTGCTGGTGATCCTGGTCATCTTCCTGTTCCTGCACCGCCTGGCCGCCACCTTCATCCCGGCGGTCACGGTGCCGATCTCGCTGCTGGGTGCGCTGTCGCTGCTCTACGCCTTCGGCTATAGCCTGGACAACATCTCCCTGCTGGGCATCACGCTCGCGGTCGGCCTGGTGGTCGACGACGCCATCGTGGTGCTGGAAAACATCGTGCGCCACATGGAGATGGGCAAGAAGCCGATGCAGGCGGCCCTGGTCGGCGCGCGCGAGATGGGCTTCACCATCGTCTCGATCTCGATCTCGCTGGTGGCGGTGTTCATCCCGATCTTCTTCATGCCGGGCGTGATCGGCCTGCTGTTCCGCGAATTCGCCGTGATCGTCGGCCTGGCGGTGCTGGTCTCGGCGGCGGTCTCGCTGACCCTGGTGCCGATGCTGTGCTCGCGCCTGCTCAAGGGCGGCGGCCACGTCCAGCCGCACGAGATGTCCTGGATCGGCCGCCGCTTCGAAGCCATGTTCGTCAACGTGCGCGACGCCTACGGCCGCACCCTCGACATGGCGCTGCGCCACCGCTTCCTGGTGCTGATGCTGGCGCTGGGCACCTTCGTGCTCACCGCCGTGCTCTACATGACCATGCCGAAGGGCTTCTTCCCCGAGGAAGACATCGGCCAGATCCGCGTGACCGTCGAGGCATCGGAAGACACTTCCTCGGCCAAGCTGGCGGAACTGCAGGGCAAGGTGGTCGATATCATGCGCACCAGCCCTTACGTGCAGGACACGACTTCCTTTACCGGCGGCGGCAACACCGGCCGCATGTTCCTGGTGCTCAAGCCGCGCAGCGAGCGTCCGCCGATGCCGATCGTGGTCGACGAGCTGCGCAGGGCGACGCGCCAGGTGGCCGGCGTTCAAATCTTCCTGTCGCCGGTGCAGAACCTGCAGCTGGGCGGCCGTCCGAGCAAGAGCCGCTACCAGTACACCCTGCAGAGCGTGTCGGGCGGCGAGATCGGCGACTGGGCCGAGAAGTTCCTGGAGCGCATGCGCGCCGACCAGCGCTTCCGCGACGTCACCAGCGATTCGCAGAACAAGGCGCTGCAGGCCACCATCGACATCGACCGCGACAAGGCTGCGCTGCTGGGCGTGGAGATGGCCGACGTGCGCACCGTGCTGTACGCCTCCTTCGGCGAGCGCCAGGTCTCGACCATCTACTCGACCGCGGCCAGCTACTACGTGATCCTGGAAGCGGCGGCCTCGGACCGCTACTACGACGAAGCGCTGTCGCGCGTCTCGGTGCGCTCGAACAACGGCGACCTGGTCAAGCTGTCCAGCTTCGCCACGGTCAAGCGCACGATGGGCCCGCTGGCCGTCAACCACCAGGGCCAGCTGCAGGCGATTACCCTGGCCTTCAACCTGGCGCCGGACGTGCCGCTGGGCGACGCCACCGCCGCCATCGAAGAGATGGCGCGCGAGATGAAGCTGCCGGCCTCGATCATCACCAACTACGGCGGCGATGCGGCGGTGTTCAAGGACACCCAGTCGAGCCAGCTGATCCTGATCCTGGCCGCGATCGGCGTCATCTATGTGCTGCTGGGCGTGCTGTACGAAAGCTATATCCACCCGCTCACGATCCTGGCCGGCCTGCCGTCGGCGGCCGTGGGGGCGCTGCTGACCTTGTGGCTGTTCAACATGGACCTGACCCTGATCGCGATGATCGGCATCCTGATGCTGATCGGTATCGTGAAGAAGAACGCGATCATGATGATCGACTTTGCGCTCGAGGCCCAGCGCAGCCAGGGATTGAAACCCCAGGACGCGATCCGCGAGGCCTGCATCCTGCGCTTCCGTCCGATCCTGATGACGACCCTGGCGGCCATGATGGGCGCGCTGCCGATCGCGCTGGGCATCGGCGCCGGCGCCGAGCTGCGCCAGCCGCTCGGCCTGGCGGTGGTGGGCGGCCTGATCTTCTCGCAGGTGATCACGCTCTACATCACCCCGGTCATCTATCTGTACCTCGACAGGTTCAGCGGTACCGGTCCCATGACCGACGAGCAGCTGGCCAAGCTCGAAGCCGTGCATTGATGCGAAGGGCCGGCATGGACTCCCATGCCGGCCGGTATTCGGCTGCCGGAAACATCTTGTAACATCCTTCAAGCTTGCACGACGGTAATCTGAGCGGCGCATCAGGTGCGCCGCGCAGCCAAAACGGTTAGACTGCGCTTTTCTGCCGCTAAATAGACGCCGCTCCAGGAAACCGTACGACCTTGCGTGACCATTCCCATATCTATGACGAGGACAGCGATGTGTGCGCGCATTGCGGCCAGCCGCTGCCGTCGCGCCAGACGCTGACCTATGGGCGCCGGGGACCGAACCGGCTGGCGCTGGCGGGCACGATCGGGCTGCACCTGCTGCTGGTGGCGATTTACCTGTTCAAGCCGGAAGACCAGGAGAAGCGGGCGCGTCCGGCATCGGACAAGGAGACCGACGTGGTCTTCGTCGCCCCCATGCAACAACCGAAGGCTGCGCCGCGCCAGCAGGCGCCGAAGCCGGTTCCCAAGCCGACCCCGAACAAGACCACGCCGCGTCCGCAGCCCGAGCGGGTGCAGGTGCAGCGCTTGCCGGACACCATCACCTTGCCCGACGAAAAGCCAGAGCCGCCCAAGCCGCAGCCGCAGCCGCAGCCGAAGACCGAGGTGCCGCCGGAGATGGACATGGCCGCCTACATCGCTTCGCGCCGCAAGCAGCGCGGGGCGACGACCGGCAGCGACGCGCCCGTCGAGGAAAGCGAAGCCGCGCGCGGCGAAGCCCGGGCGCTGGCCAACATCGCCGCCATCAACGGCCGCGGGCGCGACGACCGCAACGAGACCGGGGGCATTTTCTCGGTGTCGAACAAGACCTTCCACAGCATGGACCTGCGCTTCCGCGGCTGGAATCCCAACTTCAAGCGGCGCTGGCTGACCCAGGTGACGGTGGAGCAGGGCAGCGAGCGCGATGTCGAGACGGCGGTGGTCAAGAAGATGATCGAGCTGATCCGCCGGGAAAAGACGGGGGACTTCGAGTGGGATTCGCATCGGCTGGGCAGGGTGGTCAAGCTGAGCGCGCGGCCGCAGGATACGGAGGAGTTGACGGACTTCCTGTTCAAGGAGATGTTCCCGGAGTACAAGCCGCCGAGGGGGTAGTGGCTGATCGGGCAAACTTGGGTCCCCGCCTTCGCGGGGATGACGTTGGTTAATCAGCGATTCATTTAGCAGCACGACTTCGGACACGTGCCTTAGCACGTCATTCCCGCCACTGGCGGCAATGACTCCCCGCGAAGGCGTGGACCCAAGTTCCCAAGCAAGCCAGTAACTCACTCCCCACCCAAGGTCTTCAACCCCGCAATCCCCACAAAGATCAAGCCCATGCACAGCAGCCGCGCCAGCGTCAGCTGCTCGGCAAAGAACACCGCCCCCGCCAGCGTCACCCCCACCGCCCCGATTCCGGTCCACACCGCATACGCCATCCCCAGCGGCAAGCCGCGCAGCGCGCTGGCTAGCAGGTAAATGCTGCCCAGCGCCGCCAGCACCGCCAGCAAACTGGGCCCCGGCCGCGTCCACCCTGCGGACGACTTGAGCGCGAAGGCCATGACCACCTCGACCAGCCCGGCCGCCAGCAGCAAGGTCCAGGCAAGGACATTAGACATGCGCTTCCTCCCGCGCCTTGCGCATGCCGCGCTGCACCGCCGGCCGTTCGCCGACCCTGTGCAGCCAGTCCGCGACCGCCGGATAAGCGCCGATAGCTATCCCCAGCTCCGCATGCGTTTCCATCCAGGGATAGAAGGCCATATCCGCAATCGTGTAGCCGTCGCCCGCGATGTGGCGCGACTCGCTCAGCCGCCGCTCGAGCACGCCATAGATGCGCTGCGTCTCGCGCGTATAGCGCTCCAGCGCCATCGGGTTCGGCTCGGGCGCCGCGTGCCGGAACCACCACAGCTGCCCCAGCATCGGTCCCGCGCTCGCCGCCTGCAAGAACAGCCATTGCAGCACCAGATCCCGCTCCGGCCCGTGCGCCGGAAGCGCCTTGCCCGCCGCGTCGGCCAGGTGGATGAGGATGGCGCAGGACTCGAACAGGCTCTGCCCCGTCCGCTCGTCGGTGAGCACCGGGATCTTGTTGTTCGGGCTGAGGCGCGCGAACGCGGGGGCGCGCTGCTCGCCGGCGTTCAGGTTGACGAAGCGGCGCTGGTAGGCGAGCCCCAGTTCTTCGAGGGCGATGGTGATCTTCTTGCCGTTTGGGGTGTCGGCCAGATAAACGGTGTACATGTCAGGCTCCTTCAGGTTTAGCAATGCCTGACAGCCTAGCTTGTGCAAGAATGGCGAACAATTCGACGTTTTCGCATATCGGTTCGCCACATTTGCACAATCATGGACTGGGACGACTGCCGCTACTTCCTCACCGTTGCCGAGACCGGATCGCTGTCGGCCGCCGCACGCCGGCTCGGCCAGAGCCATTCGACCATCCTGAGGCGCCTCGACAAGCTCGAGGCCGCGCTCGATGCGCGCCTGTTCGAGCGCTTCCAGAGCGGCTATGTGTTGACCGCGACGGGCGAGGAATTGCTGGCCTTGCTGGCGCCGGTCGGCGAGAACATGGAAGAGGCCGAGCGCCGCATCAGCGGCCGCAATGCCGCGCTGCAGGGAACGATCCGCGTCACCACCACCGACACCCTGCTGCATGGCCTGCTGCTGCCGGTCTTGTCCGCCTTCCGCCAGGCCCATCCCGGCATCCGGCTGCAGCTCACGGTCGCCAACAGCTTCCTCAACCTGACCCGGCGCGATGCGGACGTGGCGATCCGGCCGACCAACACGCCGCCGGACAATCTCGTCGGCCGCAAGCTCGGCAGCGTGCAGACGGCGCCCTACGCATCGGAGGCCTACCTGCGGCGCGCCCGCGAAGAAGGGAAACGGGACGACGACTGGGCGGCCCACGGTTGGGTGGCCCCGGACGAGGCGCTGGCCCACCTGGCCCAGGCGCGCTGGCTGCGCGAGCGCGTGCCGGCGGAGCAGCATGTGGCCAGCGTGGACTCGCTGCTGGGCATGGCAAGCGCCGTGGAGGCCGGGATGGGGATGGGTATGCTGCTGGGCCTGCTTGCCGACGGCAAGCCCGGGCTGGTGCGGCTGGCCCCGCCCGATCCGGCGCTGGACACCGAGGTCTGGATCCTCACCCATCCGGACCTGCGGCGGGTCAACCGGATCCGCAGCTTCACCGACTTCCTGTATGCCAGCTTGTCCGGACACCCGGCTTTTGAACACATTCGAGACAAACAATGAACGACCACAAGAGAAACGAACTGGTAAGGATGGGCTGGGACATCCATGGCGCCGTCGAGGAAAGCTATCACGCCCACCCCGCCGGCCCGAACGATGGCGCTGCCTGGCTGGACAAGCAGCGCCTGCTCATGGCCGACATGGCCATCCACCTGCTGCAGACCGCCATCGCTCCGGGCGAAGTCGAGCTGGAAAAGCTCAGGAACAATCTGAATGCGATCCTCGTGATCGCGGACCGCTTCCTGCCCGATGCCGGGCTGAGGAATGCGGCCGGCAAACTCTACCAAGGGCCTGGCACGTCTCTCACTTGACAGTGACGTTCTCGTCCGTGCCGTCGATGTAGACCTTCATGGACGTGCTTCCCGAGAAGGTGTTGTTGGAAACCACGGTGGGGCTGCCGTAGACGTAAGTCAGCGAGATGTGCGCCTGAAACGGGCTGGGCGTCTTCCCGCCGCTGCGCCGGCCCATGACCGAAAAAGCGCAGTTTGAATCCATCTTGTTGGCATCGATCGTGTGGCCGCCCGTATCCGTCCATTTGGCCCTGTCGCCGCCGCCGTAGACCTGGATGCCGTTCCCTTCATTGTTCGAGACAATGTTGCCGTAAACCGAGCACTTGCAGGCGCCATCGTCCACACCGATGCCGACGCCTTCCGAGCCATTGTCCCGTGGGCCGCCGTAGTTCAGGTTGAACCTGCAGGTGTTGTAGCGGATCGTATGCCCGGAGACGGCGTCCTGTCCGGCCGCCGACGACAGCTCGATGCCCCGGCCGTAATAGGTGCTGCTCAATGCCCCGCCATTGGAATTGCAGGTGTTGCGCTCGATAATGTAAGACTTGGCGCGGCCGGTGATATGAATGCCGAAATTCATATTCTTGCTGCAGTTATTGTTGCCCACATAGCTGCGATCGCCACTGTTGATGAAGATGCCGCTCAACATCCCGGTCACGGTATTCTTGTCCAGCGTGGCGGCTTCCCCGCGGACGAGGAAAATGCCGATCGCTCCGCGGTTCGGGCTGTAATCGACGCCGGCTGGCGGAGACACGCGGTTCCCGCGAATCACAAGGCGCGTGAGGAAAGCGGTGCTGGTGTAGGTTTCACAGCGAATGCCGTGCGATGCCGCCGTGCCGCCGCCGCGGTGGCGGACCGTATTAGTGAGCAGGCGGATGTCGTCGATAGTGCCGTTCGCGGCGACCAGTATCCCCTGGTTGCCGTGCGTGGGCCCGTTGCTGATGACGTCGAACACACAGTTGGAGATGGTCACGCGGTTTTTTTCGAAGACATACACGCCGCCGCAATTCGACGTCACGTTGTTATTTTCGAAGATGCAGTCATTGCCCAGCCAGATGATCGCCACGTCGCTGTCTTCCGGGAAGGCAGGATTCCGGATGTCCAGGTTCCGGTAGGTGACGAAATCGCGCTCCTGCTTGTACACCGCGACCGAGGCGCCGCTGGCCGGCAGGGTGGGCGCCCCGGGCAGGAGAATGACCGGTTTCGGCTGCGAGGTATCGTCGCCGCCATTGGATCGATAGTAGGCGCCAACGGTGATGCGCTGCGACGCGGTGCCGCTCGCCGACACCCGGAACACGCCCGAATACGTGGTGCCCCGTTTCTGCAGGTAGGTATGGCCGGGCAGCCAGGTAACGCTGGTCCATGAGCGGAACGGGTTGGCAAGCGTTCCGTCACCTGGACCGGCGGCAGTTGGATCGATGTAATGCACATTCGTGCTGCGTCCGCTTTGGGCCAGTGCGAACCGCGGCAGCATGGCTGCCGCGCATGCGGAGACGCCCACGCCGGAGGCAACCCGAAGGAAGTCTCTTCTCTTGCTCATAACGGTCCCTTCAATCAAGATCTGACAAACATGGCGCTAGTCCGTATTCACCAAGTGTTCTGACCGCCATGACGATGCTACGCTTTGTGGTCGCAAGCTAGCAACGACTCTTTGTTAAAACCATTGGGCTATTTCCATGTCGAGTTGCGGTAATGCCAATGCCTGCCGTTAAGTAGGTCAGCATGTGCGGCGTGTCCGAAGGGCCTGCCGGATGACCGGGCGGTCCGGCGTGTCTGCTACACTGATCCGTTCTTTCAACCAGCGTAGTGCACCGATTGTTCCCGACTCCTGTTTCCGAAGGCCTGCCGCCCGTCCTTGCCGGTCCAATCCTGCGCCGTCTCGAGCCGGACCGCCTGGTGCTATGGCTGGTCGGCAGTGCACCGCTCGACCTGACCCTGGTGCTGGCGCCCAGGGAAGGCGCACCCAGGCGCTTGCCCCTGGACACGCGCCGCTGCCGGGTGATCCGCGTCGGCCGCCACGCCTGCGTGCACCTGATCGATGTCGCACTGCCCGAGCCGCTGCCGCAAGACACGATCATCGAGTACGACCTGGTCATCACGCAGGGCGATGGCAGCGAGGCCGGCATCGCGATTTGGGCGCCGCACCTGCTGCATGCGGGCGCGGTGCGGCCGAACATGGTGCTGCGCAGCCGCAGCGACAATATCCTGTTCGGCTCCTGCCGCAAGCCGCATCATCCCGCGCCCGATGGCCTGGCGCGCGCCGACGCCTTGCTGGCCGAGCACGTCGAACGGGCCGACGAGCGGCCCGCCATGCTCATGCTGTGCGGCGACCAGGTGTATGCCGACGATGTGGCAGGGCCGATGCTGGCGGCGATCCACGCGCTGATCCGGCGCCTGGGCCTGTATGGCGAATGCCTGGAAGGCGCGGTGGTCGCCGACAGCGAGGCGCTGTACCGCCATGCGGCCAGTTACTACCGGCGCGAAGAGCTGCTGCCTGCGTTTAAGTCCAACCGGGCGCTGCGCGAGCGCTTTTTCGGCGGCAGCGAAAAGCCGATCTTCACCACGGCCAATGCGCACAACCACCTGGTGACCCTGGCCGAGGTGATGGCCATGTACCTGCTGGTCTGGTCGCCCGTGCCATGGCAGCTGGTGGCGGATGCGCCGCCGCCCGCGCTTGCGTCCAGGTATGCGGGCCGCTGGCGGCGCGAGTCAGGGGCGCTGGCGGGCTTCCGCCGCGACCTGCCGCAGGCGGCACGGCTGCTGGCGCACGTGCAGACCTTGATGATTTTCGACGACCACGACATCTCCGACGACTGGAACCTGTCGGCCAAGTGGGAGTCCACCGTCTACGGGCATCCGTTCGCGCGCCGCATCGTGGGCAATGCGCTGGTCGCCTATATGCTGTGCCAGGGCTGGGGCAACCGTCCGGAGATGTTCGGGACGGCGCTGGACGAGCTGGCGGCGCTGGCCGCCACCGCCGCTCCGGACGGCCGGCTGGACGCGCCGGTGCAGGACGCGCTGGTCAAGCGCCTGCTGTCTTTCCGCCAGTGGGGCTACGTCGTGCGGACCAAGCCCACGGTCATCGTGCTCGATACCCGCACCCGGCGCTGGCGCAACCGGTACCGGCCCGGCCATCCGTCTGGCCTGATGGATTGGGAAGCGCTGACCGAGCTGCAGCACGAGCTGCTGGACGAAACGGAAGCCGTCATCGTCTCGCCCACGCCCATGTTCGGGGTCAAGCTGATCGAGGTGGTGCAAAGGATCGCCACCTCTGCGGGACTGGCCCTGAGCGTCGACGCCGAGAACTGGATGGCGCATCGCGGCGCGGCCGGCAGCATGCTGAATATCTTCAGCCATTCGCGCACCCCGGGCAATTACGTGGTCCTGTCGGGCGATGTGCACTACTCGTTCGCCTACGATGTCGAGCTGCGCGACTCGGACCGGCCGCCGCATATCTGGCAGATCACCAGCAGCGGGATCAAGAACGAATTCCCGCGCCGCCTGCTCGACTGGCTCGACCGCCTCAATCGCTGGCTGTATTCTCCGCGCTCGCCGCTGAACTGGTTCACCAAGCGCCGCGATCTCGTCTTCACGCCGCACCTGCCCGACCGGCGCCAGCATGGCGAGCGCGTCTGGAACGGCGCCGGCATCGGCCAGGTGTGGCTCGATGCACAGGGACGGCCGCTGCGCATCGTGCAGCACAACGCCGATGGCCGGCCGTCGACCCGGTTCCTGGCGCCGGAGCAGGAACCGTCTCTTGCGGCGGCGGCCGAGCAGCCCTTGGGCAAGCACTGATCAGTATCAAAGCGCCTGGGGGACCGACGCCAGCTTTTCCGGATTACGCATGATAAAGACTGCCACGATCCGTTCCTTATCGACGATAAACGACTGTACGGATTCCAGCTTTCCTTGCACATAGCGCAGCAAGCCTGGCTCGCCATTCACCAGGGCAGTCTTGTAAGAAACCTGCATGGGATACTTGAGCTCGAGTGTCCAGAATACGCCTGCCACCCGCCCTGCGCCCTTCAGGACATGCATGAATGACTTGGCCTTGCCCCCGCCGTCGGCCACCAGCTGCACCTCGTCGGACATCAAGGCGCGCATGTCCGCGCGATTGCCCTGCCTTGCGGCTTCGATGAACCTGCCAAGCAATTCGCGATGTTTGTCCTTGGGGACGTCAAAGCGCGGACGTTCCTGCTGAACGCGCACCGCTGCACGATGCACGAGTTGTCGGCAAGCCGGCTCCGACTTCTTCACTACCTCGGCGATCTCGGCGTAATCGGCGTCGAATACTTGCCTCATCAGGAAAGCTGCACGTTCTTCGGCGGACAGGCGCTCCAGGACCCACATGAAGGCAACCGAAACGTCGTTAGCCAGTTCAAGCGTACTCTCGGGTGTCCTCTCGTCGAGTTCCACTAGCGGTTCCGGTAGCCACCAACCGATATAAGCCTCGCGATCGCGCTTTGCCGTTCGCAGGCGATCGATCGCGAGGCGGGTTGTCACGGTGACCAGCCATGCCTCGTGGGACAGGATCTGGTCCTTGGAAGCGTCATGCCAGCGTAGCCAGGCATCCTGCACGACATCCTCGGCATCCGCACGGATACCAAGCATCCGGTATGCAATCGAAAACAGGCGCGGACGCAGCGCGTCGAATATTGCTTCCGGGTTTATGCGAGCGTGATCAGTCATGGTCTCTCCTATGGTAGCCGGGCAGCGCCTTTCACCCTATACCTTCATGCTTCCTAGACGGACTGGGCTCGCCCCTTGTGACAGCTCTGGAAACTTTTATCGCTGGTATTGCCATCACATCGGGGAGATTGCCAGGGACACGTGAAACCTTTCCCGTGTAAATCGGCGTGCGACTGTCACAAACCTGCCGCATCGGCCGTCTTACAAGCAGCGGTGCCGCTAACCGTCATCGCCAACTTACATAAGGAAGATTTCATGAAACGCCCAAACTGGTTCCAGGTGTCCGCTGAAGGTGCTAAAGCCGTCGGTGCACTTCATCATTACGTTACAACCGGCACGAGCCTGCCGGAGGAATTAATCCATTTGGTATTTTTAAGAACCTCGCAACTGAACGGCTGCGCCCACTGTATCGACATTCATACCCGCGACCTCATCAAGAGTGGCATGTCGGTCGACAAGATCGTCCTGGTGCCGGTATGGGAGGAAGCGGCCTATCTGTTTTCGGACCAGGAACGCGCAGCGCTGGCATGGACGGAAGAAGTAACGCATGTCAGCGAAACCCACGCTTCCGACGATGCATATGCCGCAGCGATGTCTACGTTTGGAGAAAAGAACCTGGTCGAACTGACGCTTGTGATTGCAGCAATGAATGCGATTAATCGGATGGGAATCAGCTTCCGGATGAAGCCACTTGCAAAAGCGTGAAGGATGTTGGGCGGGAGTGCCTGGCTACTCCCGCCTCCCGCGTAGCCATTGATGCAGAAGACGCCAGCGCTCAAGCAAGCGCGTGCCGTACATGATTTAAGCCTACGGCCAGGGAGCACTGTTTCATCGGATCAGCCGTAGTGCCTTCACTGACGTTGAAAGGACCTGTAATGGTATTCCACAACTATTCCCTGCTGAGTCACGAACGTAGCGCCTTGCTCGACGCATTGCGGCGCGACCTGAAAGCTCAGCACGAGCTAGCCATGAGGCCGGGACCATGGGTCGAGTGGCATCGCTATAACGCGAGAATGGCGAAGCGCTTGTTAAATATACTTAATCCAAAGCGTACGTCTTGCTTCGGCTGCCGAGCAAGTCTTGAGGAAGCACTGATTTGAGGGACCTGGACTGGGAGCACCTGACAAGTCCGCTAGTTGCTTGGAAAGCAATGGCCGCGTACACTGAACCATCTTGAACGTGAGCTTTCGCCCGCGGCAGTACTCATCAGGTCAGCGAATTTGGCGCGATGTGTAAGGCTTGTCAGGCTGAGCATCAATGTCGGCATTTACCCCCTATGCTCATCCTGGAATTTCCAAACGAAAGACATCGCGCTGCCTACGAAGACATGGTTAAGGGGTGGCGTAGTGTCGAAACGCCCACGTCTCCGGGTAAGCTTTTTGCGGGAAAAGACTTCGACGAGTTTCTTTCGATCGTACAGCGCGAACCGGCGGAATCGGATCCAGCGAAAGTGCCTGCACACCTGTTTTTTCTCGCCGATACCGAATGTTCGAAACTTTTCGGCGCCATCCAGATTCGCCACCATATCAACCACCCGAATCTCATCGAGACTGGTGGCCACATTGGCTATGGCATCTGCCCGAGCGAAAGGCGCAAGGCTTATGCGACCAGGATGCTGGCCCTCGCTCTTCCCGAAGCGAAGAAAATCGGGCTGTCTCGCCTCCTTGTCACCTGTAAGGACGCCAATGTCGGATCCTGGAAAGCCATTGAGTCGAATGGCGGCGTTTTTGAGCGCACTACCTTCGACGAAGGGCAGCTGGCGCGTCGCTATTGGATCGAGATTACCTAGTCGCGTCGGGCCTGCCTGATCTCAGGCGCTCCAGGGCGCCGCATCGATCGCGCCGAGCTTGTCGGGATTGCGCATCGCGTAGATCGCGACGATGCGCTCGCCATCGGTGACGAAGGCCTGGGCCGATTCGAGCTGCCCGTCGACATAGCGCAGCAGGCCTGGCTCGCCGTTGATCAGCGCCATCTTGTACGCCAGCCGCGGCGCATTGCGCAGGTGGACGGCCTTGTACAGGTTGGCGATCCGCTCCGCCCCGCGAACGATCTTCATGAAGGACGCCACCTTGCCGCCGCCATCGGCCACGATGGCCACATCGTCGGCCAGCAGGCCCTTGAGCGCGGCCTGGTCGCCGCGGCTGGCGGCCTGCAGGAAGCGTTCGAGCAGCTGACGGTGTACATCTTTCCTGACCTGGAAGCGCGGCGTCTCCCGCCGCACCCGTTCGCTGGCGCGGTGCACCAGCTGGCGGCACGCGGCCTCGCTCTTGCCGAGCACCGCCGCCAGCTCGCCGTAGTCCTGGTCGAAGGCCTGGCGCAGCAGGAAGGCGGCGCGTTCCTCGGGCGCGAGGCGCTCCAGCACCCACATCAGCGCCACCGACAGCTCGCTGGCCAGCTCGGCGGCGTCCTCGGGCGTGCGCTCGTCGACTTCGATGAGCGGTTCCGGCAGCCATTCGCCGATGTAATGCTCGCGCTGGACCTTGGCCGCGCGCAGGCGGTCGATGGACAGGCGCGTCACCACCGAGACCAGCCAGGCTTCGCCCGATTGCACGGGGCCGCGCGCCGGATCGCTCCAGCGCAGCCAGGCGTCCTGCACCACGTCCTCGGCGTCGGCGCGGATGCCCAGCATGCGGTAGGCAACCGAGAACAGGCGCGGGCGCAGGGCTGCGAACTGGCGGGTGTCGTCGTGCTGGTCCATTGCTGTCTCAGTCAGGGAATGCCGCCCGGGCCACCGGCTGGCGGAAGCCGATCGCCATACGGTTCCAGGCATTCATCAGGGCGGTCGCGAAGCCGAGGTCGGAAATCTCCTGCTCGGTGAAATGCTCCTTCAAGGGCAAGAATACGCCATCGGGCACCTCGCCGTGCTCGAGGCGGGTCGCCGCTTCGGCCCAGGCCAGGGCGGCGCGCTCGCGGGCCGTGTAGAACCCGGTTTCGCGCCAGGTGCTCAAGCTGTTGATGCGCTGGAAGTCTTCGCCATCCCTGATGAGGTCGCGCGCGTGCTTGTCGACGCAGAAGGCGCAGCCGTTGATTTGCGAGACGCGCAGGAAGACCAGGCGGACCAGCTGTTTTCCGAGCGGGGAGGCTTCGACGGCGGTTTCGGCGGCGGCCAGGGCGCGGTAGGCGGCGGGGGAGAGGGAGTAGTAGGGGAGGCGGAGGGAGGACATGAATGGGTTCCTTTGCTGATTTGGTTGGTACAACCATTAGACGTTTCAGCCTCCATGTCTGTGACAGCTTTTTTCCCACTAGCGCAAAAACGTCGTCCCCGCGCAGGCGGGGACCCAAGTTTGCATGCGTATCGATAACGCCGGCAGCACTTGGATCCCCGCCTGCGCGGGGACGACGGATGTTCTTACGTAGCTGGTGCTTAGCTTTGCGCTTTGAGCTTGCGCGCGATCTCCAGCGCGAAATAAGTCAGTACGCCATCCGCGCCGGCGCGCTTGAAGGCCATCATCGACTCCATCATGACCTTGTCGTGATCCAGCCAGCCGTTCTGCGCCGCCGCCTTGAGCATCGCGTACTCGCCGCTGACCTGGTAAGCGAAGGTCGGCACCTTGAACTCGTCCTTCACGCGGCGCACCACGTCCAGGTAAGGCATGCCCGGCTTGACCATCACCATGTCCGCGCCTTCGGCGATGTCGAGCGCCACTTCGCGCAGGGCTTCGTCGCTGTTGGCCGGGTCCATCTGGTAGGTGTTCTTGTCGGCCTTGCCCAGGTTGGCGGCCGAGCCGACCGCGTCGCGGAACGGACCATAGAAGCTTGAGGCATACTTGGCCGAGTAAGCCATGATGCGGGTATGGATGTGTCCCTGGCCTTCCAGCGCATTGCGGATGGCGCCGATGCGCCCGTCCATCATGTCCGACGGCGCCACCACGTCCACGCCGGCTTCGGCCTGGGCCAGCGACTGCCTGATCAGCATCTCGATGGTCTTCTCGTTGACGATGTAGCCGTTCTCGTCCGGCAGGCCGTCCTGGCCGTGGGTCGTGTACGGGTCCAGCGCCACGTCGGTCATGATGCCCAGCTCGGGGAAATTGCGCTTGAGCTCGCGCACCGCGCGCGGCACCAGGCCTTCCGGATTGGTCGCTTCGACGCCGTCATAGGTCTTCAGCGAGGCGTCCACCACCGGGAACAGCGCCAGCACCGGGATGCCCAGCGCCACGCTTTCCTCCGCGACCTTCATCAGCAAGTCCACCGATACCCGCTCCACGCCCGGCATCGACGCCACCTGCTGGCGCTGGTTCTGGCCGTCGAGGATGAACACCGGGTAGATCAGGTCCGAGGGCGTCACGACGTTTTCGCGCATCAGGGCGCGCGAGAACGGGTCGCGGCGCATGCGGCGCATGCGGGCTGCGGGATAGGAGGCGGGGGTGATGATGGTCATCGCGGTATTCCTCAACGTTATTCGGTAGGCTGTTCGTCCGCCGGCGGCGCTTCCTCGTCGGCCAGGCCCAGCAGTTCGATGATCTTGTCGTTCGCTTCGTCGATGCCCACGCGCTTGAGGGCCGAGAACAGCTGCACCGTGAACGGGAAGCCGTTGCCTTCCTCGTCGACATAGCTGTCGAGGATCTGGCGCGCCTGGCGCAGGGCGTTGGTCGATTCGTTGCGGTTGAGCTTGTCGACCTTGGTCAGGATGCAGTGGATCGGCTTGCCGGTCGGGGCGAACCATTCGAGCATCTGGATGTCGAGGTCGGTGAACGGGCGGCGCGAATCCATGATCAGGACCAGCGCGGCCAGCTGCTCGCGGCGCTGGACGTAGTCGCCCAGCAGCTTTTGCCAGTGCAGCTTGGCGTTGCCCGAGACTTCGGCATAGCCGTAGCCCGGCAGGTCGACCAGCAGGGCTTCGATCTCGTCGACGCGCACCGCATCCTTGCGGTGCTGGCCCACGTGGGCGCCGCCGATCGAGAAGAAATTGATGTGCTGGGTGCGGCCCGGCGTCTTGGACGCAAAAGCCAGGCCCTTCTGGTTGGTCAGGATATTGATCGCCGTGGATTTGCCCGCGTTCGAGCGCCCGGCGAAAGCGATCTCGGGAACCTGGGTGCCAGGGAGATCGCGCAGCTGATTAACGGTCGTAAAGAACCGGGCCTGCCATAATTTGGACATGGAAAGAGGTGTAAGTGACAACAGAATGGCGATAAGGAAACAAAGCTATTGTACAATAAGGGGTTGTTTGCCGCTCCAGGAAGGGGAACCCCAAGGGGCGGCCGGTAAGGCCGCTGCACTGACATTCCGATTTTGTTTTCGACTTTTTCAGGGTGCTTGAATGAATCGTTTGACGTTTGCGTTGGTGAAATCTCTGTTTGCCCTGGCTGTCTGCGGTAGTGCTGCTGTCGCGGCCGAAGCACCGAAGGCCGCCGCTGCCAAGCCGGATCCGGCCAAAGGCGGCACCCTGTACGACGCCGGCGACGCCGCGCGCGGCCTGCCGGCCTGCATGTCCTGCCATGGCGCCGCAGGCAACTCGACCATCGTGGCCAATCCCAAGCTGGCTGGCCAGATCGACGCTTACACCTACAAGCAGCTGGTCGACTTCACCACCCCGCAACGCCAGAACCCGGTCATGACGACCTACGCCAAGATGCTGACGGACGACGAGAAGAAGCACATCGCCGCCTACCTTGGCACCCAGAAGCAGAAACCGGGCGCCGCCAAGAACAAGGATACCGTGGAACTGGGTCGCAAGATCTACCGCGGCGGCATCGCCGAGAAGGGCGTCGCCGCCTGCGCAAGCTGCCATGGCGCCACCGGCAGCGGCATCCCGGCGCAATACCCGCGCCTGTCCGGCCAGCACCAGGATTACACCTACGCCCAGCTGGAAAACTTCAAGAACGGCGCACGCAAGAACAGCATCCAGATGACCACGCTGGCGCAGCGCATGTCGCCGGAAGAAATGAAGGCCGTGGCGGATTACATCGCCGGCCTGAAATAAGCGGCGCACCATAGGAAATAGAAAGGGCGGCGGCGTCGAGCTGGCTGCCCTTTTTGCTGTATGCTCAGGCGTTTGCGCGCCTCATGTGAGTAGTGGAAGATGAGTACCACCGGAATTGAACTGAAGACCCGCCGCCGTGGCCTGGCCGAGGCGGTCGAGCTGGTCTCGTCGATGCGTTTCGCGATCAGCCTGCTGACGATCATCGCCATCGCCTCGATGATCGGCACCGTGCTCAAGCAGAACGAGCCGATGCCCAATTACGTCAACCAGTTCGGCCCGTTCTGGTTCGAAGTGTTCGGCAAGCTGGGCCTGTACAGCGTGTATTCGAGCTGGTGGTTCCTGCTGATCCTGGTCACCCTGATCGTCTCCACCGGCCTGTGCGTGGTGCGCAATACGCCCAAGATGCTGCGCGACATGCGCAGCTGGCGCGAACAGGTGCGCGAAGTCTCGCTGCGCAACTTCCACCACAAGGTCGAATGGCTGGCGCCCCTGAAGCGCGCCGACCTGGCCGCCCAGACCGCGGCGCGCCTGCGCCATGCCGGCTACGCCACCAGGATCGTCGAGAAGGACGGCGGGGTGCTGGTGGCGGCCAAGAAAGGCGCCGGCAACAAGTTCGGCTATATCTTCGCGCACTCGGCCATCATCGTGATCCTGCTGGGCGGCATGCTCGATTCCGAGCTGCCGGTGCGCTTCCAGCAGTGGTTCCTTGGCAAAACCCCGTTCACGGGCGGCGGCGTGATCGCCCAGATTCCCGCCCAGCACCGCCTGAGCGTGGCCAACCCCAGCTTCCGCGGCAACACGGCGATCGCCGAAGGCCAGACCACCCATACCGCCATCCTGACCCAGCCGAACGGCGTGCTGGTGCAGGAGCTGCCGTTCTCCATCGAGCTGAAGAAATTCATCATCGAGTTCTACTCGACCGGCGCACCCAAGCTGTTCGCCAGCGAAGTGGTGGTGCGCGACCTCGAGAACGGCCATACCTTCCCGGCCAGCATCAAGGTCAACCAGCCCCTGATCTACAAGGGCATCGCCGTCTACCAGTCGAGCTTCGACGACGGCGGCAGCAAGCTCAAGCTGACTGGCCACCCGATGGCGGGCAACAGCGCCGAGCCCTTCCAGCTCACCGGCGAAGTCAACGGTTCCACCGAGCTGAAGGCCGGCGGCGAGACCTATGCCGTCGAATGGTCGGGCTTCCGTCCGTTCAACGTCGAGAACGTGAACGCCAGCGGCGACGTGCGCGCCGTCAAGAAGGGCGAATCCTTCGAGGAGCAGTTCGCGTCCACCCTCGGCAAGGCCTCCGGCTCGGCCGCCAAGAATGCCAACAGCAAGGATTTCAAGAACGTCGGCCCGAGCGTGCAGTATAAGCTGCGCGACAAGACCGGCCAGGCGCGCGAATTCCTGAACTACATGCAGCCGGTGACCCTGGAAGGATCGCAGGTCTACCTGGCCGGCGTGCGCTCCAGCCCGGCTGAGCAGTTCAGCTTCCTGCGCATTCCGGCCGACGACAAGTACGGCGTGGGCGACTGGATGCGCCTGCGCGCCGCCCTGAATGATCCGAAGGCGCGCGCCGAAGCGGCGCGGCGCTACGCCCAGCGTGCGCTGGCGCCGGAACAGCGCGACGGCGCCCTGGCGTCCCAGCTCCAGGAATCGAGCGCCCGCACCCTGGAGATCTTCTCCGGCGAGGGCAGCGGGCGCGGCGGCTTCGTGGCCGTGGCCCAGTTCCTGGAAAAGATTCCCCAGGCCGAACAGGAAAAGGCCGCCAATATCTTCATGAAGATGCTCAACGGCACCTTGTGGGAGCTGTGGCAGGTCGCGCGCGCCCAGGCCGGCAGCGCGCCCGCCGAGCCGACCGAGGCCAACGGCCGCTTCCTGCAGCTGGCCACCAATGCGCTCTCGGACAGCTTCCTGTACGGCGCCCCGGTCTACCTGCAATTGGAAGAATTCAACGAGATCAAGGCCTCGGTGCTCCAGCTGACCCGTTCGCCGGGCAAGAGCGTGGTTTACCTGGGCTGTCTGCTGCTGGTAGCCGGCGTGTTCGCAATGTTTTATATTCGTGAACGACGCATGTGGGTCTGGGTGACCGAGCACGAGGGCGGCGCCCACGCGCTGATGGCGATGAGCACCCAGCGCAAGACGCTCGACTTCGAGCGCGAATTTGACGAACTGAAAGCCAAGCTGCCGCAAGCTTAAGCGGCAGCGGCCTGGAGAACACCATGGAATTGTCCCAAGCAAGCCAGTCCACCTACCAGGAAGAGCCGGGCTACTTCCGCCGCCTGAACGCCGTCGACTGGGTCTACGCCCTGGCCCTGTGCGCGGCGGCGCTGTTCGCGCTGAACCGCTACGCGGACTACATGGACATCTACGAAAAGGCCATCCTGCTGTGCACCGCGCCGGTATTCGCGGCGCTGGGCTGGCACTGGAAGCCGATGCGCTGGCTGCTGCCCCTGGTGGGCGCGCTGTCGCTGTGGGCGATTTCGCTGTACGACGGCTCGCTGGCGGCCGCCAACCAGAAATTCTTCCTCAAGTACATGCTGTCGAGCCAGTCCGCGATCCTGTGGATGAGCGCGCTGTTCGTGTTCTCGACCGTGTTCTACTGGGTCGGCCTGCTCAGCCGCGGCAGCTTCGGCAGCGGCGCCGGCGCCAACCTGTGCTGGGCCGGCGTGGTGCTGGGCGCCACCGGCATGATGGTGCGCTGGTACGAGTCCTACCTGATCGGGCCGGACGTGGGCCATATCCCGGTGTCGAACCTGTACGAAGTGTTCATCCTGTTCGCCCTGATCACGGCCCTGTTCTACCTGTACTACGAAGGCCGCTACGCCACCCGCCAGCTGGGCGCCTTCGTGATGCTGATCATCTCGGCCGCGGTCGCCTTCCTGCTGTGGTACACCGTGTCGCGCGACGCCGCCGACATCCAGCCGCTGGTGCCGGCGCTGCAGAGCTGGTGGATGAAGATCCACGTGCCGGCCAATTTCATCGGCTACGGCACCTTCGCGCTGGCCGCCATGGTCGGCACCGCCTACCTGCTCAAGTCGCACGGCATCCTGGCCGACCGCCTGCCCGCGCTGGAAGTGCTGGACGACGTGATGTACAAGTCGATCTCGGTCGGTTTCGCCTTCTTCACGGTCGCCACCATCCTGGGCGCGCTGTGGGCGGCCGAGGCCTGGGGCGGCTACTGGTCCTGGGACCCGAAGGAGACCTGGGCGCTGATCGTCTGGCTCAACTACGCGGCCTGGCTGCACATGCGCCTGATGTCCGGCTTGCGCGGCCGCATGGCGGCGTGGTGGGCGCTGGTCGGCCTGCTGGTGACGACCTTCGCCTTCCTGGGCGTGAACATGTTCCTGTCGGGCCTGCATTCCTACGGGGCGCTGTAAGCCGGCCGCCGTGGATCACGCGTCCATCGCCTCGGCCTACGACGCCTTGGCCGAGCGCTGGACCGATGCGGCATTCGACCCCAGCAACGGCCTGCGCCTGCACGCGCAGGCCTTGTCGTTTTTGGAAGCCGCGAAGGGCCGGGCGCTGAGCGTCGGCTGCGGCTGCAATACCCGCTTCAATCCGCTGCTGCGCGAACGCGGCTTGCGCCTCGAAGGCATCGACATCTCGGCGCGCATGCTGGCGCTGGCCAGGCAGGCCGATCCCGATGTCGTGCTGTACCACGCCGATGTCTGCGCATGGCGGCCCCCGCACGCCTACCGCTTCATCTCGGCCTGGGACAGCATCTGGCATATCCGGCTGGACCGGCAGCGACCGCTGATGCTGAAGCTCATGCGCGCGCTCGAACCCGGCGGCGTCTTCCTCTTCTCCGCAGGCGGGCTCGACGAGCCGAGCGAGCACACCGACGCGGCAATGGGGCCGGAGGTCTATTACGGCACGCTCGGGATACCGGGACTGCTCGGCGTCGTCAGGGAGGCCGGCTGCATGCTCCGGCATCTCGAATTCGACCAGCTGCCTGAAAAGCACCTCTGCATCGTCGTCCAGCGCCCGGCTTGCGGCATCGGCTAGTCTTCCGTGCGGCCCCGGCCCTCGCGATTGCCTTCGTAATGCCGCGCCAGCGGAAAGGCCGGCAGCCAGGATTCGCGCCGGACGGTCCAGTTCTCGTAGGTCGGCATTAACTGGTCGGGCGCGTCCAGGGCGCCCAGGTGCACCTCGGTCTCGTCCCCGCTGCGCGCGAACACGGAAGAGCCGCAGCGCGGGCAGAAGTGCCGCCCGGCGTAGTCGCGCGTCTCGCCGTCGACCTCGACCGCATCCCGGGGGAAGACCGCGGCGGCGTAGAACAGGGCGCCGTGATGCTTGCGGCAATCGAGGCAATGGCAAAGACCCACGCGGTAGGGACGTCCCGTCGCCACCAGGCGAACGCCGCCGCACAGGCAGCCGCCAGTGAATCGGTCCATGCGATGTCTCCTTGTATTCCTTCAGGGAGTTCCGCGCCGCCTTTCGACGCCCGATCCAGGTGCTTTGTGCCACGGATCTCGTGCATTGTCGGCATCTGGAACTGCCCGGCCCGCTCTCTGCCTACTATCTTGCTGCAAACAAGGCTTCATGACAAACGTAAAGGAGAGAAAACCATGATCGAGAGCTTCTTTGGCGTGTTCACGCTGGCGATCGTCGAGTTGTGGGCGGCCATCCCGCTGGGGATCCACCTGAAGCTGCATCCCGGCTTGCTGATTGTCGCAGCCTCGACGGGCGCATGCCTGGGCGCCGTGATCGCGATGTTTTTAGGAAATGGCCTGCGCCGCCTGATGTTCTGGCGCAAGAGTGAAAGCAAAGAGGGTGGGCGCCTTTCGCAGTGGCTGGCCGCGAAAGGGCCATGGGCGATCGGCTTGCTGGGCTCATTGCTCATCGGACCTGTCTTGTCGGCTGGCCTTGCAGGAGCGATCGGCTTGCCGCGGGCTTTCTCACTGGCGCTGCTGGCGGCCGGCATCGTCTTCTGGACGGTGAGCTTCAGCATGCTGGGCACATTCGGACTGGCGGCGCTGCGTTGACCGAAGCGGGTGGTATGCTTCGTCCATGACTACCGATTCCGATATTGAACTGTCCGGCGCCTTCCAGGCCCGGGACAGCAGCGGCCGTACCCTCGACGTCAAGGCGATTCGCATCTTCGACGAGGGTTACGGGATCATCGACGTGTACGTGGAGTTCGCGAAGAAGCTCGAGCCCGGCGCCTACAAGGACACAGTGCTGGTGCGGCAGATCATCGACCGTCTGCGCGCGGTCGGGTACAAGGGGCCGGACTTCGGGCACAGCGATCCGGGCCTGCAGGAAAGCCGCCTGATCGTGCTCGAGGCGCCCGAGGAATTCGCGGCCTTCGCCAAGAGCCGGGGCTGGAAGAACCTGGCGGAAGACTTCGACGAATAAGCCTTGCGGCCGCAGCCCGCATGGCCGAAAGCAGCGCCGGCCGACGCGCGAGGAGGGGGGAGATGAAAACCGCAGTCTTCAGCGCGCGCCGCTACGACAAGTCGATGCTGGCGGACGCCAACCGCGATGCCGGCCATGAACTGGTCTTTTTCGAGGACCGCCTCAGCGCCGCCACCGCTCCCCTGGCCGCGGGATGCGAGGCCGTCTGCGTGTTCGTCAACGACAGCGTCGACGCCGAGGTCCTGGCCATCCTGGCCACCCAGGGCACGCGCCTGGTCGCGACACGCTCCACCGGGTATAACCAGATCGACACGGCGGCCGCCACGCAACATGGCATCGCCGTCGTCCGCGTCACCGATTATTCGCCGTATTCCGTGGCCGAATTCGCCGTCGGCCTGCTGCTGGCCGTGAACAGGAAGATCGCGCGCGCCAGCGCCCGCACCCGCGACGGCAACTTCGACCTCGAGGGCCTGATGGGTTTCGACCTGAACGGCAAGACGGTCGGCGTCATCGGCACCGGCAAGATCGGGGCGATCTTCGCACGCATCATGCTGGGCTTCGGCTGCACGGTCCTGGGCTACGACCCCTATCCCAGCGCCGCATTCGAAGCGCTGGGCGCGCGCTACGTCCCTGTCGGGGAATTATTGTCCTGCAGCGATGTCGTGTCCCTGCACTGTCCCTTGACCGAACAGACCAGGCACATCGTGAACGGCGACAGCCTGGCGCGCGCCAAGCGCGGCAGCGTACTGATCAACACCAGCCGTGGCGGGCTGATCGATACGGAAGCGGCCATCGGCGCGCTCAAGACCGGGCAACTGGGCGGCCTGGCGATCGACGTCTACGAACAGGAAGCCAATCTGTTCTTCCAGGATTTGTCGTCCACCATCATTTGCGACGACGTGATCCAGCGCCTGGTTTCCTTTCCGAACGTAATCGTCACCGGCCACCAGGCTTTCTTCACCGTCGAAGCCATCGGCCAGATCATGCAGACCACCATCGCCAGCCTGACGGCCTTCGAACGCGGCGAGGAACTCGTCAACCGGGTGCCGCCCGCCTGACATCATTTCGTGCGGCTATGACGGTCTCCGGTTCGAGACAGTTTCGTGATGCTTTTGCCCGCAACCCTTGTCCTGGAGGGACGCCGGACTAGACTGAATTATCCGCAAGCGCAGTGCCGGCTTTGCGGCATCCGACGCCCGCCACGAGGCTGATCCGGCGTGACGCCTGTCCAAAGGTAACTGCTTTGCGAAGGAACGATCATGCGACGCTTATCTCTCCTGATACCCGCATCCCTGCTGGTGTTCGCCGCCGGCGCCGGTGCGCAGACCCAACCCTACCCACCGCCCGACACGGCGCCGATCTCGACCGTGACGGTGACGGCCGCCCCTGCCAAGCCGATCCGGCTCAGGACCGAGGAAGTCAAGCGGATTGCCGGTGCCTACGACATGGAGAACGGCTGGCATTTGAAAGTCGACGCCAGGCCGCAATACATCGACGCGACCATCGACAAGGAAAAGCCGATGCGGCTGCGCGCGGTCTCGAAAAACAAATTCGTTTCCGGCGATGGCAACGTGACCATGGAATTCAACCAGGACACGGGCGACGACATGAAGCTGAGCTACATACCCGACCCCAGCAAGCCATCGATGGTGTCGATCCCCGCGCAGAGGAGCAAGCGCTGAGCGCCTGGCATCGGGCAGCGAAGCTGGAACGCCAACCGCCGGGGTTGGCGTTTTTCCTGGAGGCTCCCTTGTCCCGTTCCTGCCGCGCTTCTGCGGCTGAGTATGTTGGCGCACTAACGTTCTTTTAAGCCAATCCGTGTAAGCTGAAGTTTCTCTCTGCTTGCGGGGTCCATCATGCTCATCAAACGCAATCCGAACGGGATCGATCTCCCGTTCCCCTCCGAGATCACGCCCCGCGAGGTCTACGAAGAACGGCGGCGCTTCATCGCCCGCATCGCGGCCACGGCCGCCGTCGGCTCCGGCATCTGGGAAATGGCCAACCGTGAAGCCTTCGCCCAGGACGCGGCCCAGCGCCTGGCCGCCAGCGCCAACCCGGCACTGTCGACGAAGGAGCCGCAGACCTCGTTCAAGGACGCCACCCACTACAACAATTTCTACGAATTCGGCACCGACAAGTCCGACCCGGCCGAGAACGCGCATACCCTGCGCCCACGGCCCTGGACGGTGACCATCGATGGCGAGGTGAAGAAGCCGCTGACGCTCGACATCGACCGCCTGCTCAAGCTGGCGCCGCTGGAGGAGCGCATCTATCGCCTGCGCTGTGTGGAAGGCTGGTCGATGGTGATTCCCTGGGTCGGCTATTCGCTGTCGAACCTGCTCAAGCAAGTCGAACCGACCGGCAATGCGCGCTACGTCGAATTCACCAGCCTGGCCGACCGCAAGCAGATGCCGGGCCTGCGCAGCCCGGTGCTCGACTGGCCCTATGTCGAGGGCTTGCGCATGGACGAGGCCATGCATCCGCTGACCTTGCTGACCCTGGGCATGTACGGCCAGGTGCTGCCGAACCAGAACGGCGCGCCGGTGCGCCTGGTGGTGCCCTGGAAGTACGGCTTCAAGTCGGCCAAGTCGATCGTGCGCATCCGCCTGACCAGCAAGCAGCCGCGCACTGCCTGGAACGACTCCGCCCCGAACGAATACGGCTTCTATTCGAACGTGAACCCGAACGTCGACCACCCGCGCTGGTCGCAGGCCAGCGAGCGGCGCATCGGCGAGGACGGCTTCTTCAAGCCCAAGCGCAAGACCCTGATGTTCAACGGCTACGACCAGGTGGCTTCGCTGTACACGGGCATGGACCTGAAGAAGTTCTTCTGACGATGGCCTTCAATCCCTCCCCGAAGCAGCTGGGCGCCATCAAGGTGGCGCTGTTCCTGGCGAGCCTGCTGCCCTTCGCGAACATGGCCTGGCTGACGGTGCAGGGCGAGCTGACCGAGCCGCTCGAGTACATCACCCACCAGACCGGCGATTGGGCGCTGTACTTCCTGTGCATTACCCTGGCGGTGACGCCGCTGCGCCGCTTCACCGGCTGGAACTGGGTGATCCGCCTGCGCCGCATGCTGGGGCTGTTCTGCTTCTTCTACGCGCTGCTGCACTTCACCACCTTCCTCTGGTTCGACCATTTCTTCGACTGGGGCGAGATGTGGAAGGACGTGCTCAAGCGGCCCTTCATCACGGTCGGATTCATCGCCTTCCTGATGCTGGTGCCGCTGGCGGCGACCAGCACCAACGGCATGGTCAAGAGATTGGGCGGCAAGCGCTGGCGCTGGCTGCACCGCCTGATCTATGTGATCGCGCCGCTGGCGATCCTGCATTTCTGGTGGATGAAAGCGGGGAAGAACGATTTCGCCGAACCGATCCTGTTCGGGACCATCGTGGCGGTGCTGCTGGGCTTGCGGGTATGGTGGAGCCGGGCGCGCACGCAGGCGGCGCCGGCCTGAAAGTAACAGGCCCGCTTGCGCGGGCCTTTTTTCATTACGTCAGCATCGATTCCAGCGCGAACAGGTCGGCCGGATTCTCGCGCTGGCGCACCAGGTGCACCTGGTCGCCGTCGACGATCACCTCGGCCGCGCGGCCGCGGGTGTTGTAGTTCGAGGCCATGGTCATGCCATAGGCGCCGGCGGTCATGACCGCCAGCAGGTCGCCTTGCTCGACCGCCAGCGCGCGCTCGCGCGCCAGCCAGTCGCCCGATTCGCACACCGGGCCCACCACGTCGTAAGTCAGCTTGTCGCCCGCGCGCGGCGCCACTTCCTGCACGCCCATCCAGGCCTGGTACAAGGTCGGGCGCATCAGGTCGTTCATCGCGGCGTCGACGATGCAGAAGTTCTTTTCCTCGCCCGGCTTCAGGAACTCGACCCTGGTCACCAGCACGCCGGTGTCGGCCACGATCGAACGGCCCGGTTCGAAGATCACCTTGATCGGCTGGCCGCCATGCTTCTCGGCGCGCCAGGCGTCGATGCGGGCGAACAGGCGGCCCAGGTAGTCGCGCACCAAGACCGGCGGCTTGTCGCCTTCGGCGCCGTAGTTCACGCCCAGGCCGCCGCCGATGTCCAGGTGATGCAGGTGGATGCCTTCCGAACCCAGGGTGTCGATCAGTTCGATCAGCTTGGTCAGCGCTTCCAGCAGCGGCGCGTCGTCCAGCAGCTGCGAGCCGATGTGGCAGTCGATGCCGACCACGTCCAGGTGCGGCAGGCTGGCGGCGGCGCGGTAGGTTTCCAGCGCGTCGTCGAAGGCCACGCCAAACTTGTTGGCCTTCAGGCCGGTGGCGATGTAGGGGTGGGTCTTGGCGTCCACGTTCGGGTTCACGCGCAGCGACACTGGCGCGCGCTTGCCCATGCTGCCGGCCACCTCGTTGAGGCGGTGCAGTTCGGGAATCGATTCGACGTTGAAGCACAGGATGCCCTTGTCGAGGGCCAGTTTCATTTCCTCGACGGTCTTGCCGACGCCCGAGAAGATGGTCTTGCCCGGGTCGCCGCCGGCCGCGATCACGCGCAGCAGCTCGCCGCCCGAGACGATGTCGAAGCCCGCGCCCTGGCGCGCCAGCAGGTCGATGATCGCCAGGTTCGAGTTGGCCTTCATCGCATAGCAGACCAGCGCGTCACGGCCTTGGCAGGCGTCGTGGTAGGCGGCGAAGTTCTGCAGCAGGGCGGTCTTGGAATAGACGTAGGTCGGGGTCCCGAATTCTTCGGCGATCTTGGGCAAGGCGACGGCTTCGGCGTGCAGGACGCCGGCTTGGTACGAGAAATGCGACATGGCGGTGTTTACTTGGTGGGAGCGGGGACGGAGGCGTTGTTCGACGGGACGGGCTGGGCGGGCTGCTCGACAGGGGCCGGAGCCGGCCTGGCGGGCGGATTCGGCAAGTACAGCGGGCCGGTCTGGCCGCAGCCGCTCAGGCTTGCTGCGAGCAGAACGGCAGCAGTTGGGAGCGCGATGGAGGACTTCACGATTAGAATCACGTTTTATTGGCAGATTTTGGAGTGTAGCATGACCGAAACGGAATTTTTGGCGCTGGCCAAAAGCACCCTCGACCAGATCGAACAGGCGCTCGACCGCCTGAACGACGAAGACGCGATCGACGTCGAGTGCAAGCGCAGCGGCAACGTGCTGGAAATCGAATTCCTCGATAACGGGTCGAAGATCATCGTCAACAGCCAGGCGCCGCTGCAGGAGATGTGGGTGGCGGCGCGCTCGGGCGGGTTCCACTACAAGCGCGTGGGGGACGAGTGGCGCAATACGCGCGATGAGTCGGAGCTGTTTGCGTCGCTGTCGAAGTATGCGAGCGAGCAGGGCGGGGCGCAGGTTTCGCTGGTTTGAAAATGGAAACGGCGCCTGAGGCGCCGTTGTTGCGTTTGCGGTGTGCTGCGAACTTGGGCGGGACAATGCCAGTGGCATTGTCCCGGCCTTCGCGGGGACGACGTTGGTTAAGGGTGGGTGATCTACTCGCCCAGCGACTTCGGCCACGTCCTCTGGCACGTCGTCCCCGCGAAGGCGGGGACCCAAGTTCAACCAGCTTTAGAACAACTCATTCCTCACCGCATCCCGCGCCTTCTGCTCAGCCGGCGCCGGCGGCGGTCCCACATCCAGCGTCTGCACCCCGGTCCCCGGCGGGCTCTCCGCATAGTAGTAGTCGTTCCCGTACAGCACAAGCCCCGGCGGGACTTCGCGCTCCACCACCGGCTCGTTCTTGAGCGCCTTGCCCATGTAGCTGATCCAGATCGGCAGCGCCAGGCCGCCGCCGGTCTCGCGGTTGCCCAGGTTCTTCGGCTGGTCGTAGCCGATCCAGGCGATGCCCACCAGCTTCGGGTTGTAGCCGGCGAACCAGGCGTCGATCGAGTCGTTGGTGGTGCCGGTCTTGCCCGCCAGGTCGGGGCGCTTGAGCGACAAGGCCTTGGTCGCGGTGCCGTAGCGCACCACGTCCTTCAGCATGCTGTCGACCAGGTAGGCATTCCTCGCATCGATCACGCGGTTGGCCTCGATCCCGGCGCGCTCCGGACGCGCCTCCGACAGCACCTTGCCGTCGGCATCGGTGACCTTCGAGATCAGGTAGGGGCTGATGCGGTAGCCGCCGTTGGCGAACACGGCGTAGGCGCCGGCCATCTGCAGCGGGGTGGTCGCGCCCGCGCCCAGGGCCAGGGTCAGGTAGGCCGGGTTGCGGTCCGGGTCGAAGCCGAAGCGGGTCGCATATTCCTGGCCATAGCGTGCGCCGATCTTGTTCAGGATGCGGATCGAGACCATGTTCTTCGACTGCGTCAGGCCGCGCCGCATGGTCATCGGGCCTTCGTACTTGTTGTCGTAGTTCTTCGGCTCCCAGGCCTGGCCGCCGGTCTGGCCGGCGTCGAAGGAGATCGGGGCGTCGTTGACGATGGTCGCCGGCGACAGGCCGCGCTCCAGCGATGCCGAATAGATGAAGGGCTTGAACGAGGAACCCGGCTGGCGCCAGGCCTGGGTCACGTGGTTGAACTTGTTGCGGTTGAAGTCGAAGCCGCCCACCAGCGCGCGGATCGCGCCGTCCTCGGTGCTGGTGGCAACGAAGGCCGATTCCACTTCCGGCATCTGGGTGATCAGCCACTTGGAGTCGTCGTCCTGCATCACGCGGATCACGGCGCCGCGGCGCAGGCGGCGGTTGGGCGCGGCCTTGTCGCTCAGCCAGGATTTGGCGAAGGCCAGGCCCGGGCCGCCGATCTCGATCGTCTCGCCCGAGGCGATGGTCGCCGACACCTTGGTGGCCGAGGCGCGCAGCACGATGGCGGCGACGATGTTGTCGCTGTCCGGATGCTCGGCCAGCTCGGCCTCGATCGCTTCGTCGGCCTCGCTCTTGTCGCTCGGGATCTCGATATAGCCTTCCGGGCCGCGGTAGGGGTGGCGGCGCTCGTATTCCATCACGCCGCGGCGCACGGCCAGGTAGGCCGCGTCCTGGTCGGCCTTGGTGATCGTGGTGAACACGTTCAGGCCGCGGGTATAGGTGTCTTCCTTGAACTGCTCGTAGACCAGCTGGCGCGCCATCTCGGCCACGTACTCGGCGTGCACGCCGAAGGCGTTGCTGTCGGACTTGATCTTGAGCGGCTCTTCCTTCGCCTGCTTGTACTGGGCGTCGCTGATGTAGCCCAGCGAATGCATGCGCTGCAGGATGTATTGCTGGCGCGTCCTGGCGCGGGTCGGGTTGACTACAGGGTTATAGGCAGACGGCGCCTTCGGCAGGCCGGCCAGCATGGCCGCTTCGGCCACGCTGATGTCGCGCAGGTCCTTGCCGAAATAGATCTGGGCCGCCGACTGGAAGCCGAAGGCGCGCTGGCCCAGGTAGATCTGGTTCATGTACAGCTCGAGGATCTGGTCCTTGGACAGGTTCTTCTCGATCTTCCAGGCCAGCAGGGCCTCGTAGGCCTTGCGCTTGAAGGTCTGTTCCGAGGACAGGAAGAAGTTGCGCGCCACCTGCTGGGTGATGGTCGAGGCCCCCTGGCGCGCGCCGCCGGTCGCGTTCTTGAACACGGCGCGCAGGATGCCCCAGTAGTCGATGCCGCTGTGCTCGTAGAAGCGGTCGTCCTCGATCGAGAGCACGGCCTTCTTCATGACGTCCGGGATGTCCTTGAAATGCACCAGGGTGCGGCGTTCCTCGCCGAACTCGCCGATCAGCACATTGTCCGCAGTAAAGATGCGCAGCGGCATCTTAGGACGGTAGTCGGTGATAGTGTCCAGCGCCGGCAGGTTGGGGTAGGCCATCGCGAGCGCGAACACGACCACCAGCACGCCGATGACCGCGAGGCCGGCGAGGGCGCCGATGGCCATCAGGACCAGGCGTTTGGGACTGTATTTCGAGGAAGAAGACTTGGATGCTGCTTGGTTCTCTTTCATGCTGGCTTTCGCTTTATTGATCCGCCTCATTATAAGGCAGCGCTATCGCGTCTGATACTGGATCTAGGGCAACAGAACAGTGCAATATTGCCTTCGAGTACACAGCCGTTGTTGCCTTGAACACAGTGGTTGCAAGGGTGATCAGAGCTTGCGCGCATATGTGGCGCGCATGACGCAGTCGAGGGGGGGATAGTAATGTTCCAGTGCAGAAATTTCTTGTCGCTGGTCAACCTTATTGCTACGATTCAACGCAGTGCCTCATATATATGCACTAAATACCGGTTTTATAAGACAAATTTTCCCTCGCGGGCGTTCACAGCGCCGCTGCAGGGCAGGAAGGGCAGCTGAGGGAGTGCGCTCGTGATCAATCTAGGTTCCTTGTTTGGAAAGTCGAGCCCGCCACTCGCCGGTCTCGACATCAGCACCTCGGGCGTGCGCCTGGTGGAGCTGGCCGATGCCGGCAAGGGTGAATTGCGCCTGGAGCGCTATGCCGCCGAACCGCTGCCGCGCGGCGCGGTCGTAGACGGCAACATCGAAAATATCGACCAGGTCGCCGAAGCCGTGCGCCGCGTCTGGAAGAAGAGCGGCTCCAAGGCCAAACACGTGGCCCTGGGCATGCCGCCGGCTGCCGTCATCACCAAGAAAATCATCCTCCCGGCCGGCCTGGCGGAAGACCAGCTCGAAGTGCAGGTCGAATCCGAGGCCAGCCAGTACATCCCCTTCGCGCTCGACGAAGTGAGCCTGGACTTCGACGTGATCGGTCCCGCGCCGAATTCGGCGGAGGACATGGAGGTCATGCTGGCCGCCGCGCGCCGCGAAAAGGTCGAGGACCGCGTGGCGATCGCCGAAGCCGCGGGCCTCACGGCGACCGTGATGGACATCGAATCCTATGCCGCCCGCAGCGCGCTGGAGCGCGCAATGGAGCGCTCCGCGAACAAGGGCTCCGAGCAGATCGTCGCCCTGTTCCAGATGGGCGCCCAGGCCACCCACGTCTCCGTGCTGCTGGGCGGCGAAACCGTCTACGAGCGCGAGCAGCCTTTCGGCGGCAACCAGCTGACCCAGGACATCGTGCGCGCCTACGGCCTGTCCTTCGAGGAAGCCGAGACCCGCAAGAAATCCGGCGACCTGCCGGAAAACTACCGCGCCGACCTGCTCGCTCCTTTCCTCGAGAACGCGGCGCTGGAAGTCACGCGCGCGATCCAGTTCTTTTACACGTCCACGCCCTACACGCGCATCGACCAGCTCTACCTGGCCGGCGGCAGCGCGCTGGTGCCGGGACTGCTCGACATCATCGCTGGCCGCACCCGGATCCCGAGCGCGCTCGTGAATCCATTCGAGGACATGCTGATGGGCGCCCAGGTGCGCGAACAGCAGCTGCGCCAGGAAGGCGCTGCTTACCTGGTGGCCTGCGGCCTGGCGATGCGGAGGTTCGGCTGATGATCCGTATTAATCTCCTGCCTCACCGCGAGGCCAAGCGCAAGCAGAAGCAGGCCGCGTTCTACGCCCTGCTGGCCCTGGGCGCCGCCGCCGGCGTCGCCGTGGTGCTGGCGGTCGGCGCCTACAACGCGCGCCAGCTGTCGGCCCAGGACCAGCGCAACCTGGTGCTCAAGAAGGCCAACGCCGAACTCGACAAGCAGATCGCCGAGATCAAGACCCTCAAGGAAGAAATCGAAGCGCTGAAGGCGCGCCAGCAGGCCGTCCAGGACGTGCAGGGCGACCGCAACCAGCCGGTCTACCTGCTGGACGAACTGGTGCGCCAGACGCCGGAAGGCATGCACCTGAAGTCGCTCAAGCAGGAAGGCCGGCGCGTGGTCCTGACCGGCTACGCCCAGTCGCAGGAGCGCGTGGCGGAACTGCTGCGCAATCTGTCGGGCAACTCGGCCTGGCTGGAGCGTCCCGAACTGGTCGAAGTGAAGGCCGTCACCCTGGCGCAGAGCAAGACCGGCCGCAAGGTGGTCGAGTTCACGCTGTCGGTGGCGATCAAGCGCCCGACCGACGGCGAGGAAGAGGGCCAGGACGCGGCAGGCGCCGCCAGGCCTGCGGGCAAAGGCGGGTCCGGAGTGAAGTCATGAACATCGATCTGAAAGACATCGGTCCGCGCCTGGCGGAACAGTTCCAGGGCCTGCAGGGCCGCCATCCGGGCCAGTGGCCGCTGGCGCCGCGCCTGCTGTGCGCGGCCGGCGTGATGGCGCTGGTCGCCGGCCTGGGCTACTTCTTCTACTGGAGCGGCCAGTTCGAGAAGCAGGAAAAAGGCGCGCGCGAAGAGCAGAAGCTGCGCGACGAATACAAGAGCAAGATGGCCCAGGCGATCAACCTGGAAGCGCTCAAGCAGCAGAAGATCGAAGTCGACAAGTCGGTTGTGCTGCTGGAAAAGCAGCTGCCGAGCAAGTCGGAAATGGCGCGCCTGCTGTCGGACATCAACCAGGCCGGCGTCGGCCGCGGCCTGCAGTTCGAGCTGTTCAAGCCGGGCCAGGAAGTGGTGCGCGACTACTACGCCGAGCTGCCGATCGAGATCAAGGTGACGGGCCGCTACAACGACATCGGCGCCTTCGCCGCCGACATGGCCAACCTGCCGCGTATCGTCACCCTGAACAACATGTCCGTCGTCACGGGCAAGGACGGCGCCCTGCAGATGGACGCCGTGGCCAAGACCTTCCGCTACCTCGACCAGGACGAGCTGAACGCCCAGCGCCAGGCGCGCGAGGACAAGAAAGCCAAGGGCAAGAAGGGCAAGAAGGCCAAGGGCAAGGGCAAGAACGCCGAAGGAGACGCCAAATGATGCGCCTGAACCGCATTGCGCCACTGCTGGCGGCCGTGCTGCTGGCCGGCTGCGGCGACGGCGGCGTGAACGAAGTCCGCACCTGGATGAAGAAGGTCGAGAAGGAAACCAGGCCTTCGGTCAAGCCGCTGCCGGCCGTCAAGCCCTTCGTCCCGTACGCCTACAATCCGGGCGCGGCCATCGAGCCCTTCAGCCAGGACAAGCTGCTGACCGAAATGGCGCGCGTGGCCGAGGCCTCGGCCAGCAAGAACAAGCCCGACACCAGCCGTCCGAAAGAACTGCTGGAGAATTATCCGCTCGACACCATGCGCATGGTCGGCACCCTGCAGAAGGCCGGCGTCAGCTATGCGCTGGTGCAGATCGACAAGGCGGTGTACCAGGTCCGTGCGGGCCAGCGCATCGGCGAAAACTACGGCGTCGTCACCCGCGTGACCGACGGCGCCATCCATATCAGGGAAGTGATGCAGGACGCCACCGGCGACTGGGTCGAGCGCATGGCGACGATCGAGCTGCATGACAGTAAGGAGACTGGGAAATGACCCATCAAGCAATGATTCGTTTCGTCGTCCCGGCATGGCTGGCGCGCGGCGCCGGCGCGATGCTGCTGGCCATGGCGGCCGGCAGCGCCCTGGCGCAAGGCAATGCGATCGAATCGATCACCGCCAACCAGCAGGGCTCGAACGTCGTCATCAACGTGGCGATGCGCGCGGCGCCCGCCAAGGCGCCGATCGGCTTCTCGATCACCAACCCGGCCCGCATCGCGCTCGACTTCGGCGCCACCGCCAACGCCACCGGCAAGAGCTCCCAGGAGATCAACCTGGGCGACGTGCGCGGCGTGAACGTGGTGCAGGCCGGCGAGCGCACCCGCCTGGTGCTGAACCTGGCGCGCCCGCTGAACTACGCCACCGCGGTCGACGGCAAGTCCGTGATCGTCACCGTGGAAGGCTCGGGCGGCGTGGCCCAGGCCGTGAACGCGGCCGGCATGCCTGCCGCGGCGGCGCCGGCCCCGGCGGCCGCCGGCCGCCAACTGCTGCGCAACCTCGATTTCCGCCGCGGCGCCAATGGCGAAGGCCGCGTTGTGGTCGACCTGCCGCACAGCCAGGTGGCGGTCGACGTGCGCCAGGCCGGCAACCAGATCCATGTCGACTTCCTGCGCACCGGACTGCCGGAAGCGCTGCGCCGCCGCCTGGACGTGACCGATTTCGGCACCCCGGTGTCGCGCGTGACCACCTCCGCCCAGGGCGAGAACGTGCGCATGACCATCGACGCGCAAGGCAACTGGGAGCAGTCGGTGTACCAGAGCGACACCCAGCTGGTGGTCGATGTGCGCCCGGTCAAGGAAGACCCGAACCGGGTGGGCCCCGGCCCCCAGGGCTACCGCGGCGAGAAGCTGTCCTTCAACTTCCAGAGCGTGGAAGTGCGCGCCGCCCTGCAGGCGATCGCCGACATCTCGGGCCTGAACATCATCACCAGCGATTCCGTGACCGGCAACCTGACCCTGCGCCTGCGCGACGTGCCCTGGGACCAGGCGCTCGACGTGGTGCTGCAGGCCAAGGGCCTGGACATGCGCAAGAACGGCAACGTGCTGTGGATCGCGCCCAAGGAAGAACTGCTGACCAAGGAAAAGCTCGAGCTCGAGCAGCGCGCCCAGATCGCCGACCTCGAGCCGCTGCGCTCCGAGATCTTCCAGCTGAACTACCAGAAGGCGGAAGCCTTCCGCACCGTGTTCGGCCTGGACGCCAGCGGCGCCGCCGCCGCCGACAGCAAGAACCGCGTGCTGTCCAAGCGCGGCAGCGCCATCATCGACCCGCGCACCAACCAGCTGTTCGTGACCGACATCGCTTCCAAGATCGAGGACATCCGCAAGCTGATCCAGAAGACCGACATCGCCTCGAAGCAGGTCCTGATCGAGGCCCGCCTGGTCGAGGCCAACGACGGCTTCTCGCGCAACCTGGGCGCCAAGCTCGGCTTCGCCGACCTGCGCACCCTGCGCGGCGGCGACTCGGGCTGGCAGGTCAAGGGCAACGAGCGCGTCGCCATCGGCGGCAACCTCACCGGCGTGGGCCAGGTCACCGGCCAGACCCCGGACGAGGGCGACGGCTACACCAACACCACCATGGTCAACCTGCCCGCCGCCGGCATCGCGGGCATCCCGGCCACCTCGCTGGCCTTCAGCCTGTTCTCCTCGGCCGCCAACCGCTTCCTGAACCTGGAACTGTCGGCGCTGGAAGCCGACGGCAAGGGCAAGATCATCTCGAGCCCGCGCGTGGTCACCGAGGACAAGCAGATCGCCGTGATCGAGCAGGGCATCGAGCTGCCCTACCAGGTGGCGACCAGCAGCGGCGCGACCTCGATCGCCTTCAAGAAGGCCAACCTGCGCCTCGAGGTGACGCCGCAGATCACCCCGGACGGCAACGTGGTGCTGGACGTGGACGTGAACAAGGATTCGAAGGGCGAGGAAACCCGCGCCGGCTTCGCCATCAACACCCAGCACGTGAAGACTAAGGTGATGGTGGAGAACGGCGGCACCGTGGTGCTGGGCGGTATCTACCAGCAGGCCGAGCGCAACAGCGAGAGCAAGGTGCCGGTGCTGGGCGACGTCCCGGTCCTGGGCCATCTGTTCAAGACCACCGGCCGGGAGAATACCAAGACCGAATTGCTGGTGTTCATCACACCAAAGATCGTGACCGAGCGCAGTAACAACCTGCGCTGATCATCGCGCCGGCCGGGTCGTCCCGGCCGGTTTTTCGTTTACCACGACGAATTTACCCAAACGGCATAAACAACAGGAACAAGAACGTCATGCAACACACTCCAGAACAGGGAACCCGGACCTCGCCCGGGCATCTGACCCAATTGGCGCTGGCCGCGCTGGTCGCGGCCAGCCTGGCCGCCTGCGGCGGCGGCGGCGGCTCGGCAGGCGTCGGCGGCGACGGCAGCGGCACCGGCACAGGCACGACCCCGGGCACCGGCACCACCCCGGGCACCGGCACGGTCGCCGCGCCGAAGATGGACCTGACCCTGGCCGACGGCGCCGGCACTGCCGTCACCTCGCTTTCCGGCGGCCAGAGCGCCTCGGTCAAGGCGACCGTGCTGACGGCGGCCGGCAAGCCGGCGGCCGGCGCCATCGTCCAGTTCACTGCGGGCACCGCCAACCTGGTCAGCTTCATTCCCGAAACCGGCTCCGCGCTGACCGATGCCAACGGCGTGGCCGTCGTCACCGTCAAGCCGGCCAGCACCAGCGCCGCGGGCGCGGTGGCGATCACCGGCACCGCCGTGGTCGAGGGCAAGACCGCCACCTTCACCCGCAACATCACCATCGGCGCCGCGCCGCTGACGATCGGGACGCTGAGCTTCGCGCCGCAGCCGGCCGGGCGCCTGCCGGCCTTCAGCACCCTGTCGCTGAACATTCCCGTCACCAGCGGCGGCCAGCCGGCCAGCTCGGTCTCGGGCCTGACCATGACTTCGCTGTGCGTCAACAACGGCACCGCCTCCCTGGTGCCGGGCAGCTTCGCCAACGGCGTCCAGACCGCGACCTATACCAACAACGGCTGCCTGCTCGGGCGCGACACCATCACCGTTTCGCTCGGCAACTCGACCCAGACCATCGGCGTCGACGTCGACGCGGCCAATATCGGTTCCATCCAGTTCTCCAGCAGCAGCGTGGCCGGCAGCTCGATCGTGCTGAAGGGTTCGGGCGGCCTGGGCCGCTCCGAATCGGCGCAGCTGATCTTCCGCGTGGTCGACCAGCACGGCAACGGCCTGCCGGGCGTGGACGTGAACTTCAGCGCCACCACCAGCACCGGCGGCCTGGCCGTGTCGCCGGCGCGCGCCACCACCGACAACAGCGGCCAGGTCTCGACCATGGTCTCCTCTGGCACGATCCCGACCCCGGTGCGCGTGGTCGCCGAGGCCACCCGCAACGGCGTGACGATCAGCGGCCTGTCCGACGCGCTGACCATCTCGACCGGCCTGCCGATCCAGAAATCGATGTCGATGAGCGCCTCGAAGTTCAACATCGAGGGCATGGACTACGACGGCGAAAGCACCGACATCACGGTGCGCCTGGCCGACCAGTACGGCAACCCGGTGTCGGACAACACCGTGGTCAACTTCGTCACCGAAGGCGGCGCGATCGGCTCGTCGGCGCAGGGCGCCTGCGTGACCACCGACGGCGGCTGCACGGTGCCGCTGCGCAGCCAGGCCTTCAGGCCGCTCAACGGCCGCGTCACTGTGCTGGCCTATGTGCAGGGTATCGAGAACTTCGTCGACCTGAACGGCGACGGCCAGTACACCTGCACCGGCTACACCGGCAGCACGCCTTACCGTCCGCTGGTCGACGCCTGCCCGAGCGGCGGCGAGCCTTTCCCGGGCGCGAGCACCGGCCAGAGCGGCGACCTGCCCGACGCCTTCCTCGACGCCAACGTGAACGGCGCCTATGAAGCAAGCGCCGGCGACCTGCCGTTCCCGTACAACCGCAGCGCCTACAGCGCCGCGGGCGACGGCAAGTGGGGCCTGAACTACATCCGCCGTTCCTTCGAGATCGTGTTCAGCGGTTCGGACGCCAACATGGTCCGCCAGGTCTGCAGCACCGACAGCAGCGGCAATCCGAGCTGCCGCGACTGGAACAGCGCCCCCGGCGGCGACGGCGACCCGAGCGTGCTCCAGGGCCTGTCGGGAGGCTCCTGCAAATCGGTCGACCTGACCTTCCGCCTGTACGATTCCAACAATAATCCATTGCCTGTCGGCACCAAAGTCGGCGCGACGGACGTGACCAAGGTGAAGCCGGGGACCTTCTTCCCGGACGTGGTGCCCTCGACCAACAACGCCGGTGGCACGATCCACACGGTGACGGTCAAGCCGGAAGACGCTTGCGCAGCGGGCGACTTCCTGCTGCAGGTGGTCACCCCGCGCGGCAAGGGCAAGAGCTACCGCTTCAGGAGCGCATGATCCGGGGCGGGCCTGAGGGCCCGCCTTGCGTTTTTTTACCGGAACAGGGAACGGCCAGTCTATACTGGCCGTTTTACCATCTAAGCGGGTTTGGTAGTGCCTCATCCCAAGAACAACAATATCTTCCTCGTCGGCCTGATGGGAGCGGGGAAGACCACCATCGGCAGGCTGCTTGCACGGAAGTTGAACAAGCGCTTCGTGGACTCGGACCACGAGATCGAAGCGCGCACCGGCGCCTCGATTCCCTGGATTTTCGAGATCGAGGGCGAAGCCTGCTTCCGGCGCCGCGAAGCGGACGTGATCCGCGACCTGAGCGCCCAGCACGACCTGGTGCTGGCCACCGGCGGCGGCGCGGTCCTGAATGCCGCCAGCCGGGCCTTGCTGGCCGAGCGCGGCACCGTGGTCTACCTGCGCGCCTCGATCAACAGCATCCTGCAGCGCACCGCGCACGACAAGAACCGCCCGCTGCTGCAGACCCTTGACCCGCGCAAGAAGCTGGAGGAATTGCTGGCCCAGCGCGACCCCCTGTACCGCGAGATTGCCGACCTGGTCATCGACACCGGCCGTCCTAACGTACAATCGATGGTACAGACCATATTGGACCAGATCGCCGCGCTCGAAGCAGCACGGGCGCGCCGGCTGGCGAAGACATCGATGAACGAACAGGCACCCATTACCCTCAACGTCGAACTCGGCGACCGCAGCTATCCGATCGTGATCGGCCCCCACCTGCTGGACGACGGCGCGCTTCTCTCGCGCCACATCGCCGGCAGCAAGGCCGCCATCGTCACCAACACCACCATCGCGCCGCTCTACCTGGAGCGCGTCGCCGGCCATCTGCGCGCGGCCGGCCTGGAAGTGGTGGAGATCGTGCTGCCGGACGGCGAGGAGCACAAGAACTGGCAGTCGCTGAACCTGGTGTTCGACGCGCTGCTGGCCGCCAAATGCGACCGCAAGACCACCCTGGTGGCCCTGGGCGGCGGCGTGATCGGCGACCTGACCGGCTATGCGGCCGCCAGCTACATGCGCGGCGTGCCCTTCGTGCAGATCCCGACGACCCTGCTGTCCCAGGTCGATTCCTCGGTGGGCGGCAAGACCGGCATCAACCACCCGCTGGGCAAGAACATGATCGGCGCCTTCTACCAGCCGCGCGCGGTGCTAGCCGATACCTCCACCCTCGACACCCTGCCGGCGCGCGAGCTGTCGGCCGGCCTGGGCGAGGTGATCAAGCACGGCGCCATCCTGGACGCCGCCTACTTCGAATGGATCGAGCAGAACATCGCCAAGCTGGTGGCGCGCGATCCGGAAGCGCTGGCGCACGCCATCGCGCGCTCCTGCGAAATCAAGGCCGACGTGGTGCGCAAGGACGAGCGCGAAGGCGGCCTGCGCGCGGTGCTGAACTTCGGCCACACCTTCGGCCACGCGATCGAATCGGGCCTGGGCTATGGCGAATGGCTGCACGGCGAAGCCGTGGGCTGCGGCATGGTGATGGCGGCCGACCTGTCGGCGCGCCTGGGCCTGATCGACGAGGCCGCCGTCGAACGCGTGCGCAACCTGGTGCGCGCGGCCGGCCTGCCGACCACGGCGCCCGACCTGGGCGAGCAGCGCTGGATCGAGCTGATGGCGGTCGACAAGAAGAACGAGGGCGGGGAGATCCGCTTCATCCTGCTCAAGCCCCTGGGCAGCCCGTCGATCACCACGGTGCCGATCGACACCCTGCGCGCCACCCTGGAGGCCTGCACATCATGATGGATTTCGACGCCCATCTCGCAGCTTATGCGGCGCACTCGTCGAAGTCGCGCGGGCGTCGCTACCCGGAACCGGCCCCTGGCTCGCGCAGCGAGTTCCAGCGCGACCGCGACCGCATCATCCACTCGACGGCCTTCCGCCGGCTCGAGTACAAGACCCAGGTCTTCCTCAACCACGAGGGCGACCTGTTCCGCACCCGCCTGACGCACAGCATCGAGGTGGCCCAGATCGGCCGCACGCTGGCGCGCAGCCTGCGCCTGAACGAGGACCTGGTCGAGGCCACCGCGCTGGCGCACGACCTGGGCCACACGCCTTTCGGCCACGTGGGCCAGGACGTGCTCAACGAATGCATGAAGGACTACGGCGGCTTCGAGCACAACCTGCAAAGCCTGCGCGTGGTCGACCACCTGGAAGAGCACTACGGCGCCTTCGACGGCCTGAACCTGAGCTTCGAGACGCGCGAGGGCATCCTCAAGCACTGCTCACTGAACAACGCGCGCCAGCTGGGCGAGCTGGGGCAGCGCTTCATCGACAAGGCCCAGCCCAGCCTGGAAGCCCAGCTGACCAACCTGGCGGACGAGATCGCGTACAACAACCACGATATCGACGACGGGCTGCGTTCGGGGCTGCTGACGATGGCGCAGATGGAAGAAGTGGAGCTGTTCGCGCGCCACCGGCATGCGGTGGAGGCGCAGTATCCGGGCTTGCCGGGCAGGCGGGCGCTGTACGAGACCATCCGGCTGATGATCACGGCGATGACGGCGGACCTGGTGGAGACCTCGGCGGCGCGCATCCTGGACGCCGCGCCGAAGAGCATCGACGATGTCAGGGCGGGGCCGCCGCTGATTCGTTTTTCTGACGAGATGCGGGCGCAGACCACGGCGCTCAAGCGCTTCCTGCATGCGAACCTGTACCGCCACTTCCAGGTCAACCGCATGCGCGTCAAGGCCAGCCGCGTGGTGCGGGAGCTGTTCGATGCGTTCATGCAGGATCCGGTGCTGCTGCCGACGGATTACCAGGTGCAGGGCGATGTGATGAAGCAGGCGAGGAAGATTGCGGATTACATTGCGGGGATGACGGATCGGTATGCGATCCGGGAGCATAAGCGGATTTTTTCGCTTGATCAGTTCTGAGCTGCGGGCCTGCACGCAAACTTGGAGCAGCCACTCACACAAACAAACTCGGCTGCCCCAACTCCACCAACAGCTTCTTGACCGGCGCCGGCAGCGGCGCATCGGCGATGGCATCCAGATGCCACCACACATGCCTCCCGGTGGCGCCCCCGCGCGCATCCAGCCTCACCATGAACGGCGCGATATGCAGCCGGTAGTGCGTGAACACATGCACCAGATGCCCCAGCGCCTGCACTTCGTCCACCGTCCCGAACTGCGCCGCCTCGCGCGCGATCTCCGCCGTATCGTATTGGTCGGCCTCGTCCTCCAGCGCCACGTGCCCGCCGACTTCCGGCAGCGACAGCAAGCCGCCCCAGATCCCGGTCCCCGGCCTTTGCTCCAGCAGCACCTGCCCGTTATCGACGACGACCAGCAACGCCGTGCGCTTCTCCGGCGTCGCCTTCTTCGGTTTGCGCACCGGCAGCTCCGCGGTGCGCCCGGTGGCGTAGGCCACGCAGCGCGCCTGCAGCGGGCAGCGGCCGCAATCGGGTTTCGAGCGCGTGCACAAGGTGGCGCCCAGGTCCATCAGGCCCTGCGTGTACGCCTGCATGCCGTCGCCCTCCGGAAGAAGCGCATCCGCACGCCGCCACAGCGCATCCTCGACCGGCTTGGCGCCCGGATAGGCGTCGATGCCGAACACCCGCGCGAACACGCGCTTGACGTTCCCGTCCAGGATCGCGGCGCGCGCGCCGGACGAGAAGGCAGCGATCGCCGCCGCCGTCGAGCGTCCGATGCCGGGCAGCTCGGCCAGCAGCGCCGGGTCGCTCGGAAACACGCCGCCGTAATCCGCGACCACCCGTTTGGCGCAGGCATGCAGGTTGCGCGCCCGGGTGTAGTAACCCAGGCCGCTCCACAGGGCCATGACGTCATCAAGCGGCGCCTCGGCCAGCGCCTGCACGGTGGGGAAGCGCTCCAGGAAGCGGCCGTAGTAGCCCAGCACCGCAGCCACCTGCGTCTGCTGCAGCATGATCTCGGACAGCCAGATGCGGTAGGCGTCGCGCGTGTTCTGCCACGGCAGGGTATGGCGGCCGTGCGTGCGCTGCCAGTCGATCACCGCCTGGGAGAAGCTCGGGTCGGTGAGCTCCTCGAGGTGTTTCATGTTCCCGTCCCTCATGCCGCCGCCCTCCGTTCCGGCGCATCGGCATCCAGGCTGGCGCTCACGCGCCCGGCCAGGTCGGCCAGGTAGGCGCGGGTGCGCTCCAGGTCGGCCTGGCTGGCTTCAAAAGCGCCGATCTTCTGTTCCAGGCTGTCGGTGGCGTCGTGGATGCGCTGGATCGAGGCCTGGCGGTGGCGCAACTGGTCGCGGTGCTGGCGGATCTGCGCTTCCAGCGGCGCCATGATCACCTTCAGCCAGTTTTCCGCATCCAGGTTGGCGGCGCGGAAGGCGCGCCGCACGCGCGAGGCGATCGAGTCGAAGAAGCGCTCCAGCAGGGCCGCGCGGCTGCTGAAGAGCAGGGTGGCGGTGCCGAACTGCTTGTCGAACAAGGCTTCGATCTGGTCGATCTCGTCGCGGTAGCGCGCGAGCGAAAGGCTCATCGGCAGGTTCAGCGACAGGCCATGCTCGGCCGAGAACTTGCGGTACATGGTTTCCATCATCGCGCCGATCTCGCCGACCTTGGCCTGCGATGCATCCAGGCTGGCGCGCAGCAGCTCGAAATAGGTGCGCACCGGGGCGCGCATGCCGGTGGCGAAGCGCGCCGCCTGCATCGCCGCGCGCACGGACTCGGTCTGCTCCTGCACCACGTCCATGCCCAGGGTCGTGTACAGCTCCGTGGACAGGCGCGCGAATACCGCGCGCGTGCCCTGCAGCTTGAACAGGCTGGCGTCGAATTCCTTCTTCTCCGCTTCGACCCGGCGCACCATGTGGGCGATCACGCCCTGGTTCTTGCCGCGCAGGCTTTCCAGTTCGTGCTGCTGCTCGACCAGATCGCGCAGGCGCGCGCCCGCCAGCGCCTGCTGGCCGGCCAGCAGGGCGTCCAGGTCGGCGCGCAGCTGGCGCCCGATGATCTCCTTGCGCGCCGGGATCAGGTCGTGGAACAGCGCCGCTTCCAGCGTGCCCAGGCGGCTCTTCTCGAACAGGGCCATGTCGCCGTTGATCTTGCCCACCAGGGCCTTCTGCGCCGATACCGGATACACGCGCGCCGTCTCCAGGCCCAGCAGCTGGGCCACGCCGCGCTGCTGGCGCGCGATCTCGGCCTCGTTGTCCTCGCTGGACTTCAGCTCGTCCCACATGGCGTCGATCTTGTTCAGCACCGCCAGGCGGCCCGGCCCCGCGCCGATATGGGTGCGCCAGACTTCGATGTCGCTCTTGGTCACGCCGGTTTCGGCCGCCAGGATGAACAGCACCGCGTGCGCGTTCGGGATCAGGTTCAGGGTCAGTTCCGGCTCGGTGCCGATGGCGTTCAGGCCCGGCGTGTCGAGGATCACCAGCCCCTGCTTGAGCAGCGGGTGGGGCAGGTTGATGATGGCGTGGCGCCATTGCGGGATCTCGACCGCGCCGTCCTGGGCCAGGCCGGCCGCGAGATCGGGGTCGGCCGGGTCGTACAGGCCGTAGCGCTCCGCCTCGGCGGGCGGCACATGGCGGGTCTGGCTGACCTGGCGGAAGGCCTCGATCATGCGCTCGGGCGAATCGAGTTCCAGCGGCAGCACGGTCCAGGCGCCGGCGTCTTCGCGGAAGTCGCTGGTCGACAGCTGCTGGGCGCGGGTCTCGATCGGCAGCAGGCGGATGCAGGGCGGCAGGGCCGGGTCCCACAGCAGCTCGGTCGGGCACATGGTGGTGCGTCCGGCGCTGGACGGCAGGATGCGCTGGCCGTAGTCGGCGAAGAAGAGGGCGTTGATCAGCTCGGTTTTACCGCGCGAGAATTCGGCCACGAAGGCGACCGAGAGCCGGTCGTCGCGCAAGCGCGCCAGCGCGCGGGCCAGCTGCTGTTCGCCGGCGCCGTCGATCAGCGACGCATCCTGCAGCGCCGCGCCGTAGCCCTCCAGCGCGGATGCCACGAGCGCGCGCCACGCTCCATACTGTTGAAAATCCTGCATGTGTTGCCCTACTTATAAGGTCCGGCCTAGCGCTGGCACTGCGCGCAGTAGAAAGTCGAGCGCTGGCCCTGTTTGATCTGGCGGACCGGCGCCCCGCAGTTGCGGCAAGGCACTCCAGCACGATCATAGACGAAATATGTCTGCTGGAAATATCCAGATTGACCATTTACCGCAATAAAGTCACGCAGGGTCGAGCCGCCTTGCACGATGGCGGCGGCCAGGATCTCCTTGATCGCCTCGGCCAGCTTGTCGTAGCGCGCCCGGCTGATGCGCGAAGCGGCCGTCTTCGGGTTGATCCCGGCGCGGAACAGGCTTTCGCAGGCGTAGATATTGCCGACGCCGACCACGATGTCGCCCGCCAGCAGCACCTGCTTGATCGGCGCGTTGCGGCGCCGCGTCTCCCGGTGCAGCAGGGCGCCGGAAAAACCTTCGCCCAGCGGCTCCACGCCCAGGCCGCGCAGCAGTTCGTGCTCGTCCAGGGGCCCTTGTTCGTTACCGTGCCAGAGCACGGCCCCGAAGCGGCGCGGGTCGTGCAGGCGCAGCACCTGGCGCCCTTCCGGTCCGTTTACGATGAGGTCGAAGTGGTCGTGCTTGCGCGGCTCGATCCCCGGCGGCAGCACGCGCAGGTGCCCGGACATGCCCAGGTGCACGATCAGGGTGCCGTGCTCGAAGCCGATCAGCAGGTATTTGCCGCGGCGATCGGTGTGCGTGATGCGGCGCCCGGCCAGCAGTTCCGACAGGCCCGGCGGGAAAGGCCAGCGCAGGCCTTCGCGGCGGAACACCGCCTGTTCGACGACGCGGCCTTCGATATGGGGCGCGACACCGCGCCGGGTGACTTCTACTTCTGGCAATTCAGGCATGGGGGAGGGGATTCGTGTAATCTGTGCAGTAGAGCGACGAGCCGATGGAGCCGCGTGGCGGGGCCGGCTTGAGCGTAGAATCAGACATCATCTCAAACCTGGACTTGCCTTGAAAAACGCTTTCGTCATTGTAACCCTGTCCGGCCTCCTGACGGCGTGTGCTGTCGCGCCGCAACAGCAGCCGGCGGCGCCTGCCCAGGAGGAGGCGACGCCGCTCGCCCAGGAGCAGGCGGAAGATCTTGCGCTGGACGAAGAAGAAGCCCTGGCCAAGGCGCGCGCCGAACTCGAGGCGCGCCTGCCCAAGGTCGAGCTCAGCAGCAACATGCTCTACCAGCTGATGAAGGCCGAGTTCGAATTCCGCAGCGGCGACTGGCAAGGCCCTTATCTGACGATGCTGAGCCTGGCCCAGCAGACCCGCGATCCGCGCCTGGCGCGCCGCGCCGCCGAGATGGCGGTGGCCGCCAAGCAGGCCGACGACACCCTGGCCGCCGTGCGCCTGTGGCACGACCTGGATCCGGAATCCGAGGAAGCGACCCAGTATTTCGTCGGCATGGCCGTCACCTCCGAGAACATCGCCGATATCGAGCCGATCTTCGAGAAGCGCCTGCGCGAAGCGGCGCCGGCCCGGCGCGGCCTGCTGATGTTCCAGATGCAGCAGCTGCTGACCCGCGCCAAGGACAAGGACGCCGCCGGCGCCATGCTGGAACGCCTGATCGCGCCCTATGGCCAGACCATGGAAGCGCGCATCGTACGCGCGCAGATGGCCCTGAGCCGCGGCGACAAGGACGCGGCCCAGCAGGAAGCGCGCGCCGCGCTCGTGGCCAAGCCCGATTCCGAGATCGCGGCCCTGATGCTGGCCCAGACCATCGAGGACGAGGACCAGGTGATGGCGCTGCTGGACCAGTTCCTGAAGAACAACCCGAAGGCGCGCGACGTGCGCGCGGCCCGTGCCCGCATCCTGGTCAACCGCAAGGATTATCCGGGCGCGCGCCAGGAATTCGAACTACTGCTGCAGGACCAGCCCGATAACGCGGCCCACCTGTATGCGCTCGGCATCCTGGCCACGCAAATGAACGATGCGCCCGGCGCGGAAGGCTATTTCACCCGCTTTATCGAGGTGCTGGGCCGCAATCCGGAGGATGAGCGCGACCCCTCGCGCGCGCTCCTGATCCTGTCCCAGCTGGCGGAGGAGCGGGGCGACCTGGCCGGCGCCCTCCAGTGGCTCGACAAGGTGCCGGACGGTACCGACGCGCAGACCCTGTTCAGCGCCAAACTGCGCCGCGCCCACCTGATCGGCAAGCAGGGCGACCTGCCCAGCGCGCGCCGCCTGCTGTCCGGGATCAAGACCGAGGATGCGGGCCAGGCGGCCCAGGTGGCGGTGGCCGAATCGCAGCTGCTGCGCGACGCCGGCCGCACCATGGAGGCCTATACCCTGATGGAAGCGGCCGCCAAGCGCCATCCGAAGAATCCCGACCTGCTGTACGACTTCGCGCTGCTGGCCGAGAAGATGGGCCGCGTGGACGTGATGGAAAAGCAGCTGCGCGAAGTGATGGCCCAGGCGCCCGACAACCACCACGCCTACAACGCCCTCGGCTATTCGCTGGCCGAGCGCAACGTGCGCCTGCAGGAAGCCTATGGACTGATTGCCAAGGCCATGGAAATGGCGCCGGGCGACCCCTTCATCATGGACAGCATGGGCTGGGTGCACTACCGCCTGGGCAACCTGGACGAGGCGGAAAAGCACCTGCGCCGCGCCTACGGCCTGCGCCGCGACCCCGAGATCGCGGTGCACCTGGGCGAAGTGCTGTGGAAGAAGGGCGACAAGCTCGCGGCCCAGCAGCTGTGGAAGGAAGCGCGCGCCAAGGACCCGCAGAACGACACCTTGCGGACCACGCTGGCGCGGCTCGGCCTGTCCTTGTGAAATAATCCACGTTTTATAGGTTTGGCCGGGATGCGTCCCGGCCAAACCTGTCTGCCATTCACCGATACCACTACCGATGCCGATTTCCCGACGCCTCTCCCTGATCGTTCTTGCCGCCGCCCTGGCCGGCTGCGCCACCACCCGCGCGCCCCTGTCCACCGCCACCGTCGGCGCCTACCGCGAAACCATCGACCTGGCCGGCAAGCTGTCGGTCAACTACATCAAGGACGGCAAGCAGGAATCGCTCAGCGGTAACTTCACCTGGGACCAGGCCCCGGGCCGCATCGACGTCAGCCTGGCTTCGCCGCTGGGACAGACCATCGCCACCATCGCCGTGACGCCCCAGGGGGCGACGCTCACCCAGGCCAACCGCCCGCCGCGCACCGCGGCCGACATCGACGGACTGACCCAGCAGACCCTGGGCTGGACCCTGCCGGTCTCGGGCCTGCGCGACTGGCTGCAGGGCTATGCGCTGGACGCCGAAGGCAAGCGCTTCGCCGCCTCGCCCGCCAACAACAGCGTGGTGACCAAGGACGGCTGGCGCCTGCGCTTCGTCTCCTGGCAGGACGAAACGAGCGCCCAGCCGATCCCGCGGCGCATCGACGCCGAGCGCAGCGCCGCCGGCGACATCCAGGACCTGGCGATCCGCATCGTCGTCAATCCGGCGGGCTGATCCATGCGTTCCCTGCACCATTGCCCGGCCCCGGCCAAGCTCAACCTGTTCCTGCACGTGCTAGGGCGCCGCGCCGACGGCTACCACCTGCTGCAAAGCGTGTTCCAGCTGATCGACCGCGCCGATACCTTGCATTTCGACCTGCGCGAGGACGAGCAGATCCGCCGCACCACCGAAGTCCCGGGCGTGCCCGAGGAGCAGGACCTGATCGTGCGCGCGCTGCGCCTGCTGCAGGCTGAATACCAGCGCCGCCACGGGCGCCTGCCGCCCGGCATCGACGTGGCGGTGGAGAAGATCCTGCCGATGGGGGGAGGGCTGGGCGGCGGTTCGTCCGACGCCGCCACCGCCTTGATGGCGGCCAACCATTTGTGGCAGGCCGGCCTGTCGCGGCAGGAGTTGATGGACCTTGGCCTGCCGCTCGGCGCCGACATTCCCTTCTTCCTGTTCGGCGAGACCGCGTTTGCCGAAGGCATCGGCGAAGCGCTGCAGGCGGTGCCCGGCCCGGACTGCTGGTACGTGGTGATCGAGCCTGGCGTGGCCGTTCCGACCCCTGCAATTTTTTCGGCGCCGGATTTGACAAGGGATACGAAACCGGTCAGAATAGCGGACTTTTCCAGCAACACCGATTCAGGCATTCGGTTGAGCTTCGGAAAGAATGATTTGCAGGACGTGGCCATGCGCCTGTTCCCGCCGGTAGCAGAGGCGGTTGAATGGTTGAGCGGCTACGGCGATGCCAGGATGACTGGCTCAGGGGCGTGCGTGTTCTGCGCGTTCTCCAGCGAAGCCGCTGCCGACCAGGTGTTGGCGGCCATGCCAAATAAGTGGACGGCATGGAAGGCGAAGTCGCTGAAGAGTCACCCGCTGATGAAATCGCTCTTGCAAAATCAGTGAGTTATAGAATAAAATCCTGCCTGTCGACGCGTTAGACGATACAATGTAGAACGCAGCGGCAAGTAGTAAAAGGTCGTGTAGGGGAATCGCCAAGCTGGTTAAGGCACCGGATTTTGATTCCGGCATACCAAGGTTCGAATCCTTGTTCCCCTGCCAAAGTTTTCTTGATCTGTCGATGCGAATGCGTCCAGCAAGGAAATCCGGCGGCGCTAAGCGCCCGTCACTAGCCTAATCAGCCGGACCTCCCGGCTGATTGTTTTTCTAGAATCAACGCTCACCTCTTGGGACTCCCATGGCTTACGAAAACCTGATGGTTTTTACCGGCAATGCCAATCCGGCGCTAGCAGAAGGGGTCGCAAAAAACCTCGGCATTCCTCTCGGCAAGGCCGTGGTCTCGAAGTTCTCTGACGGCGAAGTAATGGTCGAAATCAACGAGAACGTTCGTGGCAAGGACGTCTTCGTTCTGCAATCGACCTGCGCTCCCACCAATGACAACCTGATGGAAATCATCCTGATGGTTGACGCGCTCAAGCGCGCATCGGCAGGCCGCATCACCGCCGCCATTCCTTACTTCGGCTATGCCCGCCAGGACCGCCGTCCGCGTTCGGCGCGTGTGGCGATCTCGGCGAAAGTCGTGGCCAACATGCTGGAAGAAGCCGGCGTCGAGCGCGTCCTGATCATGGACCTGCACGCCGACCAGATCCAGGGCTTCTTCGACATCCCGGTCGACAACATCTACGCTTCCCCGATCCTGCTGGGCGACCTGCAGAAGCGCAACTACGACGACCTGCTGGTCGTATCGCCGGACGTCGGCGGCGTGGTGCGCGCCCGTGCGCTGGCAAAGCGCCTGGGCTGCGACCTGGCGATCATCGACAAGCGCCGCCCGAAGGCGAACGTGTCGGAAGTCATGAACATCATCGGTGAAGTCGAAGGCCGCAACTGTGTGATCATGGACGACATGGTCGACACCGCAGGTACCCTGTGCAAGGCTGCCGAAGTGCTGAAAGAGCGCGGCGCCAAGAAAGTGGTTGCTTACTGCACGCACCCGGTTCTGTCGGGCCCGGCGATCGAGCGTATCTCGAACTCGCCGCTGGACGAACTGGTCGTCACCGACACCATCCCGCTGAGTGCCGCCGGCGCCGCCTGCAGCAAGATCCGCCAGCTCACCAGCGCACCGCTGCTGGCCGAGACCTTCAAGCGGATCGTGAAGGGCGACTCGGTGATCTCGCTGTTCGTCGACTAAGCAACACCCGCTGTTTTTTCGCGGCGCGCCAGGCTGAATAGCCGGCGCGCCGTTGACGTATAAAAGTTTCAGTATTTTCTTGAGTGCGCAGTACGGCGCTCATTTTTTGGCTGTCCCTGGTCGCGGGGATGGCCGCCACTCTGGGCAACCGGGCTGGGGAAATTTCTCCTGCATTCGGGCCCGTTTATTTTTGGAGTTTCACATGAAAGTAGTCGCATTCAACCGCACTCAGCAGGGGACCGGAGCGAGCCGCCGCCTGCGCAACGCTGGCCAGACCCCGGGCATCATCTACGGTGGCGCCGAAGCCCCGCAACTGATCGCTCTGGACGGCAACGCGTTGTTCCACGCGCTCAAGAAAGAAGCTTTCCACGGTTCGATCCTGGACCTCGAAATCGAAGGCAAGACCCAGCAAGTCCTGCTGCGCGACTTCCAGATGCACGCATACAAGCAACTGGTCCTGCACGCTGACTTCCAGCGCGTCGACGCATCGAAGCCGATCCACACCAAGGTCACCCTGCACTTCGTGAACGCCGAGATCTCGCCGGCCGTCAAGCTGAACAGCGCTGTCATCTCGCACGTCGTGAACGAACTGGAAGTGGCTTGCCTGCCGGGTAAACTGCCGGAGTTCATCGAAGTCGACCTGAGCAAGCTGGAAGCCGGCCAGTCGGTCCACGTGAGCGACCTGACCCTGCCGGAAGGCGTGACCGCGGTCGCCCACGGCCAGGACCTGACCATCGCCACCTCGACCATCCCGCGCGGCGCAGCTTCGGCTGAAGCAGCTGCTGAGTAATACCTTCCTTGTGTGCCGCGCAAGCGGCGCGCAGGAAACGAAACCCGCCGTGGCCTAGCCCGGCGGGTTTTTTATTGGCCTTGTCCGGCGCATTACCGGAACGTGCGGCGACCGTTTTCAGCGATAATCCTGTTTTTCCCAGAATCAAACTAACGACACGATGTCCATCCGCCTGATCGTCGGCCTCGGCAACCCCGGCCCTGAATACGAACAAACCCGCCACAACGCCGGCTTCTGGCTGGTCGACAACCTGGCCAACAGCATGCCTGGCTGCCGCCTGCAGCGCGAAGCGCGTTTCAACGCCATGGTGGCCAAGACCCGCATCGCCGGCAACGAGGTGTGGCTGCTCGAGCCGCTGACCTACATGAACCGCTCCGGCCAGTCGGTCGGCGCACTGGCGCGCTTCTACAAGATCAACCCGGACGAAATCCTGGTCGTGCACGATGAACTCGACATGCTGCCCGGCGCCGCCAAGCTCAAGAAGGGCGGCTCCTCGGGCGGCCACAACGGCCTGAAGGACATCACCTCGGCCCTCGGCACCCAGGATTACTGGCGCCTGCGCCTGGGTATCGGCCACCCGCGCAGCCTGAACCTGCAGCAGGGCGTGGCCGACTTCGTGCTGCACCGTCCGCGCCGCGAAGAACAGACCCTGATCGAGGAATCGATCGACAAGAGCCTGCGCATCATCTCGCTCGTCTGCGAAGGCAAGTTCGACGTGGCGATGATGCAGCTGCACACGCCCTGACCCGTCAGCGCCGCATCACTTATCTTCTTTCGATGACGACCTGCGCGCGCAGGTCGCGCATCATCTTGTCCAGCGCCGGCCGCATGCGCCGGTAGTCCTCCGGCGTGCAGGTGGCCTGCGTATGCCGGAACTGCAGCCGGCGGATCACCGACACCGTGGCGCCGCGCCGCGCATAGCGCGAGCGATAGGCGAAGTTCCCATCCTCGACCACCAGCGGGCGCGGCAGCGCCAGCACCCGCGCGCGCGGCGGCAGCCGGAACTGCAGCTCGTCCTCGGCATCGATGGACGGGCACACGAAGTCCTGCTTGCGTTCCGGTTCCTGGATGAAGCCGGATACCGCATCTCCCAGCCCGCCCCAGAAGTTGTAGGTGGTGGACAGTCCCACCGGCCCCGGGAAGTGGGCGAAGGCCAGGCTATTGCCCGAGAACGAGAGCGTGTAGTCGTCGGTGCTGCCGTCGGTATCGCCCGGCTCCAACACGCCCGCTCCCTGTTGCCCAAGTCCTTGCAGCATGCGCTCGACGAAGCGTTCGCGCTCGGCCTGCGGCGTGGCCCGCACCACGCGCCGGTAAGGCTCGGCCGAGGCGCCGCTGCTGGTGCGCGTGACCGTGAAGCGGCTGCTGCCGTCGGCCAGGATGTCGAAGCGGGTGCTGGTCTTGCTGCGCGCGGGCTGCGAGCCGGGCGTCATCGCGAAGCCGCCGCTGTTGCTCAGCAAGACAGGCTTGCCGAGCAGGGCGGGCGGCAAGAACCCTCCCGCCACCGATTCGGCCGTCGGATCCAGGTAGAGCTGGAGGACGGGGACGTAGACGACGGCATGGTTCAGTACGCCAAGCGTGGGCACTTCCGGCAGGCGATAGGCGTCGCCGTTGTTGACCAGGGCGGAGGTCGACTCGATGCCGCTTGCGCGCAGCAGGGCTTCGAGCAGCACGGCATGGTCCTTGCAGTCGCCGTAGCGGTTGACCAAAACGCTGGCCGCGTCGTGCGGCACCACGCCGCCCGGGCCGAGGTAGACGCCGACGTAGCGGATGTTCCTGCGCACCCAGTCCGACAGCGCGACGGCGCGCGCGTACGGATCGGCGATGCCGCGCGTGATCGAGGCGGCGAGCGCTGCGATGTTCGCATCGGGCACGGCCTTGCCGGCGGCACGCGCGTGGTAGGCGCGTGCGAAGGCCGCGTAGTCGGGGAAGGTCGACACGGCCAGGCGCTTGCCGTAGTCGAGGTAGCTGACGGAATCGAGTTCGATGCGTTCGTTGTCGCCGTCGACGTAGCGCCACTGGTAGCGCCTGCGCCCTGGCGGACTCTGGTCGGGCAGGGGCGCGAAGCCGACCGCGTCCGCGTACAGCGTCATCGTGGGCGGCATGTCGTAGATCAGGCGGAAATCGCGGTGGCGATGAAAGCGCGCCGCGGACAAGTCCTCGAACTGGCCGGGAAACAGCGGCGTATGGCGGCGGATGACGTAGCGCACCGCGACCCGGTCGCCCGGCTGCACGTCCGGGAACACGACGATCTTCAGGCGCGTGTCCTGGAACATGGGCGCTTCCAGGCTGGCGGTTTCCTGCTGGTCGCGGATCTGGTGCGGCTGCACCGCGAGCCGTCGGCCGTCGGCCTTTTCGGTATGGGCCTCGATGGCGAGGACTTCGTCGAGCGACTGGTTGTAGCTGATGGTGTACTGCGCGTGGTCGTGCAGCGCCTCGCGCGCGGCCAGGGTCTTGACCTGCTCGACCGTGAGCAGGTAGCTGCCGTCGGGTTCGACCACGAAATGCTGGATGTAGCGGTCGATCACGACCGAGTGGTCAGTGCCCGTGTCGCGGCCGAGGGCCGGATGCAAACATAACAATAGCCACAGCAGCACAGCGAAGCGGAAGGACATAGGCGTTCTCCGGACACGCGACCGATCCATGTTACGTACGGGCCACAAGCGATCCTTGAGCCGACGCAAGCCTGCGCTTCCTGCGATAATTTCGGTCATGAAGTCGCTAACTTTCCATGCGGGCCCGCTGGCGCTCGCACAGATCCGTGCGCAGGGCCTGCGCGCCCAGGACATCGCCATCGTGCCCGCTGCGGCGGGCGGCCCGAAAGGCCTGATCTTCCAGTCGCTCGACCAGTGGATGTTCGGCGAATGGTTCGCCGGCGCCCCGCGCGAACGCACCCTGATCGGTTCCTCGATCGGCGCCTGGCGCATGGCGGCGGCTTGCCAGAAAGACCCGGCCAAGGCCTTCGCGCGCCTGGGCGAGCTGTACGCAGGCCAGCGCTACACCAGCAAGAAGCCGACCCAGCAGGAGATCGACGAAGTAGTCCAGGGCCTGCTCGGCGAATTCGTGCGCGGTCACGAGGACGACATCGTCAACCACCCGCACCACCGCCTGCACCTGCTGACCGTGCGCGGCCTGCGTTCGCTGGCGGCGCCGGCGCACCGCTATGCCGAGCTGCGCGGTTTCGCCTCGGCCGCCCTGCACAACATCGGCTCGCGCGCCTGGCTGGGCCGCCTGATGGAGCGTGTCGTGATCGGTGACCAGCGTTCCACGGCGCCCTGGCTACGTGAGCGTTTCGACGCCTTCACCACCCATTTCTCCGCCTTGAGCCGAGAAAACCTGGCTTCGGGCCTGCTGGCCTCAGGCACCCTGCCGCTCATCATGAAGCCGGTGACCGGCATCACGGCCCTGCCGCCCGGGCACTATTGGGACGGCGGCATCATCGACTACCACCTGGCGCTGCCCTATGCGCGTGCGGCAGGGGAAGGGCGCAGCGACATCGTGCTGTATCCGCACTTCACACCGCATATCGTGCCGGGTTGGCTCGACAAGGGCCTGCCGTGGCGGCGTGCCGCGCGCGGCGCCAATCGTGGCTGGTTCGACAACGTCGTGATCGTCGCCCCATCCGAGGAATTCCTGAAAACCCTTCCGCGTGCAAAACTCCCAGACCGCAACGATTTCAAGTTCTACGGCCTGGACCACGACGAGCGCATCCGCAACTGGCAACGCGCCATCGGGGAAGGCGAGCGGCTGCGCGACGAGCTGGCGGAGTTTGCCGAGCGGCCGGATCCTTCGCGCATCCAGCCGATCTGATTCCAAGATATTGTTATCGGAGTTCCCAAAACCAGACTTCGCGGGAACTCCAGTAGCAGCCCGTCATTGAGCCATCCAGCTCGTTTCCGCACCGGGTGTACAGGCCCCAGCGGTCCTTCGCCACGATGGCAATGTGCCCCTGCGGATCGACGTCGCCGTAAATGCTGAAGAAGGAAATGATGCCTCGCCGCGTCCCGATCTTTTCCTCGGCCTCTTTGCCACTGCTGAATGTCTCTGGCTTACCAAGGTGGCGTACCAGCCAACTGCTCAGCTTGCGCTGCCTGGTCTCGATGGCGCGGCCCTTGTATTTCCCGGCTTTGATCGGCCAGGCGCCGGGATTGGGATAGCCAGCCCCCAGCAAGGCCAGGCTGAGCCGAATTGCGCAGGTGTTCCGGAAGTTGGGGTTGGCGGTGTTCTCCGGATAGCCGATCCATTGGTACAGCTCATCGGGACTGACGTTGCCGGTATCGGGGAAGTGCATTCTCAAAGTGGCGTAAGGGACTCTCATTGTCTTCTCCGCAGGTGGTCGGGGCAAGGCCATGTCTTGCGCCACACCTCGACGATCAGCTCGGCCGCATTGCGCTTGAGCTGGGCGTCCGGCATGCGCTGAAGGCTGTCCATCGCGGCACTGATGAGTGTGTCCGGCTTGGGCTTGTACTGGCTCCAGCACCATTCTTTGCCTTCGGTCGCATCGTGCAAGGCGTGGATGTAGCCCTGGACGAACTGGCCGTTCGCCATGTCGCGGTATTCGGCGGCAAGCGCCTTGCTGCGGAAGGGACCGTCCGGTGTCCACGCCACCTCGGTGGCGTTGACATTGCCCATCAGCTTGACGAGCCGCTCGCCCGTCATCCACGGGGACAGTGAAACAGCTTGTGCCTGACCCAGCGGCGAGCTGAATGCAAAGGCAATAAACACGCTCAAGCGTGAGAGGACTCGTGCTGGCATAAGCTTTTCCGCGAGTGATAGCACATGCGATTGTTTAATACCGGCATCTCGCACTCGTTGTTACGACGCAAGAGAGATGTGCATGGACGACAAGCCTTTGCGCCATCCGGGGACGAGCCGCAGACTGCGGAGCCGCGCCAGTTTCAGGTTCCCCCAGCCTTATCCGGATGTCACCAGACAGGCCAAGCTGTTGCGTCACGAGATCGTTTTTTGGGCAATACGCCCCGTCCAGAGGTACAATGTGAGGTTTGAGGGCGGCCGCGTCGCCGCCTGCGTCTACCGAGAGAAAGAATTCCCATGAGCCTCAAATGCGGCATCGTCGGCTTGCCCAACGTCGGCAAGTCCACCCTGTTCAATGCGCTGACCAAGGCCGGTATCCCGGCTGAAAACTATCCGTTCTGCACCATCGAGCCGAACGTGGGCGTGGTCGAGGTGCCGGATCCGCGCATCGACCAGCTGGCCGAGATCGTCAAGCCGGAGCGCGTCGTCAAGGCCATCGTCGAGTTCGTCGACATCGCGGGCCTGGTGGCCGGCGCGTCGAAGGGCGAGGGCCTGGGCAACCAGTTCCTGTCGCACATCCGCGAAACCGACGCCATCGTCAACGTGGTGCGCTGCTTCGAGGACGACAACGTGATCCACGTGGCCGGCAAGGTCAGCCCGATCGACGACATCGAAGTCATCCAGACCGAACTGGCGCTGGCCGACATGGGCACCGTCGAAAAGACCATCCACCGCGAGCAGAAGAAGGCGCGCTCGGGCGACAAGGATGCGGCCAAGCTGGTCGCCCTGCTGGAGCGCGTGATGCCGCACCTGGACGCGGGCCAGCCGGTCCGCACCATGGGCCTGGACAAGGAAGAAATGGAACTGGTCAAGCCGCTGTGCCTGATCACCGCCAAGCCGGCCATGTACGTGGCCAACGTGTCGGATACCGGCTTCACCAATAACCCGCTGCTGGACCAGCTGACCGAGTTCGCCAACAAGCAGAACGCGCCGATCGTGGCGATCTGCGCGGCGATCGAATCGGAAATCGCCGAGATGGACGATGCCGACAAGAAGGACTTCCTGGCCGACATGGGCATGGACGAGCCGGGCCTGGACCGCCTGATCCGCGCCGGTTTCAAGCTGCTGGGCCTGCAGACCTACTTCACCGCCGGCGTGAAGGAAGTGCGCGCCTGGACCGTGCCGATCGGCGCCACCGCGCCGCAGGCCGCGGGCGTGATCCACACCGACTTCGAGCGCGGCTTCATCCGCGCCCAGACCATTTCCTTCGACGACTACATCACGCTGAAGGGCGAGCAGGCCGCCAAGGAAGCGGGCAAGATGCGCGCCGAAGGCAAGGAATACATCGTCAAGGATGGCGACGTGCTGAACTTCCTGTTCAACGTCTGATCCGGCAACACGATGCGCCAACGAAGGCCCCGCAGTGCGGGGCTTTTGCTTTTCCAGCCTTGATTACGAGGCCGACAATTCTTCCAGCGCGTCCTCGATCGCCTTCTCGTTGTAGCCGTCCAGGCGGCGCCCTCCGATGAGGATCAGCGGCACCACCTGGCCGTGCAGGGCCGTATAGTCCTGCCGGCCCTTCGCGGCGTCGTTCACGTCGAAGTCGACGAAGGCGATATTGCGTTGTTTGAGGTAGGCGCGCGCCTCGGCGCAGTAGGGGCAGTTGCCGGCGCCGTAGATGACCACTTTGGTCCGCGCGTCCGGATAAAAGGCCTTGAAGTCGCCGGCGACATAATCCGGCGCCATCAGCTGCCCGGTCTCCGGCAAGACGTAGCCGGCGCCCAGGACGAGCGCCAGCATCACTCCAAGCTTCGCCACGGTGTTGACCGACCTGTGCATCATGCGCCTCACGTTTTCATAGTTGCGGACATGCTATTTAGCCACGCCAGGTAATGGCGAAACAGCCCCCGGCATGGGGGAAAACGGATGTGTTGTGCGTGGTAAAGTACTGTTTTGGCAGCAGCGCCATGAGCCCGCGCTGCACCCCTCTGCAGGGGCTTAAAAGCTCCCTTGTTCGCGTGTGCGAGGTGAATGATGAAGAAGTGTTTGCAAGCCGTGGCCGCCAGCCTGGCGCTGAGCTGTGCCGTGCCGGCCTTCGCCGACGAGGCGATCAAGTGCTCGATGTGCGAGGAATGGAACAAGCCCGTGGCCCCGTTCAAGGTCTACGGCAATACCTGGTACGTGGGCACCGCAGGCCTGTCGGCGCTGCTCGTCACCGGTCCCCAGGGCCATGTGCTGCTCGACGGCGCCTTGCCTCAGTCCGCTCCCCTGATCCGCAAGAACATCGAAGCGCTGGGCTTCCGCATGGAAGACATCAAGCTCATCCTCAATTCGCACCCGCACTTCGACCATGCCGGCGCCATCGCCGAATTGCAGCGCGCCAGCGGCGCCACCGTGGTCGCCAGTCCGCAGGCGGCCCAGGTGCTGCGCGAGGGCACGCCGGGGACCGACGATCCGCAGTACGATCCGAAGGAGCGCTTTTATATCCCCAAGGTCGCCGAGGTGAAGGAAATCGCCGACGGCAAGAGCGTCTCGGTGGGCCCGCTGCGCCTGACCGTGCACTACACGCCGGGCCACACGCCGGGCGGCACCAGCTGGAGCTGGGAATCCTGCGAGCAGGGCAAGTGCGCGAGCATCGTCTACGCCGACAGCCTGAACCCGGTGTCGATGGACGGCTTCCACTACAGCGGCGATGCCACCCGCCCGGACCTGAGTGCGAGCTTCCGCAAGTCCATCGCACGGCTCGCCGGCCTGAAGTGCGACGTGCTGGTCGCGGCCCATCCGTCCTTCAGCGACCTGTTCGGCAAGGCGGCCGCCAAGACCGCCGACACCAATCCCTTCATCGATCCGGAAGGCTGCGCCAAGTACGCCGCCTCGGCCAGCCGCAGCCTCGAGGCGCGCCTGCAGCGCGAACGCGACGAGAAGGACAGGGCCAGCCCCACCGCCGCACGCTGAGCCGATTGCTGCCATACTGACGCTCTTTCACCGCACTCGCATCCTCGCATGGCCACCCTGACCGAACTCGTCGTCTATCCGATCAAATCCTGCGCCGGCTTGTCCGTGCCGCAGGCCACGCTGGCGCCGTCCGGCCTGGTGGCCGAGGGCGTGCACGACCGCGAATGGATGCTGGTCACGCGAGAAGGACAGTTCCTGACCCAGCGCGAGTACCCGCGCATGGCCTTGATCGCGCCGCGCGTCGACGGCGACGCCCTGGTGGTCGAGGCGCCCGGCATGCCGCTGCTGCGCCTGCCGCTGGCGCACGACGCCACCGCCGCCATCTTGCAGGTGCAGATCTGGGACCACAGCGTGCCCGCGGCGGATTGCGGCGACGCCGCCGCGGCCTGGTTTGCCGACGCCATCGGGGGCGCCTGCCGCCTGGTGCGCTTCCGCTCGGACGTGCAGCGCCCCACCAGCACCAAGTGGACCGGCGGCACGCCGTCCGAGACGCGCTTCGCCGACGGCTATCCGCTGCTCCTGATCGGCCAGGCCTCGCTCGACGACCTGAACGCGAAACTGGTCGCTGCCGGCCGTGCTCCGTTGCCGATGAACCGCTTCCGCCCGAACCTCGTGGTCGAGGGTATCGAAGCGTTCGAGGAGGATTTCGTCGAATCGTTCTCGACGGATGGCCTGTCCCTGCGGCCGGTCAAACCCTGCGCGCGCTGCCCGATTCCCGCCATCGACCAGGCCAGCGGTATTCCCGGCCCCGATCCGCTCGACATCCTCCAGACCTACCGCGCCAATCCGCGCATGGAAGACGCCGTGTGCATGGGCATGAACTGCATCGTCCAGGAAGGCGCCGGCCAGGTCCTGCGCGTCGGCCAGCACCTGGACGCCAGCATCGCTTTCTAAAGGCGCTCCGGCGGCTGTTGCCAATGCCATAACAGGTGTCGCAAATTCGCCTCCGCCGCGCCCCTCCCGGGGCGCTTTTCGTTTCCAAGCGGCGACGGATGGCGTAATGTTACGGGTAATTGCTGAAAGGAATTCCCATGCACGAGCCGGACGCGTTGACGCGAGAACTGATGGCGGAAAACGAAACCCTGCGCGCGCGCATGGCCTACCTGATCGAACAGGCGGAGCGCAACCACGAAATCATGTGCCGCCACCAGGCCTTCGATCTGCAGATCGTGGGCGCCAGCAGCTTCCCCGAGCTGGTCGGCACCATCTTCCGCACCTTGCCCGTGATTTCCGAGCTCGACATCGTCACCCTGTCGCTGGTGGACGAGGAAGCCGACATCTACACCGTCATGCACAAGCTGGGCGTGGATTTCGAGCAGTTCCCGAACCTGCTGTTCTGCGAGCAGGCGGTGGAGCTGGGCTTCGACCTGGCGGACGGCAAGCGCCTGCGCCCGCTGCTGGGCGCCTATGCGCCGGCCCAGCACTGCGCCATGTTCCCGCACCCGCCCGCCGGGCTGCAGAGCGTGGCCCTGGTGCCCCTGATGCGCAACACGCGCCTGATCGGCAGCCTGAACCTGGGCAGCACCGACCCCAACCGTTTCACGCCGAACCTGGGCACCGATTTCGTCGAGCACATGGGCTCGATCATCGCGATCTGCCTGGAGAACGTGATCAGCAACGAGATGCTGAAGTACATCGGCCTGACCGATTCGCTCACCGGCGTCTACAACCGCCGCTACATGGACCGCCGCCTGCTGGAAGAGATCGCGCGCGCGCGGCGCCAGGGCTACAAGCTGTCCTGCATGTACATCGACATCGACCACTTCAAGCGCGTCAACGACACGGTCGGCCACCAGGGCGGCGACGATGTGCTGCGCGAGGTGTCCGCGCGCATCAAGGCCGAGCTGCGCATGTCCGACGCCCTGGGGCGCTTCGGCGGCGAGGAATTCGTGGTGCTCCTGATCGACGCCGACCTGGAAGCGGCCAGCATGGTGGCCCAGCGCATCCGCGCCAGCGTGGCCGGGCAGCCGGTGGACCTGGGCACCGGCGAGCAGGTGGCGGTGACGGTGTCGATCGGCGTGGCGGCGCTGTCGGACTTCGAACGCGATCACGCCATCGAAGGCGTGGCCCAGGACCTGGTGGCGACCGCCGATTCGGCCCTGTATCAAGCCAAGGCGGGCGGCCGCAACAAGGTCGTCACGGTCGCCTGATCGCGCGTCCCTAGAGCAGCCGGGCCTCGGCCCGGCTGACCGATTCTCCCTCGCCGCGCAGCACCACCACATCGCCCGCGTCCAGCACCGTCTCCGGGCCCGCGTCGAGCTTTTGTCCTTCGCGCCGCAGGGCCGTCACCTCCGCACCCACTTCATCCAGGCGCAGTTCGGCCAGGGTCTTGCCGACCGCCGCCGCGCCTTCGGGCAGGGTCACCGAATGGAGGCGCACATAGGTGTGCTCCGGATCGTCCGTGATGTCGCCCGCGCCGTGGAAGTAGCCGCGCAGCGCCGCATAACGCTCGTCGCGCGCGGCCTGCACCCGGTGCACCACGCGCCGCAGCGGCACGCCCAGCATCACCAGCGCGTGCGAGGCCAGCATCAGGCTGCTCTCCAGCGCTTCCGGCACCACTTCGGTGGCGCCCGCGGCCTTGAGCATGTCGAGGTCGCTGTCGTCGTGGCTGCGCACGATCACCGGCAGATTGGGCGCCAGCTCGTGCGCCAGGTGCAGCAGCTTGATCGCCAGGCGGGTGTCGGCGAAGGTGATCACCAGCGCACTGGCGCGGTTGATGCCGGCTGCAATCAGGGCTTCGCGGCGCGAGGCGTCGCCGTAGGAGACGTTGGCGCCGGCGGCGCGCGCTTCCTGCACCCGCTCCGGGTCCAGGTCGAGCGCATACCAGGGCAGCTTTTCCTCGCTCAGCAGGGTCGCCAGGCTCTGGCCGCTGCGCCCGAAACCGGCGATGATCACGTGCTTCTGGGTCTTCATGGTGCGCGTGGCGAGCTGGGTCAGGGCCAGCGACTGCATCATCCATTCGTTGGCCGCGATCTTCATCACGATCTTGTCCATGTTGGCGATCATGAAGGGCGCCGCCAGCATCGACAGCACCATCGAGGCCAGCACCAGCTGCATCAGGAAAGGATCGATCAGCTTCGAGTCCGAGGCCAGGTTGAGCAGCACGAAGCCGAATTCGCCCGCCTGGGCCAGGGCCAGGCCGGTGCGCATCGAGACGCCGTCCGAGGAGCCGAACAGCTTGGCCAGGCCGGCGATCAGCGCGAACTTGAGCAGCACCGGCAGGACCAGGAGGGCCAGCACCAGCCACCAGTTGGCCAGCACCACCTTGAGGTCGAGCAGCATGCCGATGGTGATGAAGAACAGCCCGAGCAGCACGTCGCGGAAGGGCTTGATGTCTTCTTCCACCTGGTGCTTGTACTGGGTCTCGGAGATCAGCATGCCGGCCACGAAGGCCCCCAGGGCCAGCGACAGGCCGGCCTGCTCGGTGATCCAGGCTCCGCCCAGGGTCACCAGCAGCAGGTTGAGCATGAACAGCTCCTGCGAGCGGCGCTTGGCCACCACCGTGAACCAGCGCCGCATCAGCTTCTGGCCGAAGAACAGCAGCAGGGCCAGCACCGCGGCCGCCTTCAGGGCCGCCAGGCCGAGCGTGGCCGGCAGGTCTTCCGGGTTGCGCGCCAGCGAAGGAATCAGGATCAGCAGCGGCACCACCGCCAGGTCCTGGAACAGCAGGATGCCGATGATGCGGCGCCCGTGCTCGCTCTCCAGCTCGAGCCGCTCGGTGATCAGCTTGACCACGATCGCGGTCGAGGACATCGCCAGCGCCCCGCCCAGCGCGAAGGCGGCCTGCCAGCTGATGTTCAGCTGCGGCGTCAGCATCGCGATGAGTTGTCCGAACAGCATCGTGGCGACGATTGTCAATACGACTTGCGCCATGCCCAGCCCGAATACGATGCGCCGCATCGCCTTGAGCTGGGCCAGGGAGAACTCCAGGCCGATCGAAAACATCAGGAACACGACCCCGAATTCGGCCAGGGCGTGGGTGGCGGGGCTGTCGTCGGCCAGGGCCAGGGCATGGGGGCCGATCAGGACGCCGACGGCGAGGTAGCCGAGCATCGGCGGCAGGTGCAGCATGCGGAAGGCAACCACGCCGAGCACGGCGCAGCCCAGCAGGAGCAGGGTCAGTTCAAGTCCAGAATGCATGCCCCGTTCCGGTCGGTGTTGTTGTTTGTTATGACTGGCAAGTTTTTTGCTTTCCCAATTCGTTTATACTTCCGGTATGAGTTTAACCGATGAAAAAACAATGCTGAAAAGTTTTGACGAGAGCCAGGCCCGCCGCGTGCTGGAGCTGGGGCGCGAGACCCTCGCCATCGAGGCCGACGCGATCCGCGCGCTGCATGCGCGCCTGGGCGACGACGACAGTTTCGTGCGCGCCGCCGACCTGCTGTACGCCTGCAAGGGCAGGGTAGTGGTGTCCGGCATGGGCAAGTCCGGCCACATCGGCCGCAAGATCGCCGCCACCCTGGCATCGACCGGCACCCCGGCGATGTTCGTCCACCCCGGCGAAGCCGCGCACGGCGACCTGGGCATGGTCACGCCGAACGACATCTTCATCGCCATCTCGAATTCGGGCGAGTCGAGCGAGCTGCTCGACATCCTGCCGGCCGTCAAGCGCATGGGCACGCACGTGATCGCCATGACCGGCAAGCCGGCCTCGCGCCTGGCGCAGCTGGCCGAGATCCACCTGAACATCGCGGTGGACAAGGAAGCCTGCCCCCTGAACCTGGCCCCGACCACCAGCACCACCGTGACGCTCGCCATGGGCGACGCGCTGGCGGTGGCGCTGCTCGACGCGCGCGGCTTCCGCGAGGAAGACTTCGCGCTGTCGCACCCGGGCGGGGCCCTCGGCCGCCGTCTCCTGACCCACGTGCGCGACGTGATGCGCAGCGGCGCGGCGATCCCCGCCGTGGCGCCGGAAGTCCCGCTGGCCAAGGCCCTGCTCGAGATCACCCAGAAGGGCATGGGCATGACCGCCGTGGTCGACGCCGACAAGCGCCCGATCGGCGTGTTCACCGACGGCGACCTGCGCCGCCTGATCGAGCGCATGCACGACTTCTCCAACCTGACCATCCGCGACGTCATGCACGCCAACCCGCGCCGCGTGCATCCGGACCAGCTGGCCGTGGACGCGGTCGCCGTGATGGAAGAATTCCGCATCAACCAGATGCTGGTGGTGGACGAGGACGACCGCCTGGTCGGCGCCCTGCACATCCACGACCTGACCCGCGCCAAGGTGATCTGATGCTGCCGCTCGCACACATGGAACGCGCCAAGCGCGTGAAGGTCATGATCTTCGACGTCGACGGCGTGCTCACCGACGGCAGCCTCACCTACGGCCCGGACGGCGAAGTCACCAAGACCTTCAACGTGCTCGACGGCCTGGGCATCCAGCTGCTGAACAAGACCGGCGTGCAGACCGCCATCATCAGCGCGCGCAATTCGCCGATCGTGGTCAAGCGCGCCGCCGACCTGGGCATCACCCACGTGTGGCAGGGCTTCCACGACAAGCGCATCGGCTTCGCCGAGCTGCTCGCGAAAACCGGCGTGACGCCGGAGGAATGCGGCTACATCGGCGACGACGTGATCGACCTGCCGCTGTTCACGCGCGTGGGCTTCGCCGTCACCGTGCCCTCGGGCCATCCGGAAGTCCAGCACCGCGCCCACTACGTGACGCGCAACGCGGGCGGCCGCGGCGCCGTGCGCGAAGTGTGCGACCTGGTGATGCGCGCCCAGGGCACCTACGAACAGGCGCTCGCGCCTTACTTCGCCTGATTCACCGACGCGCCATGGCCGCCTACCTCACCAACAAGCGCACCGCGCACCGCTGGAAGCTGCTGACGATCATGATGATCGCGGTGTTCTGCGCCTTCGGCAGCTTCTGGCTGCTGCAGGCCTTCGACGGCGACGACACGAATGCGCGCCTGGGCGGGCCGCCGACCGAACCCGACTACATCGTCGAGAACTTCTCCTTCGTGCGCATGACCGAAGGCGGCCAGCCGAGCTACCTGGTGTCGGGCAAGCGCCTGACCCACATCCCCGAGGGCGACGTCTCGACCGTGGTGCAGCCGGTGCTGCGCGGCGTCGAGCCGGGCCGCCCGGCCATGACCGTCACCGCCGACAGCGCGCGCATCTACCACCAGGAGCATCGCGTCGACATGCTCGGCAACGTCGACCTGCAGCGCCCGCGCACGGCCACCTCGGAAGCGCTGCGCGTGCGCACCCAGTCCCTGACCGCCTTGCCCGACGAAGAAATCCTCAAGACCGATCAGCCGATCGAGATGCAGCTGGGCGCCTCCAGCGTGCGCGGCACCGGCATGGTGGCCAACAACGCGACCCAGAAGATGCACATCGCCAGCCGCGGCCAGATCGTCTATCCGCCGCGCGGCGCCCGACAATGAAGGCGCCGCGTCAACCCAGGACCCAGCACACCATGAAGAAACTATTCGCTGCCGTTTGCCTTTCCCTGCTGTCGCTCACGGCCTTCGCCGAGCGCGCCGACTCGCTCAAGCAGGCCGTCATCAACTTCGATTCGCTCGACGTCGACGAAGTCACCCAGACCCGCATCCTGACCGGCAACGTGGTCGTCACCCGCGGCACCCTGGTGCTCAAGTCGGACCGCGCGCTGGTGAAGGAAACCCCGGAAGGCTACATGAGCGTGACCCTGACCGCGAACCCGGGCAAGGTCGCCACCTTCCGCCAGAAGCGCGACGGCGGCCCCGACCTGTGGGTCGAAGGCCAGGCCCAGCGCATCGAATACGACGAGCGCTCCGAGATGGTCAAGCTGTTCGCCGACGCCGTGGTCAAGGAGCTGGAAAGCAAGCGCGTGACCAACGAGATCATCGCCCCCTTCATCTCCTACGACAACCGCAAGGAAGTGGCCAGCGTGCGCAACGACGCCAGCGGCCAGAGCAAGGTGGGTGGCGGCCGCGGCACCCTGATCCTGTCGCCCAAGCGCACCACCGCTCCGGCGGCGCCGGCTCCGGCAGGGAAGCCCTGATGGAGGCGCGCGACAGCGGCAGCACCCTGATCGTCAAGGGCCTGCAGAAAAGCTACGGCAAGCGCCTGGTGGTGCGCGACGTCTCGCTCCAGGTCGAGTGCGGCGAAGTGGTCGGCCTGCTGGGCCCGAACGGCGCCGGCAAGACCACGTCCTTCTACATGATCGTCGGCCTGGTGCCCTCGGACGCCGGCTCGATCGACATCAACGGCACCGATATCTCGAGCCTGCCGATCCACCGGCGCGCGGTGCTGGGCCTGTCCTACCTGCCGCAGGAAGCCTCGGTGTTCCGCAAGCTCACCGTCGAGGAGAACATCCGCGCTGTGCTGGAACTGCAGCAGGTCGATGGCCGGCCGCTGGGCAAGGACGAGATCAGCGAGCGCCTCGACACCCTGCTGGCCGAGCTGCAGATCGAGAAGCTGCGCGAGAACCCGGCCATGTCGCTGTCGGGCGGCGAACGGCGCCGGGTGGAGATCGCGCGCGCGCTGGCGACCAACCCGCGCTTCGTGCTGCTCGACGAGCCCTTCGCCGGCGTGGATCCGATCGCGGTGATCGAGATCCAGCGCATCGTGCGCTTCCTGAAGGAGCGCAAGATCGGCGTGCTCATCACCGACCACAATGTCCGCGAGACGCTCGGCATCTGCGACCGCGCCTACATCATCAACCAGGGCGCGGTGCTGGCCTCGGGCCGGCCGGATGATATTATCGCCAACGAATCCGTGCGCCGCGTCTATCTGGGTGAACACTTCCGCATGTAGACATGAAACAGTCCCTGCAACTCCGCACATCGCAGCATCTTGCACTGACGCCGCAACTCCAGCAGTCGATCCGGCTGCTGCAGCTGTCCACGCTCGAGCTGCACCAGGAGATCGAGCAGATCCTGTCCGACAATCCCCTGCTCGAGCGGCTCGACGACCCGCTCGACCGTTCGGTGCGCCTGCTGGCCGACGGCGCCATCAATAACGCGCCCGCCACTGGCGAAGCGCCCGCCGCTCCCGCGCAGGAAGGCGAGGGCGCGTCGGAGGCCTCCGCCGCCTCGGGCGAGAACGGCGAAGGCTTCGAAGGCGGCGACGGCGAGCGCGACGCGCCGGACGCCGACTGGGGTTCGGGCGGCGGCGCGGGCGGGGGCGAGGACGAAGACGGCCGCCCGCAGCTGGAAGCAAGTTCCGTCACCTTGCGCGAGCACCTGATGGAGCAGATCCGTGTCACCGGCTGTTCCGCGCGCGACCGCGCGCTGGCCGAGCTGGTCATCGACGCGCTGGACGACAACGGCTACCTGGAAGAACCGCTGGACGAGATCCATGCGCGCCTGCCGGAAGAGCTCGAGATCGAGATGGACGAGCTGCGCTGCGCGCTGGCGCTGGTGCAGAGCCTGGACCCGGTGGGCGTGGGCGCGCGCAGCGCGGGCGAATGCCTGGCGCTGCAGATCCGCCGTATGCAGGGCGTGCCCCTGGTGACGCGCCGCCTGGCGCTGAAGATCGTCGAAGGCTACCTGAGCTGGTTCGCCCAGCGCGAGTACAGCAAGCTCAAGAAGGCGCTGGATTGCGACGACGAAGACTTGCGCGAGGTGCAAGCCGTGGTGCGCCAGTGCAATCCTCATCCGGGCGCGGCCTTCGCCTCGAACGTGTCAGACTACGTGGTACCGGATGTGATCGTGCGCCGCGCCAAGAACGGCTGGGCCGTGATGCTGAACCCGGACGTGATGCCGCGCCTGCGGGTGAACAGCCTGTATGCGTCGCTGATGAAGCAGGGCAAGTGCGAAGGGCAGATGAACGCCCAGCTGCAGGAAGCGAAATGGCTGATCAAGAATATGCGTCAGCGTTTCGATACGATTTTGCGTGTGGCAGAGGCGATTGTGGAGCGCCAGAAGAACTTTTTCTCCCACGGCGCGGTTGCGATGCGTCCCCTTGTTTTACGTGAGATTGCTGATACACTAGGCCTACACGAAAGCACAATTTCTCGTGTTACAACGCAGAAGTACATGCTGACCCCGCACGGCATGTTCGAGTTGAAATACTTCTTCGGAAGCCACGTCGCCACCGAAGCGGGGGGAGAAGCCTCCTCGACGGCGATCCGCGCTCTCATTGCGCAATTGACAGGAGCAGAAGACCCTAAGAATCCTTTATCCGATAGCAAGATCGCGGAGATGCTCGGGGAACAAGGCATGGTCATTGCGCGCAGGACGGTCGCCAAATACCGAGAAGCGCTCAAGATCCCTCCCGTCAGCCTCCGCAAAGCCTTGTAACAGCGCTGCCCACTCCTGCCTTGTGCCTGGGCGGCGCGCTTTTCAAAGGAGTGTGTATGAACCTCACAATCAGTGGCCACCATCTCGAAGTGACTCCCGCTATCCGTGAATACGTTCAGAATAAGCTCGAGCGCATCATCAGGCATTTCGATCAAGTGATCGATACCCATGTCTTCCTCGCCGTCGACAACCTCACTGAAAAAGAAAAAAGGCAAAAAGCGGAGATTAACGTCCAGGTGTCCGGGAAGACCCTGCACGTGGCGAGTGTCGCCCAAGACCTGTATGCCGCGATCGACACGCTGATGGACAAGCTGGATCGGCAGGTTCTGAAACACAAGCAGATGTTGAAAGACCATAACCACCAGGCGATCAAACGCCTGCCGGATCAAGGCAGCGAAGAAGCCGCTGCGGCCTGACAGGCAGCAGGGCATACCAGCTAAGGGCGTCTGAGGGGGCGCCCTTTTTGCATCCAGCCTTTCCTTTGCCGCATTCCTCCCTAGCGAGCGGCGACGCTCCCGAGCTGCCTGGGCGCAGCGCCCGGGTCGGCTACCAATGTCCACAGGAAACAAGAGATCAGCAGGGCCGTGCCGGAGATCAGGAACAATGTGTGGGCGCCGGCGCCTTTCGCGAGAAGAAAGCCGACCTGGGTGGTGGCCAGCTGCGGGATCACGACCGACAGGTTGAAGATGCCCATGAAGAAGCCCATGCGCTGGCGGTCGATTTTTTCGCTCATGATGGCGAACGGCAGGCTGATGACGGCGCCCCAGCCGATGCCGGCGACCGCCATCAGCACGTACAGCGAGGCCTGGCTGCGCGCGAACAAGGCGATGGCGAGACAGGCGCCGGCCATGAGGGCCAGGCAGGCGGCATGCACCCTGACACGCCCGAACCTGCCCGATGCGCGCGGGAGCGCCAGCGCCGGCACGATGAAGCCGACGACGTTCATGATGGCGAAGGAGACGGCAACGACCTTTCCGGATGCGGCCGCTCCCGCGGCGGCCGCGGGAACGAGATAGGCCTGCACGAAGGCGATCAGGTAGACGAAGATCGCCTGGATTCCGAACCACGCGAACCCATGGGCGATCCAGATCTTCCATAGTTCCGGCCACTCGGTGCCGGTGGAGACGCTCGCATGCGCTGTTTCCGTTTTCGCGAGCACAGGCGCTTCCTTCACGAACAGCGTGGCGCAGGCGAACACCAGGACGATCAGGCAGCCGGCCTGGATCAGCGTCTCGTTGCCGATGAAAGCGCCGATCAGGTAGGCGACCACTCCCCAGAATCCCGACATGGCCTGCATCCACGAGAATCCCCGGGTCCGGGATTCGCCCTCCGGCGTCAGGTCCGCGATCAGGGCGCGCGCCGGATTCAGGCCGATATTGATGGACAAGTCGAGCGCCAGGGCGACGGCGCCGGCGACGATCACCAGGTCGGCGATGCCCAGGGCGCCGGCCAGCTTGTCGATCTTCGTCAGCAGATAGAGCGAGAGGGAGGAGGTGATGCCGGCGAGCAGGATGAACGGACGGCGGCGTCCGCCCCACAGCCAGGTCCTGTCGCTGGACAAGCCGACCAGCACCTGCCCGAGCATGCCGGCTACCGGGCCGGCGGCCCAGACGATCCCGATCTCGTGGATGGCGAGGTGGTATCTGGTGCTGAGCAGCCAGCTGAGCGCCGAGATCTGGACGCACAAGGCGAAACCCATGGCGGTGGCGGGCAGGCTGTTGAGGACGAGGCTGGCCTTCGAGGCAGGGGAGGGCTTGTTCATGCGAGGGGAGTCTTGAAAGTCTGTCTTGCGCAGGCCATGCGGCCTACGACACGGCTTGCGCTTCTTCGATGCGGCGGCCAGGATCGACCGATTGCATCATCTCGATCACAGCGCCGTCCTTGATCTTGATGATGCGCTGCGCGCCCTTGATCGTCTCCGGGCGGTGCGCGATGATCATGCGCGTCACGTCCATGCGCTTGAGCGCTTCCGTGATCAGCTTTTCGTTGTCGACGTCGAGATGGCTGGTGGCCTCGTCGAGCGCGAGGATCTTCGGCTGCTTGTACAGCGCCCGCGCCAGCAGCAGGCGCTGCTTCTGTCCTCCCGACAGGCCGGTGCCCAGGTCGCCCACCAGGGTGTGGAAACCCATCGGCATCCTGACGATCTCCTCGTGCAGGTTGGCGAGCCTGGCGCACTGCTCGACGCGCTCCCGGTCCGGCAGCGTATCGAAGAAGGTCACGTTGTCGGTGAGGCTGCCCGACAGCAGCGCGTCGTCCTGCATGACGGTGCCGATCTTCTTGCGCACGTTCGCCAGGCCGAGCTGGCGAATCGGAATGCCGCCGTAGCGCACCTCGCCCTCGGTCGGCTGCTGCAGGCCGAGCGCGATCTTGAGCAGGGTCGTCTTGCCCGCGCCCGAGGGCCCGGTGATGGCCACGCTTTCCCCGGAGCGGATGGTCAGGTTGACGTCCTTGAGTACCCAGGGCTCGCCCGTCGCATAGCGGAAGCTGACGTTGCGCAGTTCGATCGACGGCTCCAGGTGTTCGAGGTCGTTGTAGGGAATGTTGCCGTCCTCGGTGTCGCGTTCGCGTTCCGTCAGGACGATGTCGCCCAGGCGCTCGGTGTGCAGGCTGAGCATGCGCAGCTGCACGGTGTAATTGATCAGGCCCGCGACCCGGCCGGTGAACTGGCCCTTGTAGCTGAGGAAGGCGAACAGCATGCCGACCGAGATCCCGCCCGCCACGCCGGTCTGGCCGTGGATCACCATGCGCGCACCGAGCCAGAAGATCACCAGGTTCTCGATCCCGAAGATGAGGGTGTTGGCGCAGGCGTACCAGATGTTCATGCGCGCGGTCTTGATATCGCGGTTCTGCACTTCGACGATCAGGTTCTGCCAGCGCGCCCGGCGCTCGTCCTCGCGGCCGTACAGTTTGAGCGGGACGATCGAGCGGATGGTTTCGATGAAATGGGTGTTCTCTTTCGCGGACAGCACCATGCGCTCGGCCGCCGCGTTGCGGTAGGGCTGGTAGCTGAGCCGGCGCATCAGTGCGTAGGCGGCGCAGGAAATCAGGACCGGCACGGCCAGCACCGGCGCATACACGAACATCATGACCAGCGAGGTGATCGCCATGAGCCCGTCGAGCATGGCTTCCACGACCGAGGTGGTGAGGGTGCGCTGGATCGCGCCGACGGCGGAGAAGCGCGAGGTGATGTCGCCCAGGTGGCGCTTCTCAAAGTAGTCCGCGGGCAGCTTCACCATGTGCGCGAAGACGTTGCCGACCCATTGCAGGCCGACGGTCTGCCCCAGCACCATGACCATCCAGGAGCGCACCAGCGCGATGAAGGTCTGGACCAGGAGCAGCAGCGCGAAGCCGGCGATCAGGACGTCGAGCAGGTCCAGGTCGCCGGAGGTCAGGACGTTGTCGAGCACCAGCTGGTTGAGGATCGGCCCGGTGATCGCGAACAGCTCGAGCACCAGCGCGAGCGCGAAGATCTGCGCCAGCGAGCGCCACACGCCCGACACCTGCCCGGTCAGCCTCGACAGGCTCAGGCGCGGCTTGGGCGGCTGTTCCTCGAATTCGACGGTGGGCGTGAGCTCCAGGGCGACACCGGTGAAGTGGCGCGACACGTCGGCCATGGCCACGCGCCGCCGGCCCACCGCCGGGTCGAGGATGGTGATGTCCGCACGCGAGACCTTTTCCAGCACCACGAAGTGATTCAGGTCCCAATGCAGGATGCAGGGAAGGGCGAGTTCCCGCAGTTCGTCCAGGTCGAGGCGCAGGGGGCGTGCGGCCAGGCCCAGCTCGGCCGAATACGCGATGATGCTCTCGAGCGTGGCCCCTTTGAGCGACAGGGGAAAACGGCGGCGCAGGTCGTTCAGGTCCCAGTGCTGGCCGTGCGCCGTGGCGATCATCGCCAGGCAAACCAGGCCGCACTCGGCCGCCTGGGTTTGCAGCTTGGGTGTCATCGGACTTGTCCTTCAGGCCGCGCGGCAGCCGCGTTGACATCGTCGAGCGCGCGAACCACTTCATCCAGCACCGCGCCGGGCGGAAATCCGCCGGCGTCTTCCAGGCCGTGGCTGACGCCGTCCACCAGCTTGACGCTGCAATCGGCCGGCGCGGAGGTCTTGGCGCCCTCGACGCGGCAGGGCCCCGGCGCGGGCAGGGGGAAGAAATAGTCCTGCGCGCCAAACAGGTAGATCACCTTGCCGGTGTAGGGGCCCAGTTGTTCCAAGGTGGTCTTGTTCGCGTTTTGTTGCTCCTGGGCGTAGCGAAGATTCCATCCCACCGGCATCGGGTGTCCCTCGAAGCTGGCCGACAGGATGGCGTTCTCCGGCAGTACCTTGTCATGGAGGCCCAGCCGGTAGATGTCGCGGAACATTTGCTGGCGTAGCGGGAGAAAATCGCGGCTGAGCACTTCGCCGCCCGCGAATTCCCGCATCCTGTCGAGCTGCGGCGGCGTGCCTGGGCTGCCGGCGCAGCTGAAGATCTTTTCCACCGTCAGCTGCTTGTACGGACAGCGGGCGAAGGCCTTCCTGGCAAGCGCGGCAAAGTGCTCGCGGCTGGTCTGGTACCAGGCGACGTGGGAGACCGGCACCTGCGGCCCGCCGATCGAGACGATGCCCGCCGGCTGGATCGCGCCTTGCCCGGCGAGGACGCTGACGTGATGCATGCCTTCCGAGAACGGCAGGGCGATCTGCCGCAGCTTCCCGGTGCGTGGATGTTCCCGCAGCGCGGTGAACACGCGGCCGGTGTCGGCGGTGATCGACGAGAGGCTGACGCCGGCACGCAGCCGGTAGTCGACGCAGTGCTGCACGAAGGAAGCCGCGCGTGCCGCCGGCGTATCGCCGCGGATGCATGTGCGCGGCAAGGCGTAGCCACGCTGGCCGTAGTAGGCGACGGCATAGCCCGCGGCCAGCAGGCTTGCCGTCGTGCCGCCGCGGCTGTCCGGGTCGTAGGCGGCCCGCTTCAATTCGGAGCCCAGGTAAGGATCCGCTACGCCACCGGAGCCCGGTACGACGACCACGAGCGCCCGCGGCGTGCGGTTCTCCGGCCACGCGACCTCGATCGTGATGGAGGCGCCCTGGTCGAGCGCCACCGGAATATCGATACGGCTGGCCGGGGGAAGCGGCGCGGCGATGCCGGGGGCGGCGATCCAGGCAGCCGAGCAAATGAGCAAATGGCGAAGACGGCGGAATCCGGGCATGGCAAGGCAAAAATAGGTCATTGTAAAGCTGGTATGGCACGACAGGGACGGCGTGGCCGGCCCTGTCGTGCCGGTGATGCTAGTTCAGACGCTTAGCGCAGCAGATTACGGCTTGCAGGACATTTCGTCATCTTCCGGCTTGTCCGAGCTGCTCGAGCTCGAGGTGCTCGGCGACGACGAGGAGCTGGTGGAGCCCGACGAACCCGACGAAACCGGCAGGCACTGCTGGGTGTAGGTCGTGGTCGTGGAGGTGGTCGGCGAGTTCAGGGTGCCGCTCGCGCCCGGGACCGGACCGGTCGCGCTGATGGTGCCCGAGGTGCTGAAGCCGGTCGTGGTGGTCGACTGGGTCATGGTGGTCGTGCCGGCATAGCCCGGTGGGCAATAGTTCGGGAAGGCGGTGCTGCTGCCGCTGCTGGTGCTGGTCGAGCCGGTGCTGCCGCCGGAATCGCCATCGGCTGCCATCATCAGGCCGCCATAAACCACGGTAACTTCTTGTTTTTCTAAGACACGCATTTGAATCTCCAATCAAACTAAAAATCGCCGGACCTTGCCGGCACTTGCTTTCGCATCCCTGCATGGCAGGGGCGAAATCTCGGGGGCGTCACTGGTGCGCTCAAGGCACCATGCACACGCCTTCGTCGTCTTCGCTCTGGTCGGAAGCACTGCTGCTGCTGTCGCCGCTGGAGCTGGTCGAACCGCTGCCGGTCGAACCGCTGCCGGTGGAACCGCTGCCGCTGGTCGAGCCGGAATTTACCGGCGGCAGGCACTCGTAGCGGGTGCTGGTCTCGACCTTCGGCGCCGGCATGGTGGCCGTGGTCGAGCCGGTGCCCATGCCGCTCGTGGTGCTGCCGGAGGGGTAGGACTGGGTGACGGTGGTGGTGTACAGCGTCACGCCCGAGTAGCCGTCCGGGCAGCCGTAGCGGCCGCTGAAATTCGGGTCCATGGTCGGCTCGGCCATCAGGCCGCCGGCCACGCTTGCCACTTCACTTTGCTGCAAGATTCGCATCTAGTCTCCTTCGATGATTACTGCGATTGATCGGTCCAGCCCCTTGCCGGACCGTCCGTTCGGCCGCGCACTTCGCCGCGGCCTACAAGGTCCCATGTCTGGCGCGGGCCGCCAGGAGCGGGTCGAGCACGAGCTCCCACACCCTGCGCCGGTCCTGCACCACGTCCCCCTCGAGCGCCATGCCCGCCACCAGCGGATACCGCTTTCCATAGGCGTCCACGCTTTGCTCCTTGAGACGTACTTCGATCCGGTACAAGGGCTCGTTCGCCTGCGCGCCCGCCAGCAAGGCCTGCGCCTGCCCCGCCGGCAAGTCCTGCGGTGCGATCGGCGAACTGCTGATGCGGCTGACCTTTCCCTGCGCCATGCCGAATTTCTGGTACGGGAAGGCCGCGTAGCGCAGCCATACTGTCTGTCCGGGCTGCACGAAGCCCCGGGTCCTGCTGGGCGCGTACAACTGCGCCTGCAGGTGCACGTCGCCCTGGTGGTCGGTCGGCAGCAGCACGCCCAGCGTCTGTCCGGCATTGATGGCCTGGCCGGGCTTGATGGTCAGCCCCGAGACGACGCCGTCGCGCGTGGCGCGGATCACGAGCCGGCGCCTGGCTTCGGTTTCGATGCGCTCCTGGCGCAGGGCGGCCAGGCCGCGCTCGACTTCGCCCAGCTCGGTGTTCAGTTGCAGTTCCGCCTGCCGCTGTTCCGCCGTGAAGGCGTCGAGCTGGCTGAGCAGCTCATCGCGGTTGCGTTCGGCGCTGTGCTGGCGCGCCTTGGTGTCGAGGAATTCCTCCTGCTTTTGCTGGGCCTGCATGCCGGAGACGAAGCCGGAACCGGCCAGGCGCGTGAAGCGCTGCAGGCCCTGTTCGGCCAGGTCCACGCGCTGGCGCGCCAGGTCCACTTCGTCTTTGCTCCGCTGCACTTGGGCGGCGAGGCTGCGCACCCTGGCGGCCAGGGCTTCCTGGCGCTGTTGCCCCAGCATGGCGCGGCTGCGGCGCTCCGCCTCCAGCGCGGCGGCGCGCGAGTCGATGTTCTGCAGCACCAGCTCCACCGTGTCGCCTTGCCCGGTCGAGCGGTCCATGCCCAGCGTGGCAAGCACGGCGCCTTGCCGGACCTGCTGGCCTTCCTGTACCGGCAGGTCGACGATCGTCCCCGAGCTCGCCGCGATCACCTGCAAGGCGCCCGCAGCCGGCACCAGGACGCCGGAGACATGCGCCTTGCGCGTGATTTCGCCGAAGGTGCAGAAGGCGATCAGCCCAGCGCCCAGCGCCAGCGAGATCCCGGTCATCAGGGAGAAGTCGAGCCGGCGGCCGACCCGGATGCTGCCGAGCAGGGAGTCGTTCTTCGCCTCCAGGGCTTCTTTCCTGAAGAGCAGGCTCATGCCGATGCCTCCGGCAGATCGGCGAACGGGGCCGCGATGCGCACGGCCGCTTCCAGCACCGGTAGGGCGGGATCGGCGAATTCGATCGTGTACGCCGTGAGCCGGCGTATCGGCAAACGCTGCGTATCGCCTGCCGATTCGCGCACTGCGAACAAGCCGCCGCCGTGGTCGCAGCGTGCGATGATCCATGCGCCATCGGCGCCGGCCGCGAAGCCGACCGTGGCCGCATGCGCGAGTTCGATGCGGTGGTCGCGCCGTCCGCCGGCAATCTGCTCCCGGATGAAGCGGCCGATGTGCACGGGATCGGGGGCCTCGCCGGCATGCGAAGGATCCACCGCGCGGAAGATCGCGCGCTTGGCGGCTTCGCGATACAGGCCGGTGCGGTCGGCGCAGAGCCTGGCGCATTGGCGCGCGGCGGCCGCGCGCTGCGCCGGCGCGACCAGGTCGTCGAGCAGCGCGCGCAGCGCAAGCAGGTGCGCGGGCGGCGCCTCGTCCCACACCGCCGCCAGGTCCCATGCCAGGGCCGGCTGCGGGCTTGCGTGGACCATGTCGATGCGCTCGCACTGGAAGTAGCCGATCAGGGCGGCCACGGTCGACCAGAGCAGGGCGCCGTCAGGGCCGCATGCCGCCGCCTGCGCCGCCTCGCGCGGGACGCCGCACAGCCGCAGCGCTTCGCCGGCCAGGGTCTGGCGATAGGCCGACCGCGCGCGTTCGGCCAGCATGGCGATGCGTTCCTCGGTGGCGAAGACGGGATCCAGGTAGCGCCCGAAGAAATAGGCGCTCGCGCGCAGCGCGTCGGGCAGGGTGGCGAAATGCCGGCTGAAAGGCAGGGACGCCAGCATGGTCGCCACATTGGCCCACGAGGGCACCGCCGAGGTGGCGCCGAAATCGAGCAGTTTGCCGTCCAGGGCGATGTTGGACACGGTGTTGCTGCCGTGCGGCAGGCGGTGGACGAAGGAATACGCGAGTTGCTGCGCCCAGTTCACCCACAGGCGCTCGTAGAGTGCCGCCAGCGTCTGCGCGCCCCAGGCGGCGCCGGTGCGGGCGAAGCATGCGGCCACGCGCAGGGTGTCGAACATCCCTTCTTTCGGGTAGCCGGAGTGGAAGGCCGTGGCGCGCTGGAAGTGCGCGGGACGGACGAAGCAGGGCCGTACGAGCAAGGTGCGGCGCTCGAGCTTGGGGCCGGCGGATTCCTGCCATTCCTGGACCAGCCCGGTGTCGATGATCGCCAGGGCCGGGATCGCGGAATGGGGAAACTCGGCGCGCACGATTTCGCCGTAGATGACTTCCCTGACCGATTCTTCGAGGTAGGCGCCGCCAGAGGCGTGGGCCGGATCGGTGAGGGCGCTCACCAGCGGCGTGCGTCCGCAACCCTTCACCAGGTAGCCGTTGACGACGACGGCGCGTCCGCTGCCGCCGTTGGCGCCGATGCCGAGGCCGCCATAGCGGTCCGCATGGCCCGTCGTTTCCGCGCCGCTGGTCCAGGCTTCCTCGTCCACCAGGTAGGCGCACGCGGACAACAGATGCTCCTCGTAGCGCGCGGCATCGCCGCCGCAGGCGGCAAACTGCGGATCCGCCTCGGCTGCGCCGAGGTTCAGCCAAAGGATCCGCGCGTTCTCGATGCGGCGCAGCCTGACCGGTACGTGGTGGCTGCCTTCGCCGAACAGCCAGCGGCTGCCGGCTGCGCCGAGACAGGAGACGTCCGGCATCGGCGGATGGCTTTCGGCAGACTGGAGATCACGCATGGCCGGCCCCCGCCTGCCGCAGCCAGCGTGTGCCGCGGGCGGACTGGCTGCTGCGATCCATGTCGACGACATGGGCCGGCCCGTGCTGGCTTGCCGGCACATAGAGCAAGATCCGCCGCTCCTCGGGAAAAAGGCCGGTGTGGATGTCGGCCTCCATGGCGTCGAATACCGGCGCCGATACCGAGGCCAGCCACAGGCACAGGATGCCGCCTTCGTTCCATTCCGCGGTATTGAGCTGATGCAGCGGCGCTTGCGCGATACGGGCGATCGTTCGTTCGGACAGCCATGCCCAGGCCAGCAGGCCTGCGGGGGCGCCGTCTTCCGTGCGGTACAGGCGCAGCTGGCGCAAGGCCAGCGATTCGCCGACCAGGTGCAGGGTCGCCGACAGCGGCGCCTGCATGTGGACCGGGGCGAAGCGCAAGGCGGTCAGGCTGGCGCCGGTTTCGCCGGCGCGCACGAGGTTCGGCAGGCGTCCGTGCAATACCTCGTCGCGCGGCGTCAGGGGACCCCGGGCGCAGGGCGGGGTGCCGGGCGAAGCGAAAAAGCTGGTGCGGTCGTGGCGCGACACCTGCTTCACCAGTCGGGTGCGGCCCTTGTAGCGGAAATAGGTGGCGCTCTGCGCTTGTGCGAACAGGTGGTCGCGCAGCGCCGCGAGGATGTGGCGCAGGCTGCCGTTGACGGCGCTGAAATCGATCACCCACAGCTCGTCGCCGCTGCGCCAGTCGGCAGGCGCGAGCGCGGCCGGGCCGGAACGGAGCAGCGACTGGCTGAGCGCCGGGCTCACCATTGCCCAGCTGACGAAGCCCACCGTACGTCCGACAGCGTCGGTGAAAAAGCAGTATTGGCTGTTTTCGATTGCCGCCATCAGCCGGTTCAAATGAACCCCGGCAGGAATGCCGCCCCATTGTCCATTGAAATAGCGAACGGCAAGGCCGAGCGCCAATTCTTTTCTGGACTGAGGGTCGCCCGGGAAATGCAGGCGAGCGAGCAATTCTTCAATGACGGCAATACTCATCAAGACGGCTTCTTGTTTTACTACGGCTGTATTATTTATTTAAAGCGGGTAATAAAACTACCTCACCGCATTCCGGGGGCGCTGCGCGACATCGTGCTGCCTGTCCGTCAATATCCCGGCGGGCCAGATTCTAAAGCGTTAACCCGCTTGTTCAGCCGATCTTTAATGATTTCCCGTCAACCTTGCCAGGTTGTTACTTTGATTGGAAATCATATATGCATCTTTGTAGTAAAATTAAAAGAACGCCAGTTATTATGCAGAATGAATGAACTCGGCGCATGCGAATTGGATATATTCGATGGTGCTTTTCATTTCGCGAAGTTTGACTACTTTTATTGCTTGCCGTAGGAAAGCGAATATCGCCGGGAGATAATCCGCATTGGGTAATCCATATTGAATAATTAAAATATCGGATGTAATGCGCATAAATAAAAGCGGCGCGAGTCGATAGCGGCAGAAAGCGATGGGGAAAGCTTGCCCCTGCCGATGTTTCTATCGCGATTCGAGTTCTGTAGAATAGATATCTTTTCGATCACAGAACACGCCATGACCGACCATGTCCTGACCCGCGTCGCCAACCGTACCGGCATCATTACCCTCGATCGCCCGAAGGCCCTGAACTCCCTGTCGCTCGAGATGGTCCGCGCCATGACCGCCATCCTGCTGGACTGGCAGGACGACAGCGCGGTCGATGCGGTGGTCATCACCAGCACCAGCGAAAAAGCGCTGTGCGCAGGCGGCGACATCCGCTTCTTCCATGACGTGGGCCATGCGACCCCGATGGGCGGCAGCGCGCTGCTGGAAGACTTCTTCACCGAGGAATACGCGCTCAACCACCTGATCCATTTCTATCCGAAGCCCTATATCGCCATCATGGACGGTGTGGTGATGGGCGGCGGCATGGGTATCGCCCAGGGCGGCCCGGACTGCGGCCTGCGCATCGTGACCGACCGCACCAAGATGGCCATGCCCGAGGTGAACATCGGCCTGTTCCCGGATGTGGGCGGCAGCCACTTCCTGTCGCATGCGCCTGGGCAGCTGGGCAACTACCTCGGCCTGACCGGGCTGACCGTGGGCGCGGCCGATGCCCTCTATGTGGGACTGGCGGACGTGTTCGTGCCGGGCGCCGGGCTGGCGGGGCTGAACCAGATCATCGAGACCACGCCGGGCAAGGAACTGCCGGCGGCGATCCGCGCATTCGCGGCGCAGTTCGCCGGCCAGGCAGGCGCAAGCGAGCTGCAGGCGCAGCGCGGGGTGATCGATGCGCATTTCGGCGCGGCTTCGGTGGCGGCGGTGATGGCATCGCTGGAACGTGACGAGAGCCCGTTCGCGCAAAAGGCGCTCAAGGCGATGCGGCTGCGCTCGCCCTTGATGATGTGCGTGACGCGCGAGCTGCTGGCGCGCGGGGCGGCGATGGATGTGGCGGATTGCCTGCGCATGGAGCGCAACCTGGTGCGCCGCAATTTCGAGCACGGCGAGGTGCTGGAAGGCGTGCGTGCGCTGGTGATCGACAAGGACAATGCGCCCAAGTGGAATCCGGCGACTTTGGAAGAGGTGACGCCGGAGATGGTGGAGCGCTTCTTCGTGCCGGCGTGGCCGGCGGTTGCGCATCCGTTAAGGCATTTGAAGTAAGACTGCCTCTAGGGGGCAATACAGCATCGTTCGGCCCGCACCACCAGCACGTCGTACGCGCCACTGGCGCCTACGACGTGCTGGGGTAGCGGGTACTAAGTGAGGGGGGAGAGCACAGACAGCTTACGCCGTCAGATTCTTCGGCTGCTCCCGATGCCTGACGATCACCCGCTCGGTCGCTCCGAAATACGCCCCCAGCCTTTCGGCCATGTACACCGAGCGGTGCTGCCCGCCGGTGCAGCCCACGGCCACGGTCAGGTAGCTGCGGTTATCCGTCTTGAACGACGGCAGCCACTTCTCCACGAAAGCCCGGATATCCTCCAGCATCTCCGCCGCGCTCGGCTGCGCGTCGAGGAAGGCGATCACCGGCGCGTCGCGGCCGGTCAAGGGCCGCAGCGCCAGGTCGTAATACGGATTCGGAATCGCCCGCACATCGAACACGAAGTCGGCATCCAGCGGCACCCCCACCTTGAAGGCGAAGGATTCGAAGAACAAAGTCAGCGGCGCGTGGTCGACCTCGGCCAGCTCCTTGATCCAGGCGCGCAGCTTGTTGGCCGACAGTTCCGAGGTGTCGATCACATGGCCCAGGTTCTCGATCGCCGACAGGCGCTCGCGCTCTTCGGCGATGCATTCGATCAGGGTGCGGCGCGAAGCCGGGTTTTCGCCCGGGCGCAGCTCGTGCGACAGCGGATGGCTGCGGCGGGTCTCGGAGAAGCGCGCCACCAGCGAATGGGTGCTCGAGGTCAGGAACATCACCGTGACCGAATGGCCTTCCTCGCGCAGGCGGCGCACGCTCACTGGCAGTTCCACCAGCGACTCGGCGCTGCGCGCATCGACCGCGACCCCGACCTTGCCGGTGCCGGTCTCGTTCACCGCGGCGACCAGGGCCGGCAGCAGCGCAGGCGGCAGGTTGTCGACGCAGTAGTAGCCTGCGTCTTCCAATACGTTGAGGGCAACCGATTTGCCCGATCCGGAGATGCCAGTAATGAGGACGATGTGCATGGCCCGATGATACCGCAAGCCTTGCCGTTCTGTCAGTCGCCGCTCATGGCCTGGCGCTGGCGCTCCATGAACTCCTGCAGGGTGTCGATGCCGCGCAGCTGGAGGATGGTGTTGCGCACGGCGGCCTCGAGCAGCACCGCGATGTTGCGGCCGGCCGCGACGGGAATCACGACCTTGCGGATCGGCAGGCCGAGCACGTCCTCGGTCGGGAAGTGGAAGGGCAGGCGCTCCACCTCTTCGTCGAGCGCGCCGCGCTTGACCAGGTGGACGATCAGCTTGAGGCGCATCTTGCGCCGCACCGCGGTCTCGCCGAAGATCGCCTTGATGTCGAGCAGGCCCAGGCCGCGCACTTCCAGCAGGTTCTGCAGCAGCGGCGGGCAGCGGCCCTCGATCATGTTGGGAGCGATGCGCGAGAACTCCACCGCATCGTCGGCCACCAGGCCGTGCGAGCGCGAAATCAGTTCCAGGCCCAGCTCGCTCTTGCCCAGGCCGGAGTCGCCGGTGATCAGGACGCCCACGCCCAGCACGTCCATGAACACGCCGTGCATGATCACGCGCTGGGCCAGCTTCTTGGACAGGTAGACGCGCAGGAAGTCGATCACCTGGGCCGCCGGCAGCGGGGTCGAGAACAGCGGAATGTTCTGCTCGTCGCAGATGGCGAGGATGTCGGGCGGGGTTTCCAGGCCCTGGGCGATGATCAGGGCCGGCGGACCGCCGCCGATCAGTTCGCCGATCACGTGGGTGCGCGAACTGGACTTGAGGCGGGTGTAGTAATTCAGTTCCTGGTGCCCGAAGACCTGGATACGGCCCGGGTGGATCAGGTTCAGGTGGCCGACCTGGTCGGCGGCCGAAGCGGCGTCGCCCGCGATCTGGCGCTCGCCGCCGGGAAAGCCTGCAAACCAGCCCAGCTGGAGACTATCGCGATTGTCGTCGTACAGCCGTTGGATGGTCAGCGGAGATTGCAGCATGGCGTTTTCTGGAAAGGCGCAGCCAAATTGCCGCGCGGCAGTCGCAGTATAGCTTAGCCGAGAGCTTGCAGGCTTGGCTGCCAGTTGATGATGCGCTCGTGGACCGATTTCGGGTCGGTATCCGTGGCCAGCGCCGTGCGCACCGCTTCGTCGGAGAACAGCTCGGCGATCTCGGACAGGATCTCCAGGTGCTGCTGGGTGACGTGGTCCGGGATCAGGAGGAAGAACAGCAGGCTGACCGGCTGGCCGTCGGGCGATTCGAAGGGAATCGGCTCCTTCAGGCGCACGAAGGCGGCCAGCGGCGACTTCAGGCTCTTGCTGCCCTTGATGCGGCCGTGCGGCACGGCGACCCCATGGCCCAGGCCGGTCGAACCGAGGCGCTCGCGCGCGAACAGGTTGTCCGAGACGGTCGAACGGGCGATGCCGCAGTTGTTCTCGAAGATCAGGCCGGCTTGCTCGAAAGCACGCTTTTTGCTCGATACTTCGAGGTCGAGCTGCACGTTGTCGAGCGAGAGGATTTTGCTAAGGTTCGTCATAACGTATGGTGCGATGCACAAGTGGTGTGCTTGCGAGCACGCATTATAGGCCTGTTTCACAGCCATGACATTCGATTTCGCGTCCGTATCTAGGCCTTGCCGAACGCCCGTCTGACACACGACGAAACAGGGGTCTTTCCGTCTTATTTCTCAGCTATTTTGGAACGCAATTTCCTTAACGAAATCCAGCTGCAGGGCCAGCGAACGTATGCCCGTGCCGCGTTCCACCGACTTTTGAACACGTTCTGCTCAAAAATCGGGCAGTGCTAAAAAGATCATTTTCCATCGTTCCGGATGATGTCGATTCGGCCACGACTGTGGCCAAAATCGTACATCTATCCTTCATGTCCATCGCTTACTGGCGTTTACTGGCGCGCCGTGCGCAGGTTGGACGGCTTGCCGGTGCTGAAATTCGCGCGCCAGGGATTGATGTCCAGGCCGCCGCGCCGGGTATAGCGGGCATAGACCGCCAGCTTGGTCGGCTTGCACTGACGCAGTACATCCATGAAGATGCGCTCCACGCACTGCTCGTGGAATTCGTTGTGCTCGCGGAAGCCGATCAGGTATTTCAGCAGGCCTTCCTGGTCGATCTGCGGTCCCACGTAATGGATTTGCACGGTGCCCCAGTCCGGCTGGCCGGTGACCAGGCAATTCGACTTGAGCAGGTGCGAGACCAGGGTCTCCTCGACCGGCGCTTCCTCATGGTTCGCGCTGAGCAGGTGCGGCGAAGGCACATAGGCGTCGATCTCGACATCCAGGCGGTCGAGCAGGGTGCCCTCGAACTCGCCCATTTTCAGGCTGCCGAAGGCGTCCGGCGTGGTGAGCGCGACGTGGACCGTGGCGCCGAAGGCGTTCGACAGGTCTTCGCGCAGCAGCGCCAGCAGGGCGTCGGTGTTGGCCAGGCGGGTCTGGTTGAAGGAATTCAGGTAGAGCTTGAAAGACTTGGACTCGACGATGTTGGGCGAGTCGGCCGGCGCGCTGAAGGTGGCGATGGCCACCTGCGGCTTGCCGCGCATGTTCAGCCAGGACAGCTCGTAGGCGTTCCAGATGTCGACCCCGAAGAAGGGCAGGGTGCCCGACAGTCCCAGTTCCTCGCGCTTTTGCTGGCGCGGGATCGGGAACAGCAGCTCGGGCGCGTACTGGCTTTGATATGCAGCGGTTTTGCCAAGTGGCGATTGATCAGGAGTATTCATAGAAAAGACAGGGTGCTTGTGACACCCGTAGGGTCGGCAGCTCCGCTGCCGACGCGTTCAATAATCGTGTGCGGCGCCGCGCTGGTAACGCAGCCCGCGTCGGGCCGCTCAGGACCCCAGGAACAACTTATACACCGGATTGGCGCTCTCGTCCCAGTATCGGTAACCGAGCGTGGCGAGGAATTGCCGGAACTCTTCCATCTCCGCCTTCGGCACCTGCAGGCCGACCAGGATGCGGCCGACATCGCCGCCCTGGTTACGGTAGTGGAACAGCGAAATGTTCCAGTTCGGCGCCATGCTGTCCAGGAAGCGCATCAGCGCGCCGGGACGCTCGGGGAATTCGAAACGGTACAGCAATTCGTCGTGCGCCAGCGTGCTCTTGCCGCCGACCAGGTGGCGGATGTGCAGCTTGGCCAGCTCGTCGTAGGTGAGGTCCAGGGTGCTGAAGCCGTGTTCCTCGAAGGTGCGCGCCAGCAGGCCGGATTCGCCGCGGCTGCCGACCTGCACGCCCACGAACACATGGGCTTCGCGCGCGTCGCTGATGCGGTAGTTGAATTCGGTGACATTGCGCGGACCGACCAGGGCGCAGAAGCGGCGGAAGCTGCCGCGCTGCTCCGGGATGGTGACCGCGAACACCGCTTCGCGCGATTCGCCCAGCTCGGCGCGTTCGGCCACGAAACGCAGGCGGTCGAAGTTCATGTTGGCGCCGCAGGCCACGGCCACCAGGGTTTCGTTTTTCACCGGCTCGCGGTCCATCTGCGAACGCTCGACATAGGCCTTGGCGCCGGCCACGGCCAGCGCGCCGGCCGGCTCCAGGATGCTGCGGGTGTCCTGGAACACGTCCTGGATCGCGGCGCAGATGGCGTCGGTGTCGACCAGGATGATTTCGTCGACCACTTCCCTGGCCACGCGGAAGGTTTCCTCGCCCACCAGGCGCACCGCGGTGCCGTCCGAGAACAGGCCGACGTCGGGCAGGGTGACGCGCTCGCCTGCCTTGAGGCTGCGCGCCATCGCATCCGAATCCAGGGTCTGCACGCCGATCACCTTGATGTCAGGGCGTACCGCCTTGATGTAGGCGCCGACGCCGGCGACCAGGCCGCCGCCGCCGATGGCCACGAAGACCGCGTGGATCGGGCCGGAGTGCTGGCGCAGGATCTCCATGCCGATGGTGCCCTGGCCGGCGATCACGTCCGGATCGTCGAAGGGATGGACGAAGGTCAGGCGCTGTTCCTTTTCCAGCAGCAGGGCGTGGTTGTAGGCGTCGGTGTAGGAGTCGCCGTGCAGCACCACTTCCACGCTGGCGCCGCCGCGCGCCTTGACGGCGTCGATCTTCACCTGCGGCGTGGTGGTCGGCATCACGATCAGGGCGCGGCAGCCGAGGCGGCAGGCCGACAGGGCCACGCCCTGGGCATGGTTGCCGGCCGAGGCGCAGATCACGCCGCGCTTGAGCTGCTCGGGCGAGAGGTTGGCCATCTTGTTGTAGGCGCCGCGCAGCTTGAAGCTGAACACGCTCTGCATGTCCTCGCGCTTGAAGTAAATGCGGTTGCCCATGCGCTGGGACAGCGTGGGCGCCAGTTCCAGCGGCGTTTCCTCGGCCACGTCGTAGACGCGGGCGGTCAGGATTTTCTTGAGGTAGTCGGTAGTCATGGTCGGATGTCTGTAATGAGTGCCAGGGGCGCCGGCGGTCCGGGACGACGCGAACTGTTTTGCCGGGAGGGTAGCCGAGGCATGCAGTACCGCACTACGACATGAAGCACTGGATAGCAGGCTCGTCGTATCGTGTCGTGACGATAAGTGAGGGTCATTATAATGGACGCTCAACACTATCGTCCCAGACCACCATCGATGATCGAAAACGCCGTCCTCTGGCTCCTGAATGTGCTCGCCGCGCCGACCGTGGGCCTGACGTCGGTATTCCTCATCAGCTTCGTCTCGGCCACCCTGTTGCCGCTGGGCTCGGAACCGGCGGTGTTCGCGGTGGTGAAGGCCAACCCGGCGATGTTCTGGCCGGCGATCTTCGTCGCCACCGTCGGCAATACCCTGGGCGGGGCGGTGGATTACTTCGTCGGCTACCGCGCCAAGGTGGCCTTCGCCAAGGAACGCCAGAGCAGGTGGTTCGGCTGGCTCAAGAAGTATGGCGCCAAGACCATGCTGCTGTCCTGGGTGCCGGGGGTGGGGGATCCGCTGTGCACGCTGGCGGGGTGGCTGCACTTGCCGTTCTGGCCGAGCGTGATGTACATGGCGATCGGCAAGTTCTTGCGGTATGTGACGATGACGGCGGTGCTGCTGTATATCCCGAACGGGTTCTGGAAGACGGTGGGGGAGTTCTTCGAACGCCTCATCGGTTAAGCCTGCCGCGAACTATGCATCGTCATCCCGGCGAAGGCCGAAACAATGCCACTGGCATTGTTTCGTCCAAGTTTGCGTGAGCAGCCACGCACGCAAACTTGGGTTCCGGCCTTCGCCGGAACGACGGGTGGGGTAGGATGCGGGCAGCTACTTCATTCCGCTTCTAACCCCATGACCCACCGCATCCCCATCGACCTCGAAAAATCCTACCGCCTCTTGAACCACGGCCCCACCGTCCTGGTCTCCAGCCACCACGCCGGCAAGGACAACGTCATGGCCGCCGCCTGGTCCATGCCCCTCGACTTCAAGCCGCCCAAGGTCGCCGTGGTCATCGACAAGAACACCCTCACGCGCAAGCTGGTCGAAGCCTCCGGCGAATTCGCCCTCAACGTCCCCACGCGCGAGCTGGCGAAGCTGACCGTGGACGTCGGTTCCGTGTCGGGCCGCGAGGTCGACAAGTTCGCCGCCTACGGCGCCGCCACCTTCCAGGGCGAACAGGTCGCCGCGCCCCTCCTGGAAGGCTGCATCGCCTGGCTCGAATGCCGCCTCATCCCCGAACCGCACATCCAGGACACCTACGACCTGTTCCTGGGCGAGGTGGTCGCCGCCTGGGCCGATCCGGCCGCCTTCGGCAACGGTCACTGGAACCCGGAGCAGGGCGGCCGCAAGAGCATCCATTACGTGGCCGGCGGGCACTTTTTCGAGACGGGCAAGGCCTTCGAGGTCAAGGACTAGCCGGCATGTGCAGACGGTATGGGATATGTCGTTTTGCTCACGCACCCATACCTTTGACGAAGAACAGGTAATTTGTGCAAATAAAGTTTGCATGAATTGCTTCGTGGCGAGATTTCATTCCAAGGCGGTCTGTAGCAAACTTTGCCAGTCCCCTGCGTGGTGCAGCGCAATAAGCTAGAATGATCATCCTTCGGGCCTGTCCGACGTCGATCCGTATCCCCATGAACGCCCCCGCACATATCCATACCCTGCTCGCCGACAATGCTCCCGCGCGCCTGCGCGAGATCCCGTACAACTACACCTCTTTCTCCGATCGCGAAATCGTGATCCGCCTGCTGGGTGAGTCGTCGTGGCAGCTGCTCGACGCGCTGCGCGGCGCCCGCCAGACCGGGCGCTCGGCACGCATGCTGTACGAAGTGCTGGGCGACATCTGGGTGGTGCGCCGCAATCCCTACCTGCAGGACGACATGCTGGACAACCCGAAGCGCCGGGCCAAGCTGATCGAAGCCTTGCATCACCGCCTGGCCGAAGTCGACAAGCGCCGCCTGACCGTGGACGCCCAGGAAGGCGGCGACAGCGCCTCGCGCAGCGCCGCCGTCGAGCAGCTCCTGGCCGCCGCACGCAAGGCGGTCGACGATTTCGGCCGCGAATTCAGCGACATGTACGACCTGCGCAAGCGCGCCACGCGCGTGCTGGGCGCCTACACCGACAAGCGCAACATCCGCTTCGACGGCATGCACCGCACCTCGCACGTCACCGACGCCACCGACTGGCGCGTCGAGTACCCCTTCCTGGTCCTGCTGCCGGACAGCGAGGAAGAGATGGCCGGCCTGGTCAAGGGCTGTATCGAGCTGGGCCTGACCATCATCCCGCGCGGCGGCGGCACCGGCTATACCGGCGGCGCGATTCCGCTGACGCCGATGTCGGCCGTGATCAACACCGAAAAGCTGCTGGCCATGGGCGAGGTCGAGATGACCCGCCTGCCTGGCGTGGACCGCGAGTACGCGACCATCCACACCGGCGCCGGCGTGGTCACCCAGCGCGTCTCGCAGGCGGCCGAAAAGGCCGGCTTCGTGTTCGCGGTCGACCCGACCTCGGCCCACGCTTCCTGCATCGGCGGCAACATCGCCATGAACGCGGGCGGCAAGAAGGCCGTCCTGTGGGGCACCGCGCTCGACAACCTGGCGTCCTGGCGCATGGTCGACCCCAACGGCGACTGGCTGGAAGTCACGCGCATGGACCACAACCTGTCCAAGATCCACGACGCGCCGGTGGCCACTTTCAAGCTCGAGTGGACCCACCCATCCACGAAAGGCGCCCCGAAGGGCGAGCCTTTCCGCACCGAGACCTTGACCATCGAAGGCCGCCGCTTCCGCAAGGAAGGCCTGGGCAAGGACGTGACCGATAAATTCCTGGCCGGCCTGCCGGGCATCCAGAAGGAAGGCACCGACGGCCTGATCACGTCGAGCCGCTGGATCCTGCACAAGATGCCGAAGTTCACCCGCACCGTGGCGCTGGAATTCTTCGGCCAGGCGCGCGACGCGATCCCGTCGATCGTCGAGATCAAGGATTACCTGGACAGCCTGCCGAAGAACGGCGACCCGGCCTTCGCGACCCTGCGCCTGGCGGGCCTGGAACACCTGGACGAGCGCTACCTGCGCGCGGTCGGCTATGCCACCAAGTCCAAGCGCGGCGTGCTGCCCAAGATGGCGCTGTTCGGCGACATCGTCGGCGACGACGAGAACGCGGTGGCGCTGGCCGCCTCGGAAGTGGTGCGCATCGCCAACACCCGCGTCGGCGAAGGCTTCGTCGCCGTCAGCCCGGAAGCGCGCAAGAAATTCTGGCTCGACCGCGCCCGCACCGCGGCCATCGCGCGCCACACCAACGCCTTCAAGATCAACGAAGACGTCGTCATCCCGCTGAACCGCATGGGCGAGTACACCGACGGCATCGAGCGCATCAACGTCGAGCTGTCGATCAAGAACAAGCTGCAGCTCGCCGAACAGCTGCACCAGTACCTGAGCAACGAGCACCTGCCGATCGAGAAGAGCGACGACGCCACCGGCGACACCGTCGACCGCGCCGAGATCCTGGGCGACCGCCCGCAGCAGGCGCAAGCCCTGGTGCAGCTGGTCGGCAAGCGCTGGGCCTTCATCCTGGCGAATCTGGACGCGCCACTGCGCGACGTGACCGGCGAGCTGGCCGAGCTGGGCCTGGGCCACCTGACCGGTGCGCTCGACCTGCGCATCGGCAACCAGCCGGACGCCACCCTGTTCGACGTGGTCCAGGACCATAGCGTGCGCGTATCCTGGAAGCAGGAGCTGCGCGCCCCGCTGCGCCAGATCTTCAACGGCGCCGCCTACAAGTGCATCCTCGACGAATGCACCGCGATCCACAAGCGCGTGCTGCGCTCGCGCGTGTTCGTGGCCCTGCACATGCACGCGGGCGACGGCAACGTGCACACCAACCTGCCGGTCAACTCGGACGACTACGCGATGCTGCAGGACGCGCACAAGGCCGTCGAGCGCATCATGAAGCTGGCCCGTTCGCTGGACGGCGTGATCTCGGGCGAGCACGGCATCGGCATCACCAAGCTCGAATTCCTGACGGACGAAGAAATCGGCGACTTCCGCGACTACAAGCTGCGCATCGACCCGGAAGGCCGCTTCAACAAGGGCAAGCTGCTGAACCTGGAAGGCGCCCACGCCGACCTGCGCAACGCCTACACCCCGTCCTTCGGCCTGATGGGCCACGAATCGCTCATCATGCAGCAGAGCGATATCGGCGAGATCGCCAACAGCATCAAGGACTGCCTGCGCTGCGGCAAATGCAAGCCGGTCTGCACCACCCACGTGCCGCAATCGAATTTGCTGTACTCGCCGCGCGACAAGATCCTCGCCACCTCGGCGCTGATCGAAGCCTTCCTCTACGAAGAGCAGACCCGCCGCGGCGTCTCGATCCGCCACTGGGAAGAATTCGAGGATGTCTCGGACCACTGCACCGTGTGTCACAAGTGCGTGACGCCGTGCCCGGTCAACATCGACTTCGGCGATGTCTCGATGAACATGCGTAACCTGCTGCGCAAGATGGACAAGCGCAGCTTCAAGCCGGCCAACCGCGCCGCCATGTTCTTCCTGAACGCGACCGACCCGACCACCATCAACGCCACCCGCAAGGCGATGGTGGATTGGGGCTACAAGGCCCAGCGGGTTGGGGCAGGGCTGTTGAAAGGCCTGGCGAAAGAGCAGACCAAGGCGCCGCCGCCGACTACCGGCAAGACCCCGGTGCGCGAGCAGGTGATCCACTTCATCAACAAGAAGATGCCGGGCAACCTGCCCAAGAAGACGGCGCGCGCGCTGCTCGACATCGAGGACGACAAGGTCATCCCGATCATCCGCAATCCGAAGAAGACCACGGCCGACACCGAAGCCGTGTTCTACTTCCCGGGCTGCGGTTCGGAGCGCCTGTTCTCGCAAGTGGGCCTGGCGACCCAGGCGATGCTGTGGGAAGTGGGCGTGCAGACCGTGCTGCCGCCGGGCTACCTGTGCTGCGGTTACCCCCAGCGGGGAGCCGGCCAGTACGACAAGGCCGACAAGATGATGACGGACAACCGCGTGCTGTTCCACCGCATGGCCAACACGCTGAACTACCTCGATATCAAGACCGTGCTCGTGTCCTGCGGCACCTGCTATGACCAGCTGGCGACCTACGAGTTCGAGAAGATCTTCCCGGGCTGCCGCATCATGGACATCCATGAGTATTTGCTGGAGAAAGGCGTCAAGCTGGAAGGCGTCACCGGTACGCGCTACATGTACCACGATCCCTGCCATACGCCGATGAAGATGCAGGATTCGCTCAAGACCGTGAACGCGCTGGTCTCGACCTCGGACAAGGTCCAGATCGAGAAGAACGACCGCTGCTGCGGCGAGTCGGGCACCTTCGCGGTGAGCCGTCCGGACATCGCGACCCAGGTGCGCTTCCGCAAGGAAGCCGAGATGGAGAAGGGCGCCGACAAGCTGCGCGCCGACGGCTTCAAGGGCGACGTCAAGATCCTGACCTCCTGCCCGTCCTGCCTGCAGGGCCTGTCGCGCTACAACGACGACGCCGGCACCACCGCCGACTACATCGTGGTGGAGATCGCCAGGCACCTGCTCGGCGAGAACTGGCTGCCCGACTACGTGGCGCGCGCCAACAACGGCGGTATCGAAAGGGTGCTGGTATGAAGCAGGCCGGTTGCGAACTGTGCGAGCTCTCCGCACCGGTCGTCTGGCGCGGGCCGAAGTTCAGCGTCATCGTCGTCGATGACGCCAGCTATCCGGGCTTTTGCCGCGTGATCTGGAACGAGCACGTGCGCGAGATGAGCGACCTGACGCAGGAAGACCGCCTGCTGCTCAACGAAGCCGTGTTCCAGCTGGAAGAGGCGGTGCGCGAAGTGATGCAGCCGCTGAAGCTCAATGTGGCCAGCCTGGGCAATGTGGTGCCGCACCTGCACTGGCATGTGATTCCGCGCTATGCGGACGACGCGCATTTCCCGGCGCCGGTGTGGGCGCAGGCGGCGCGCGAGACCCCGCTTGACGTGCTGGCGGCGCGCCGCGCGCTGCTGCCGAAGCTCGAAGCTGCTATCCTTCGCCGGTTCACGTAATCCAGGAAATCGCCATGCCCAACCCGACCGAACTGACCGTCCACCAGAAATCGCGCCTGCTAGACATCGCCTTCGACGACGGCGCCGCGTTTGCGATTCCCTTCGAGCTGCTGCGCGTGTATTCGCCCTCGGCCGAGGTGAAGGGCCACGGGCCGGGACAGGAAGTGCTCCAGGTGGGCAAGCGCGAAGTCGGCATCACGGGTGTCGAGCCGGTCGGGAATTACGCGATCAAGCCGCTGTTCTCGGATGGCCACGCGACCGGTATCTTCAGCTGGGATTACCTGTACAAGCTCGGCAGCGAGCAGCAGGTGTTGTGGCAGCAGTACCTGGCCCGCCTGAAGGCGGCCGGCTTCGACGAGGAAACCGGGCGCGCACCGGGCGCCGAGCTGCCGGGCGCGCCGGTGATGTCGGGCTGCGGCCACAAACATTGATACAGTAATTTGCCTGTAGGGTGGACGGCTCTGCCGTCCACCCTACGCTGTCAGGCGCAGCAGCTTCCTTGCGCACGCGCGCACGGCCTCCCTCAGCGCCGGCGGCTGCCTGATCTCGAAATCGCAGGGCAGGCTGGCCAGCTGCCGGGCCATCCAATCGATCTCGTCCGCCTGGCAATGCATCGCCACGCCATCCTCCGTCTGCTCGAACACGGCGATCGTTCGTGAGAGCAGCGCCTGCGCGCGCTCCAGGCTGGTCTTGAGCAGCACCTCGACCGCGTGCGCGCGCGGCAGGGTGGCGACCGAGCGCAGCAGGTAGGCCAGGGCGTCGAAACCGTCGGGCCGCTCGAAAGGCCGCTCGAGCGTCTCCACCGAACGGATGCGGTCCAGGCGGAACGAACGGATCGCGTGACGCAGGTGGCACCAGCCGATCGCATACCAGCAGCCGCCGTGATAGGCCAGGCCATAGGCGTCGAATTCGCGCTCCGACTCCCGGCCCGCGGTGTCGCCATAGCCCAGGCGCACCCGCCGCCGCGCCTGGGCCGCGACCGACAGCGCCGCCAGCGCAGTGTGGCTGGGGCTGGCCGCGGCGGAGGCGCCGGCGACGTCCAGTTGCACCGTCTGGTCGACCGCGCGCACGCGCTGGCGCAGGCCGGCGGCCATGACGCGCTCCAGCTTGGCCTGGGCGCTGGCCACCGCCGGCGCGCTGCGGTCCAGCCCGAAGCTGCGCGCGGCCAGCAAGCCCACCGACAGGGCCACCGCCTCGTCCTCGCTGAACATCATCGGCGGCAGCTTGAAGCCCGCCACCAAGGCGTAGCCGCCGGCCCGTCCCCGTTCGGCCGTTACCGGAATGCCCATGTCTTCCAGCGCCGCGATGTAGCGCCTCAAGCTGCGGCCATCCACACCGAGGCGCGCCGCCATGTCGGCGCCGCTGATGCGGCCATGCGCCTGCAGCAGTTCCAGCACCGCCAGCACCCGTGTCGCCGGTTTCGCCATCTCGAAAAATGTTTGTTTTAATTAGGTCTGATTATGTCCTGATTTGCCCTTAGGCTGCATGCTCGCATCAACCAACAAGGAGAAAAAGATGGAAGCGGCACAACTGGGATTGTTTTTCGTGGTCGTCTTCGGCGTGATCGCGCTGCCAGGACTGGACATGGCCTTCGTACTGGCCAGCTCGATGCGCGGTGGCAGCGGCGCCGGTTTCGCCGCCGTGGGCGGCATCGTCGCGGGCGGCATCGCCCACACCCTGATGGGCGTGCTCGGCGTGGCGGCGATCCTGGCCGTGTGGCCGCCGCTGTTCAACGCCATGCTGCTGGCGGGGGCCGTGTACATCGGCTGGATCGGCTGGACGCTGCTGCGCGCGCAAGCGGCGCCCACCTTGGCGATCTCGCCCCAGGCCCAGCTGCCGCGCGGCAGGTCGATCTTCCTGCAGGGGATGCTGACCTGCCTGCTCAACCCCAAGGCCTATGTGTTCATGCTGGCGATCTTCCCGCAATTCCTGCGCCCCGGGCAAGGCGGTTTGTGGACACAGGCTGCGCTGCTGGGCCTGATCATTGCCTTCACCCAGGCCCTGGTGTATGGCGCGGTGACGGTGGGCGCGCTGGGCGCCCAGCGCCGCATCAATGCCAACCCGCGCGGCGGTCTGTTCGCTGCCCGTATGGTGGGCGCGGTGCTGGTCGGGGCAGGGGTGCTGACCCTGTTGCAGGGATGGCGCTCTTAGCCGCGTCGCGCCGTCCCCTGAAACGACAAAGAGCACGCCAAAGGCGTGCTCTCAGTCTTGGTCGGCATGCCCGCTGAGCGGGCCGTGCGCTAACTTATTGCGGCTGGATGTTCGCAGCCTGCTTGCCTTTTGGGCCGGCAGTGATGTCGAAGCTCACGCGCTGATTTTCCTGCAGCGACTTGAAGCCGGTTACGTTGATGGCCGAGAAGTGTGCAAAGACGTCTTCGCCACCGCCGTCAGGCGTAATGAAGCCGAAACCCTTCGCATCGTTGAACCACTTTACAGTGCCAGTCGCCATGTTATTCCCTCAAAAGAAAGTATTTGTCTTATCGCTCTGTGCGCGCGTCGGAGGACTGGAACCAGCGGCGTGCTCATCATTGCAATTCTGATTATAAAAGCAATTTTTATTTTTTCGGCAAGTTTTTTTCAATCGTACACCCCCTTTGCGATTGGCGTTCTTTACGTACGCCCGTGCAGTGTTTCCTATCGGAATGTGAACGGCATGCGTACCGTCAGCGTGACATCTGGGGTGTCGCGGGTGACGCCGGCGCCCACGGCGATACTCAGTGAACGCTTCTCGTTGAAGCGGTAGGAATAGCCCAGCAACAAGGTACCAAGCTGGGTGCGTACCGAGCCCGGCACATTATTGCCGTTCTGCTTCATGCGCCCCACCGTGCTGTGGTCGTAACCCAGGCTGAGCGAGGCTTTGTCGTTCAGCGCCAGGCCCATGCCGAAGTTGAAGCCGATGATCGCGCCCGGTTCCAGTTCGCCCAGCGGCTCGCGGATGTTGTTGCGCACCAGGCGCTCCACATTGCTGCGCTTGAAGTTGTGCAGGTAGCTGAGGTTGCCGAAGAAGACCGCCGGGTCGGAGGGGAACAGCCAGGTCAGGCTGCCCTGCAGCGAATGGAAGCCAGAGCCGGTCGGCAGCGATAGCGGCAGGCCGGTGCCGGTGACATTCTCGCCGATGCAGCGCGTCTGGCAATCGGTGACGACTTCGAATGGATCCTTGCCGGTGGACGATTTATAGCGCAGGCCGCCGATGTAATAGGCCTTGTCGGGCCCGCCATTGTTCAGTTGGTAGCGGCCGGCGATCTCGATATCGCCCATGTCCTTGCCGCTCGTGTTGAAGACGCGCTCGACCGCGGTGCCGGTGAAGATCTCGCGGCTCACGGTGGCGTCCGAACGATACACATAGGGCAGCTTGACCTCGATCTCCATCCGGTTGTTCAGGCCGGTGCGCGCGGTGAGTGAACCGGTGAACGTGTTGCGCTTGACCTCACGCACATCCACCAGGCCGATCAGGAGCGCCGGAATCACCGTGTAGCCGACCAGGGCCACCCGGTTGCTGGACGAATAACCGAACTGCATGGCGGGTTCCAGGATGTACTTGCCGCGCGGCGTCAGCACGCCGGGCGCCTCGAACAGCGGCGCGACTTCGGGCGGGCGCTGGTCCTTCTGGTTGCTGTTCGCCGCCGTCTGCTGGGTCTGGGCGGGAGCGCGCGCCGCCGGCTGGGCGGGGCCGCGAACGGCCGGCGCCGCAGGCGAGGATGGCCGCTGATTGGCCGGCGCGTTGCTGTTCTGTGCGGTTTTCTTTTGCGGCGCCGGCTTCGCTGCCGGCTGCGCTGCCGGCTGCGGCGCCGGCGCGCCGCTGTTCTGCCCGCCGGTACCGCGCTGCTCCGACAAGGTCAGATCGTCGGCGCGTGGCGGCAATTCCAGCTGTTCGGCCAACATCGGCTGAGCTTCGTCGCGCCGTTCTTCGATACGCTCGATCTTGGCGCGCTGCGCCTCCAGCTCCTGGGTCAGGCGCTCGACCAGTTCGCGCTGCGCCGCCAGCTCGGCCTTCAGCGTGGACAGTTCGGCGCTGCGATCCTGTTCGCTGGCCGGCCCCTGCTGCGCGTGGGCCACAGGCCCCAGCAGCAAGGCGGCCAGACCTGCGGCCTTGAGACGCGAAACACGGGTGCGCATCCGTTTCTCCCTGATCAATTAATCATATTGCAATGCTACAGGTTTCCTGCCGAGCGCACGATTGCATCGGAGATAGTTGCATGAAAATTCATGTCTTTGATCAAGGCCATACTGTTGACGGTTGAGGAGATGGTGGTTTGGGCCAGGATTGCCTGGTGATCCAGGCTGTTCTGGACGAAGGTGGCGCCGCTGCCCAGGCCGAGGTCGCTGGGGGCGAAGTTGCTGCCGCCGATCTGGACCAGGCGGGCCGTACCGAGCGCATCGCGCGCTTGTGCGAGCTGCTCGGCATTGATGGAAGCAAGGTCGGGAATGGCGAGATTGGTGCGCGACAGCACCTCGCCATTGACCGATACCACGCGTTCGATCCCCAGCGAAATGTTGAGGCCGCCCGGCGTGTCGAAACCGCCGCGGTTCGCGTCCAGGGTCGCCTCGTCCACCGGTGCCCAATCGGCGGCATCAATGACGGGGTTTTGCTCAGCCAGCGCCGCATGGCAGGCTCCGGCCAGCAGCGCAGCCACGAGGGCGTGGCGAGCATGTATGAGCCAATGCATGGGATTCCTTTCAAAAATCGCCAGGACCGAACTTCGGAAGGCTCTGGCTGTACTGTTCCACGTTGATGCCGTTACCGAGCGGCGCGCGCGGTGCGGCGAGCCAGTCTTCGGCGCGGTTGAAGGCGACCTTGCCCGGATATTTGTGCACCACGAACAGCAATTTGTTGGCCCACAGTTCGTTGAAGCGCTCGCGCGTCACCGAACGGGTTCCACTGGACGGGTCGCCCAGCAGGATGCGGCCGTCCTCCGCGCCTTTGATGACGACGAAATGGTTGTAGCCACGGTCGTTGATCAGGACGATCGCAGGCAGCTTCGCCTCGAACAGCTTGTCGAGCGGCTGCTGGAAGCCGTCGCCGACGAAACCGCGTCCGGCCAGGTAGCGCTTCATGTCGAGCATGGAAAAGCCCTGCTGGCGGATCTTGGCTTTGTCGCCGGCCATGAACATTTTCTCGAAGACTTCCTTCTCGGTCACCGGAGTGCCGTAGTGGTAGGTCAGCAGCGTGGCCAGGGCAGCCGAGCCGCAGCTGAAATCGAACTGCTGGCGTGTGGTCTTGCGGAATTTGATTTCCTTCAAAGAGGTGACAGGCACCGTGGCGCGCTGTCCGACGGCCAGTTCGATCGAGGAGGCCGGACAGCGGGGCGCCAGCAACAAGCCGCACATGGCGGCAGAGATGGCGACAAACGTTTTCATAGAGCCTTTATCGTTGTGCTACTGCAAGCGCAGGTTGATGACGGTCGCGTTCTGGATCAGCACGTTCGAACCGCTGTTCTGGATCACCATCGGCAAGCCTTGCGCGTTGGCGAAAGAGCCGCCGTCGATCACATTGTTGCCACTGACGGTATTGACCGCAGTGTTGTTGCCCACCGTGCCGCCCAGCACTGCTTCGGTATGCACGGTGTCGTCCTTGCCGGAGGCGCGTTCCAGGCGTTCGACCGCGACGGCTTCGCCCCAGGCGCTGTCCGCAGCCGCGACCTTTACCTCGTACAGGAAGCCGGGTTCGACCGGCAGCTTGTCAGGATCGGCGGCCTGCACCGCCAGCGGCAGCGCGGCCAGCGCAGCCAGCAGAGATCGGTTCACAGGTTTCATACAGGTTCCCCTTGTCGGAAAAAACACCGCGCGGCGAATGCCGCGCGGTGTCACTGCTGGATTACTGGCTGGCTGCGCCGCCGACGGTCATGTTCGACTGAACGTTGACGCTTTGCTGGATCAGCGAGGAGAAGCCGTTGTTTTGGCTGATCACCGAGACGCCGGCTGCGGACTGGGCGATGTTCGACATGGTGTTCGACATGTTGAATTCGCCGGTGGTCACGGTTTGCGTACCACCTGCGCCGCCGGTACCTGCGCCGCCGGCACCGCCAGTGGCGTCGCCACCGGTGTTGCTGCCGCCCGCGCCGCCGGCACCCGAGGTGTTGGAGCCGCCTGCGCCGCCGTCGCC
>NZ_JAGPWD010000020.1 GCF_018119395.1 Massilia sp. ZL223
TAAAAAAACCGCCAGGCTCACGCACTGGCGGTTTTTGCTGGCTTGAAGCCGCGATCGCTTACTGCGCCGCGCCTTCCACCGGATCGGCTGCCTTCATCGACAGCTTCAGGCGGCCGCGCTCGTCGGTCTCGAGGACCTTCACGCGCACTTGCTGGCCTTCCTTCAGGTAGTCGGCCACGGCGTTGACGCGCTCGTTGGCGATCTGCGAGATGTGCAGCAGGCCGTCCTTGCCCGGCATGACCTGAACGATCGCGCCGAAGTCGAGCAGCTTGAGCACGGTGCCGTCGTAGGTCTTGCCCACTTCGACCGATGCGGTCAGCTCTTCGATGCGGCGCTTGGCTTCCTGGCCGGCGGCGGCGTCGACCGACGCGATGGTCACGATGCCTTCGTCGGTGATGTCGATCTGGGTGCCGGTTTCTTCGGTCAGCGCGCGGATGACGGCGCCGCCCTTGCCGATCACGTCACGGATCTTTTCCGGGTTGATGCGGATGGTGATCAGGCGCGGTGCGAAGTCCGACAGCTCGGTCTTCACGGTCGGCATGGCCTTCTGCATCTCGGCCAGGATGTGCTGGCGGGCTTCCTTGGCCTGGGCCAGCGCCACCTGCATGATTTCCTTGGTGATGCCCTGGATCTTGATGTCCATCTGCAGCGCGGTGATGCCTGCCGGGGTACCTGCGACCTTGAAGTCCATGTCGCCCAGGTGGTCTTCGTCACCCAGGATGTCGGTCAGGACGGCGAACTTGCCGCCTTCCTTGATCAGGCCCATGGCGATGCCGGCGACGTGCGCCTTCATCGGCACGCCGGCGTCCATCAGCGCCAGGCAGCCGCCGCACACCGACGCCATCGACGAGGAGCCGTTCGACTCGGTGATTTCCGAGACCAGGCGCACCGAGTAGCTGAACTCGTCAGCCGACGGCAGCGCGGCGACCAGCGCGCGCTTGGCCAGGCGGCCGTGGCCGACTTCGCGGCGCTTCGGGGTACCCACGCGGCCGGTTTCGCCGGTGGCGAACGGAGGCATGTTGTAGTGCAGCATGAAGTCGTCGGTGTACTCGCCCATCAGCGCGTCGATCTTCTGGCTGTCGCGCGCGGTGCCGAGGGTGGCGACGACCAGCGCCTGGGTTTCACCGCGGGTAAACAGGGCCGAACCGTGGGTACGCGGCAGGACGCTGGTGCGGATCGCGATCGGACGCACGGTGCGGGTGTCGCGGCCGTCGATACGCGGTTCGCCTTCCAGGATCTGCGAACGCACGACCTTGGCTTCCATGTCGAACAGGATGTTGCCGACTTCGGCCGCATCGGCTTCCACGCCCTGCGCGGCCAGTTCGGCCATCACTTCGGCGGACAGCGACTTCAGCTTCTGCTGGCGCGCCGATTTTTCGCGGGTCTGGTATGCGTCGCGCACTTTCGCGCCGGCCAGCTCGCCCACGCGGGCGATCAGTGCTTCGTTCTTCGGCGCCGGCGCCCATTCGACTTCCGGCTTGCCGCCATCGGCGACCAGGTCGTGGATCGCATCGATCACGGCCTTCATCTGGTCGTGGCCGAAGACGACCGCGCCGAGCATGATTTCTTCCGACAGCTGCTGGGCTTCCGATTCCACCATCAGGACGGCGGTTTCGGTACCGGCCACGACCAGGTCCATCTGCGAGGTCTTGAGCTGGGTGGTGGTCGGGTTCAGGATGTACTGGCCGTTCGCGTAGCCGACGCGCGCCGCGCCGATCGGGCCGTTGAACGGGATGCCGGCGATGCACAGGGCGGCCGAAGCGCCGATCATCGACGGGATGTCCGGGTCGATCTCGGGATTGACCGACAGGACGTGGATGATGACCTGGACTTCGTTCAGGTAGCCTTCCGGGAACAGCGGGCGGATCGGACGGTCGATCAGGCGCGAGGTCAGGGTCTCTTTTTCGGAAGGACGGCCTTCGCGCTTGAAGAAGCCGCCCGGGATCTTACCGGCTGCGTACGTTTTTTCCATGTAGTCGACGGTCAGCGGGAAGAAGTCCTGGCCCGGCTTGGCGTCTTTCTTGGCGACTACGGTTGCCAGCACGACGGTATCTTCGACCGACACGACGACGGCGCCGGATGCCTGGCGCGCGATCTCACCCGTCTCCATGGTGACCGTGTGTTGACCGTACTGGAAGGTTTTCGTAACTTTATTAAACATGGGTAATCCCTTTCTATTTGCCGACAGATTTTCAGGGGCTGTCGTTCACCTCACCACGGGCCGCCTCAGCGGCCTTTACAACAACTTCAACAAGAAGACGGTAAAAACAAAAAATGCCCGCGACAGTGTTACTGGCGCAGGCATTTCGTGACTAAACCGTCTGGCGCAACGATTACTTACGCAGGCCGAGCTTGGCGATCAGATCGCGGTAACGGTTAGCGTCCTTACGCTTCAGATAAGCCAGCAGGCTCTTACGACGGTTAACCATCATGATCAGGCCACGGCGGGAGTGGTGATCCTTCTGGTGTGCCTTGAAGTGGCCGTTCAGCTCGTTGATACGTGCGGTCAGCAGTGCGACCTGGACTTCCGGCGAACCGGTGTCGTTCTGGCCACGTGCGTTGTCCGCGATGATCGCGGCTTTGTTGATGTTTTCTACGGTCATGATGTTACCTTTCACATGCGGTGCAAGAGTCGGAACCCAGCGCACCGTGATTATCAAAAAACCTGCCCAAAGCGGACAGACCCGCCAGTATAGGTGAAAACGCTTCACGGAGCCAGTGTTTGCATCCTCCGGATCGGGCATGATGGAGTTTTCGAGGCGTTTTGCGGGTGAAAATATGACAAACATAGTCAAAATTGCAATTTCCGCTGCCGCACTGGCGCTTGCGGGGTGCACGCTGCCCCAGGCGCCCCTGCCCGGCGAGCCGCTCGAGGCCGTGCGAGCCAAGCTGGGGGCGCCGACGGCGGTGTATCCCATGCCGGACGGGCAGATGCTGGAGTATGCAACCGGGCCCTTCGGGCAATACACCTACATGGCGCGCATCGGGCAGGATGGACGGTTGGTGAGCTGGGAGCAGGTGCTGACCGGGGAGAAGTTCGCGACCATCAAGATCGATCGCGCGACCAAGGAGGACGTGCTGCGCACGCTGGGCCGGCCGGCGGAGGTGTCGCGGGTGGCGCTGCGCAATTACGAAGTGTGGTCGTACCGGTACAAGGAGGCGGGGGTGTGGGATTCGCTCATGCATGTGCACTTCGACGAGCAGGGGGTGGTCAGGCAGATGATGAATGGGCCGGATCCGAGGTTTGAGAGGGATGGGAAGTTTGGGTTGTGATGGGGTTGGAGGCTGCGGTGCGAACTTGGGTCCCCGCCTGCGCGGGGATGACGTTGGTTTAGGTGTGTGAAAAGCGTCGGCGCGATTTCAATCACCGCCGTTGAAACCGTCATTCCCGCCATTGGCGGCAATGACTCCCCGCGCAGGCGGGGACCCAAGTTTACGCAGCGCAGAGGGAACTTAAACCCCCTGCGGATTCACCCTCTCGATCTTCGAATGCAGCTTGTTCAGCCCCGAGAGATACGCCTTGGCCGACGCCACGATGATGTCCGGATCCGCGCCCACCCCATTCACGATGCGCCCCGAGTGCGCCAGCCGGATGGTGACTTCCCCTTGGGAAGCCGGCCCATTGCTGATCGCATTGATCGAAAACAGCACCTGCTCCGCCCCGCTCCCCACCACGCTCTCGATGGCCTTGATGGTCGCATCCACCGGCCCGTCGCCCGAGCCCTCGGCCGCCACTTCTTTGCCGTCCATCGAGAACACGATCCGCGCATGCGGCAGCTCGCCCGTCTCGGAGCGCTGCGACAGCGACACGAAACGATAGAGCTCCCCGCCCTGCGCCCGGTCCTCGTCCGACACCAGCGCCATGATGTCCTCGTCGAAGATGTCGGCCTTACGGTCCGCCAGCTCCTTGAAGCGCGCGAAGGCCGCGTTGACCTCGGCCTCGGAGTCCAGCGCGATCCCCAGCTCCTGCAGCCGCGCCTTGAAGGCGTTGCGGCCCGACAGCTTGCCCAGCACGATCTTGTTGGCCGTCCAGCCCACGTCTTCGGCGCGCATGATCTCGTAGGTCTCGCGCGCTTTCAAAATCCCGTCCTGGTGGATGCCCGAGGCATGCGCAAAGGCGTTCGCGCCCACCACCGCCTTGTTCGGCTGGACCGCGAAGCCGGTGATCTGCGACACCATCTTCGAGGCCGGCACGATCTGGGTCGTGTCCACGCCGACCGCCAGGTGGTAGTAGTCGTGCCGCGTGCGCAGCGCCATCACCACTTCCTCGAGCGAGGTGTTCCCTGCCCGCTCGCCCAGCCCGTTGATCGTGCATTCGATCTGGCGCGCGCCACCGATCACTACGCCCGCCAGCGAGTTGGCCACCGCCAGCCCGAGGTCGTTGTGGCAGTGGACCGACCATACCGCCTTGCTTGAGTTCGGCACGCGCTCGCGCAGGCGGCGGATACGCTCGCCGAACTGCTCGGGCACGGCGTAGCCGACCGTGTCGGGGAAGTTGATGGTGGTGGCGCCCTCGGCGATCACGGCTTCCAGCACGCGGCACAGGAAGTCCTCTTCCGAACGGCTGCCGTCCTCGGGCGAGAATTCGATGTCGTCGGTGTGCTTGCGGGCGAAGCGGATGGCCAGCCTGGCCTGCTCCAGCACCTGCTCGGGCTCCATGCGCAGCTTCATCTGCATGTGCAGGGGCGAGGTGGCGATGAAGGTGTGGATGCGCTTGCGCGCGGCGGGTTCGAGCGCCTCGGCGGCGCGGGCGATGTCGCGGTCGTTGGCGCGCGAGAGCGAGCAGATGGTCGATTCGCGCACCGCGGCGGAGATGGCCCGGATGGCCTCGAAGTCGCCGGGCGAGGCGGCCGCGAAGCCGGCCTCGATGACGTCGACCCGCAGCCGTTCGAGCTGGCGCGCGATGCGCACCTTCTCGTCCTTCGTCATCGAAGCCCCCGGCGACTGCTCGCCGTCGCGCAGGGTGGTGTCGAATATGATCAGGCGATTCGGATCAGGCATGGTGGGGCTCCAGTCAACGTGGGTGAATGTCGCGGCGCCCCGGCTGTCCTCAGCGCCGTACTTCCTCGTCGTGCTCGTCGTCGTCGGTCGGGATGATGCTGACCGGCTTGCCCTTGGCGCGGCGCATGACGAACACGACGTAGCCGGACAGGCCGTAAATCACGAAGATCGGCCACAGCACCTTGGGCGGATCGATGGCCAGCAGCGCCAGCGCCAGCGCGATCAGGAAGACCACGATGAAAGGCACCGACTTGCGGAAGTTCACATCCTTGAAGCTGTAGAACGGCACGTTCGACACCATGGTCAGGCCCGCGAACACGGCGATGGCCCAGCTCACCCAGTCCACCTGGCGCGAGCTGACGTTGATGTCGGGGTCGGTCATCATCATGATGAAGCCGACCACCAGCGCCGCGGCGGCCGGGCTGGGCAAGCCCTGGAAGAAGCGCTTGTCGACCACCTGGATGTTGGTGTTGAAGCGCGCCAGGCGCAGCGCGGCGCCGGCGCAGTAGATGAAGGCGGCGATCCAGCCCAGCTTGCCCAGGCCGCGCAGCGACCATTCGTAAATCACGAGCGCGGGCGCGGCGCCGAAGGACACCATGTCGGACAGCGAATCGTACTGGGCGCCGAACTCGGACTGGGTATTGGTCAGGCGCGCGATGCGGCCGTCCAGCGCATCCAGGATCATGGCGATGAACACCGCCCAGCAGGCGTGCTCGAAGCGCTGGTTCATGGCCATGACGATGGCGTAGAAACCGCAGAACAGCGCGCCGGTGGTGAAGGCATTGGGCAGCAGGTAGATGCCGCGGCCCCGCTCGCCGGGCTGGCGGTCTTCGGCGCGGCGGCCGAAACGCTTCAGGCGGGAAAAACGCGGTGCTTTCGGCACGGCTCCTGGTGTTCTTCTTCTTGGAAAGGTTGGCATAAGGAATTTTTGTTCAAGTGGTTCGCCAAACGGCAGTTCTCCGCATTATAGAGGCGGAGAACCATACTTAGCGAACCGTTACGCTTGGCAAAAGCGTTACTTGAACTTTACCTTGCCTACCAGGCGCATCTGCAGGGTGGTTTCGCCCGGCTCGAAGCTCGGTTCCGGCATCGCATCGGCCATCTCGCGCTTGGCGCTCATGCGCGCCATCATCGGCGCAGCCGCCATGTCGCCCTGCCCGCCGGCGTAGTTGCCCGAGCCTTCGAAGTCGACGGTTTCCAGCACGGCGTCGGCGGGCTTGCGGCCCATGGCGTTGGCGATCGACACGATGCGCTCGTTCAGGTTTTTATAGGTGGCGGCGATACGCTGGTCGTCCAGGCGCTTCTCGGTGGCCGGCGCCAGGCCGAACTGGACGCCGTTGATGGCCAGCACTTTTTGCGCGCTGGCGGCAGTCCTGGGTAGGCTCTCCAGGCTGGTCGTCTTCATTTCCAGGTACTGGCCCACGCGCCAGGCGACCGGGACCGGCGGCTTGGCGGCGGCATCGACCGGGCGCGGCGGCTGCACGTTTTCCGGATAGATCGGGTAGGTGAAGTAGCCCATGGTCTTGAACTCAGCGCGCGGATCGGCCTTGCGCAGGATCTCGGTGCCCTCCTTCATCTTGCGGTTCACGCGCTCGGCGGCCTTGGCCTTGTCCTTGTCGTGCTCCTCGACGCTGAAGGTAACGATGGCCTGGTCGTTGGCATGCCTGACTTCGCCGAAGGCGGGCACGATCACCATGGCGCCGGCCGTCGACACCGCGGCGGCCGATGGCGCCGGGGCCTGGGCATAGGCCTGGGTGGCGAACAGCAAGGCGATCAACAGGGTTGGTTTGGCGAGGGACATGGCTTTTTCTCCTGAAACTGGGACAGCAACGTGCTGTCATCGCCGCCACGATACCGCTTTTCGCAGGCGTACATAGTTTCTGTAATGGAAAGTTGCAATTAATTGCATATGGTGACGATTCAGGTAAGCTGGACTTCCCGCACTGCCGACGAATTCGACATGACTGTGACCGTAAGCTTCATCGACGCCACGCCTGAGTACCGCGATGCGATGGCCGCCCTGTTCCGCGAGGTGTGCCGTGCCGGCGATACCCTGCCCTTCACCGAAGACACACCGGACGCGGTGTTCGACGCCATGTGGCTGTCGCCGGGCGTGCAGACCCTGCTTGCGCTGCGCGACGGCGAGCTGGTCGGCATGTACAAGCTGAACCCGAATCTATCCGGGCGTGCCTCGCATGTCGGCAGCGCCACCTACCTGGTGCGCGCCGATATGCAGGGACAAGGCATCGGCAACGCTATGCTGCGCGATTCGCTGGCCCGTGCGAGCGCCGCGGGTTTCCGTTCCATGCAGTTCAATTTCGTGGTGTCGACCAACCGTCCCGCCGTTGCGCTCTATGAAAAGCACGGCTTCCGCATCGTGGGCACCTTGCCGGAAGCCTTCCTGCACAGCCGGCTCGGCTATGTGGATGCGTACGTGATGTCGCGCGCGATCCAGGCGCCCCAGCCCTGAACGAAGGAGTTCACCGCCTGCCTGCGCTTGGTTGTGCAAAACCCGGCAAGGACCGGAAATAGTCGACCGCAAACTCGATGAACAGCCTGGCCCGCAAGGGCTGGTACTGGCGCGAGGGATACAGCAGGTGCAGTTCCTGGGGCCGGGCCGACCACTCCGCCAACACGCGCACCAGTTCGCCGCTATCCAGCAGGTCGCGCACCAGCCACTCCGGGCACAGGCCAATGCCGCTCCCGAGCACCAGAGCTTCGCGGATGGCCAGTGCATTGTTCACCCGGTAGCGGCTGGAGGTCGGCACGCGCGCCTCCTCCCCGTCGCGGAGCAGGTCGAGCGCCGCACCCGGTGTCCAGGCGAAGCGCACGAAGTCATGCTCTTCCAGGTCGCCGGGCACCGCCGGCGCGCCACGCCGCGCCAGATAGGCAGGAGAAGCCACCAGCATGCGCGGCGTGCTGGCGAGGTGGCGGCCGATGGCGTCAGGCGGCAGCGTGCCGCCGAGCCGGAAGGCGATGTCGACGCCCTCTTCCACCAGGTCGGCGAAGCGGTCGTTCAGGATCAGTTCGATGTCGATGCGCGGATGCGCCGCCAGGAACTGCTGGACCATCGCATTGATCCGGTACTGGCCGAGCCCCACGGGGGCATTGATGCGCAATAGCCCGGACGCCTGCCCGCCCATTCCCTGGACCTCGCCCACCGCCGCATCGAACTGCTCGACCAGCAACTTGGCGTCGCGGTAGAAGCGCTGGCCCTGCTCGGTCGGCGCCAGGCCGCGCGTGCTGCGTTCGAACAGGCGCACGGCCAGTTGCTGCTCCAGTTGCGCCAGCTGTTTGCTGACGGTGGGCTGGGTCGTGCCGAACTCGCGCGCCGCCGCCGACAGGCTGCCCAGCTCGACGGTCCGCACGAAAGTCCGCATCGCCCGAAGTGTGTCCATCGCTACCTCATTCTAATTTGGAATAAGTACTCTTCAATTCTACCGCCTTCATTGAAGGATTCGAATGAACTATCGTGGAATCACTTCATTCAGAGGAGAACACGATGGCAGCACATCCTGGATCGATCGCGGCCCTGGGCCTGGCGTTAAGCCTTGGCGGCAATGCGCTGGCGGCGGACAGCCGTCCCTGGCTCAGCTCATGGTATGCGGCCCCTCAGCCAGCCTGGGACAGCAGTTTCGTGCTGCCCATGAACGTGCCCGCGCAGCTCGAGCAACAGACGGTGCGCGAAACCGTTCGCATCAGCGCCGGCGGCAACCGGATCAGGCTGGTCTTTTCCAACCGCTACGGGCACGAGGCTTTGCGGCTCGGCAGCGTCCGGGTAGCGCCCGAAGGCGACGCGGGCCGGGCACACGCGCTCACCTTCTCCGGCAAGAGCGAGGCCATGATCCCTGCGGGCGCCGCGCTGACCAGCGACCCGGTCGCGCTCAAGGTCCTTCCCCTGGAGCGCCTGGCGGTGACGAGCCATCTGCCCTCGCCCACCCGCGTCACGGGTTTTCATTGGGGCGGCCAGCAGACCTTCGAGCTCGCGCCCGGGACGGCGGGTTCGGCGGGCATCCGCGCCGGCGGCAGGTTGTTCCTGAGCGCCGTGCTGGTCGAGGCGGCGCCGGGCGGCCGCACGGTCGTCGCGCTCGGGGATTCGATCACGGACGGGAACGGATCGACCCCGGACATGGATCGCCGCTGGCCCGACTTCCTGGCGCAGCGCCTGGCGCCGCACGGCATCGCGGTCGCCAACGCCGGCATCTCGGGCGGGCGCCTGCTGAAGGACGGCATGGGACAAAGCGCGCTGGCGCGCTTCGAACAGGACGTCCTGAGCCAGCCCGGCGTCTCGGATGTCATCGTCCTGCTCGGGATTAACGACATCGGCTGGCCGGGCAGTCCGTTCGCGCCGAAGGAAGGCCCGGTCACCCTGGACCAGCTCACCGCCGGCTTCCGCCAGCTGGTCGCGGCGGCCCACGCCCGGGGAGTGCGCATCGCGGCCGGCACCCTGCCCCCTTTCGAAGGCGCGCTCGAGGGCACGCCCTTCGCGGGACACTACAGCGCGCAGAAGGAAGAGATGCGCCAGCAGTTGAACTACTGGATACGCACGGCCGGCGCGTTCGACATGGTCATCGACTTCGACGCGGTCTTGCGCGATCCGCGGAGGCCGCAGCGCATGCGGGCGGAATTCGATTCGGGCGACCACCTGCATCCGGGCGACGCCGGCTACCGCGCCATGGCGCAAGCCATCGACCTCGCCCCCATCCTGAAGGAGGCGGCACGATGAACACGACTCTATTCGATACCTTCAGCCTCGGCGCGATGACGCTGCCGAACCGGATCGTCATGCCGCCCATGACGCGCGCACGGGCGGCGCACGGCGGCGTGCCGACGCCGCTCATGGCCGAGTATTACCGCCAGCGCGCTTCGGCGGGCCTGATCATCACCGAAGGCACGCAAATCAGCCCGCAGGGACAAGGTTACGCCTGGACGCCGGGCATCCACACGCCCGAGCAGGTGCGCGGCTGGCGGGAGGTGACGGCAGCCGTGCACGAGGCGGGCGGCCGCATCTTCGCGCAGTTGTGGCATGTGGGCCGCTTGTCGCATGCCTCGCTGCAGCCGGACGGCGCGTCCCCAGTCGCGCCTTCGGCACTGGTGGCCGACGGCGTACACGTCTTCATCGATCCCGACGGGTTGGGAGCGGCCGCGGCGCAAGGCCGGAAAGTACAGCACTCGATGCCGCGCGCGCTGGAAACGCAGGAGGTAGCCGATATCGTGAGCCAGTTCGCGCAGGCGGCGAAGAACGCGCTGTCGGCGGGCTTCGACGGCGTCGAACTGCATGCCGCGAATGGCTACCTGATCAACCAGTTCATCGACTCCGGCGCCAACCACCGGTGCGACCGTTATGGCGGCTCGCTCTCCAACCGCTTGCGCTTCCTGTGCGAGGTGGCGCAGGCGGTCGCCGCCGTGGCCGGGCCGGAGCGCGTCGGCGTGCGCTTTTCGCCCCTGACCAGCGCCCAGGGGACGGTCGACGTTACGCCTCAAGCAACTTACCTGGCGGCCGCGAGGCTGATGGACAGGATAGGCCTGGCCTACCTCCATATCGCGGAAGCCGACTGGGACGATGCTCCCGTGATGCCGGCCGCATTCAAGGAAGCCCTGCGCCTGGTGTATGGAGGCACGATGATCTATTCCGGGCACTACGACCTCGAGCGGGCCGGGGAAGCGATTGCGCGAGGCTGGGCCGACCTGGTCGGCTTTGGCCGGCCCTTCATCGCCAATCCCGACCTGCCGCAGCGCTTGCGCTCCGGCGCGCCGCTGCTGCCGGGCGACCCGGCCTGCTACTTTGGAGGCGATGCGCGCGGCTACGTCGACTATCCGCCGTTCGACAACAAGCCTTCCGGCTGTGCGCAGCAAGCCTTCGAAAACATGGCAACATGAGCAGCCTGGCCTGCTCTACACCGCTGCCGGATCGATCGACAAGGAGACATATGCAGGTTGAATGTATTCACTTCGACGAGGTGTTCGACGTCGCGGCCCAGCGGGGCGATTTCAGTTTCCGCAGCCAGGGCCGCGCGCAGTTTGGCGTCAACCTCCACAACCACGTGGTCCCGCGCCAGGGCGCGACTTACGCCATCGCCTTCGGCCGGCGAGGCGACTGGTCCACCGTGCTCGGCTGGCGCGACCTGGCCTCCCCGGCGGTCGGCCTGAAGCTGCCGGGCTGGTGGGCGATCTTGTCCAGCCTGGTCAACATCTTCTACGTGGCCCCGATCCTGATCGTCCTGGCCTTGCAGGTCGCCGGGACGACAGCTGCTCTGGCGGTCGCCGTGGCCGCCCTCTGCTTCATGCTGTACAGGGTGGTCTATCTGCTGCGCCGGAACCGCGCGGTGAAGCGCGCCCTGCGCAAGGCAGGGACAGCGCCATAGACCGGGCGCCGGGACCGGCCCGGTGTGCTCACGGGGCGGAGGCGCCTGCCGCCGCCCCGTGCGTCTTCAGGTAGCGCATCGCGTCGGCGTTCGCCGGATCGAGCTCCAGCACGCGGCGATAGGTCTTCACCGCCTCCTGGACCTGCCCGGTCTTGGCCTGCATCTCCGCCAGGCCGTCATGGATGAAGCCCATCTCCGGATGCAGATGGGTCCCGAGCCGGAAGACTTCCCGCGCCTGCTCCGGGCGGTCGATGCGCGCCAGCTGGGCTCCCCATCCGTAGATCTCGTTGGGACCCAGCTTGAAGGTGGCGCCGCGCCGCGTGAATTCCTCGTGGATGGAGACGGCCTTGTCGAAGCCTTCGGCGGCGAGGCGCTCGGCGAAATGCTCTAGGGTCGGCGGCGCGGATTCCTTCTTGCGGCGGATGTCGGCGGAGATCATGTGCCGCGGGGCCTTGTTCGCCGCCGGTTTGTTGTTGACGAAGGCGAGGCCTTCGGCATTCCCCTTCAGGTAGGCGTCGAGGAAGTGACGGACGTAGCGTCCCGCCCAGCTGTGCGCCAGTTCCACCTCCTCGCGCGTGTAGTCACCGAATCCGTCATCCTGGGACATCCGCACGCCGTAGGACGAGAAGTCCCCGTGCGTCATCGGCAGCAGCGACACGATGTACACGTCCGCGTACTTCATCTGGTTCATGAACGAATAGCGGAGGTCGAATTTTCTGCTGCTCAAGTCCTCGAGCGTCCGGGGACGCGCTCCCAGGTAGAGCAGCGGGACGGTGATGCGCTCCGGCGTCACATACTTGGCCGCATCCTTGCCGCCGTCGACGAACTGCGGATAGCCGCGCAGCGAGCCGTCCAGGCTGACCAGGGCCTTGATGCGCTCGTCCTTCGCCGCCGCGAGCACGTTGGCCAGGCCGCCCCAGCTGAAGCCGGCCACGGCCACCCTGCCCGTGTCGGCCTGGGGCAGCGTGGCCGCGTAGCCGATGAGGAAGGAGATGTCGGCAGCCTGCGTCTCCAGGCCTTCCAGGTCGAGCGTCATCGGGCGCGAATAGGCGCCGAGCGAGGCGCTGGACAGGACGATATAGCCCTGGCTCGCCAGGTATTCGCACAAGTCCACGTTCTCGATGGCGGACGCGGAAAAGCTCGGCGCATAGATCACGACGGGATACTTGCCGTCCTGCGCGCGCGCATCGCGCACGGCCCGCATCGGCGCCGCCACCTCGCGCAGCAAGGCCTCGCGGCGCGAACCCGCATTGCCCTCGATGCGCTCGTCGGTCAGGCGCCTGACCTGCTCGGCGCCGCGCGCGAACTCGTCCTCGGTCGCCATCGTCTCGAGATAATCGCGGTAGGCGAGCGGCTTGCCGCCCCGCGCCGCCGGATACCAGACGATGGTCTGCACCGGCCGCGCGCGCTCGCCGCGGGCCGGTTCGCCGGTGATCGCATCGATGCGCCGCTTGAAGAGCCGCGTCCGGTCGTATTGCTGGACGAATTTCACGCCGACCGCATGCGGGCCGGGCGGATTGGAAAAGCTGAAGTGGCCGGCGCCATGGGCGGCCGTGGCGACGAAGAAGATGGCGGCGAGCAGGAGGCGGGGCATCGTGGGCGTCGGGAAGTCCAAAGCCCACCAGTATAGGGAGCGCCTCGGCCCGCCATTCTCTTCAATTGTCACAGCTACCCAGAACGCATGGCCCCACGCGCAAAGAAAATGGGCGGCAACCAGACCGGTTGCCGCCCATTCAGCGTGAGAACGCGACGCTTAGTTCTTCGACTGGTCCACGAGCTTGTTCTTGGCGATCCAAGGCATCATCGCGCGCAGCTTGGCGCCGACCTCCTCGATCTGGTGCTCCGAGGTCAGGCGGCGGCGCGAGATCAGGGTCGGGGCGCCGGCCTTGTTCTCGAGGATGAAGCTCTTCGCGTATTCGCCGGTCTGGATGTCCTTCAGGCACTGCTTCATCGCTTCCTTGGTCTGCGCGGTCACGACGCGCGGGCCGGTGACGTACTCGCCGTATTCCGCGTTGTTCGAGATCGAGTAGTTCATGTTGGCGATGCCGCCTTCGTAGATCAGGTCGACGATCAGCTTCAGCTCGTGCAGGCACTCGAAGTAGGCCATCTCCGGCGCGTAGCCCGCTTCCACCAGGGTCTCGAAGCCGGCCTTGATCAGTTCCACGGTGCCGCCGCACAGCACGGCCTGCTCGCCGAACAGGTCGGTCTCGGTCTCTTCGCGGAAGTTGGTCTCGATGATGCCGGCGCGGCCGCCGCCGTTGGCCATGGCGTAGGACAGCGCGATGTCGCGGGCCGAACCCGACTTGTCCTGGTAGACGGCGACCAGGTGCGGCACGCCGCCACCCTGGCGGTAGGTGCCGCGAACGGTGTGGCCCGGGGCCTTCGGCGCAACCATGATCACGTCGAGGTCGGCGCGCGGCACCACCTGTCCATAATGCACGTTGAAGCCGTGGGCGAAGGCCAGCACGGCGCCCTGCTTGGCGTTCGGCTCGATGTTTTCCTTGTAGACCTGAGCGATGTTCTCGTCCGGCAGCAGGACCATGATGACGTCGGCGCTCTTGACCGCTTCATCAACCTCGGCGACCTTCAGGCCGGCCTGCTCGACCTTGTTCCAGGAAGCGCCGCCGCGGCGCAGCCCCACGGTGACATTGACGCCCGATTCGCTCAGGTTCTGTGCGTGCGCATGACCTTGCGAGCCGTAGCCGATGATGGCGACATTCTTGCCTTTGATGAGGGAGAGGTCGCAGTCTTTGTCGTAGAAAACTTTCATGTTCGTTCCTAATTTTTAAGTGGGGCTGTTTATACTTTGAGGATGCGCTCGCCGCGGCCGATGCCGGAGCCGCCGGTACGGACGGTCTCGAGGATGGATGCGCGGTCGATGGCGTCGATGAAGGCGTCGAGCTTGCTCTTGGCGCCGGTCAGTTCGATCGTGTACGTCTTTTCGGTGACGTCGATGATGCGGCCGCGGAAGATGTCCGCCGTGCGCTTCATCTCTTCACGTTCCTTGCCGACGGCGCGCACCTTGATCAGCATGAGCTCGCGCTCGATGTGCTGGCCTTCGGTCAGGTCGACCACCTTCACCACCTCGATCAGGCGGTTCAGGTGCTTGGTGATCTGCTCGATGATGTCGTCCGAGCCCGAGGTGACGATCGTCATGCGGGACAGGGTCGCATCTTCGGTCGGCGCCACGGTCAGGGTTTCGATGTTGTAGCCGCGTGCGGAAAACAGCCCGACCACGCGCGACAGGGCGCCGGCTTCGTTCTCGAGGAGGACGGAAATGATGTGTCGCATTACAGGTCCTCCGAGCCGAGCAGCATTTCATTCAGGCCTTTGCCCGCCTTGACCATCGGCCAGACGTTCTCGCTCTGGTCGGTGATGAAGTTCATGAACACCAGGCGGTCCTTCATGGCGAAGGCTTCGCGCAGCGAGCCCTCGACGTCGCCCGGCTTCTCGATGCGCATGCCGACGTGGCCATAGGCCTCGGCCAGCTTCTCGAAGTCCGGCAGCGAATCCATGTAGGACTCGGAATAGCGCGAGCCGTAGTCGATCTGCTGCCACTGGCGCACCATGCCCAGGAAGCGGTTGTTCAGGAGGATGATCTTCGGCGTCAGGTGGTACTGCTTGCAGGTCGCCAGCTCCTGGATGCACATCTGGATCGAGCCCTCGCCCGTCACGCAAGCGACGGTGGCGCCCGGGTTGGCCATCTGCACGCCCATGGCGTACGGCAGGCCCACGCCCATGGTGCCCAGGCCGCCCGAGTTGATCCAGCGGCGCGGCTTGTCGAAGCCGTAGTACTGCGCGGCCCACATCTGGTGCTGGCCCACGTCCGAGGTGATGAAGGCGTCGCCGTCGGTCACCTTGTACAGCTGCTCGATGACGGACTGCGGCTTGATCAGCTCATCCGACTTGGCATAGCCCAGGCAGTCGCGGCCGCGCCATTCAGCGATCTGCTTCCACCATGCCTGCAACGGGATGGTGTTGGTGGACGTCGTGCTGGCGTCGAGCTGCGAGAGCAGTTCGACCAGCACGTCCTTGACGTTGCCGACGATGGGGATGTCGACCTTGACGCGCTTCGAGATCGACGAAGGGTCGATGTCGATGTGGATGATCTTGCGCGGGTTGGTCGCGAAGTGCTTGGGATTGCCGATCACGCGGTCGTCGAAGCGGGCACCGATGGCGATCAGGACGTCGCAGTTCTGCATCGCCATGTTCGCTTCGTAGGTGCCGTGCATGCCGGGCATGCCGACGAAGTGCGGGCTGGTGGAGCGCGAGGCGCCCAGGCCCATCAGCGTGTTGGTGACCGGGAAGCCGAGCTTGTCGACCAGGCGGTTCAGTTCGTTCGACGCGTTCGCCAGGATCACGCCGCCGCCGGCGTAGATCATCGGGCGCTCTGCGCCCTGCAGCAATTGCACGGCCTTGCGGATCTGGCCCGCGTGGCCCTTGTCGACCGGGCGGTACGAACGCATCTCGATCTCGCGAGGATACTCGTACACGCACTTGTGCATGCTGATGTCCTTCGGGATGTCGACCAGCACGGGGCCGGGGCGGCCGGTGCGGGCGATGTAGAAGGCTTTCTTGATGGTCGAGGCCAGCTCGCGCACATCCTTGACCAGGAAGTTGTGCTTGACCACCGGGCGGGTGATGCCGACGGTGTCGCATTCCTGGAAGGCGTCCTGGCCGATCGCGTGGCTCGGCACCTGGCCGGAGATCACGACCATCGGGATCGAATCCATGTAAGCGGTGGACAGGCCGGTGACGGCATTGGTGACACCAGGACCCGAGGTCACGAGGGCGACGCCCACGGTGTTCGAGCTGCGCGAATAGGCGTCAGCGGCATGGACCGCGGCCTGTTCGTGGCGAACCAGTACGTGCTGGAATTTGTCCTGCTTGAAGATGGCGTCGTAGATGTAGAGGACTGCCCCGCCGGGATAACCGAAGACGTGCTTGACGCCCTCTTCCGCGAGACAACGCACCACTATCTCAGCGCCCGTGATGGGGACGGCTGAATCGTTACTCATGTTCATTCCTTTCAAGACCCAGAGGGAGATTGATCGGATGCCCGTTCCTAACGAAACGCGTCTCGCGCGACAGTGCTCATGCTTCCCTTCTTTCTGCGTGCACGTCGATGTTTCAGGCCACCGTAGGGTCCTTACGCACCGGCGCTGGGCGCAACTCGTTCAGCTTGAGTGTCTGTAGCGGTCGATCGCATCTCTCGCGCTTGTGGCGCGGGTTGGAGCAAACTGCCTACAAATGAAAGCGCGTCAATGATCCGGACAAGGCCTTTTGTGCCGATTCCGGTTGACTTGATGCTTCGGGGGTGCAAAGCGTATTAAGCACATTACCGCGCTGCACCATTTTGGTCAAGGAGATAATTTGAAAATCTGCTCTGCCAAACCACTACGACCTATAAGTTAGCCGATGAGCCGTCGCCCCGGCGAAGGCCGGGGCCCAAGTTCAGCGTCACGATAGCTCAACAAACTTAGGCGGAACGACGTGCAGGAGCTAGCGCTGCATGCCCCAGCGGCGGATGGTCAGACGCTCGAGCGTCTGGAAGATGGCGGCCTCGACTGCGAGGCCAATGAGGATGACGGCAGCCAGCCCGGCGAAGACCTTGTCTGTAAACAGTTCGTTGCGGCTCTGGAAGATATACCAGCCCAGCCCGCCCTGCCCCGAGGTGCTGCCAAAAACCAACTCGGCAGCAATCAGGGTGCGCCACGCGAAGGCCCAGCCGATCTTCAAGCCCGACAAAATGGACGGCAGCGCCGCGGGGATCAGGATCTGCAGCACCATGCGCAGCCCACCCAGACCATAGTTACGCCCAGCCATGCGCAAGGTCTCCGGCACCGAGCGGAAGCCCGCGCTCGCATTCAGGGTCAACGGCCACAGCACCGAGTGCACCAGCACCATCAGCAGACTGCCCTTGCCCAGTCCAAACCACAGCAGGGCCAGCGGCAGCAGCGCGATGGCCGGCAGCGGGTTGAACATCGAGGTCAGGGTATCGATCAGTTCGCGGCCCCAGCGGTAGGAGACCGCCAGCCAGGTCAGCAGGAAAGAGCCGAGCACGCCCAGCAGGAAGCCCTGGAGCAGCACCGCCAGCGACACCTTCACGTAGCCGAACAGCTCGCCCGACATCAGGCCCTCGAGGAAGGCCCTGCCCGTCTGCAGGGCGCCCGGCAGCAGCAGGTCGTTGCCGAACCAGCGCGCCAGCCCTTCCCACAGCAGGGCCAGCGCCAGCAGGATGCCCAGCTTGCGCAGCCAGCCCAGGTCGGGCAGCGCAAAAGAGGCCGCCCGGGCCACGGGACCCGGGGCGGCCAAACCAGGAGACACCCCAAGGGGTTCGAGGATATATTCCGGACGCACCGGAGGCTCACGGAAACTGCTCATCATTGCACTGCGGTAGAGGGGTGAGAAATCGGTTCCGCGGCCTGGCCGAACAGCAAGCCATGGATGCGTTGGGCCGCCGCCTGGAATTCCTGGCTGCCGGCGCTCGACAGGCTGAACTGGTGGCTATTGAGCTCGGCGCGCACGCGCCCCGGATGGGGCGAGAGCAGCAGGATGCGGTTGCCCACCACCAGCGCTTCCTCGATCGAGTGCGTGACGAACAGCATCGTGAAGCCGATCTCTTCCCACAGCGCCTGCAGTTCTTCCTGCATGGTGCGGCGGGTCAGCGCATCGAGCGCGGCGAAAGGCTCGTCCATCAGCAGCACGGCCGGCTGCATCGCCAGCGCGCGGGCGATCGCCACCCTCGCCTTCATCCCGCCCGACAAGGTATGCGGATAGGCGTCGGCGAAGCGCGCCAGCCCCACCTTGCCCAGCCAGTGACCGGCGCGCTGGTCGGCCTCGCTGCGCCTGACGCCGCCAGCCAGCATCGGAAACATCACGTTGTCGCGCACGGTCTTCCAAGGCGGCAGCTGGTCGAACTCCTGGAACACGACGATGCGGTCCGGCCCCGGCCCGGTGACCGGCTGGCCGGCCAGGCTCAGGCTGCCCGCTTGCGGCCGGATGAAGCCGCCGGCAGCCTTGAGCAGGGTCGACTTGCCGCAGCCCGAAGGCCCCAGCAGCACGAAGCGGTCGCCGCGCCAGACCTCGAAACTCACGTCTTCGGTGGCGCGCACCGTACCATGCTCGCCCTGGTATTCCAGGGTGACATGGTCGGCACGCAGCAGCGGCTCGGACGGCACCAGGTTCAAGGGCGTCATGACTCAGCTCCCCGTTTCGAGTGCCGGATGGGCGAAGAAATAATCGCGCCAGCTGGCCGGCTTGTTCTTGATCGCGCCGACCTGGTGCAGGAACTGGGCCAGTCCCAGGGTGTTCTGCGGCGCCACCTTGAACTGCACTTTCGGATCCTTGATCACCTTTACCAGCAGCGCGCGGTCGATATTGCCCTTGTTGACGCGCAGGTAGGCGTCGGCCGCCGCCTCCGGATTGTTCGTGGCCAGCTGGGCCGCCTCGACCAGGGCGTCGATGAAGGCGCGGTAGGTCTTCGGGTTTTCCCTGACGTAGTTCTCGGTCGCGTAGAGCACCGTGGCCGAGCTTGGTCCGCCCAGCACCTGGTAGGAATCGAGCACCACGCGGGCCTTGGGATTGGCGGCCAGTTCCTGGTCCTGGAAAGGCGGGTTGCCGAAGTGGGCGTTCAGCTCGGTCTTGCCGGCGATGATGGCGGCCGCCGCGTCCGGGTGCGGCACGGTCTGGGTGATCGGATCGAGCTTCTTGTATTGGGCGGCGCCCCACTGCTTGCTGGCGGCCAGCTGCAGGATGCGGGCCTGCACCGACACCGTCACGGCCGGCAGCGCGATGCGGTCCTTGTCCGTGAAGTCGGCAATACTCTTGACCGCCGGGTTGGTGCTCACGAGGTAATATGGGAAATTGCCGAGCGAGGCGACGGCGCGCACGTTCTGCCGTCCGCTGGTGCGGTCCCAGATCGTGAACAGCGGGCCGAGGCCGGCGCCGACCACGTCGACCGATCCGGACAGCAAGGCCTCGTTGGTGGCCGCCCCGCCCGAGAGCTTGACCCAGTCGACGTCGATATCGACGCCATGCTTCTTGCCGTGCTTCTCGATCAGCTTCTGGTCCTGGGCCACGTTCAGCAGCAGATAGACCACGCCGAACTGCTCGGCGATGCGGATCTTGCCTTCGGCCTGGGCCAGCGAAGGCAAGGCCAGGGCCAGCGCCGCAGCCGCGGCGATGTTCTTCAGTGTCATTGCGTTTCCTTGTTCAGAATGGGACGTCGCCGGCGATCGTCGTGCGGTAGAGCTTGCGGGGCAGGTGGTCGGGGCAGCCGGTGGCCAGGTGCATCAGGGAGCGGTTGTCCCAGAACACCATGTCCTGCGGCCGCCATTGGTGGCGGTAAATGAATTCGGCGCCCGTGCTGTGGGCGAACAGGGCATCCAGCAGCTCGCGGCTGTGCTCCTCGGACACGCCCAGGATGCGGGTGGTGAAATGCTCGCTGACGAACAGCGCGCGGCGGCCGGTTTCGGGATGAGTGCGCACCACCGGGTGGCGCACCGGCTTCACCTCGTCGATCTGGGCCTGGGTCAGCTTGGGACGCCAGGGGTTGCGCTGCTGCAACTCTTCGTAGCGCGCCAGGTACCAGTGCTCGGCCTGCAGTCCCTCGACTTCGCGCTTGAGCCAGGCCGGCAGGGTGTCCCAGGCCAGGTGCTGGTTGGCGAACAAGGTGTCGCCGCCCTCTTCCGGCAATTCCTGGGCATGCAGCATGGATCCCAGGCTGGGCGTTTCCTTGTACGACAGGTCGGAATGCCAGAAGTGGCCGGCGTCGCCCAGGCCGATCGGCTGGCCGTGCTCGACGATATTCGAGATCACCAGCACTTCCGGATGGCCGGCCAGCTGGAACTGGCGCAGCACGTGGATCTGCAGCTCGCCGAAGCGGCGGCTGAAGGCCACCTGCTCGCCCGGCGTGACCTGCTGGTCGCGGAACACCAGCACATGATGGTCGAGGTGGGCGCGATGCAGGCGGCGGAAGTCCGTATCGCTGAGCGGGCGCGACAGGTCCAGTCCCAGCACTTCGGCCCCGAGCGGGCTGCCGATGAAGGGGTGGATGGCGAAATCCTGGCGGGTGGAATCGAGCGGCATGAGCGTGTCCGTTGATGAGTGGTGTTTCGAGAATAGCCACGCACATTTGGCCGGACAACGAATCATTTCATGTATGAACATGCATTTTTTGCAGCTCGCGACCGCCGTCCCGAGGCATTACAGGGACGCGGCTGTGCAATTCCGGTGCATACCTGGTGGTTTTTTGCTAGGATTCGTCAGTTTTCCTTAAGGCAGAGCAAGAAAGCACTCCCCTGAACCCGCATGGCCACAGACAAAGAACTTAACGACTTCCTCGAGAATGTCGAACGGCGCGCGTTCAAGCAGGCGGTGTATGCGGTGCGCAAGGACGAATCGGCGCTGGATATCGTCCAGGACGCCATGATCAAGCTGGCCGAAAAATACGGCGACAAGCCGGTCAACGAACTGCCGATGCTGTTCCAGCGCATCCTGCAGACCACGATCCTCGATTACTTCCGCCGCGAAAAGGTGCGCAATACCTGGATCAGCCTCTTCTCCGGCTTCTCCGGCAAGGATGGGGACGATGACGAATTTGATATACTTGCTTCGTATGAAGCCGAGGAAGGATCGGCCGCCGCAGAGTCGAGCGCGGACCAGCTTGAGCGCGCCCAAACCTTGCGCCTGATCGAAGAAGAAGTACAAAAACTCCCGGGACGTCAACGGGAAGCCTTCCTCATGCGTTACTGGCAGGATATGGACGTGGCCGAAACGGCCGTAGCGATGGGTTGCTCGGAAGGCAGCGTAAAAACACATTGTTCCCGCGCTACCCACGCCCTCGCCGAAGCGCTCAAGGCCAAGGGAATCAAATTATGAACACCGACGACATCAACCTGGCGTACAAGATACGCCACGCGCTGAACGAACAGCTCGACGCATTGCCGGCCTCGACGACCGACCGGCTGGCGCAGGCCCGCGCGCGCGCCATGGCGCGCAAGAAGGCCGATGCGCCCCAGCCAGCCGTACGCCACGGCTGGTCCGGTTTTTCTTACCTGCTGAGCGGCCAGGCGCTGTCGCGCGTGGCCGTGGCCGTGCCGCTGCTGGGGCTGGTCATCGGCATGGGCGGCATCTATCAGCATGAACAGCAGGAGCGACTGGCCGAACTGGCCGACATCGACGCGGCCGTGCTGGCCGACGAACTGCCGCTGACCGCGTATCTCGACACCGGGTTCCCCGCCTACCTGGAGTCGCAGCAGCGCCAGCAATGACGAAAAACGCTTCGAAGCCTCGCGTTGCCCTGTTGGGAACGGCGGCGGCGGTCCTGGTGGCCGGCGCCGTCGCCTGGGTCATCGTGGACCGGGTCGGCTCCACGCCGACACCGCCGGCTTCGGCAGCGCTGGGCGCCCCGGGCGGCAAGCCGGCGCCCAAATCCCTCGACAAGCCGCTGTGGCGCGACCTGACGCCGGCCCAGCGCACCGCGCTCGCCCCGCTGCAGGCCGAATGGGACCAGCTGGAAGGCATGCGCAAGCGCCGCTGGCTGGAACTGTCCGAGCGCTTCAGCTCCATGAGCCCGCTCGAGCAGCAGCGCGTGCACGAGCGCATGCGCCAGTGGATGAAGCTCACCCCGCAGCAGCGCAACCTGGCGCGCGAGAACTTCAACAAGACCCGCAAGCTGGCGCCGGGCGAGAAAATCGCCACCTGGGAAAGCTACAAGCAACTTCCTCCGGAACAGAAGCGCAAGCTGGCCAAGTCGGCCACCCGCAAGCCGGCCCCGGTGGCCCTGCCGGAATCGCCGACCCTGGTCATCCCGACCCCGTGTCCTCCGAACACCACGCGCCGCGGCGCCGAGTGCATCACGCCCCCGGGCGCGAACGCCCCGGCCCCAAGCGCGACGGCATCCACGCCTGCCCCGGCGCCGGCCGCACCGGCGGCAGGCGCGCCGGCCGCGCCGGCACCGGCTGTCTCCGCGCCGGGCCCAAGCGCCACCCCATCGACCCCGGCGGCGACGCCGGCCAGCCCGCCACCTGTTCCGTCTTCTTCGAATGCAAGCAACTGAGACCGTCCCTGTCAGTACGCCCCCTATCAAACGCCGCGTCCTGGCGATGGTCTACGAAGGCTTCCTGCTGCTGGCGGTCGAGATGCTGGCGGTGCTGCTCTACCTGCTCCTGACCGGCAACCGCCAGGAAGCCGTCTACCAGCACGGCCTGAAGGCCTTCCTGTTCCTGGTGACGGCGGCGTATTTCATCTGGTGCTGGGTCGACAGCGGCCACACCCTGGCGATGAAGACCTGGCGCATCAAGGTGGTCCAGCTGGGCCATGCGCGCCTGCCCTGGCGTACGGCGGTGATCCGCTTCCTGCTGGCCTGGGGCTGGTTTGTCCCGGCCCTGCTGGTATGCGGCGCCTTCGGGCTGCACGGCAAGGGCCAGATCGCCATCGCCCTCGCCATCGGCGTGGTCGCCTGGGCGCTCACCGCCTTCCTCGACAAGGACCGCCAGTTCCTGCACGACAAGCTGGCCGGCACCCGCCTCATCGCCCTGCCCAAGCGCGCACGCGCCTAGGCCCCGGTCAAGCCGGGGTGACGAGCTTGAGCCCCACGATGCCCGCACCGATCAGGGCAATGCAGGCGATCCGCGCCAGCGACGCGGATTCGCCCAGGAACACCATGCCCGCGATGGCCGTTCCCACGGCCCCGATGCCGGTCCAGATCGCGTAAGCCGTCCCCACCGGCAGCGTTTTCAGCGCATAGCCCAGCAAGGCGATGCTCAGCGCCATCGCGGCCAGGGTGCCGACGGTCGGCCAGAGCCGCGTAAATCCGTCCGTGTACTTGAGGCCGATGGCCCAGACGATCTCGAACAGTCCTGCTGCGAACAGCGATAACCACACCATCTTCTTTCCTTTCAATGCGTTCCAGGCTCGAATGCCTGACGCGATCCTACCCAAGTCCGCCTGAAAGAAAAAGTCGGGAAATATCAGTAGAATTGATAGATGGCATTCGATCTCGACAACCTGCGCGTCTTCCTGGCCGCCATCGACCATGGCTCCTTTTCCGCCGCCGCCCGCGTGCTGCAGCGCGTGCCCTCGGCGGTCAGCATGGCCATCGGCAACCTGGAAGCGGAACTGGGCCTGGAGCTGTTCGACCGCAGCGGCCGCGAGCCCAGGCCCACCGCGCACGCCCAGGCCCTGCTGCCCCAGGCGCGAGTGCTGGTCGAGCAGCTGCAGCGCCTGAACAACCACGCGCTGTCGCTGACGCGCGGGCTGGAAGCTTCCTTGAGCATCGCCATCCTGCCGGAGCTCCTGGCGTCCGCAGCCTGGAGCGAAGCGCTGGCCACCCTGGGCGCTGAATTCCCGCTGCTGGAAATCGAAGTCCTGAGCGCGCCCCAGGCCGATGCGCTCGCAATGGTGCAGAGCGGCCGGGCCCAGCTCGCGCTGGTGTTCGAGCGCTACGGCATGGATGCGCGCGAAGTGTTCCAGGAAGTGGCCGAGGAACGCCTGGTGGCCGTGCTCGCCCCCACCCATCCCATGCTCGGTCGCGCAGGCGTGGAGGCGATCCGCGACGCCGACCTGCTGGCGGAGCGCCAGATCGTCGTGGCCGGGCGCGACGCCCTCCAGGTGGACAAACGCATCGCCGTCTCGCGCCTGCAGTGGCGCACCGATAACCCCGTCGCGGCCCTGTCCCTGGTGAAGGCAGGACTGGGCTGGGCCTGGCTGCCGTCGGGCTTCGTGCGCGATCCGCTGGAACTGGGCGAGCTGGTCGAGATTCCCTCGGCGAACTTCACCAACGTGCTGCGCTTTTTCGTGGACGTGATCTGGACCAATGAGCGGCCGCTGGGCGTGGCGGCAACGCGTTTCGTGGAGTTGCTGAGCCCACGGCGCGATCCGGCTGGCGGCCTTCCCTGACGGGGATTGCGTTATACTCCAGGCAAGGGTGATCGTACCGCCAGGTATGACAGGATGCGCGATGGTCGGGCCGCCACGCGGCCTATTTGCGACCATCCAAGGATCTCATGCCTACTGTCCAACAAGCCCTTTCCCTCACCTTCCAGCGCTTCTTTCATTCCAAGAAAGCGGGCGGCATCGTCCTGATCCTGTGCACGGTCGCCTCGCTGATCGTGGCGAATTCCGCCTACAGCGACGCTTATCTCGGCTTCTGGCATGCCAAGCTCGCCGGCCTGAGCGTCGAGCACTGGGTCAACGACGGCCTGATGGCAATCTTCTTCCTGCTCATCGGGCTGGAACTGGAGCGCGAGCTCTATAACGGCGAGCTGTCGGACATCCGCAATGCCATGCTGCCCCTGATCGCGGCCCTGGGCGGGGTCGGCGTCCCCGCCCTGATCCACTTCCTGCTCAACGGCGGCACGCCGACGCAGGCGGGGATCGGCATTCCGATGGCGACCGACATCGCCTTCGCCCTGGGCGTGCTGGCGCTGCTGGGACGCAGTGCGGTGCCGGCCTCGCTCAAGATCTTCCTGACGGCGCTGGCGGTGATGGACGACCTGGCCGCGATCGTCGTGATCGCCGTGTTCTACACCAGCGACCTGGCCTTCGCCTACCTGGCCGGCGCCCTCGCCGTCTTCGGCCTCCTGCTGTGCATGAACCGCGTCCTGAAGATCATGAGCCTGCTGCCTTACCTGGCGGGAGGCGCGCTGATGTGGTTCCTGATGCTCAAGTCCGGGGTCCACGCCACCATCGCCGGCGTGCTGCTGGCCTTTACCATTCCCTACTCGGCGCGCCAGGACGATGCCGAGTCGCCCTCGCACCGCCTGGAGAATATCCTGCACGTGCCGGTGTCCTTCCTGATCCTGCCGATCTTCGCGCTGGCCAATACCGGCATCGTCATCGGCGCGGGCGCCGCGGCGGCGCTCGCCAACTCGAACAGCCTGGGCATCATGGCCGGCCTGGCGCTCGGCAAGCCCGTGGGCATCACCGCCTTCGCCCTGGGCGCGGCGGCGCTCGGCCTGTGCCGCCTCCCGGCCGACCTGTCCTGGCGCCATATCCTGGGCGCCGGCCTGCTGGGCGGCATCGGTTTCACGATGTCGATCTTTATCACCAACCTGGCCTTCCCCGGCAACGCGGCATTGATCGACAGTTCGAAGATGGCGATCCTGCTGGCCTCGCTGATGGCCGGCATCCTGGGTTTCTTCTGGCTGAAACTGTTCGGCCGGCCGCTGCCGACGGACGCCGACACCGAGACCATGGACTTCCACGTCGAGCATACGCGGTGAGCGTGCACGCCGCATGAACGCTGTCCTCCATCCCGCGCGCGCGGTTGCGCTGGCCTTCCTGCTCGCCATCCTCGCCGGCACGGCGCTGCTGATGCTGCCGGCCGCCCGGTCCGGCGATGGCGCGGCCTCCTTCATCGCGGCCTTCTTCACCGCCGTCTCGGCAGTGTGCGTGACCGGCCTGGCGGTGGTCGACACCGGCACCTATTGGTCGATCTTCGGGCAGGCGGTGATCATGGTCCTGTTCCAGCTGGGCGGTTTCGGCATGATGACGGCCGCCACCCTGCTCGGGCTGCTGGTCAACCGCTCGCCCCGCCTGCGTACCCGCCTGGTGACCCAGACCGAATCGCGCTCGCTGGGCATGACCGACATCGCCAGCGTGGCGCGGCTGGTGCTCGGCATTACGGCCGTGTCGCAGCTCGTGCTGGCCGCCATGCTGGCGCTGCGGCTGCGCTACGCCTACGGCCAGGCCTGGGGCGAAGCCGCCTGGAGCGGCTTGTTCCATGCGGTTTCCGCCTTCAACAATGCCGGCTTCTCGATCCATCCCGACAGCCTGGTGCGCTACGCCGCCGACGCGCTGATCCTGCTGCCCATGATGCTTGCCATCGTCATCGGCGGCATCGGCTTTCCCGTCCTGAACGACCTGCGCCTCAGGTGGCGCGACCCGCGCCACTGGTCCCTGCATACCAAGCTGACGCTCGCGGGGACCCTGGCGCTGCTGGTGCTCGGCACACTCGGCGTCCTGCTGTTCGAATGGAACAACGCGCGCACGCTCGGCGCCATGGGCTTCACGGACAAGCTGCTGTCGAGCGCCTTCATGTCGGTATCGGCGCGCACCGCCGGCTTCAATGCGATCGACATCGCGGCGCTGAGCCACGAGTCCCTCGCACTGCACTACTTCCTGATGTTCGTCGGCGGCGGGAGCGCGGGCACCGCGGGCGGCGTCAAGGTCGGCACCATCGTGGTCCTGGCCCTGCTGGTCATCGCGGAGGTCAAGGGGCACCGGGACACCGAGGCCTTCGGGCGCCGCGTGGGCGCGTCCGCCCAGCGCCAGGCGATCACCGTACTGGTACTGGGAAGCCTCGCGGTGGCGCTCGGCACCCTGGTCATGCTGCGCCTCACCGATTTGCCCCCTGCCCAGGTCATCTTCGAAGTCATCGCAGCATTCGGCTCGGCAGGACTGTCGACCGGGATCACGGCGCAACTCCCCGTGTCCGGCCAGTTGCTGCTGACGGTGTTAATGTTCGTAGGCAGGGTGGGCACCATCACCATCGCGACCTCCCTCATCCTGGGGGAAAGGCGCATGCCATATCGCTATCCTGAGGAGAACCCAATTGTTGGGTAGGATTTTTACGGAGCAGTTCGCGTTTTCCGCGAGCGACAGCGTGGTTGTCATCGGCCTGGGCCGCTTCGGCGGCGCCGTCGCCCAGTCGCTCATGCGCCTGGGGCACGACGTCATGGGCATCGACCACAGGGAAGACCTGGTGCAGATCTGGGCCGACCGCCTGACGCACGCGGTGCAGGCCGACGCCACCAACGAGAACACCATGCTGCAGCTGGGCGTGGCCGATTTTTCGCATGCCATCGTCGGCATCGGCTCCGACCTGGCGGGGAGCCTGATGACCATCATGGTGCTGACCGAACTGGGCATCAAGGACATCTGGGTCAAGGCCATGTCGCCCGAGCACGGGCAGATCGCCCAGCGCATCGGCGCGCATCACGTGATCTTCCCGGAAGCGGACATGGGCGCGCGCGTGGCGCACCAGATCACGGGGCGCCTGATGGACTTCATCGAATTCGAGGACGGCTTCGCGATCGCAAAGATCCATGCGCCAGACCTCACCCATCACAAGACGCTGGCGGAAGCGCATGTGCGCTCCCGCTTCGGCGTGACCGTCGTCGGCGTCAAGCGGATGAACCAGGACTTCGAGCACGCCCTGGGCGACACCCGCATCCTGCCGGGCGACCTCCTGATCGTCTCGGGACCCACCAAGAAGATCGAGCTGTTCGCCGGCGAGAACAAGAAGGCGCGCGCCTAGAAGCGTTCGGTCTCGGGGAGGAAGCGCCAGCGGCCCTCGGGCAGGCTGGCCAGGGGAATGCGGCCGACGCGCAGGCGGCGGATGGAGCGCAGCTTCAGGTCGACGGCGGCGCAGGCCCTCTCGATCTGCCCTGGCCGGATGTTCTTGCCGGCGATGCGCAGCCGCGTCTCGTTCTGCCAGCTGGCCTTGAAGTCGCGGTTGAGTCCCGCCAGGCCCTCGCCCGCCATCTGGCCGTCCACCTCGACCAGGTATTCGTGCTCGATGCGCGACGCGTCCTCGACCAGCTTGCGCAGCACGCGCCAGTCCTGGCTGTAGACCACCAGGCCGCTGGCCTCGCGTTCGAGCGGCGTGGCGAGCGTCAGCTTGTTCAGGTGGCGGCGCAGGAAGCGCTGGCCGCCCCGGCCCTGCTGGACCAGGGTGTCCGCATTGATCAGCGCCAGCGCGCCCTCGCCGGCATCGACGCCGGCCGGCTTGTGCAGCAGGATGGTCACCGGCAGCGGTTCGATGGCGGTGGCGCCGGGCAGCAATGCGACGGCCTGTTCCGGCGTGACCCGGGTGGCCGGATCTTCGGCCACATTGGCGTCGACCGTCACCCAGCCGCCGGCGATATAGCGTTCGGCCTCGGCGCGCGAGCAGCCCTTCAGTTCGGCCACGCGCTTGGCCAGGCGGATCCCTTCGTCGCTCATCATGCGCGCCAGCCGGCGAAGAAGGCCGTGAACACCTCGACCGTGCGCGCCACGTCGGCGGCGCTCACGTCCAGGTGAGTCACCAGGCGCGTCTTCGGACCGATGGAAGCGCGGATGCGTTCGCGCGCCAGGGCCTGGCGCAGCGGCTCGCAGGCGGCGACCGGGATGTCCATCCAGAAGATGTTGGTCTGCGGCGTGCCGACCTTCAGCTGCTCGATCCGGGACAGGCCGCGCGCCAGCTCGGCCGCGTTGTCGTGGTCGTCCGCCAGGCGCTGCACATTGTTCTCCAGCGCGTACTGGCCCGCCGCGGCGATGATGCCGGCCTGGCGCATGCCGCCGCCGAGCATCTTGCGCCAGCGCTTGCCCTGCTCGATGAAGGCCTTCGGTCCCAGCAGCACGGAGCCGACCGGGGCGCCCAGGCCTTTCGACAGGCAGACCGACACGGTGTCGAAACCGGCCACCGCCGCGCGCAGGCTGATGCCCTGCTTCACGGCGGCGTTGCAGATGCGCGCGCCGTCCAGGTGGGTGGCCAGGCCCTTGCCGTGCGCCAGCGCCGTGGCGGCGGCCACATAGTCCTGGCCCAGCACGCGGCCGCCGATGGTGTTTTCCAGCGCCAGCAGGCGGGTGCGCGCGAAGTGCATGTCGTCCGGCTTGATATAGGCTTCGATGTCGCCCAAGGCGATCGAGCCGTCCGGCTGGTTGGCGATCGGCTGCGGCTGGATGCTGCCCAGCACCGCGGCGCCGCCGCCTTCGTACTTGTAGGTGTGCGCTTCCTGGCCGACCAGGTATTCGTCGCCACGGCCGCAGTGGGTCATCAGCGCGATCAGGTTGGTCTGGGTGCCGCTGGGCGCGAACAGGCCGGCTTCAAAGCCGAACAGCTCGGCCGCGTACTCCTGCAGGCGGTTGACCGAGGGGTCGTCCGCGTAGACGTCGTCGCCCACTTCGGCGGCGGCCATCACCGCGCGCATGGCGTCGGAAGGCTGGGTGACGGTGTCGCTGCGCAGGTCGATCCACTTGTCCATCTTGCTCATCGTCTTATTCCTGGTTGGCAGTGTAGAAGCGTTCTTTCATTTCCTGCAGGCCGAGCTCGGACAGGACTTCGCCGAGGCGTTCGGCCGGACGGCGGCGCGGCAGGTTCTTGTAGGTCGCGACGATCAGCTCGTTCTTCATCGAATGCTCCCAGCCGACCAGTTCAGTCACCGTGACCTGGTAGCCATGGGCTTCGAGCTGCAGGCAGCGCAGCACGTTGGTCAGCTGGCTGCCGAACTCGCGGGTGTGGATCGGGTGGCGCCAGATCTCGGTGAGTGCGCTGCGGCCCAGGTCCTTGCCCTTGTTCTTGCGCAGCACCGTGGCCACTTCGGCCTGGCAGCACGGCACCAGCACCATGTGCTTGGCCTTCTTCTTGAGCGCGAAGTCGATGGCGTCGTCGGTGGCCGTGTTACAGGCATGCAGCGCGGTGACGATGTCGATGGTCTCGGGCAGCTTGCTCGATGTGGTCGATTCGGCCACCGACAGCGGCAGGAAGGACATGCCGCTGAAGCCCAGGCGCGCCGCCAGCTCGGTCGACTTCTGGACCAGCTCTTCGCGGGTCTCGATGCCGTAGATGTGGGAGCCGTCGTCCAGGCCCTTGAAGAACAGGTCGTACAGGATGAAGCCGAGGTAGGACTTGCCGGCGCCGTGGTCGACCAGGGACACGCCCTGCTTCTGTTCGCGCACGTCCTTGAGCAGCGGCTCGATGAAGTTGTACAGGTGGTAGACCTGCTTCAGCTTGCGGCGGCTGTCCTGGTTCAGCTTGCCGTCGCGGGTCAGGATGTGCAGCTCCTTGAGCAGCTCGATCGACTGGCCCGGGCGGACTTCCGGCGGGAGCTCTGGGGCTGCGGCCGGTGCTTTCTTGGCTTGGTTAGCGTGCTTCATCGATCCATGCCGCCTGGATGGCTTCCAATACGCGTTCGCCGCCGCGGGTGCGGTCGTCGTCGAACTCCTCGAGGCCCACGACCCAGTTGTGCAGGTCGGTGAAGCGGATCGCGGTCGGGTCGACGTCCGGATATTTTTCGTAGAGGGCCTCGGCGATGGCCTGCACGTCAGTCCATTTCATGGTGGTCAGTGGCGTTCAGTGGCTTTTTTCTGCTGCGTGGTTGATGGTGTACTTCGGGATCTCGACGACCAGGTCTTCCTCGGCGACGATGGCCTGGCAGGACAGGCGCGAGTTCGGCTCCAGGCCCCAGGCCTTGTCGAGCATGTCCTCTTCCTTTTCTTCCTGCTCGTTCAGCGAATCGAAGCCTTCGCGCACGATCACGTGGCAGGTGGTGCAGGCGCAGACGCGGTCGCAGGCGTGTTCGATCTCGATGTCGTTCTCGAGCAGGACGTCGCAGATGGACTTGCCCTGCGGGGCTTCGAGGACGGCGCCTTCGGGGCAGAACACCGGATGGGGGAGGATGACGATTTGTGGCACTTGGGTTACCTCGTGAATTGTTTTATGTGTCTGCTCTAACCCGTCGTTCCCGCGGAGGCGGGAACCCAAGTTTAGTCGCAAATCGGCTGCGTTTGCTTTCAGTGGCAGCGCGACGAACTTGGGTCCCCGCCTGCGCGGGGACGACGATTCAGGCGGTAGTGGGACGAATCAGACCTCGTCCAGCGACTTACCAGCCAGGACCTTGCGAACGCTCTTGTCCATGCGGCGCGCAGCGAAGTCCTCGGTGCCCTTGGCCAGCGCCTGCACCGCATCGTGCAGCGCGTTCTGGCGCGCGCCGGAGTCGACCGCCGCATCCTGCGACATGGCCACCGCATCGCGCACGCCCTGCTCCAGCCTGGCGATCTCGGCACGCTCTTCATCGCTCAGCAGCTCGCCATCGGCGTCCAGCGCCGACTGCGTCGCCAGCAGGATGCGCTCCGCCTCGACCTGCTCTTCGCGCAGTGCGCGCGCCTGCATGTCGCCTTGCGCCGATGAGTACGAATCCTGCAGCATGCGCGCCACCTCGTCGTCGCCCAGGCCGTAGGACGGCTTGACGGTGATCGACGCTTCCACGCCCGAACGCATCTCGCGCGCCGACACCGACAGCAGGCCGTCCGCGTCGACCTGGTAGGTCACGCGGATGCGCGCCGCGCCGGCCGCCATCGGCGGGATGCCGCGCAGCTCGAAGCGCGCCAGCGAGCGGCAGTCCGACACCAGCTCGCGCTCGCCCTGCACCACGTGCACCGCCAGCGCGGTCTGGCCGTCCTTGAAGGTCGTGAACTCCTGCGCGCGGGCGCAAGGAATCGTCGAGTTGCGCGGGATGATCTTCTCGACCAGGCCGCCCATGGTCTCGATGCCCAGCGACAGCGGGGTCACGTCCAGCAGCAGCCAGTCGTCGCCCTCGGCACGGTTACCGGCCAACAGGTTCGCCTGGATGGCGGCGCCCAGCGCCACCACCTTGTCCGGGTCGATGTTCGCGTGCGGGATAGTGTGGAAGAAGTCGCCCACCGCGCGGCGCACGTGCGGCATGCGGGTGGCGCCGCCCACCATCACCACGCCGTCCACGTCCTCGACACTGACGTTGGCGTCGCGCATGGCCTTGCGGATGGCGTTCATGGTCTTCGTGACCAGGTGCTTGGTAATCTCGGCGAAGGTGTGCGCGTCGATCGTCACCTGAACGATCTCGCCCGACTTCAGGATCGCCTCGATCGTGGTTTCTTCGTTGGTCGACAGCAGTTCCTTGGCCTGGCGCGCCTTGACCATCAGGGTCGCGGTGTCGTGCTCGGACAGCGGGGCCAGCTTGGCCTGCTCGACGATCCAGCAGAACAGGCGGTGGTCGAAGTCGTCGCCGCCCAGGGCCGAGTCGCCGCCGGTGGACAGCACTTCGAACACGCCCTTGGAGAGCTTGAGGATCGAGATGTCGAAGGTGCCGCCGCCCAGGTCGTAGACCGCGTAGACGCCTTCCTTGCCGTGGTCCAGGCCATAGGCGATGGCGGCGGCGGTCGGTTCCGACAGCAGGCGCAGCACGTTCAGGCCGGCCAGCTGGGCCGCGTCCTTGGTCGCCTGGCGCTGGGCGTCGTCGAAGTAGGCCGGCACGGTGATCACGGCGCCGACCAGTTCGTCGCCGAGCGAATCCTCGGCGCGCTGGCGCAGGGTGGCCAGGATATTGGCCGAGGTCTCGACCGGGCTTTTCACGCCGGCCACGGTGTTGATCTGCACCATGCCGGGCGCATCCACGAAGTCGTAAGGCAGGTTCTCGGCGTGGGCGATGTCCTTCAGGCCGCGGCCCATGAAGCGCTTGACCGAGACGATGGTGTTCTTCGGGTCGGTGGTCTGGTGGGCCTGGGCCTTGTAGCCGATGTTGGCATGGCCGTTGGGCAGGTAGCGCACGACCGATGGCAGCAGCGGGCGGCCGTCCTCGTCGCTGAGCACTTCGGGGCTGCCGCTGCGCACGGTGGCCACGAGGGAATTGGTGGTGCCCAGGTCGATGCCCACGGCCAGGCGGTGCTGGTGCGGGGCGGTGGACATGCCGGGTTCGGCGATTTGAAGGAGTGCCATGGTGGTGATACCTGATTATTCTTGTCTGGCGCAGGGCCGGACTGGCGTCCACCCTGCGGTATGGGACGTCGCTTATGCCTCGAGGGCTTCGAACGCGTACTGGACTTCGTCCCCGAACTTATCGAGGAACATCAGCGCGCGCACGCCCTGCGCCGCGCCCTGGTAGTCGCCCGCGTCGAGTTGCTTGCCGACCTGCTCCAGCATCTGCTTGCGCTCGCGCCTCACCTGGGCGTCCAGCCCGTCCAATGCATCGACGTCCCTGCCGGCGCGCGCATCGTCCAGCGCTTCGCGCCATTCCATCTGCTGCATCAGGAAGGCCATCGGCATGGCCGTGTTGGACTCGGTCTGCAGGTCGACGCCGTTGAGTTCGCACAGGTACTGCGCGCGCTTCTGCGGATTGCGCAGGGTCTGGTAGGCCTCGTTGGCGCGCGTCGCCCATTGCATCGCCACGCGCTTCTCGGTGTCCGAGGCGTTGACGAAGCGGTCCGGGTGCACCTGGCCCTGCACCTCGCGGTAGGCCGCGTCCAGCGCGTCCATGTCGACCTCGAAACGGGCCGGCAGGTGGAACAGGTCGAAGTGGTTCTGCATGCGCGTTAGATACGGAAGCTCTCGCCGCAACCGCAGTTGTCCTTGACGTTCGGGTTGTTGAAGCGGAAGCCCTCGTTCAGGCCTTCGCGCGCGAAGTCCAGCTCGGTGCCGTCGATGTAGGGCAGGCTCTTGGGGTCGACGAAGACCTTCACGCCGAAGGACTCGAACACGTTGTCCTCGGGCGACATCTCGTCGACGTACTCGAGCTTGTAGGCCAGGCCGGAGCACCCCGTGGTGCGCACACCGAAGCGCAAGCCGATGCCCTTGCCCCGGCGTTCGAGGTAACGGTTGACGTGCTTGGCGGCTTTTTCGGTCAGGGTGATTGCCATGTGGTTCTCCAGCTAGGTTCTACGGTTGTTACGCTGCCTTGTCGGCGTGCTTCGCTTTGTAGTCGGCGACGGCGGCCTTGATCGCGTCTTCGGCCAGGATCGAGCAGTGGATCTTGACCGGCGGCAGAGCCAGTTCTTCGGCGATCTGGGTGTTCTTGATGGCCAGCGCTTCGTCCAGCGACTTGCCCTTGACCCATTCGGTCACCAGCGAGCTCGAAGCGATCGCCGAGCCGCAGCCGTAGGTCTTGAACTTCGCGTCTTCGATCAGGCCCTGGTCGTTGACCTTGATCTGCAGCTTCATCACGTCGCCGCAAGCCGGCGCGCCGACCATGCCGGTGCCGACGGCGTCGTCGCCCTTGTCGAAGGCGCCGACGTTGCGCGGGTTTTCATAGTGGTCGAGAACTTTGTCCGAGTAAGCCATGGTGATACTCCTTGAATACGGTAATTAGTGGGCTGCCCATTGGATCGAGTTGAGGTCGATCCCTTCCTTGAACATGTCCCACAGCGGCGACAGTTCGCGCAGTTTGCCAACCTTCGATTTCAGCAGGTTGATGGCGAAGTCGACTTCTTCTTCGGTCGTGAAGCGGCCGATGGTGAAGCGAATCGAGCTGTGCGCCAGTTCGTCGCTGCGGCCCAGGGCGCGCAGGACGTAAGACGGTTCCAGCGAGGCCGAAGTGCAGGCCGAGCCGGACGACACGGCGATGTCCTTGATCGCCATGATCAGCGACTCGCCTTCGACATAGTTGAACGAGACGTTCAGGTTGTGCGGGACGCGGTGTTCCATGTCGCCGTTGACGTAGACCTCTTCGATCTCCATCAGGCCCTTGGCCAGGCGGTCGCGCAAGGTCTTGATGCGCGCGAGTTCGCTGTCCATCTCTTCCTTGGCGATGCGGAAGGCTTCGCCCATGCCCACGATCTGGTGGGTCGGCAGAGTGCCCGATCGCAGGCCGCGCTCGTGGCCGCCGCCGTGCATCTGCGCTTCCAGGCGCACGCGCGGCTTGCGGCGCACGTACAGGGCGCCGATGCCCTTCGGGCCGTAGACCTTGTGGGCGGTGAAGGTCATCAGGTCGACCTTCAGCTTTTCCAGGTTGATCTCGACCTTGCCGACGGCTTGCGCGGCGTCGCAGTGGAAGATGATGCCTTTCGAGCGGCACAGTTCGCCGATCTCGGCGATCGGCTGGATCACGCCGATCTCGTTATTGACCATCATGACCGAGACCAGGATGGTGTCCGGGCGGATCGCCGCTTCCAGCTGCTCGAGGGTGATCAGGCCGTTTTCCTGCGGTTCGAGGTAGGTCGCCTCGAAGCCCTGGCGTTCCAGTTCGCGCACGGTGTCCAGCACGGCCTTGTGCTCGGTCTTGACGGTGATGATGTGCTTGCCCTTGGTCTTGTAGAACTGGGCAGCGCCCTTCAGCGCCAGGTTGTTGCTTTCGGTCGCGCCCGAGGTCCAGATGATCTCGCGCGGATCGGCGCCGACGATGGCCGCCACGTGGCCGCGCGCTTCCTCGACCGCAGCTTCCGCGGTCCAGCCGTACATGTGGCTGCGCGATGCCGGGTTGCCGAACTGCTCGCGCAGGAAGGGGATCATTTTGTCCGCCACGCGCGGATCGATCGGCGTGGTGGCCGAGTAATCCATGTAGATCGGGAAGTGGGGCGCAGTCGCGAAGCTCTGCTCGGTTTTCTTGTCCAAAGGCGCGTTCATCAGTTCACTCCAATATGCTTCAATTTTGTCCGACGGCGGCGTGGGTGCGGTGCACCACCACGACGTTCTGTTCCTTCTGCTTCTGCTGGTCGACCAGGTCTTGCAGCGAGACCGAATCGAGGTAGTCGACCATCTTCTCGTTCAGCGTGGTCCACAGCTCGTGGGTCATGCACCGGGTGCCGCTGGCGGCGTCGGCGCCGTGGCAGTTTTCCTTGCCGCCGCACTGGGTCGCATCGAGCGGCTCGTCGACGGCGATGATGATGTCGGCCACCGTCACCTTTTCCGCTGGACGCGCCAGGCTGTAGCCGCCGCCCGGGCCGCGGATCGATTCGACGATCTCGTGGCGGCGCAGCTTGCCGAACAGTTGCTCCAGGTACGACAGCGAAATGGCCTGGCGCTGGCTGATGCCCGACAGCGTGACCGGACCATTGCCTTGACGCATGGCAAGATCGATCATCGCGGTAACAGCAAAACGGCCTTTGGTGGTCAGACGCATCACAACCCCGGTTAGTGTTAAAATATTCCTCTTGCCCAAATAATCCGCTTGCAACAACTCTCTTCATTGCAGCTTGCTAAAAACCGGATTAGTTGAACGATTTAGTCAAGTATAGCAAAACGCAAGCGTCTTGTCTTGGCAGCCCCAAAAATGGCAGCCGCCTCCCCCCTCCTGCTTTCTTAATAATTGTTTATTGCGCCCGCAGCAGCTGCATCGGGCCGAAGAGTTCTTGCATGCCCTGATGCTGGATAAAGGACAGGTTGTAGGGATGCTCGGCGGCGATCTGCGGCAGCGCGGCGGTTTCCGGCAGCTTTTTCAGTTGCTCGGCGATTTTCCCCCACAGGACCAGGGTCGGCGGGCTTTGTCGCGCGGCCAGGGCAGCCAGCACGGTTTGCAGGAAAGGCAGCCAGGCGCGGGCGTCGACGGCGGGCGGGACGTGGCTGCGGAACACCAGCGAGGCGTTCAGGAGCAGGAAGCCGTGGCGGGTCAGGTTGTCTTGCAGCTGGGCCAGGGTCTGGATGCTGCCGTCGCCGCGGGCGGCCCGGGCGATCGGGGCCATGGCCGCGCCGCCGGTATCGTGGGCCTGGAGCTGGCTTGATGCGACCAGCAGCATCTTCATGAAGTTGCGCAGCGAGGTGGCGCGGTTGACGGGCTTCGAGAGGCCGGTGTCGCACCAGAGTTCGCCGACGGCGCCGTCCATGAAGCAGACGCCTGTCGCGCTTTCGGCGCGTGGGTAGGGGCCTTCGCCGACCAGGACGTAGCGGACCTTGTCCAGGGGCTGGGCGAAGGCGGCGAACAGGCGGTTTTCGGTGGGGAGATAATTGTCGACCGCGAGCGCCGGGAGGTAGCCGGGGTTGGCTGCGGCCATCGCTTCCAGGCCCTGCTCGAGGATCGGGCGCCAGGAGGGGGCGGCGAGGTCGAGGGCGGGCAGGATCTGGGCGGGGATGGTCATGGTGGTGTGTCCGGATTTTTGAGGGCGGATTGTAGCGTATGTGCTTGAGGCGAGGTGCGCGGTCTGCTGGCAAACCGCTACTACTCGCTTGCACCAGAAACCCCAAGCATTCCACCATTCAATCTAGCGTCCGCCTTTCTCGTTTCGGTGCATGATTTTCCTCCATCCCCACCCGGGGCATCGACCAACGAAGGAGGACACCATGCAGACAATCCAGGACATCATGACCCCAGACGTGCAGACGATTTCGCCGCAGGAAAGCGTGCGCCGGGCGGCGCAGCTGATGGATGAATTGAACGTGGGGTCGATCCCCGTATGCGACGGCGACCGCCTGGTCGGCATGATCACCGACCGCGACATCACCGTGCGCTCCACCGCCGCCGGCCAGGCCCCGGACCAGACCTGCGTGGCCGACGTGATGAGCACCGACGTGCGCACCTGCTTCAGCAACCAGCAGGTCGACGAAGTGCTCGGCCAGATGGGCGACGTGCAGATCCGCCGCGTGCCGGTCATCGACGAGCAGTCGCACCAGCTGGTCGGCATCGTTTCGCTCGGCGACATCGCAACCAAGCACTCGGCCAAGGTCGACGCCACGCTGGACGAAATCTCGACGCCGTCCGAGCCGGACCGCTCGGTGACGCGCCACTAGGCACGCCACTAGGCACGCCACACCGCACCTGCTTGCCGCAGGTGCGGTGCCGCTTCTTTACTCCGCGTCCGGCTGGCGCGATGGATGCGCCGCTTTGAAGGCCGGCAGGTCGGTACACAGCGCATTGATGCGCGCGATGTTCGGGAAGGGCTTCAGATCGATATCGAAACGCTGCGCATTGAACACCTGCGGCACCAGGTAGCAATCGGCGATGGTCGGGCGGTCGCCGTGGCAGAACGGGCCCGCGCCCGGGTCGCGCGCCAGGTGCGCCTCGAGCGACTGGAAGCCTTCGATCACCCAGTGGCGGTACCACTCGGTCTTGGCCTGCTCCGACAAGCCCAGCTGCTTCACCAGGTAGCTCAGCACGCGCAGGTTGTTGATCGGGTGGATGTCGCAGCCGATGATCTGCGCCAGCTCGCGCACGCGTGCACGGCCCGGCGCGTCCTTCGGCAGCAGCGGCACCGTGGGATGCGCTTCCTCGAGGTACTCGATGATCGCCATCGACTGGGTCAAGGTGATCCAGTCGTCCTGGAAGGCCGGCAACAGGCCGCTCGGATTGATCCGGCGGTAGTCTTCCTGGTGCTGCTCGCCACCACCCTTCAACAGATGCACAGGCACCGCCTGGTAGGACAAGCCCTTCAGATTCAGCGCGATCCGGACCCGGTACGCGGCCGAGCTGCGGAAGTAGGTATAGAGCTTCATCGATGCCTCCAGTGGTAAGGCGCAACTTCTTGATCGATGGCGCCGAAAATGCTGGCGCCGCTGGCGTCGAGCATTTCGATGCGTACGGTGTCGCCGTAGCGCAGGAACGGCGTCTGCGGGGCGCCCTGCTCGATGGTTTCATACATGCGTACTTCGGCCAGGCAGCAGTAGCCGACACCGCCGTTCTCGACGCTCGAACCGTGCAGGCTGCCCTGCTTGTTCGACACGGTGCCCGAGCCGATGATGCTGCCGGCGCCCAGCTCGCGGGTCTTGGCCGCGTGGGCCACCAGCTGGGCGAAGCTGAAGGTCATGTCCTCGCCCGCGTTCGGACGGCCGAACGGCGCTTCGTTGAGCGTCACCAGCAGCGGCAGGCACAGCTTGCTGTCGCGCCAGGCGTCGCCCAGCTCGTCGGGCGTGACCGCCACCGGCGAGAAGGCGCTGGCCGGCTTGGACTGGAAGAAGCCGAAGCCCTTGGCCAGCTCGTTCGGGATCAGGTTGCGCAGCGAGACGTCGTTGACCAGCATCACCAGGCGAATGGCGGCGGCCGCCTGCTCCGGCGTGGCGCCCATCGGCACGTCGCCGGTGACCACCGCTACTTCGGCTTCCAGGTCCACGCCCCAGTCCTCGGACTGGACCATGATCGGGTCGTTCGGACCGACGAAGGAATCCGAGCCGCCCTGGTACATCAGCGGGTCGGTATAGAACGACGCCGGAACGTCGGCGTTGCGCGCCTTGCGCACCAGCTCGACGTGGTTGATGTAGGCGGAACCGTCGGCCCATTGATAGGCGCGCGGCAGCGGCGAATGGCATTCTTCCTCCAGGAAGGACTCGGCCTTCTCGGCGGTGCCGGCATTGAGCTTGTCGTAGACTTTCTGGAGCTCGGGCGCGATGCGGTCCCAGTCGTCGAGCGCGCATTGCAGGGTGCGGGCGATCTTCGGAACGGCCTGGCAGGTGACGAGATCGCGGCTGACGACGACCAGGGTGCCGTCGCGGCCGCCCGTTTTGAGGGTGGCGAGTTTCATGGTGTTTCCTTCGCTAAAACTTTGTTCTTCGCCATTACAAATCAAAACGTACTATCATACAAACAGTATTTTCCGCCCGATTTATCGGAATATCTTATGAATCCTAGCCTGCGCCAGATGCGCGCCTTCGTCGCCGTCGCCAAGACAGGCCACTTTACGCTTGCTGCTGAGTACTTGCACATTACTCAATCAGCCTTGTCCGGTTTGATCAAGGAACTGGAGCAGACCCTTGGCACACGCTTGGTCGACCGCAGCACCCGCAAGATTGCCCTCACCGATATCGGCCGCGAGTTGTACCCGCTATTTAGCCAGATGATTGATGACTTGGACGGTGCGCTGGCTAACGTGGCGGATCACACGCGGCTCAAAAAAGGCATCGTGCGCATCGCCGCGCCGCAGCTGATGTCGTGCACGGTGCTGCCGGAAGCGATCGCCGCCTACCGCGCGCGGCATCCCGACATCCAGGTGCGCCTCGCCGACACGGCGGTCGAAAGCGTGATCGCGCGCACGCTGTCGGGGGAGGCGGATTTCGGCATCGGCCCGGAACGCGATCCGGCGCCGACCCTGCACGCGCGCCAGCTGTTCGAGATGCCGTTCGCGCTCGTGTTCCCCAAGGGCCACGAGCTGGAACGGCAAGAGCGCGTAACCTGGCACGACTTGTCGCGCTACCCCTTCATTTCCCTGCAAGGCCAGTTCACCGAGCGCCTGCTGGACGATATGCATGCCTCGCTGCGCGAAGTGCCGGCCAAGCCGGCCCACGAAGTCACCTTCATGACCACCGCGCTGGCGATGGTGAGCGCGGGCCTGGGCGTAACGGTCTGCCTGCCCTACGCCGAGCCGCTCGCGACGCTCTATGGCCTCGTGATGCGTCCGCTCGAAGCGCCGCAGCTGACGCGGCGCTTCTTCGTCTACACGCGTCCCGGGCGCTCGCTCTCGCCGGCGGCGGAGAGCTTCATCGACTTCCTGTTCGAGCATGTCGAGAATATGGTTGCGGAGGTGTCTGTGCGCCAGAGCCCGGCGCGTTAGAATGACTATTGTTAGCAAACTGAGCGCTACTCGCCCTCCTCCACGATGTCCCACAACACCATCGCGATCAACCAGCGCATGGACAAGTTCGACAGCCACGACAGCGTCTGGCTGTTCGGCTACGGTTCGCTGATCTTCAAGGCCGACTTTCCTTTCCTCGACCGCCGTCCCGCCGCGATTCGCGGCTGGTCGCGCCGTTTCTGGCAGGGTTCGCACGACCATCGCGGCACCGAGACCGCGCCTGGCCGCGTGGTGACCCTGGTGCCGGAACCAGGAGCGCATTGCGACGGCATGGCCTACCTGGTCACGCCGGAGGAATTCGCCCACCTCGACTACCGCGAAAAGAACGGCTACCTGCGCCTGGCGACGGATATGCATTTCGACGACGGTTCCACCGTCGAGGGGATCGTCTATATCGCCACGCACGAGAACGCGGCCTACCTGGGGCCGGCGCCGGAACGCGACATCGCACGCCAGATCGCGCTGGCGCGCGGACCGAGTGGACCGAACAGTGAATACCTGCTGCACCTGGCGCAGGCGCTGCGCGAGATGGGCAAGGTCGATGCGCATGTGTTCGAGATTGAACACCATCTGGCGGCATTCGGAGTACGTCTTGGCGGCCCGAGTGTTGCTGGCTAACTTCTCGCCGCTGTCTTCGAAACCGTCGCCCCGGCGTAGGCCGGGGCCCAAGTTTGCATGCATACCGACTGCGCGACGAACTTGGGCACCGGCCGTCGCCGGTGCGACGGTTTTACGGTTAACGATGAATTCGTACTCAGCGCGGAGCCAATCCCATTTGCTCCAAACGCAACAGGATCTCGGCGGATGCCGACCAGCGCCAGCCATTCCTCGGAACGCGGCCCCAGTCCCTTCATGTCGCGCAGGCGCATGGTCACTTTAACGTTGCCAGGACCTGCATCACGCGCGCCGCGCGCTGCTCGACCGTCCCCGTGAGGACCGTATAGGCGATGCCGCGCGCATCGAGGTCCTCCAGCACCAGCCGCTGGATGCGCGTACGCCACGCCGCATTCTCGCGCACGCCCGGCTCTTCCTCGTAAGGGATATCGTCGGCGCACACGAAATGGTGCAGATAGCGCGTGCGGCACGCGTCCGCATAGCGCAGCAGCGCGGGCGGCACGGGCTCGGCGACTTGGCCGAAGCAGAGACCAAGCAGCAGAGTCGTCAGCGCGTTGGTGTCGACGAACACATAAGGTCCCAGGGCGCGGGCGACGGCCGCGTCTTCGGCATCGCGATGGCGCTCGGCGATCTCGACGTAGTCGGCCGCATCCAACTGCCCCTGCTTTTCTTCCCAGATGAAGCGCCCGACCTCGGGCACGAATTCGGCGCCGCATTGCCGCGCCAGGTGCAGCGCCAGGGTCGACTTGCCGGTCGACTCGGCGCCGACGAACGCCACCATCCTGCTGCCTTGCTGCGCTTCCATGCCTGCTTCCATTCCGAGACTCATGTGGACCGCCATCCTAGCCGATGCGGCCGGCTTGCTCAACTGGACGGCGCAATCCGTTCCAGCTTCAGGTGCAGCGATGTAGCTGGACGCAAGGTGACGTTCAGGACAGGCTGCGGCGGCGCCATTCCTTCCGGCACGGACAAGGTGAAGCGCTGCAGGATCATAGCCGCGATCACCGTCATCTCCGTCAGCGCCAGGTGCTGGCCGAGGCAGACGCGCGGCCCCGCCCCGAAAGGCATGAAGGTCCCGCGCGGCGCGCTTGCCGCCTCCTCGATGAAGCGCTCCGGCCGGAAACAGTCCGGCTCAGGAAACCAGCGCGGGTCGCGCTGCATCAGGCCGAGCGGCACGGTCAGGATGGTACGCGCCGGCAGCGTCCAGCCACCGAGACGCACCGGCTTGATCGCGCGGCGGCTCATCAGGATCGGCGCGGCCGGGTACAGGCGCAGGGTTTCCTGCAGCGTGCGGTCCAGGTAATCCAGTGCAGGCAAGTCCTCGAGCGTCGGCGCGCGGCCGTCCAGGACCATCTGCACTTCGCGGCGCGCCTCGGCCTGGGCCTGAGGATTGGCGGCCATGCACCAGGCCCACCAGCTCAGGGTAGCGGCGGTGGTCTCGTGGCCGGCCAGGAAGGCCGTCATGCATTCGTCGCGCACGGCATCGAGCGGCCAGGCGCCGCTGTCCGCGCGGTGCAGTTGGAGCAGGCGGGTCAACAGATCGCCTGGCCAGGCCTCGATGGACATGGCCAGGCGCGCGTCGATCTGGCGGTCGATCAAGGCCTTCAGCGCGGCGATGTTGCGGCGCTTCTCGCGCTTCCAGGGCATCCAGTCGGGCCAGCTGGCCGGCCAGAACATCTCCTGGTTGGCGTTCACGCTCAGCATGTGGATGGCGCCCTCGGCCAGCCTTGCGTCGTCGCCGATCTCGCTCGAGAACATCATGCGCATGATGACCTCCATGGCCAGCGCCGTCAGCGCGCTCTCGACCGGCATCGCGGCGCCGCCGGCGGGCCAGCGCTCCAGCGCCTGCGCCGTTGCCGCGGCGATCGCCGGCGCGAAAGCCTTGACCACTTTCGGCGCGAACGCCGGTTGCAGGGCCTGGCGCTTGGCGTGCCAGCGCACTCCCTCCTCGACCAGCACGCTGCGTCCATGCAGCTGCGAGAAAATCCGGATGCCGCGCTCCCAGCGTATGTGGGCGTCGTGCTGGTTCACCAGCAGTTCGCGCACGAGCTGGGGATTGCTGACGATGACCTGGTGCTCCGGCCAGATGCGCAGGTGCACCACGTCGCCGTAGGCCTTGCGCCACGCGTCGAGGGCGCCGGGCATGTCGCGCGCCATGCGCGCCAGCAAGCTCCAGCCGGTGAGGCCGGCGCGCGGGCCGGGCGGCCACACGCCGGGCGGATGAAGGACCGGAGCAGGCGGCATGCCGTCCGCATGAAAAGGGCAGCGGGAAGAGGTAGGCGTTGTCATGAGGGCGATTTTCACGCTGCATGAAAGCGCCGTCTTGAATCCAAACGACATCGACAGACGTGAGGAAGCTTTTTATACTTTGACATCATGAAGCTCGATCGCCAGTCCATCGTCCCGTCCTGCCCCAGCCGCCTCGCGCGTGCGCCGCGCGTGCCAGGGCCGGACGGTCCGCGCGACCGGCTGAGCCTTGCCCCGCCCGCGCTGCAAGGGGCGCTGGTGGCCCTGGTCAGCCGCGACACCTCGCACCTGGTGCTCGACGATGCGCAGCGGCTGTCGCACTTCCCGGCCTCGCCGCTGGTGACCTTGTCGTGGTATCACGGCGTCGATATGGGCCTGGTCGACGCGCGCGGCTGGCAGGCTTTCGGCGCCCGTGTCGTCGTCTCGGGCAGCCAGTCGCATCCAACCGTCAGCTGGGCGCCGACCACCGGCCGCGGCTACATGGCCTGTTTCGCGCCGGATGTGGCGCAGCAGTTGTTCGGGCTGGATCCGGCCACGATCCAGGACCGTTTCGTACCGGCGCAGGCGGTGATGGATCCCGAATGGACGCCATTCTTCGACGCGCTGCTGGGCGCCGCCGACGACGCGGCGGTCATGGCGGTACTGACGGCTTTCCTGGGCGAGCGCTGGCGCATTGCCCAGGGACGCGCGTCGACCCGGCCTTCGCTGCGCCAGTTCGGACGGCATTGGGTGGAGCAGCTGGCCTGGCGAGCGCACGAGTGGCGACGCACGGCCGGCACGCGCCAGGTGGAGCGGCGCATTAAATCCTTCAGCGGCCGGTCGCTGCGCCAGTGGCAGGCGATCACCCGCACCGAGGGATTGTTCTTCGCGGCGCGCGAGCGCTACGAGCAGGGACGCAGCTTCGACTGGGCCACGCTGGCGCAGGACGAAGGCTTCGCCGACCAGGCGCATATGAGCCGGGCCGCCAAGCAGATTACGGGATTCGCGCCGACCGAGTTCGCACAGCGATTTATCGAGGACGAGTCGTTCTGGATCTATCGGCTGTGGATTTGAGGCCGCGCCTCAGGGCTGCGGTTTGCGCTGGAAAATCCGGTCCGGGCGCAGCAGGATCATGAATCCAGCAATGATGCCGAAGACGACAGGTATGTCGTCACAGGCAAAAATGCCGTTCACCACCAAAAACCATACCGCCACGGCGGCGATCCCCGCCGACAGGCCAATTCTTTCAATCCACCGCATTCACACCCCTGCTACCGAAACACCACGCCTGGACGATCTTGTTTTCGTTATTCGCCAGTTAAGAGATGCGTATTCTGACAGTAATTCATGTCTAAAAATCCTCAGATCGTCACATCTTGAACAGATAAGTTCACCGAAGCGGGTCAACTCCTGGGCGCAGGCAGTTGTTGCTCAAGTACTAACGTGCTACGCTGCCTTCCGATGCCGCCCGAAGAGCGGCCGATACGACACTCGAGGAGACCAGGATGTGGAAACAAACTCTGCTCGGCGCATTGCTGCTGTGCTCGCTGGGCCAGGCTGCGGCCCAGCATGACGGGGCGCCGATGCCCCAATACGATAGCGTGCTGGCCAGCTCGCTCGGCGCGGACGAACGGGGTATGCGTCCCTACGTGTTCGTGATCCTCAAAACCGGGCCCAACAAGGTCCCGGAAGGCGCCGAACGCACCAAGATGTTCCAGGGCCACTTCGCTAACATGGCAAGGCTGGCCGCGGAGAAGAAACTGGTCCTGGCCGGCCCGCTCGACGGCGTCGACGGCCGCCGCGGCATTTTCGTGTTTGCCACGCCGGATATCGACGAAGCGAAAAAAATGGTGGCGACCGATCCGGTGATCGTCAATGGCGAGATGGTGGCCGAGTATCACAAGCTGTACGGTTCGGCAGCGCTGATGATGGTGAACGACGTGCACAACAAGATTCGCAAGAAGTAGCCCGATACAGAGTTAGGGGCTGCTTCGGATCCAAAGCAGAAACGGCCAAGAGTCTGTAATCGGCCAGAAGCGGCCTTTACCGAAAGCAAATTTCCCCAACCTGATGTTGCCGCTCCCCTTCATTGAACGTTTCGCCCCTTTGAATCGAATTGGTCGCATTGTTATCGCTTTGATGATGGCAGCAAGCGCTGTCCCAGTGCTTGCGTGTGGACCAGCGGCCCCACAAGACTATGCGAAGACAGAAAAGCGTGTCCGCGAACGATTCAATAGCGTCGATTCGGTAGTGATCGCTACTCTCCTCAATGTTGAGCAGGTAAAAAAGATTGATATGGAAATCGAGCTAGTGGGCGAAAAGTCAACCTTCAGGATTGATCGCGTATTTAAGGGGCGCGCGAAGCCAGGCGACAAGCTGATCCTTAATACTTACAGTACTTGTGCTAATTACGTTGTAGAGAAATGGGATGGCCCCAACGGCCCGATTATTTCATCACGGCGTTGGCTGATTTACCGAAACCAGTCAGAGACCCAGATGCCGCGTCACGATCTGGCACAACCGATTGATATTGCCGCGTACGACATCAAGGTGCTACCCAGTCTCGTTGCAGGACGCTCCAATAAGCTTCGCTAGCATGGCGAAAGTCAGTTAAAAGAATGCCAAAGAATGTCTGGTTCGGGTCGCTCGATAACCAACGTACTCGTATCCCGTTTGGCCAACACCCGGACAGACATTCCACCACATCAGAACAGGTCGAGCTGTCCCGTCGCATTGCCGTTCTGCTTGCCCGGCGTCGGCGGCACGATCAGCGGCCGCCGGAACTGCGAGGTGTCGAGCCTGCCAAAGCGTCCACGCAACTCGGTCATGCCCAGCCGTTCGACGGTCTTGTAGAAACGCTGGCGTATCAGATCCGCCCACACGCCCTCCCCCTGCATGCGCTTGGAGAAATCGCTGTCGTAATCCTTCCCTCCCCGCATGTCGCGGATGCGGTTCATCACACGCTGGGCGCGGTCGGAGAAATGCGCCTGCAGCCATTCCTGGAACAGCGGATTGACCTCGTGCGGCAAGCGCAGCACCACGTAATGCGCACCGGTCGCGCCCGCATTGAACGCGGCTTCGAGAATGCGTTCGATCTCCGGCTCGGTCACAAAAGGAATGATGGGCGCCACGCTCACGCTGACCGGAATGCCTGCCTCGCTCAGGGTCCGGATGGTGCGCAGGCGCCGCTCCGGCGCAGCCGCGCGGGGTTCAAGGGTGCGGGCAATGCGCGGATCGAGCGTGGTGAGGGTCACCGCCGCGCAGGCCAGGCGCTGCTCGGCCATCGGCGCCAGTAGATCGATGTCGCGCTCCATCAGCGAGGATTTGCTGATCAGGCCCACCGGGTGGCGGCACTCGTACAACACTTCCAGCACGCGGCGCGTGATCTTCAGCTCCCGTTCGCAGGGCTGGTAGGCGTCCGTGTTGACGCCGAGGGCGATGTTCTCCGGCACATAGCCCGGCCGGGCCAGTTCGCGCCGCAGCAGGTCGGGCGCATTGACCTTGGCGAACAGGCGGCTTTCGAAGTCCAGCCCCGGCGACAGGCCGAGGTAGCTGTGCGTCGGCCGCGCGAAGCAATAAATGCAGCCGTGCTCGCAGCCACGATAGGGATTGAGCGAGACATTGAAGGGAATGTCCGGCGAGGTGTTGCGCGTGAGGATGCTCTTTGCGTATTCATCGGTGACGACCGTCTTCACCGGCGAGGCCTCGCCGTCTTCCTCGTCCCAGCCGTCGTCGAAATGCTCACGGCCATTGACCTCGTAGCGCCCCTGCAGGTTGGACACCGCACCGCGTCCCTTGCGCGCAGCAGGCGGCAGCGGCCCGAGCATCGGCTGCTCGTCCACGGGTTCTCTCCGGATCGGCGGTTTGGGGTCGGACACGGCTGGCTCCATACTGTATATTTATACAGTATGTTACGCCGTTCTCAGGCTCGACTCAAGTGCGGGTCGTAGGCGGCCTGTTGCTGCACAAAGCCGCCGAATGCGTCCAGCAGCGCCTGGTAACGCCCTGCATCGCCTTCCAGTTGCCCAAGAGCCAGCGCTGCCGCCTCCAGGCTCGACAGCTGGTGCGGCGCATGCGCCTTGCGGATGCGGTAATTCGACGGCGCCACGTCCATCAGGGCCAGCCGCGGCAGGCGCTGCAAGACGGGATTCAGGTAGAGCATCTTGCGGCTCTTGCGCCAGGTGGCATCCAGCACCACCAGGCGCACTTGCGCGGCCGGCAAGGCTTGCCAGGCGGGCGGCGCCGGCAGCAGCGGGTCATTGGCGGTGTCCGGATACAGCAGCACCGGCGTGCGCGCATCCGCATGCAGCAGCGCGTCGAGCTGCGCGGCATCGAAGGCCTCGCCGACCGCCAGCGCGCTGCCGGCCACGCTCAGGTGCAGCAGGCGCGCGCTGTTCTTGGCGTTGTGGACTTCCAGCGGATGCTGCAGCACCAGCAAAGCGGCCTGAGTATGCACCGGCGCGATCCAGCGGCAGATGCAGGCGGAGGCGGGGCGCAGGCAGGCGGCGCAGGTCGGGCGTTTGACGGCAGGCTGGTTCATGGGGCGGCGGTATAAGGCCGCGATTGTAGCGCAGACACGTGTTCAGGGCACCGGCGTCCAGCCGCCTCCCAGCGCCCGGTACAGATCGACGTGGGCCGCCAGCAAGCTGGCGCGCAGCTGCAGCACGCTCAGGTCGGCGTTGAAGGCGTTGCGCTGCGCGTCCAGCTCTTCCAGGTAAGACGCGTAGCCGTTGGCGTAGCGGTTGTGCGCGACCCGCAGCACCTCGTTGGCGGCCACGCGCCGCTTTTCCGCTTCCTCCAGCTGGCGCCGCAGTCCCTGCATGCCGGCCAGCGCGTTCTCGGTTTCGGCGAAGGCGGTGCGCACCACGTTCTCGTAGGCATAGACAGCGCGGTCGCGCGCGGTACCCGCGATCTCGGCCTGGGCGCGCAGGCGGCCCGCATCGAAGATCGGGGCCAGCACGCTGCCGCCGATGCTCCACAAGTCCACCGGCGATTGCAGCAGGCCCGGCAAGGTGCGCCCTGCCACGCCAAGCGAGGCATTCAGGCGGATCGCGGGCAGCAGCTGGTCGCGCGCGGCGGCCAGGCCGGCGTCGGCGGCGGCCACCAGCTGTTCGGCCTGGGCGATGTCGGGACGGCGCCGCAGCAGTTCCGATGGCAGGCCGGGGCCAGGAACAGGCATGCGCAGCGCCGCCAGTCCCGCGCCGCGCGCCACCAGTCCCGGGCTCGCGCCCAGCAGCAGGTTCAGGGCCTGTTCCTGCTGGGCGATCGCGCGCTCCAGCTGGGGAACGGCGCCGGCGGTGGCGTGCAGCTCGGCCTCGGCCTGCGACATCTCCAGGCGCGAGCTGTAGCCGACGTCGAACTGGTGCCGGGCCAGCGCGAACGAACGCTCGCGTGAGGCCAGGGTGGCGCGGGCCAGCGCCAGCTGGGCGTCCAGGCCCAGCAGATTGAGGTAGCCCGACGCGGTGCTGGCCGCCACCGCCAGCGCCGCCGAGTCCAGCGCGGCCTGCTGCGACTGGGCCTCGAAACGCGCCGCCTGGGTGGTAGAGGCGAGGCGTCCGAACAGGTCGAGTTCATAGCTGGCCTGCGCGCTGCCCACCAGCGACGTCGATTCCACCGGCTCGCCGAAGGGACCGATGGCGCGCGCCCGCGTCGGCGCGAAAGCCAGGTTCAGTGCCGGCAGGCGCGCGCTGTCCGCCACCCGCACCCGCGCCTGGTATTCCTGCAGGCGGCTGCGCGCGATCTTCAGGTCGCCGTTGCTGTCGAGCGCGCGGCGCACCAGCGCATCGAGGGCCGGGTCGCCGAAGGCGCGCCACCAGTCACGCTCCACGCTGGCGGATGCGGCGGGCGCCTGCGTGCGCCAGGCTTGCGGCAGGTCCAGGGACGATACGGGCGCCGGCTGCGGCGCCATCGCGCAGGCCGCTAGCAGCACCGGCGCCAGCGCCAGGCAGGAATAGCGCAGCTTCATCGCGCTTCCTTTGCCGCGGAAGCGGTATCGATGGTCGCCACCACCGACATGCCGGGGCGCAGCCGCTGCGCGAGCGGCTGGTTGGCGTCGATGCTGATGCGCACCGGGATGCGCTGGGCGATCTTGACGAAGTTGCCGGTGGCGTTGTCGGGCGCGATCACCGCGAATTCCGAGCCGGTGGCCGGCGAGATGCGCTCCACATGGCCGCGAAGCTGCGCATCGTTGAGCGCGTCGACCGTGAAGCTGACCGGCTGCCCAAGGCGCACGTCGGCCATCTGCGTTTCCTTCATGTTGGCGATCACCCACAGCTGCTTCGGCACCAGGGCGGTGAGCTGGGCGCCGGCGTTCACGAAGGCGCCCTGGCGCACCGCCACCTGCCCCAGCTGGCCGTCGCGCGGCGCAAGGATGCGGGTGTTGGCCAGGTCGATCTCGGCCAGCTTGACGGCCGCCTCGGCGCTCGCCACCGCCGCCTCCAGCGAACCGCGATTGACGTCGACCGAGCGCTGGTTCTGGCGCGCGATCTCCAGCGCCGCCCTGGCCTGGTCGCGCGCGGCAAGCGCCTGCGCCTGGGCCGCGCGCGCCTGGTCGCGCTCGCGCGCCGACAGAGAGCCGTCCTGCGCCAGTTCCTCGACCCGGCGCAGGTCGGCCTGGGCCTTTTTCGCCTGGGCCTCGCTCGACGCCAGGGCCGCCCTGCCCTGTTCGATGCTGGCCTGGGCGCTGCCGCGCGTCTGCGCATAGTTTTCCAGCGCCGCGCGGCGGTTGGCCAGCTCGGCGCGCGCCTGCGCCAGGCGCTGGGACGGAATGCGGTCGTCGATGCGCATCAGGAGTTCGCCCTGGCGCACCTGCTGGAAGTCCTGCACCAGCACCTCGACCACGTAGCCGGACAGCTGCGGACTGATGATGGTCACCTGGCCCCGCACGAGCGCGTTCTCGGTACTCTGCAAGGCGCTGCGGAAAGGCGGCAGGCGCCAGGCATAGAGCACCAGCAGGACGCCGACCAGCGCGACGGCGCCGAAGATGAGCGCGCTGAGCAGGATCTTGCGCGGCGGCCGGGCCGCCGTGGAGGGAGTGGTGGAAGGTTCTGGCATATCAGTCGGTCACGGGTTCGGGTGGCGGCGCGGCGCCGGGCGGCGGGGCCGCCGGGACGGGCGTGGGCGCCGGGTAGTAATGCAGCCACAGGGCGTGCAGGAAGATCCATGCGGCGCTCACGGTGGCCAGGATGGCAAGGACGAGGAAGACGTCGTTGTAGGCAAGGATGTTGGCTTCGCGCGTGGCGCTGCCCGACAAGGCGGCGAGGCCCTGGCGGGTGCGCGCCTGCGGATCGGCGATGCTGCGCGCGGCCACGGCGGCGCCCTGCTGGATGCGGGCGGCGACCATCGGATCGAGCGAGCTCAGCTGTTCGACGATCACCGAGGAATGGAATTTCTCGCGCACCACCTGGAAGGTGCCGACGATGGCAGAACCTAGCAGGCCGCCCAGGTTCTGCGTCAACCCGAACAGCACCGAGAAGCTGATCAGGTTGGCCGGATTGCCGATCACGGTGCCGATCAGGGAAATCACCGAGGGCCCGATGAACAGGGTGCTGCCGAAGGCGAGCAGGCTCTGGCTCAGGTACATCTGCTCGGGCCGCGTCTGGCTGGTGGCGTGGGCGTCGAGCCAGGCCCCCGCCGCCATGAACAGCAGCGAGATCACCTGCGGCGCCATCAGGTGCTTGACGTTGACCGTCAGCGCCGAGACCGCGATGCCGGCGACGGTGGCGCCCAGGACGATGGCGTACAGGGTCTGCAGCTGGTCGTTGTCCATCCCCACCGAGCGCAGGAAACCGACCGCGCCCACGCTCTGCTCGGACAGCACGATGCGCACCAGCACCAGCGACAGCAGCAGGCGCGCAATGTTGGCGTTGGTGAGCCAGCGGATATTCAGCAGCGGATTGGCGCGGTTGTGCTCGACGCAGACGGCGGCGGCGAGCAGCACCAGCGAGACCGCCAGCGCGACGCCGAGCCAGGGCTGCTCGAACCACCACAGCACGCGCCCGAAGGTCAGCACCACGCACAGCAGGGCCACGCCGGGCGCGAACAGGGCGAAGGTGACGAAGTCCATCGGCCGGAAGGCCTTGATGCGGTCGCCCGGCGGCAGCTTGAGCAGCAGCACGGCGGCCAGCGAGACCACGGCCAGGCCCAGCTCGAAGAGGTAGAGGCCGCGCCATTCGGCGATCTGCAGCAGGTCGTTGGAAAAGATGTACGCCAGCGGCAGCGCCAGCTGGGCCGCGCCGAGCGACAGCGCCACGCCCTTCAGGCGCCATTCCTTCTTGAAGGCCTGCAGCGTGTAGTAGAGGCCGAGCGGCGTCACGGCGGCGCCCAGCATGCCGTGGGCGGCGCGCACCGCGATCGCGGAATTCAGGTCGTTGACGAACAAGTGGGCGAAGGTCACCAGCGCATACAGCACCAGGAAGAATTCGGTGAACAGGCGCAGGCCGAACTGCTGGCGGAATTTCACCAGCAGCAGGTTCATCGAGGCGTTGGTCATGACGTAGGCGACCGGCAGCCAGTTGGTCTCGGTCGAATAGGCGCCAAGCACGCCTTGCAGGTTGACCAGGTTGACGACCACCAGAGCATTGCCGAGGCCGCCAGTGATGGTAACGAGGATGCCGACGAAGAGGTAGGCGAAGCGCAACGGCGTCGGGTGGGCCGGCGTGGACGGCGAGCCGGGCAGCATCGGCTTTTCGTCGGGGGCCCACTGACGCGGCGCGTACTTGCTCATGCGTTCTCATCCTTCGCGCGTTTCTTATTCTTTGCGCATGATAACCGCTCAGAAAAAACCGCGTCGGACGCCCGGCTGTTAATTCACTAAGGGATAAGCGAAAGGAATAGCACTTTTTGCCACACGCAAAAATTTAGCACCAGAGTTGCCGAAACGGATATTGCTCTGCCTATCCAGCCTGCCTAGAATCAATTTATTCCATGCGGAAATTGTTCCGTATCGGCAGCTGTATAGAGTTCATATGTTGAGAGCACGTCTGTCTGTCCGTAGCTTGTTTTCCGGCTTAGTTAGCGCGCTGGCCATCGCGCCCGCCATCGCCTTCGCGCAGGAGATGCCGCTCGACTACCGGATGAACGAACACATCATCAAGGTGCCGGCCGGTCCGCAGCACCAGGCGATGCTCGAGACCACCGTGTTCCAGCCGAACGGCCCCGGTCCCTTCCCCCTCATCATCATCAACCACGGCAAGGATCCCGGCCGCCCCAGCCTGCAGCCGCGCGACCGCTTCTACCACATGGCCAGCGCCTTCGTGAAGCGCGGCTACGCGGTGCTCGTCCCGATGCGCCAGGGCTTCGCCAACTCGACCGGCCGCTACGCCGAGCACGGCTGCGACATGACCGCGAACGGCTACAGCCAGGCCGCGGACATCCGCGACACCCTCGAGTTCGCGCGCCAGCAGCCCTGGGTCGACAAGGACCACATCGTGGTCGCCGGCCAATCGTACGGCGGCCTGGCCACGATCGCCCTCGGCGCCCAGAAACTGCCGGGCGTGCGCGGCCTGATCAACTTCGCCGGCGGACTGCGCGACGACAGCGACCGCTGCGCCTGGCGCTCGCAGCTGGTGTCGGCCTTCGCCGAATACGGCAGCAAGAACACGGTCCCGACCCTGTGGATGTACGGCAAGAACGACTCGCTGTTCGGCCCCGACCTGGCGCAGCGCATGCACGCCGCCTTCGCGCAGGCGGGCGGGCGCGGCCGCCTGGTCGAATTCGGCGCCTTCAAGCGCGACGCGCACGGCATGCTGGCCAGCCGCGACGGCGAGAAGGTGTGGCTGGACGACACCGAGAAATTCCTGGAGGAGGTCGGCATGCCGACCGCGGTCGTGCATGAGGTGCCGCCGCCGCCGAGCCCGGCCAAGACGGATTACGCGCGCGTCGACGACATCGACGCCGTGCCCTACCTGTCGGAGCACGGCAAGCGCGCCTACCGCGACTACCTGACCAAGATGACGCCGCGCGCCTTCGCCGTGTCGCCGAGCGGCGCCTGGACCTGGGCCGAGGAAGGCGAAGACCCGGACGGCCGTGCGCTGGCCACCTGCAGCGCCAAGAGCACCCAGCCCTGCCGCCTGTACTCGGTCGACGACTATGTGGTCTGGAGCGGCGAACGCATCGACGCCGCCGAGAAGGCTGCCGCCACCGCCTCGGTCACGCCGCAGCAGGCCGCCCCCGGCTCGGCGCCGACCACCTCGGTCGGCAGCACCACGCGCTGACCAGCACGCTTCCGCCTGTCAAGCCCGCCGCGCACTGTTTTCGTGCGTGCCGGGCCGCAAGCTCGCGCCCAGGCGACATAGCGCAAACCTCCCTGCCCCGCCTGCTCCGACAATGTGGCTGACGTCTCATTGATCGGAGAAGCACATGTTGCGCCTTTTACAAGCCTGGCCCGCTTCGCTGCTGGCTGCGCTCCTGGCCGCCCTGGCCGCCTGCTGCGCGCCGGCTGGCGCCGCCAACAACGATCCCGTGATCCTGGTCCATGGCGTGCTCGGCTTCGGCCCTGACGACTATCCGCAAAGCGGCTTCAACTACTGGGGCGGCTATGGCGACATCGCGCGCCACATGCAGGTCTACCGCGGCCCGCGCAACGTGTTCGCGGCGGCGGTCGGGCCGATCAGCTCCAACTGGGACCGCGCGGCCGAGCTCTACGCGCAGATCAAGGGCGGCTGCGTCGACTATGGCGCCAGCCACGTGAAAAAATACGGCACGCCGGGCCAGGTGCAGAAGCCGCCCGGCAAATGCTGGGCCGCCGATCCGGGCAACAATCCGCAGGGCTACCCGCTGGCGCTGTATCCGTCCTGGGACGCCCGGCACCCGATCCACATGATCGGCCACAGCCAGGGCGGCACCACCATCCGCGCGCTGGTCGAACTGCTGGAGCATGGCTCGCCCGAGGATGAAGGCGACGGCGAGCTGTACCGGGGCGGCAAGCTCGGCTGGATCCGCAGCGTGACCACCATCTCGGCGCCGCACAACGGCACCACGCTCAGCGACGCCGTGTTCGACATCGCGCCGAGCCTGCGCACGCCGCTGCGCGAACTGCTCGCGCACCGGGCGGCGCAATGGGAACTGGCGCCGGACGGTGCGCGCGAATTCAACCACTGGGCGCGCACCTCGCCGCACGTCTATTACTACTCGGTGGGCACCCTGGCCACCGAGGCCGGCAGCTGGTGCTGCAACGACACCGACCGCTTCGTCGCGCCGGTCCAGACCATCGCCTTCCAGTATCCGCGCGCCGACATGATCCCCTACTTCAAGCTGTTCGCGGGCGAGTGGATCGTGCCGTCGCCGCTGCAGCGCGGGATGGGCGGCTACACCCAGGACGGGCCGGGAAGGCAGCGCATCGACAGCGACTGGTTTCCCAACGACGGCGTGGTCAACACGGTCAGCATGCGCGCGCCGAACGGCCACCCGGCGCGCGACTACGACGGCAGCTCGGCGCGGGGAAGCTGGAACTACCTGGGGACCTGGAAAGGCTACGACCACTTCGACATCCTGAACTGGCCGAACAAGGGGCCGTCGGCCGATCCCTTGTACGAGAAGATCAGCGACATCATTTTTGCGTTGTAGCGCCCGAGGCAGCCGGACAGCCTCGGGGCGCTCAGTGCACGCTGCGCAGGCTCCGCGCCAGGTCCGACAGCCGGTAAGGCTTGGCGACAAAGGCGAAGTCGCCCAGCTTGCCGCGGTCCAGCTTGAGGGCCGGCTGCGGATAGCCGGAGGCCAGCATCACCTTGACGTGCGGATAGTGCTCGCGCGTGTAGGCGGCGAGGTCGATGCCGTTGATCCCGTCCGGCATGACGATGTCGGTGAACAGGATGTCGACATCGCGGCTGGCCAGCGCGTTCATGGCTTCCCGGCCGCTGGTGGCGGTCATGACGTCGTAGCCCATGCTCATGAACAGTGAGGACGCCACGTCCAGCAGGTCGGGTTCGTCCTCGACGATCAGGACGGTCTCGGTGTCGGCCTTGCTGTAGTCATGGTCGTGGGTGCCGGCGGCCGGCAGGTAGATCGCGATGGTCGTGCCCTCGCCCTGCCTGCTGCGGATCACGACTTCGCCGCCCGACTGCTTGATGAAGCCGTACACTTGCGACAGGCCCAGGCCCGTGCCCTTGCCCACTTCCTTGGTGGTGTAGAAGGGCTCGAAGGCGCGCGCCACGGTCTCGGGATCCATGCCGGTGCCGGTGTCGGTCACCGTCAGGCGTACGTAGTCGCCGGCCGGCAGGTTGCCGACCTCGCCCTCGGCCAGGGTGGCGTTGGCGGTGGCGATCTCGATGCGGCCGCCGTCCGGCATGGCGTCGCGCGCGTTCACCACCAGATTGAGCAGCGCCGACTCGAAGCGCGCCGCGTCGATCACGGCGTTGCGCACCATCGGGTCGAGCCGCACCTCGAACAGGATCGAGGAATTGCCGGCGCGCCGCAGCACCGATTCGAAACCGGTGATCAGGCGGTTGACATTGCGTGTTTCGGGCTGCAGCGGCTGCTGGCGTGCGAAGGCCAGCAGCTGCTGGGTGAGCGTGGCGCCGCGGTCGATCGCGCGCCGCATGCTGTCCAGGGTCTTGGCGTCGCTGCCGTGCTGGCGCTGCATGGACAGCACTTCCAGGCCGCTGGCCAGCACCGACAGCAGGTTGTTGAAGTCGTGGGCGATGCCGCCGGTGAGCTGGCCGATCGATTCCATCTTCTGCGCCTGGAACAGGGCGGCTTGCGTCCTGTCCAGCGCCTCGGCGGCCTGCTTCTTCTCGGTCAGGTCGCGCGTGATCTTGGCGAAGCCCAGCAGCTCGCCCTGCTCGTCGCGGATGGCGTCCACCACTACGTGGGCCCAGAAGCGAGTGCCGTCCTTGCGCACCCGCCAGCCCTCGGACTCGTAGCGCCCGGCCTGGCCCGCCGTGCCCAGCGCGCGCGCCGGCACCCCGGACAGGCGGTCCTCGTCGGTATAGAAGCGCGAAAAATGCTGGCCCACGATCTCGTCGTAGGAATAGCCCTTGATGCGCTCGGCGCCCACGTTCCAGTTGGTCACCACGCCCTCGGGCGAGAGCATGTAAATGGCGTAGTCGGTCACGCCCTGCACCAGCAGGCGGAAGCGCTGCTCGCTCTCGCGCAGGGCCTCTTCCGCCTTGCGGCGCTCGGTGACGTCGCGGGTGATCTTGGCGTAGCCCAGCAGGTTGCCGTGCTCGTCGTAGATCGGGTCGATCACCACATGGGCCCAGAAGCGGCTGCCGTCCTTGCGTACCCGCCAGCCTTCGGCCTCGAACTTGCCCTGCTCCAGCGCCTGCTTCAGGGCGCGCTCCGGCAGTCCGGATTCCCGGTCCTCGGGCGTATAGAAGCGCGAGAAGTGCTTGCGCAGGATCTCGTGTTCGACGTAGCCCTTGAAGCGCTGCGCGCCGGCGTTCCAGCTGGTGATATGGCCCTGCGGATCGAGCATGTAGATCGCATAGTCGCTGATGCCGGCAACCAGGTATTGCAGCCTTTGCTCATCGCTCATCGCGTGCTGGGCGGGGGACGACATACTGTCCATATGAAAGAGTACTTCCTGAAAAGATGGACCTAAAATGATCCTATCATACTACCGCTCATCCATATCCGCCCACGCGCCTGGCGCCCCCTCGGCTTGTAAAGACGCGGCATGGGTTTGTAAAGCGACGGGCGGTTTCACGTTACAATACCGCTCTGTTAGTCCAGCTCCTTTCCCCCAGGCACTATGACCCAGGCAGCACCCGCACAACTCGACTTGTCCGCCTGCGATCAGGAACCGATCCGCACGCCAGGCAGCATCCAGCCGCACGGCTTCATGCTCACGCTCACGCCCGACCTCGTGGTGGCCCAGGCCAGCGCCAACCTGGCGCAATGGACCGGCTACGCCGCCGATGAGGCCGCCGGCCAGCCGCTGGCGCGGATCGTCGGCGAGGCCGCGCACGCGCGCCTGGCGCCGGAGCTGCTCGACGGCGCCCTCGGCGAGCGTCCGCTCTACCTGGGCACCGCCACCCTGGCGAACGGCGCCCATTTCGACGTGCTGGCCCACCGCTGGGATGGGCTGGTGATCGCCGAGTTCGAGCGCGTCGAGCGCTCGCAGCCTGCCGATTTCCGCCACCTGTACCCCCTGATCAGCGATTTCCTGGCCAAGGCCAACCAGCACGCCTCGATCCCGGCCCTGACCGAAGTGGCCGCGCGCCACGTGCGCTCGGTCACCGGGTACGGCCGCGTGATGATTTACCAGTTCGACACCGACGGCCACGGCCGCGTGGTGGCCGAATCGAAGGACGACGGCTACGAGTCCTACCTCGGCCAGCACTTCCCGGCGAGCGATATCCCGGCCCAGGCGCGCGAACTGTACCGGCTGTCGCCGATCCGCCTGATCCAGGACGCCAACTACCAGCCGGCGCCCCTGGCGCCGGCCCGCAACCCGGTGACGGGCGGGCTCAACGACCTGTCCTTCGCGGCCCTGCGCAGTGTCTCGCCGGTGCACCTGCAGTACATGCGCAACATGGGCACCCTGGCCTCGATGTCGGTGTCGCTGATCGTCAAGGGCCAGCTGTGGGGACTGATCTCCTGCCACAACGCCGCGCCCTGCCCGGTGCCGGTCGAGAAGCGCACCGCCTGCGAGCAGCTGGGGCAGATCCTGGCGCTGTGCATCGAGTCGCGCGAGGACGCGGCCGAGCTGCAGTTCCGCCTCGAAGTGCGGCGCGTGATGGTGGAGCTGCTCGGCCACCTGACCAAGGGCACGGACTTCCTCGAGAACATGAGCGGCGTCTTCCCCGAGCTGCTGCGCTTCGCGCGCGCCGGCGGCGTGGCCATCGTCGCCGACGACCTGATCATGACCTATGGCGACACCCCGGACGAGGACGCGATCCGCGCGCTCTCGACCTGGCTGGCGGTGCAGGGCCATACCGAGGTCTATCACACCAATCACCTGGCCGCGAGCTATCCGCCGGCGAAGGCGCTGACGCGCTGCGCCAGCGGCCTGCTGGCGCTGCCGATCTCGCGCATCCACAAGCATTACCTGCTGTGGTTCCGCCCCGAGCTGGTGCAGACCATCGAATGGGCCGGCAACCCGCATGAGAAAGAAGCGCGCCCTGGCGCCCCGACCCAGCTGTCGCCGCGCCAGAGCTTCGCCACCTGGCGCGAGACCATCCACGGACAGAGCCTGCCCTGGCACAGCGCCGAGATCGAGCTCACGGTGGAATTCCGCTCCGCCCTGCTGGGCATCGCGCTCGAGCGCGCCGAGCAGATGGCCGAGCTGGCCGAGGAACTGGGCCGCGCCAACAAGGAACTGGAAGCCTTTTCCTACTCGGTCTCGCACGACCTGCGCGCGCCGCTGCGCCACATCGTCGGGTTTTCCGACCTGCTGCTGGAAGCGGGCGGGCTGGACGACGCCGACCGCCGCCAGCGCTTCCTCAGGAACATCAAGGAGTCGGCGCGCCTGGCCGGCAAGCTGGTCGACGACCTGCTGTCGTTCTCGCAAATGGGCCGCGCGGCCCTGCGCCCGACCACGGTCGACATGAACGACCTGGTCTCGGCCTGCATCGACAAGCTCGGGCTGGAGATCGGCCAGCGCAACGTCGACTGGCATATCGACCACCTGCCCGCGGCCTGGGCCGACCCCAGCTTCCTGCACCTGGCGGTGCTGAATCTGCTGTCGAACGCGGTCAAGTTCACGGCTGGGCGCGATCCCGCCGTGATCCGCATCTGGGCCGAGGACGGCGAGCACGAAACCGTGTTCCACGTCGCCGACAACGGCGCCGGCTTCAACATGGACTACGTGCACAAGCTGTTCGGCGTGTTCCAGCGCCTGCATCGCATGGAGGACTTCCAGGGCACCGGCATCGGCCTGGCCAACGTGCGCCGCATCATCGAGCGCCACGACGGCCGTGTCTGGGCACAGTCCGTCCAGGGCGAAGGCGCGACCTTCTCCTTCAGCATTCCGAAACAAACTCCCAATCCGTAAGGCCCTGCCATGCTCAAGCCCATCCTGCTGGTGGAAGACAATCCCAACGATCTCGAATTGACGCTGATCGCGCTGGCCAAGAGCCAGCTCGCCAACGAGGTCGTGGTCGTGCGCGACGGCGCCGAGGCGCTCGACTACCTGAACCGCCGCGGCGAGTACAGCGAGCGTCCGCTCGGCAATCCGGCCGTGGTCCTGCTCGACCTCAAGCTGCCCAAGGTCGACGGCCTGGAAGTGCTGAAGGAAATCCGCGCCACCGAGACGCTGCGCCCGATGCCGGTGGTGATGCTGACCTCGTCCAAGGAAGAACAGGACCTGGTGCGCAGCTACGAGCTGGGCGTGAACGCCTACGTGGTCAAGCCGGTGGACTTCGCCGACTTCCTGCGCGCGATCGCCGACCTCGGCATCTTCTGGGCGGTGCTGAACGAACCGCCGCCGGGCTCGCGCCGCTACGTCAAGCCGAAGTGAGCTTCGCCTGACGCTTTCCCTGCCGCGCGCCGCGCGCGGCGGCGCAGCAGGTGGCGGATGCGCGCGCTGAGCGCGTCCGGGTGATAGGGTTTCTGGAGCAGGTGGACCGAGGCGTCCAGCTTGCCCTCGTGCGCCAGCACGCCCTCGGCATAGCCCGAGGTATACAGGATCTGGGTGTCCGGCAGCCGTTCGCGCACGATCTCTCCCAGCTGCAGGCTGCTGACCGGTCCCGGCATGATCACGTCGGTGAACACCAGGTCGATCTGGCGGCCGCTGTCGATGATCGCCACCGCCGCCGCGGCGTCCGCCGCTTCCAGCACGTCGTAGCCGAGCGCGGACAGGATGCCGCAGGTCGAGGAGCGCACGTCTTCCTCGTCTTCCACCACCAGGATCGTCTCCAGGCCGCCCGTCAGGGGCATGTGGTGCTCCGGCTCGGCCGCTGCGGGCGCCGCGCCACTGCGCGGCAGGTAGATCGACACGGTGGTGCCGCGCCCCACTTCGCTGCTCAGCACGATCTCGCCGCCGGACTGCTTGACGAAGCCGTAGGCCATCGACAGGCCCAGGCCCGTACCCTGCCCGGTCGGCTTGGTGGTGAAGAAGGGTTCGAAGGCGCGCTGCAGGACCTCGGGCGGCATGCCCTTGCCGGTGTCGCTGATCTCCAGCACCACATAGTCGCCGCGCTGCACCTCGGGCGGGAGCGCGCCGCCGCCCTCGCTGCCGTACACGTTGCGCGCGCCGATGGTCAGGGTGCCGGCGCCGCCCATCGCGTCCCTGGCGTTGATCGCCAGGTTCAGCAGCACGTTGTTGAGCTGGTTGGGGTCGACGTTGGTGCTTCCCAGGTCCGGCGCGATGTCGGTGACCACGCGCGCGTTCGGGCCCAGCACGCGGCGCATCATGTCGTCCATCTCGCGCAGCAGGTGGCCGGGGTCGATCACCACCGACTGCAGCGGCTGGCGGCGGGCGAAGGCAAGCAGGTGCGAGGCCAGCTTGGCGCCGCGCTCGACGCCGGCCAGCGCCATCTCCACGCGGGTCTGGGCCGCCGCGTTCAGGCCGCCGATCAGCTTGAGCAGCTGCAGGTTGCCGCCGATGATCTGCAGCACGTTGTTGAAGTCGTGGGCCACGCCGCCGGTCAGCTGGCCGATCGCTTCCATCTTTTGCGCCTGGTGCAGGGCCGACTGGCTGGCGGCCAGCTGTTCCTGGCTCAGGCGCAGCGATGCGAAGGCCTGGTCGCGCTGGCGCCGCGCGTTGCAGGCGCCGCTGTGGTAGCGCACGCGCGCCACCAGCTCGCGCGGGTCGGGCCACTTGACCAGGTAGTCGTTGGCGCCCACGGCGAAGGCCTTGGCCTTGATGTCGGGATCGTCTTCCGACGAGAGCAGGATGACCGGGATGTCCTCGGTCTCGGGATCGGCGCGCAGCCGGGCGATGACCTCGAAGCCGTCGAGGTCGGGCATGCGCAGGTCCACCAGCACCACCGTCGCCTTCACCTGGCGCGCCACCTCGACCGCGCGCGCGGGGCTGGATTCATAGCATAGCTGGTGCTTGATGCAGCCCTGCAAGCCGTGCGCGATGATGTCCTGCGCAAAAGGCTCGTCGTCGATGAGCAGTACGGAGCAGGCGGAGGAATCGTCTTCGATCATTGCAACGGCGTCGCTTTCAGAGCTGGTGGTACCAAGGTGGTTCTAAACGTATTGCAAAAAGGTAAGCGTTAATTCTACACGATTAACTTGTCACAAGTGCCCGTGTCCGCCTGCCGCCCCCGGTATCGGGAAGCAATACCTTGCAAGGGCTGCGGACGCCTCCATATGCATGGCAGATAAAGCCCACGCCAACGCCGGAGCACGCATGAGCGACGAGCTTTGCCCACTGTGCGGGAGGCCACTGGGGACGGAAAACATTGACCGCCACCACTTGGTCCCGAAAACCTTCAAGGGCAAGGAGCAATTCCCGATTCACAAAATTTGCCACCGCAAGATTCACTCGGCATTTACTGAGCGGGAATTATTGAATACATACCATACCTGGGAAGCCTTGCGCGCACACGAGGACATCCGGTCCTTCATCGCCTGGGTCGCCAGGAAGCCGCCCGGGTTCTACACGCGCACCTATACCGCCAAGGACAAGAAGCAGCGCCGCTGAGGCGGTCTTCCAGGCTCAACCATCTATAATATAATATATTATCGATTCATATTTTGTTTGAGCCCTGACGATGTCTTCCTTTCCTCCCGATCTAAGCAAATTGCAGGCGGCCGCCGGCCAAGCCAGCAGCCTGCTCAAGGCCCTGGCCAATCCCGACCGCCTGCTGCTGCTGTGCCAGCTGACCCAGGGCGAGTTCGCCGTCGGCACGCTGGAAACCATGACCGGCATCCGCCAGCCCACCCTGTCGCAGCAGCTGACCGTGCTGCGCGACGAATGCCTGGTCGCCACCCGGCGCGAAGGCAAGCAGGTGTTCTACCGGATCGCCAGCCTTGATGCGCTGGCCGTCTTGCAGGTGTTATATGGGCTGTACTGCCCGCAGGAGAGCGAACATGCAGATTGACTGGAACAACTTCACGCCCTGGATGTCGCTGGCGGGCGGCATGCTGATCGGCCTCGCGAGCGCCGCCTTCCTCCTGCTGAACGGGCGTATCGCCGGGATCAGCGGACTGGTCGGGGGCCTGTTGCGCGCACCGTCCGGCGAGCGTGGCTGGCGCCTGGCCTTCCTGGGCGGCCTGGTGGCTGCGCCCCTGTTCTACGTCCTGGCCGCGCCGCTCCCTGAAGTGGAGGTCGAGGCCGGCTTCCCTGCCCTGCTGCTGGCCGGCCTGCTGGTCGGGCTCGGCACCCGCTACGGCTCGGGCTGCACCAGCGGCCACGGCATCTGCGGCATGGCGCGCCGTTCGCCGCGCTCCTACGCCGCCACCGCCGCCTTCATGGCCTCGGGCTTCCTGACAGTCTATCTGCTGCGGCATGTGAGCTGGCCATGAGACTCCTGAGCGCAATCCTGGCCGGACTGGTGTTCGGTATCGGCCTGATCCTGTCCGGCCTGACCAACCCGGCCAAGGTGCTGGCCTTTCTCGACCTGGCGGGGGCCTGGGATCCCTCGCTGTTGTTCGTCATGGGCGGGGCCCTGCTGGTGACGGCGCCCGCCTATGCCATCGGCATGCGCGGCAAGCGCACCCTGACGGGCGAGCCGCTGAACCTGCCCACGGCATCCGCCATCGACCGCCGCCTGGTGCTCGGCAGCCTGGTCTTCGGCGTGGGCTGGGGCATTGCCGGCTACTGCCCCGGCCCCGCCGTCGCTTCGCTGGCCCTGGGCGGCTGGAAGCCGCTGCTGTTCTTCGGCGCCATGCTGGCCGGGATGGGCATCTACGAACTGATCGAACGCAGGAAAGGCTGAGGACGGAAGCAGTTTTTCCTTGACAAGGCAGGCGGCAGAATATTTCATCTTGGGCAAACTCAACTCCCACCTTGCCCATGCAATTCGCCGACTACCTGACCCATGACGCGACTTCGCTCGCCGCCCTCGTCGCCTCCGGCGAGGTCACGCCCCGGGCGCTGCTCGACACGGCGCTGGCGCGCCATGCGCAGGTCCACGGCCAGGTCAACGCGGTCTGCCGCCTGATGGAGGACGAGGCGCGCGCCCAGCTCGCGCGCCCGCTGGCCGGCGCCTTCGCCGGTGTGCCCTTCCTGATCAAGGACGGCCTGCAGGACTATGCGGGTCTGCCGACCACCAACGGCAGCCGCTCGATGTGCGGCCATGTGCCGCGCGAGCACGCCGCCGTCGTGCGGCGCTATCTCGAGGCCGGCCTGGTCGTGTTCGGCAAGACCAACCTGCCCGAGTTCGCGCTCAAGGGCGTCACCGATCCGGCCCTGTTCGGACGCACCAGCAATCCCTGGAACCTCGAGCACACGCCGGGCGGTTCGAGCGGCGGCGCGGCCGCGGCGGTGGCGGCCGGCATCGTGCCGATGGCGGCCGGGAACGACGGCGGCGGCTCGATCCGGATTCCCGCCGCCTGCTGCGGCCTGTTCGGCCTGCGCCCCTCGCGCGGACGCGTGTCGGCGGGGCCGCATGCGGGCGAGATCTGGTTCGGCGCCTCCAGCGAAGGCGTGCTCTCGCGCAGCGTGCGCGACACGGCGCGCGCCCTCGACCTGCTGCAGGGCGCCGAGCCGGGCGATCCCTTCGTCATCGCGCCCCCGGCCGCGCCCTATGCGGAGCTGATGCGGCGCCCGCCGGGCCGCCTGCGCATCGGCTTCTCCGCCGCCTCGCCGATCGGCTCCGAGGTCCATCCGGAAGCGGCGGCCGCGGTCCGGCACGCGGCGGCGCTGCTGGCCAGCCTGGGCCACGAGGTCGAGGAAGCCGCGCCCGAGATCGACGGCGCTGCGCTGGCCACGAGCTACCTGCACATCTATTTCGGCCAGGTGCCGGCCATCGTGGCGCGCAACAAGGCCCTGGGCGCGGCGGGCAGCGAGGTCGAACTGATGACGCGCCTGCTGCTCACGCTGGGAGGCGCGGTCAAGGCGCCGGCGCTGACCGAGCAGATGGCGCAATGGAATACCTACGCGCGGGCGCTCGGGCGCTTCCACCAGCGCTACGACATGCTGCTCACCCCGACCCTGGCCCATCCACCCATCCGGCATGGCGAAGGCGACGTGCCCGCGTCCCAGCAGGCAGTGCTGGGCTTCCTGCAGCGCAGCGGCCTGCTGGGACTGCTGGCGCGCCTGGGCCTGCTGGACGCCACGGTCGACCGGATCGCGCGCGACAACCTGCGCTACGTGCCCTTCACCCAGCTGTCCAACCTCACCGGCACGCCGTCGATGTCGGTGCCGCTGCACTGGACCGCGGACGGCCTGCCGATGGGCGTACAGTTCGTCGCGCCGTTCGGACGCGAGGACAGCCTGCTGCAGCTGGCGGCCCAGCTGGAACAGGCCCAGCCCTGGTTCGGCCGGCTGCCGGCCATGACGCGCGCGGCATAAGCTCAGGCGATGACCCAGGACGAAGCCTTCTCGCAGCGCTTGGGCGACCTGGCGCGCCTGCGCCGCGTGCGCGACCGGATCGACCGCGACTACATGCAGCCGCTGAACGTCGAGGAGCTCGCGCGCGGCGTCCACATGTCCGCCGGCCACCTGAGCCGCCAATTCCGGCTGGCCTACGGCGAGTCGCCCTATTCCTACCTGATGACCCGGCGCATCGAGCGCGCCATGGCCCTGCTGCGGCGCGGCGACATGAGTGTCACCGAGGTCTGCTTCGAGGTCGGCTGCTCCTCGCTGGGCACCTTCAGCACCCGCTTCACGGAACTGGTCGGCGTGCCGCCGAGCGTCTACCGGACCGAGTCGGCGCAGGCCACGGATGGCATTCCGCCCTGCGTGGCGAAACAAATCACGCGTCCGATCAGGAATCAAGAAGCGCCGCCGGATGAGTCCCGCTAAGCTGGCGTTTCCCATCACCTGAAAGAGAAAGGCAAACACATGGACCTCAGCATCCACTCGACCTTCCTGCCGCACCAGGACGCGGAAGAATCCCTGGCTTTCTACCGCGATGTGCTCGGCTTCGAAGTCCGCAAGGACGTGGCCTATGGCGCCATGCGCTGGATCACGGTCGGTCCCGTCAACCAGCCCGGCACCTCGATCGTGCTGTCGCCCGCGGGCGTCGCGCCGGGCGTGACCGACGACGAGCGTCGCACCATCGCCGAGATGATGGCCAAGGGCACCTACGCCATGCTGCTGTTCGCCACCCGCGACCTGGACGGCGTCTTCCAGCGCCTGCAGGCGCGCGAGGCCGACATCGTCCAGGAGCCGACCGAGCAACCGTACGGCGTGCGCGACTGTGCGGTGCGCGATCCGGCCGGGAACATGCTGCGCATCCAGGAGCTGCGCTGAAGCTTGTTGGCGCAGAACCGAGCAGCTACACTGGGACACGAGCTTTCCAGGAGTGTCCCGAATGAGGCTGCGCGCACTGCTTCCGATCACCGTCTTCTTCATGGCCGCCGCTGCCGCCGCGGCGCCCCAGCTCGCGCAGTTCGACAGCTTGCGTGAAGCGCGCGCCGCCGCCACTGCGCGCCCTGCGGACACGGGCGCGCTGACCGGGCTTGCCAACGCACAGATCTTTACCGGCGACGCCGCCGGCGCCCTGGCCACCATGGATCGCGGACGCATGCGGCCAGGCGGCACGCCCGCCCTGTCGGAGGCGGATCGCCGCGCCCTGGACAGCGTGCAGGCGGACGATGCGATCCGCATGATCGTCGCCGCGGCCAGGGACAAGCGCGCGGTCCTGATCAACGAAGACCACACGGTCGCCATGCACCGCGCCTTCACCCAGAAGCTGGCCGTCGAACTGCGCAAGATCGGCTACCGGTATTTCGCGGCGGAGGCCTTCAACGCGCCGGTCCTGCCGAACGGCCGCTACCTGACCTGGCGCGACGGCTACTACACCCGCGACCCGGTATTCGCGGGCATGGTGCGCACCTTGCAGGCCGAGGGTTTCACCCTGGTCGGCTACGACATCGAAGAAGAAGATACGGCATTGAGCCCGCGCGAGCGCATCGCATTCAGGGAACGCAGCCAGGCCAGGAACATCCACGAGCGCATCTTCGCCCAGGACCCGGATGCGAAAGTGCTGATCCACGTCGGCCACCACCACCTTGGCAAGCGCCAGGTCGGCGACATCAAGCCCATGGGCGCCCACCTGCGGGAGCTGATCGGCCCCGAGGCGACCCTGCACATCGACCAGCTCGCGTTCTACGCGCGCAGCGCGCAAGCGGCGGAAGATCCGCTCTATCGCGCGCTGCTCGACCGGCACAAGCCCGCCGCGCCGATGGCGCTGCGCCAGGCCAGCGGGGCGAGCGCCTCCTTGCGCGGCCTGGGCGGCTTCGTCGACATGCATATCCTGCACCCGGACTACGGGCTGCGCGACGGCCGGCCCGCATGGCTGTCCTCGCTGGCCGGGCGCACGGCGACCAGCGTGCCGAAGGCTCTGCTGCCCCAGTCCGGCGAACGCCTGGTGCTCGCCTACGACCGCGAGCACGGCATGGACGCCGTGCCTGTCGATGCGCTGCTGCTGACGCCAGGCGCACCCGCGCCGGCGTTCATGCTGCCCCCTGGCCGGTTCCGTTTCGAAGTGCAGCAATAAAATCGGTTTTATGGGTTGACCTCAACCTGACTTGAGGTTCTACACTGCCGCTCATGTCGAACAACCCCTGCAAGGAGATGCCCGTGAGTGAACTGTCCCGCTATTTCGACCTGATCGGCTACCGCCACGAAGGCAAGCCCGGCATCGCCGCCCTCAGGGAGCTGCAGCGCTGCCACACCCACACCCTTCCCTTCGAGAACCTGACGCCGCTCTCGGGCCAGCCGGTCAGGCTGGACATTCCCTCGCTGGTGGACAAGTTCACGCAGCAGCGCGGCGGCTACTGCTTCGAGCACAACCTGATGTTCCGCCACGCGCTCGACAGCCTGGGCTTCGCCACCCGCCCGCTGCTGGCGCGCGTGCGCGCGAATGTCCCGCCGGATGTGGTCACGCCGCGCACCCACCTCGTGGTGCTGGTCGAGGCGGAAGGCGAGACCTGGATCGCGGACACCGGTTTCGGCAAGGCCACGCCGACCGCGCCTTTGCGCCTTGTCCCCGACCTGGCGCAGAGCACGCCGCACGGGCGCTACCGCCTGATGGAAGACCCGGCCGGGTACAGGCTCGAGACCGAGCAGGCCGGAGAATGGGCGCCGCTCTACATCTTCGAGATGACGCCCGCTTATATGCCGGACTTCGAGATGGGCAACTGGTACGTATCCACCCACCCCAACTCGCATTTCACGCGCGACCTGATCGCGGTGCGCACCACGGCGCGCGGCAGGCAGGTGCTGCACAACACCCGCTACAGCGTCTACGGCATCGATGCCGAGCCGGTCGTGCGCCAGCTCGGCAGCGTGGGCGAGATCATGGTGCTGCTGCAAGGAGAACTGTGCATCGCCGCCGACCGCGTTCCCGGCCTGCATGAACGGATCGGGCGGATCGTCGAACAGCACGCCGGACAACCGGGCTAGCGCCGGGCCGCGGCGTTGGCAAGATCGGCGAGCGGCGACAGGATGGCGCGGTCGAAGTCGTCGATCGGTTCGCCCTTGCGCACGCGCCGCGGCCAGTCGGCGTGGGTCAGCGCGCCGCGCCCCAGCGAGACGGCGTCGGCCTCGCCGCTGCCGACCAGGGCTGCGGCCCGTTCGGGATCGTGCAGCGAGCCGTTCGCGATCAGGGGCAGGCCGGCGTAGCGCTTCGCCAGCGCCGCGAGGCTCGGCCCCGTGCCGAATGCGGGCTTCCACGCCTCGAACTCGGTCGTGTGCAGGTAGTCGAGCGGCAGCTTGCGCAGCGTCCCGAAGACCAGCGCCGCATCGCTCTCCGCCCCGCTCCAGGTATAGGCGAAATCGTTGACCTTGGCTTGCGAGATGCGTATGCCGACGGCGAAACCGGGACCGACCACATGGCGCACCGCTTCCACGACCTCGACGATCAGCAGCAGGCGGCGCTCAAGCATGCCGCCGTAGCGGTCTTCGCGCAGGTTGATCGCCTCGCTCAAGAACTGGTCGAGCAGGTAACCGTTTGCCGCGTGGATCTCGACGCCGTCGAAACCCGCTTCGCGCGCCCTGGCCGCCGCATCGGCAAAGCCGCGAATCGCCTCGACGATCTCATCGCCGCTCATCGCTTGCGGAAGGGCGTAAGGCCCGGCGCCGCGGTAGAAGCTCATTTGCTCTCCCTTGGGCCGCACGGCGGAGGGGCCGCGCGTACCGCTGCGATAGGGATTCCCCTGCGACAGCGCGCCGGCGTGCATCAGCTGCGCCACCATGCGCGCGCCGCTTGCGTGCACGTCCCGGACGATGGGCCGCCATGCATCGCACTGGGCGCTGTCCGCCAGCCCGGGCTGGCGCAGGTAGCCTTGCGAATACGCCTTGTCGGTATAGATCCCTTCCGTGATCACCAGGCCGAAGCCGCCCTCGGCGAAGGACCGGTAGTAGCGCTGCATCTCTTCCGTGGCGCGGCCCTGCTCCGTTGCGCTGACGCGGGTCATAGGGGCGACCACCACCCGGTTGGGCAGCAGCATGGGGCCGATCGCGAGCGGGTCGAACAGATGCTGGTGCGGCGCGCCCATCTTAGCGCTCCGCATCGTCGCGGACCGCGGCAATTGCTTCGATCTCGATCATGGCTTTTGGATCATACAAGGCCTTGATCTCGGCAATGGTGTCGGCCGGGTACGGCGCCGAAAAGAACTTGCGCCGCAAGGCCACGACCTCCTCGAAGTTGCCCATGTCGGTGACGAAGATCGTGACCTTGATGACGTCCTTCAGGCTCGACCCGCCTGCTTCGAGCGCGCGGCGCAGGTTGGCGAACGCCTGCTCGCCCTGGGCGCGGAAACCGCCTTCGACGATCCGGCCGTCGTCGCCCGCTCCCGCCTGGCCGGAGATGAACAGCAGCTTGCCGAAGCGGATGCCCTGCGACAGCAGGAAAGGCGCGTAATTGTCTGGTTGAGTGGTGATGCGTTCGAGCACGATGGCCTCCTTGTCCGTGAATGCTGAAAACCGGCCTTCACCGGCCGGCAGGAGGAAGATAGGCGTCCGCTCCCGCGTTGACAAACGCATAGTTGTCAGGCATAAGATGAGTTTATTTCACCTGTAGACCCATGCGGCGACTCCCTCCCCTCTCCGCACTGCGCGCTTTCGAGGCCGCCGCCCGGCATGGCAGCTTCAAGCTCGCGGCCAGCGAACTGGCCGTGACGCCCACCGCGGTCAGCCACCAGATCCGCTTCCTGGAGGACTACACCGGCTTGCGCCTGTTCGAGCGGCAGGTGCGCAAGGTAGTCCTGACCGATGCGGGTGCAGAGCTCTATCCGGTCCTGCGCGACGGCTTCAACGCCTTCGAAACGGTGTTCCAGGCCCTGGCCGCGAACCAGGTGCGGCGCCAGGTCACGATCTCCGCGACCAATGCCTTCATGGCGCGCTGGCTGGCGCCGCGCGTCGCCGCGTTTCGCCGGCTGCATCCGGACATCGACCTGGAACTGCATGCCTCGGACCAGGCCGTCGACCTGGTCGCGGAGCAGGCCGATCTCGCGATCCGCTACGGCCGCGGCCCCTACCCTGGCATGGTGTCGGAACCACTGTTCGCCGACCGTTTCGCGCCGGTGGCCAGCCCCGCGCTCGGCGTGACCGGACCAGCGGACCTGGCGGCTTTCCCGCTGATCGATTTCAAATGGAGCCGCCACCATCCGCTGAACCCGACGTGGAAGAACTGGTTTGCCGCCGCGGGCCTGCCATGGCTGGCGCCGCGCGGCCAGCTGCGGTTTTCGGACGAGGGGCATGCCATCCAGGCGGCCATTGCGGGACAAGGCATTGCGCTGTTGAGCCTGGATTTGCTGGCTGACGAACTGGCGGCGGGCCGCCTGGTCCAGCCTTTCGGTCCGAGCATTCCCGGGCACACCTATCACCTGGTGCGCAGCGCGGGGCACGCGCCGGCGCCGCACATGGAAGCCGCGCTCGACTGGCTGCGTTCCGAGGCGCAGGCGCCGAAGCAAGGCTGAGGGCCTGCTCCCTTTTGTCAGCTGGCCAGGCGCGCGACCGCGTCGATGATGTCTTCGTTCTGCAGCGCGGCGAAGCCGAGCAGCCAGCCGTCCTGCTTGTCGGCGCCCATGAACAGTGCCGAGAGCGAGGGCGTGGCGATGCCGCGCGCGCCGGCCTGGCGCGTCAGCGCGGCTTCCCGGCCCGGCGGCAGGTGGGCAGCCAGCTGCAGGCCGCCGGCGCCTGGTTGCGGCCGCAGCCAGTCCAGCCGCGCCGCTTCCAGCCGCTCCAGCAGCAGCGCGCGCCGGCTACCGTACAGCAGCCGCATCTGGCGCAGGTGGCGCGCAAAGTGGCCATGGGCGATGAACTCGGCCGTCACCGCTTGCGCCAGCTGGGCGCTGTGGCCGTCCATGACGGTGCGGGCCTTGACCACCGCTTCCACCAGCGCCGGCGGCAGCACGGCGTAGGCCAGGCGCAGCGAAGGGAACAGCACCTTGGAAAAGGTCCCGAGATAGATCACGCGGCCGTGCCGGTCCAGGCCCTGCATGGCCGGCAGCGGACGGGCATCGTAGCGGAATTCGCTGTCGTAGTCGTCCTCGATGATCCAGCCGCCGTCCCTTTGCGCCTGCTCCAGCAGCGCCAGGCGGCGCGCGAGGCTGAGCGTGGCGCCGGTCGGGTACTGGTGGGAGGGCGTCAGGTAGGTCAGCCGCGCGGCTTGCGACGGCAGGCTCATGCCCTCGGCGTCCACGGGTATCGGCTCCAGCTGCGCGCCCGCGCTGCCGAAGGCGTTGCGCGCGCCGACATAGCCCGGCTCCTCGATGTGCACGGTGTCGCCCGGATCGAGCAGCAGCATGGCCAGCAGCTGCAGCGCCTGTTGCGAACTGGTGAGCACCACCACCTGGTCGCGGTCGCAGCGTACGCCGCGTGACTGCGCCAGGTAGCCGGCGATGGCATCGCGCAGCGGCGCATAGCCTTGCGGGTCGCCGTAGCCCATCAATGCCGCGCCGTGGCGGCGCAGCTGGCGCGCGGTGATCTGGCGCCAGGTCTCGACCGGAAAGGCGCGTAAATCCGGGCTGCCGGCGCAGAAGGCGCGCGGCACGAGCGGATCCTGGCAGCCGCCGGTGGCCACGATGGCCGCGCCGCGGCGCGACAGGGTAGCGCTGGTGTCGATGCCCGTCATCGGCGGCGCCGGCTGCCAGCCGGGGGAGGCGATGGACACGACGGTGCCGTGGCCGACGCGGCGCGTTACGTAACCTTCGGCTTCGAGCTGGGCGTAGGCCGCCTCCGCCGTCACGCGCGAGATCGCCAGGTCGGCCGCCAGCATGCGCGTGGACGGCAGGCGGGCGCCCTGCGCCAGCTCGCCGCGGCGGATCGCGCCGCGCAGGGCCGCGCAGACCCGTTCGCGCAGCGGCAGGCCCGGCTGGTCCTCGCGTTCGAACAGGCTGATCCAGAGGGCGGGAACGATCGGGGAATCCGGCATTGGTCTTATCGATGAATGAAAATTGGCATCCATGATGATGCCATGCTTCGCCTAGAATGAGGACATCGTCAACACAGGAGTCAATCGATGTCCACGCAATCGCTGGTGCTGCAGTTCCCCGCCCCCGAACCCGAACAGAGCGCCGCCTTCATGCAGGCCAAGCTGGCCTATCACACCGATGCCGCCGACCTGGCGGAAGACCTGGTCAATGGCGTCGAAGCCATCGTGGTGATCGATACCCGCAGTCCGGCGCTGTATGCGGCCGGGCACATTCCGGGCGCTGTGAGTTTCCCGCACCGGACCATGGACGAGCAGACGACCGCCTCGCTCGACCGTAGCAAGACCTATGTCGTCTACTGCGACGGTATCGGCTGCAACGGCTCGACCAAGGGCGCGTGGAAGCTGGCGCGGCTGGGTTTCAGGGTGAAGGAGCTGCTGGGAGGGCTGGACTTCTGGAAGCGGGATGGGCATCCGCTGGCGACCGGCATGGAGCCGGGGCGCACGGAGGAAGCCGCCCAGTGCGGCTGCTGAAGACGGTGACGTCGTCCCGGCGAAGGCCGGGACCCAAGTTAGCCTGCGGACCAATAGCATTGTTCGTGGCTGCGCAATGAACTTGGATCCCCGCCTTCGCGGGGACGACGGTTCAAGGCAGCGGGCCACAAAAACAAAAAGGGCCGCATTCACATGCGGCCCTTCGAATTCTGGCTCCCCGACCTGGACTCGAACCAGGGACCTGCGGATTAACAGTCCGTCGCTCTACCGACTGAGCTATCAGGGAAAAGAGGCCGCATTATAACGGGTCGATTCGCGTTTGACCAGTGCTGGGCATAAATAGTGCCCCGCCTGCACACCCGGTGCCCCTTTGTTATAGTCGCACCCGTTCTGGCCCCGCGTGCCAGCCCGCCTCCAAACCAAGACACCCATGACCACGACTCCCCGCACCCTCGGCACCCCGCTCTCCCCTTCCGCCACCAAAGTAATGCTGCTCGGCTCCGGCGAACTCGGCAAGGAGGTGATCATCGCGCTGCAGCGCCTCGGCGTGGAAGTCATCGCCGTCGACCGCTATCCGAACGCGCCCGGCCACCAGGTGGCGCACCGCACCCACGTCATCGACATGACCGACGGCGACGCCCTCGCCGCCCTGATCGCCCAGGAAGGCCCCGACCTGGTGGTGCCGGAAATCGAAGCCATCGCCACCGACAAGCTGGCCGAGCTGGAAGCCGCCGGCGCGATCACCTGCATCCCCACCGCGCGCGCCGCCCAGCTCACCATGAACCGCGAAGGCATCCGCCGCCTCGCCGCCGAAGACCTCGGCCTGCCGACCTCGCCCTACCGCTTCGCCAGCAGCCTGCAAGAACTGGAACAGGCCTGCGCCGCCGTCGGCTTCCCCTGCGTGGTCAAGCCCGTGATGTCTTCCTCGGGCAAGGGCCAGTCCAAGCTCGACGCCCCTAGGGACGTCAAGGCCGCCTGGGACTACGCCGCCAGCGGCGGACGGGTCGACGCGGGCCGCGTGATCGCGGAAGGCTTCATCGATTTCGACTACGAGATCACCCTGCTTACCGTGCGTTCGCTCGCGGCCGATGGACAGGTGCAAACCGGTTTCTGCGAGCCGATCGGCCACAAGCAGGTGCACGGCGACTACGTGGAGTCATGGCAGCCGCACCCGATGCAGCCGCTGGCGCTGGAACGCGCGCGTGACATCGCGGCCAAGGTCACCGCCAACCTGGGCGGCCTGGGCGTGTTCGGCGTCGAGCTCTTCGTCAAAGGCGACATGGTGTGGTTCTCGGAAGTGAGCCCGCGCCCGCACGATACCGGCATGGTCACGATGGCCAGCCAGCTGCAGAGCGAGTTCGAGCTGCACGCGAAAGCCGTGCTCGGCCTGCCGGTGGACACCTCGCTGCGCACACCGGGCGCATCCGCCGTCATCTACGGCCAGCTCGAGCAAGCCGGCATTGCGTTCGAAGGGGTGGCCGATGCGCTGCGCGTGCCGGGTGTGGACATCCGCCTGTTCGGCAAACCGGAATCTTTCGCACGCCGCCGCATGGGCGTGGCGCTGGCCACCGCGGGCGACATCGACACCGCACGCGCACGCGCTCTGGAAGCCGCCTCCAAGGTGAAGCCGGTGCCGGGCAAACGCTGACAAGGACCGCGCCGAAGGCAGCTACTCGTCCGCGGCGCCCTCGTCCCTGCCTTTGGCGCCGATGTTCTTCACGCCGCGCCGCGCCAGGGCCTCCCGCAACAGGAATTCGATTTCGGCGTTCACGCTGCGCAGGTCACGCGCGGCAAGACGCTGCAGCTCGTCCCACAACGCGGGGTCGATCCGTAGCGGGAACGCTTTTTTACCAGGACTGGCCATGCTCGTCGGGACTAGTTATAGAGAGTGCCCGTGTTGACGATCGGCTGGGTCTCCTTGTCCGAACAGAGCACCACGAGCAGGTTGCTGACCATGGCCGCCTTGCGCTCGTCGTCGAGCTCGACGATACCGCGCTCGGACAGGCCCTTCAGCGCCGTTTCCACCATGCTCACGGCGCCGTGCACGATCTTGGCGCGGGCGCTGATGATCGCTTCGGCCTGCTGGCGCCGGAGCATGACCTGGGCGATCTCGGGAGCATACGCCAAATGGGTGAGCTTTGCGTCCAGCACCTGCACACCCGCCGCTTCGAATCGCTCCTGCAACTCGCACTTGAGCGCATCGACGACCGCATCCATGCCAGCGCGCAGCGTGGTCTCCCCTGCGGACAGGTCTTCGCCTTCATCGTAAGCATATTGCGCGGCCAGGTGACGAAGCGCAGCTTCCGCCTGGATCGAGACGTAGCGCTCGAAATCATCGACTTCGAACACCGCCTGGGCGGTGTCGCGGACCCGCCAGACAATGGCCGCGCTGATCTCGACCGGGTTGCCGCGCTTGTCATTGACCTTGAGCGTGGGCGCGTTGAAATTGCGGGCACGCAGGGATAGCCGGCGTTTGACGTACAGGGGGAAGGCCCAGCGCAGGCCTTCGCTGCGGTCGGTGCCGATGTATTTGCCGAACAGGGTCAGGATTGCGCTTTCGTTAGGCTGGAGCATGAACAGGCCGGTAAAGCACAGTGCGGCGCCCAGCCCCATCAACAAGCTGCCCAGGAATAAGACAGGTCCGGTCGCCTCCACCCCTGTCGTGAAGGCGTACACGGCGCCCAGCGCCAACACGATCCCGACGACAGCTGCCAAGTAGCCATTTGCGGACGAAAAAGCCATTTCACGGCGGGTTTGTATTGAGTTCATGCTGTCTTCCTCTCTGGCGAGTAACATCAAAGTGATATCACTTTAGGATCACCCAAAATTATTGTCAAGCAATTTTGGTAATTCTTCCATGAGCTTGGTCAGATACATCGGTGGTTGACATCAAATCATCTGTAAATGATAATTATTCTCATTATCATTCTTATTAAAAACAAAAAGCTCATGCCTACGCCCGTCATCCCGAAGCGCAGCTTCGTCAGCCTGCTCGTCCTGTCCACCCTCCTCCCCGCTCACGCGCAGGCCATCCCAGGCGATACCGCCCAAGTGGTCGTCACCGCCGCCGGCTACCGCACCACCGGCACCAAGTCGGACCTCAAGCCTCTCGAAGCGCCGATGAGCTACGAGATCTACGACAACGAGCTGCTCAGCGCACGCCAGGCCGACAGCGTCAACGAAGCGCTGCGCTACGTGCCGGGCGTGACGCCGGAAAGCCGCTCGACCGTGACGATCTTCGATCAGTACACGATCCGTGGCTTCGAGAGCTACCGCAACTACTACGACGGCCTGCCCCTGCAGTACGACGGCTTGTGGAACCTGGTGCCGCAGGTGGACGCCTTCGCCACCGAAAGCGTGGAAGTGCTGAAGGGACCGGTGTCGGTGCTGTACGGCTCGGCCCCGCCGGGCGGCATGGTGAACCAGACCGCCAAGCAGCCGCGCTCGAAACAAGAAGCGCAAGTACGCGCACGCATCGGGACCAATGCCTTGCGCGAACTCGCCTTGGACAGCACCGGTCCGCTGTCGCAAGACGTCGACTACCGCGTGATTGCACTGGCGCGCGAGCGTGACGGCCAGCAGGCGACGACCAAAGAGGAACGCCGACTGTTCGCCCCTTCCCTCACCTGGCGCATCAGCCCCTCGACCCGACTGAACCTCAACCTGTATTACCAGGACGATCCGGCCTTGATCCCCTCGACGCCGCTGCCCGCGACCGGCACGCTGCGCGACGCGCCCTACGGCCGCCTGGATGCCGACGCTTTCGCCGGCGACGCCGGCTGGTCAGGCATGGAACGGGAGACGCTACTCTCCGGCTGGAAGTTCGAGCACGCCTTCAACGACACGGTGAGCTTCCTGCAGAACTTCCGCTACACCAAGGCGGACGGCTTCCAGCGCAATTCCTACAACAACGGCCTGCTGGCCGACAACCGCACCCTGCTGCGCTCGGCCTATTTCACCGACGAGGCGATGCACGGCTACGTGGTCGACAACCAGCTCGCCTTCCGCTTCCATACCGGGCCCTGGAGCCACCGCGTGCTGGCCGGCGCTGATTACCAAAAACTGCGCACCAGCGTGCGTTATGGCGACACATTAGGCACCGGCACGCCGTCCATCGACCTGGGCAGCCCGGACCACCAGTTGTTCGACGTGGCCGCCCTGCCCCTCGGCTTCTACACCGAAACACACGGCATCCGCCAGTCGCAGCTCGGCTTCTACCTGCAGGACGAGGCGAAGCTGGGTCCACTGACCCTGCTGGGCGGCCTGCGCCGCGATCGCTACCGCAGCGAGGACGCCAGGCAGTCGACCTACGACGGCTTCCCATCGAGCGGCACGACCTCGATCACCCAGGAGCGTACCAGCGGCCGCATCGCCGCGATCTTCAAGCTCGGGAATGGCCTGGCGCCCTATATCAACTACTCGACCTCCTTCGAGCCAACCTCGGGCGTCGACTCCTTGAGCGGCGCGGCCTTCAAGCCGACCACGGCCAAACAGATCGAAGGCGGCGTGAAATACCGCTCGCAGGATGGTCGCACCCAGCTCACCGCGGCCGGGTTCGAGATCCGCAAGCAGAACGTGGTCGTGAACACGCCCGACTTCATGCAGTACACGCAAAACGGCGAAGTGCGATCCACCGGCGTCGAGGTGTCGTGGAACCAGGCCCTGAGCGACCACCTGGACTTCACGCTGGGCCTGACCGGGCTCGATATGAAAGTCACGGAGAACGCCTCCGATCCTTCCCTGGTCGGCAAGACGCCGGTGTGGGTGGCCGACAAGCAGGCCTCGCTGTGGCTGAACTACCAGCCGCTGGACGCGCTCGACCTGAGCGCCGGCGTGCGCTACGTGGGCGAGAGCCAGGTGGATGCGGCCAATACCGGCACCGTGCCAAGCCACACCGTGTTCGATGCGGCGGCCATGCTTCGTCTCAACAAGACCTGGCGCCTGGGCCTCACCGCCAGCAACCTGGGCGACAAGCGCTACGTCGGCGCCTGCCACAGCGCCCAGAACTGCTGGATGGGTGCGGAGCGCAGCGTCGAGCTGACCCTGCACGCCGCGTTCTGAGCGGGAGAACAGCATGAGCTTCCGCGCCTGGTACACCGTGCACAAATGGACCAGCCTGATCTCGACCTTGTTCCTGCTGATGCTGTGCCTGACGGGGCTGCCGCTGATCTTCTCGCACGAGATCAGCCACCTGCTGGGCACCAGCGCCGATGCGCCGCAGCTGGAGGCCGGACACACCGGCCGCGCCAGCATCGACGCCATCGTCGCCGATGCCCAGGCCCGGCGCCCGCAGGACGTGCCGCAGTTCCTGGTGGCCGAGGCGGACGAGCCGGACCTGCTCTACGTGCGCATGGCGGACCGCATCGATTCGCCTGGCCTGACGGCCTTCTACACCTACGATGCGCGCACCGGGGAGTTCCTGAACGAATACCCGCTCGGCAAAGGCTTCATGGACGTGATGCTGCGCCTGCATGTCGACATGTACATGGGCATCGGCGGGACCCTGTTCCTGGGCTTGATGGGAGTGCTGCTGGCGGCGTCCATCGTGTCCGGCATTTATGTGTACGGGCCATACATGAAGAAGCTGCGCTTCGGCAGCATCCGGCGCGACCGCGCCACGCGGCTCAAATGGCTCGATCAGCACAACCTGCTGGGCATGGTGACCCTGGTGTGGCTGCTGGTGGTGGGCGTGACCGGAACGATCAATGCGCTCAACCAGCCGATCTTCGCGGCCTGGCAGGCGAGCGAGCTGAAGGCGCTGGCGGAACCGTTCCGCGGGCAGCCTGCGGTGACAGGCAAGGTGTCCGCCGATGCGGCGGTGAAGGCGGCGCTGGAGGCTGCGCCGGGCAAGACGCTGAGCTTCATGGCCTATCCCGGCAATGATTTCGCGACCCCGCAGCACTTTATGGCCTTCATGCAGGGGAGTACGCCGCTCACCTCCAAACTGCTGTCGATCGTGATGATCGATGCCCGCACTGGCACGGTAGTGACGACGGGAGAGATGCCGTGGTATGTGTCGACCCTGATGCTGTCGCAGCCGCTGCACTTCGGGGATTATGGCGGGGTGGCGCTCAAGCTGCTGTGGCTGGGACTGGATCTGCTGAGCATCTGGGTGCTGTGGAGCGGGCTGGTGCTATGGTGGAAGCGGAGGAAGGTGACGGCGGAGCAGAAGCAGGCTGCGTTGCAAGGTCTGCCCGAGCAGGCCATCAGCTAACCCGAAGTCACCACCCTTTACTCATTCCACACCTCCACCAACGTCATCCCGGCGAAGGCCGGGATCCAAGTTTGCACGCAGCCTAATAACGTGTTCCCGGCTGCGCAAAGGACTTGGATTCCGGCCTCCGCCGGAATGAGGTTGATGTATTTTCGGGGTGGTTCGTTGAAACCTGTGTCGGTAACGCCGCAAACGCAAAAAGGGCCGCATTCACATGCGGCCCTTCGAATTCTGGCTCCCCGACCTGGACTCGAACCAGGGACCTGCGGATTAACAGTCCGTCGCTCTACCGACTGAGCTATCAGGGAAAGGAGGCCGCATTATACCTGCTTCTTCCGTTTTGGCAAATGCTGCGATAACAAAAGGAAATCAGCCCTGCACCGCGTTCCTCGAACGCGTCACCAGCCGCTTCAAGGCCTCGAGCACGACTTGCGGTTCCGACATCTGCGGGAAATGCCCGCTGCCCTCGGCCACGATCCGCTCGCCCAGCGGCGACAAGGCGGCCAGCCCCAGCTGAGTGCGCTCGCGCTCGCGCACCGCTGCTTCCGGCATGATCCAGCGCGGCAGGCGCTTGCCGCCCGACACTACCATCACCGGCACGGGAGGAAACGCAGGCGCTTCGAGAATGTCTTTCACCGTCTCCGCTTCATTGCGGATCTCATCATTGACATCGCGCGGCGACAGCCGGTCCAGGAAGCCCACAAAGGCACGCTGCAGGCGCGATTGATGCCGCTTCATGTTTGTCACGTCCTCCGGCGCCGTCGCCTCCAGGAACAGCACGCCGCAGACCTCATCCGCAAACTCGCGCGCGAACAGATTGGCGTGCAATCCGCCGAACGAATGTCCGACCACCACGAAGGGCGGCTTCACGTCGGCCGCCAGCAGCAGCTGGCGCAGCTGGGCCACCACGGTCTCGCCATACTGCGGCTCGCGCGGCTTGGCGCTGCCGCCCACGCCGGGACGGTCGTAGGCGAACACGGTGCCCAGCTGCTCGATCTCGGGATACAGCTTATGCCAGGAATCCAGCGGCCCGCCCGCCCCGGCCAGGAGAACGATCGAAGGACTACCCTGCCCCGACTTGGAAAACCGGAAGACCTGCTTGTCGATCAGCGTGGCATGGCTCTTCGGCAAATGTTTCACTCAGCTATTCCTTATTCTCAACGACGCGCCTAGGCTACGATCAACGCGACGACGGCGCAACCCGATTCCGATGCATACCGAACTCGGAAAATAAAAAGACCGTATCGCAGATACGGCCCTGTGCCAGTTCGCGCCAGCGAGAATCATGCCGCACCCTCCTCACGCTGTATCCAACGCCTCAGGTCGGCAACGATAAACCATGCTCCGCGAACGACGATCTTGTCGGGATATTCCCTGACGCTGACATTGCTCTCATCCCACCTCAGGCAGCGCGGCCCCCTTTGCCTGTAGACGATCACATCGCCAGTACTCGACAGCTCCATGTAACCGAGATACTGGAGCCGGCTTGCCAATAGGCCGGTGAGGCGCTCCGGCCTGCGCAGGACATGAAACTCGGCGGGAATGCTCATTGCGACCGAGATCAGCGCACCGCAGCTCACACCCATCAGCGCCACGCCGATCGGCAGCATGTGGGATGCGAAAAACCGGGTGGCGAAGCAGACCAGCCATACCGTGCCGACAACAATCAAGATCCACGATTGCAGTTGCCGGTACGACTGGAACAGCAGCAGGTTTCGCCAAAGGGGAAGCGGGAATCCAAGCCTGGAAACCACCTCACATTGTCTCGAATTCGTCATCGCCATTCCTTCCAGAACAACCGCACAGCGCCATGCGGATGCAAGCATCCTAGCCGGACGATGGAGGCAGACGTTGCCAATCGCATCGAAGCGTATTGAGCTGAGAAAAAATGGGATAGAGGAAATGAAAACGGGAGCTCATATCGCTATGAGCTCCCGTATCAGAATTCTGGCTCCCCGACCTGGACTCGAACCAGGGACCTGCGGATTAACAGTCCGTCGCTCTACCGACTGAGCTATCAGGGAATAGGTAATGCATTATAGGGGTCCCGGATCAGGTCTGTCAAACTCGCGCCTGTTTCCGAAACCACATTTACTGCTCTCCAGAACCAAACAGCAGTTCCAGAGAGCCGAGATTTTAGAGAACTTTGGCGACTGCGTCAACGACGCGATCGATGTTCTTCGAATTCAGCGCGGCGACGCAGATACGGCCGGTGTCCACCGCGTAGATCGACTGCTCGCGCAGCTTGCCGACCTGCTCTTTCGTCAAGCCCGAGTACGAGAACATGCCGACCTGGTGGCGCACGAATTCGAAATCGTGGCCCGGCGCCTTGGCCTTGAGCTTCTCGACCATGGCGCCGCGCATTTCACGGATGCGCACGCGCATCGCGCCCAGCTCGTCTTCCCACAACTGGCGCAGTTCAGGGTTCGACAGCACGGTGGCGACCACCTTGCCGCCGTGGGTCGGCGGATTCGAGTAGTTGGTGCGCACCACGCGTTTAACTTGCGACATCACGCGCGCGGCTTCCTCGGCGCTGGTGGCGACGATCGACAGCGCGCCGACGCGCTCGCCGTACAGCGAGAAGGACTTCGAGAACGAGTTCGACACCAGCAGCGGCATGCCGGTGGCGGCGAAGCGGCGCACTACGGCGCCGTCTTCGGCGATGCCGTTGGCGAAGCCCTGGTAAGCCATGTCCAGGAACGGCACCAGGCCGTTCTCGCGCACGACGTCGATCACCTGGCCCCACTGGTCCTGGTCCAGGTCGGCGCCGGTCGGGTTGTGGCAGCAGGCGTGCAGGACCACGATCGAACCCTTCGGCATGGCCTTGAGGGCTTCCAGCATGCCGGCGAAGTTCACGCCGCGGGTGCTCGGATCGTAGTAGGTATAGTTATTGACGGCAAAGCCGGCGCTCTCGAACAGCGCGCGGTGGTTTTCCCAGCTCGGGTCGCTGATGTAGACGTCCGCGCCCGGCACGAAACGCTTGAGGAAGTCGGCGCCGATCTTGAGCGCGCCGGTGCCGCCCAGGGCCTGCACGGTGATCGCGCGCTTCTCTTGAATTACGGCGCTGTCGGCCCCAAATACCAGCTCTTGCACGGCCTTGTCGTACGCCGCCAGACCGTCGATCGGGAGGTAGGTGCGCGGGGCCGGCTGTTCCATCAGCTTCGCTTCCGCCTTTTGCACGCACTGCAGCAAAGGCACCTTGCCATTATCGTCATAGTACACGCCCACGCCGAGGTTGATTTTCTCGGGGTTGGTGTCGGCATTGAATGCTTCGGTGATACCCAGGATCGGGTCGCGCGGGGCCATTTCAATGGCGCCGAAGAGGCTGGCAGAGGCGGTGGAAGTCATCGTGATAAACTGAATTTGTCGGCTGTTCGCAGCGGTTGTATAGACAGCGGCACTCGTGCTGCAGTGCCGCAAGCGGACTCCCATTCTAGCAAAGGTCTGAAAGTATGGCTGATCTATCCATCGCAACATCTCCCGAACCGGCCGTCATCACCTATCCCGGATCGCCATTCAAGCTGCACCAGCCCTTCCCGCCGGCGGGCGACCAGCCGACCGCGATCGAGGGTCTGGTCGAAGGCATCAACGATGGCCTGATGTACCAGACGCTGCTTGGCGTAACCGGTTCCGGCAAGACCTACACGATGGCCAACGTGATTGCCCAGGCGGGCCGTCCGGCGATCGTGTTCGCACCGAACAAAACCCTGGCGGCCCAGCTGTATGCGGAGTTCCGCGAATTCTTCCCGCAAAACGCGGTCGAGTATTTCGTCTCCTACTACGACTACTACCAGCCGGAAGCCTACGTGCCGCAGCGCGACCTGTTCATCGAAAAGGACTCGTCGATCAACGAGCACATCGAGCAGATGCGCCTGTCGTGCACCAAGTCGCTGATGGAGCGGCGCGACGTGGTCATCGTGGCCACGGTGTCGGCGATCTACGGTATCGGTAATCCGAACGAATACCACAAGATGATCCTGACCCTGCGCCACAAGGACAAGGTGGCGCAGCGCGACATCATCGCGCGCCTGATCCAGATGCAGTACACGCGCAACGAGATGGACTTCGCGCGCGGCTCCTTCCGCGTGCGCGGCGACACCATCGACATCTTCCCGGCGGAACACGCCGAGCTCGCGATCCGCGTCGAGATGTTCGACGACGAAATCGAATCGCTGCAGCTGTTCGACCCGCTTACGGGCCGCGTGCGCCAGAAGATCCCGCGCTTCACCGTCTACCCGGGCTCGCACTACGTCACGCCGCGCAGCACCGTGATCCGCGCGGTCGAATCGATCAAGGCCGAGCTGCGCGACCGCCTCGAATACTTCCGCAAGGAGAACAAGCTGATCGAGGAACAGCGCCTCGAACAGCGCACCCGTTTCGACCTCGAGATGCTGGCCGAGATCGGCTTCACGAAAGGCATCGAGAACTACTCGCGCCACCTGTCCGGCGCGATGCCGGGCGAGCCGCCGCCGACCCTGATCGACTACCTGCCCAAGGACGCGCTGATGTTCATGGACGAGTCGCACGTGATGATCGGTCAGCTCAACGCGATGTACAACGGCGACCGTTCGCGCAAGACCAACCTGGTCGACTACGGCTTCCGTTTGCCGTCCGCGCTGGACAACCGGCCGCTGAAATTCACCGAGTTCGAAGGCAAGATGCGCCAGACGATTTTCGTCTCCGCGACGCCCGCCGATTATGAGAAGGAAAAGGCCGACAACGTGGTCGAGCAGGTGGTGCGTCCGACCGGCCTGGTGGACCCGAAGGTGATCGTCAAGCCTGCCCTGTCGCAGGTGGACGACCTGATGAGCGAGATCAACGACCGCATCGCCAAGGACGAGCGCGTGCTGGTGACCACGCTGACCAAGCGCATGGCCGAGCAGCTCACGGAATACCTGGGCGACCACGGCATCAAGGTGCGCTACCTGCACAGCGACATCGAGACGGTGGAGCGCGTGGAGATCCTGCGCGACCTGCGCCTTGGCACCTTCGACGTGGTGGTCGGCATCAACCTGCTGCGCGAGGGCCTGGACTTGCCGGAAGTGTCGCTGGTGGCGGTGCTGGACGCGGACAAGGAAGGCTTCCTGCGTTCCGAGCGTTCGCTGATCCAGACCATCGGCCGCGCGGCGCGTAACCTGAACGGCGTGGCGATCCTGTATGCGGACCAGATCACCGATTCGATGAAGCGCGCGATCGACGAAACCGAGCGCCGCCGCGCCAAGCAGATCGCGTTCAACGAGGCGAACGGCATCACGCCGAAAGGGGTGCAGAAAAAGATCAAGGAAATGATCGACGGCGTGTACAGCAACGCCGCGCAGAAGGCCATGGTCGAGGGCATCCACGAGGACGCGGCGACGGCCAAGGTCGAGTCGATGAGCGAGAAGCAGATCAGCAAGGAGATCAAGCGCCTCGAGAAGCTCATGGTGGACCACGCCAAGAACCTCGAGTTCGAGAAGGCGGCGCAGGTGCGGGATCAGCTGCATGTGCTCAAGCAGCAGGCGTTTGGTGCGCCGGGGGCGGATAATGTGGTGTCGATGTTGGGTAAGTAAGCAGGCCGGCAACGCGTCGGCTCACCCGCTCCCTTGACACGTCATCCCCGCGAAGGCGGGGACCCAAGTTTGCTTGTAGACCGATAGCGTATTTCCCGGCTGCGCAACTGACTTGGGTCCCCGCCTTCGCGGGGATGACGTTTACAGGTAGCGCGCCACGATGAATGTCGCTTCACTTCGACGGCCTGTCGAACATCCTCGGATCGAAACTGAACGACCGCACAATACTCAGCTCCACCCGCTCATACGCCGGATGCTCCGGATTGATCACCAGATTCCACCCTTCCCTGACGATCACCGACGGCACCCGCATGTAGAGGTACTCGCAATCCTTCAGGAAGTTGGTCCCGAAGCTCGCCGCACTCCCCGCGTCTTCGATATCGTCCCAGCCATTCGGCAGCCGCTCCGCCGGCATATCCACACCTAACTCAAGATCATCCGGCACATCCACCGCCACCAGCACCAGGTCCGGCTCGTCGCCCTCGCTGTGCACGAACTTCTCCAGCACCGCCAGCTCCGCTGTCATCGCGCTGTAGAGCGCCGCGCAGCCCTCTTCGTGCCAGTGCCCTCCACTCTTCCTGGCGCCCTCGCACGAGCGGTCGAGCGCCGCGCCCTCGTTGGCAATTCTCCAGGTTCTCATGGGACCAGTTCCTGTCGTGTTATCGCTGTTAAAACCAGCATACAGCGCAGGCCCTGCCCCGCCGCGCACGGATGGCGCGGACAGGTCTAGCCGCGCCGCGCCTTCACCTCGGCCAGCAGTTCGAGCAGCCGCGCCAGGTCGGCCGGCTTGACCATGTGGTAATCGAAGCCCGCCTCCTGCGCGCGCTTCTGGTCCTCTGGCTGGCCGTAGCCGGTCAGCGCGATCAGCACCGTGCCCGCCGTCCCGGGCGCGGCTCGCAGCTGGCGCGCCAGCTCGTGGCCGTCGATGTCGGGCAGGCCGATGTCGAGCAAGGTCACCTGCGGATGCTCCCTGGCGGCCCGCGCCAGCGCGCCCTTGCCGTCATATTCGATGCTCACGTGGTGGCCGTTCATCTCCAGCAGGGTCGCCAGCATCTGCGCCGCGTCGACGTTGTCGTCCACGACCAGCACGCGCAGGCCGCTGTCCGTATCCAGCGGAGCCGGCGCGGGCGCCGCCTCGAACATGGCCGGCGTGGCCAGCAGCGGCAAGTGCACGACGAATTCGCTGCCGCGGCCAGCCCCCTTGCTGTGCGCCTCGACCCGGCCGCCGTGCAGCACCACCAGGCTCTTGACCAGCGCCAGGCCGATGCCCAGGCCGCCCTGCGAACGATCCGGCGTGCGCTCGGCCTGGATGAACAGGTCGAAGATGTAGGGCAGCACCTGCGGCTCGATGCCTTGGCCGTTATCGCACACCGCGATCGTCACGCCCTCGGCATCGCGGCGCACCCGTAGCACGATCAGGCCGCCCGGCGGCGTGTACTTGGCGGCGTTGTTGAGGATGTTCGAGAGCACCTGGATCAGGCGCGTGCGGTCGCCCGCGACGTGCAGCGGCTCGCTCGCGATCTCGGTGCGCAGCTCGTGGCGGCGCGCGTCGATCAGCGGCCGCACCTGCTCCACCGCTTCGGCCACGACCTCGATCAGGTCCAGGTCTTCCTTCTCGATCGTCACCAGGCCGCGCGTCACGCGCGATACGTCAAGCAGGTCGTTCACCAGGTCCGTCATGTGCTCGGCCTGGCGCGCGATGATATTGCTGGCGTTACGGATGCCCTGCGCATCCAGCTGCCCGCTTTGCAGCAGCTGGGCCGCCGTGGTGATCGGCGCCAGCGGATTGCGCAGCTCGTGCGCCAGCATGGCCAGGAACTGGTCCTTCTGGCTGTTGGCCGCGCGCAGCTCGTCCTCCACGTGCTTGCGCGCCGTGACGTCGCTGCCTTCGACGAAGATGCCGGCCACCTCGCCCTTGTGGTCGCGGAAGGGCTGGTACACGAAATCGATGAAGCGCTCCTCGAGCGGCGCGTTGGGCTCACGCTGGATTCGCAGGGACACGTCGTGCCCGACGAAGGGCTGCCCTGAGTCGTAGACCTGGTCGAGCAGCTCGAAGAAGCCCTGCCCCGCCACTTCCGGCAGCGCTTCGCGCGCCGGTTTGCCGACCAGCTCGCGCTGGCCGATCAGCTCAAGGTAGGAATGGTTGGTCAGCTCGAACACATGGTTTGGCCCGCGCAGCACGGCGATGATGCCCGGCGCCTGTTCGAACAGCGCCATCAGGCGCTGGTTCTCTTCCTCGCGGTAGCGCTCGGCCAGTACTTCGGCGGTCGCCTCCACGCAGGCGCAGTACATGCCGGCCACGGTCCCGCTCTCGTCGCGCACCGGGGAGTACGAAAACGTGAACCAGGTGTCTTCGTCGTAGCCGTGGCGATGCATGCGCAACGGCAGCCGGTCCATGTAGGTGGCCTCGCCGCGCAGCGCACGCACGATCAGCGGATGGATGTCGTCCCAGATCTCGGCCCAGATGTCGTGGAAGCGCGCGCCCAGCGCGTCCGGGTGCTTCTCGCCCAGGATCGGCACGTAGGAATCGTTGTACAGGAATCCGAGCTCCGGTCCCCAGGCGACGAACATGGGGAACTTGGAGTTGAGCATGAGCCCGACGACGGTCCGCAAGGCCTGCGGCCAGGTGCGCGGATGCCCCAATGGCGAACTGGACCAGTCGTGGGAGCGCATCATGGCGCCCATCATGCCGCCGCCGCTCAGGAAGGGCAGCCATTCGGAAGGGATCGCGTGTTCCTGTTTCATTGTTGTGATATCAGGGTGGAGACGCGTCACCGCGCCGGCCTCAGTGTGCCAGATTTGTCCGACACCCTTCCGCACGGCTGGAAAGCCACGTTGGATTACAGCGTCTTGACGAACTCGCGGATACCGCCCAGCAGCATCTCGATCGACATCGCCGTCAGGATCAGGCCCATCAGGCGTTCGAAGGCGGTCATGACCTGCGGACCCAGCTTCTGCTGCAGGCGCTCGGCGCTCAGGAACACGGCCAGCCACACCACGCCCACCGCCGCCAGGGCCGCGACGTGCACCATGGTCTCGGAGAAGCTGGCCGAGCTGAACAGCAGCACGGTGGCCAGGGCCGACGGACCTGCCAGCGCCGGAATCGCCAGCGGCACGATGAAGGGCTCGCCATGCTCGCTGCGGCCCAGCACGCCGTCCGGATGCGGGAAGATCATGCGGATCGCGATCATCAGCAGGATGACGGCGCCGCCGATGCGCAGGGAGACCGGGCTCAGGTGCAGCGCTTCCAGGAAGTGCTGGCCGAAGAACATGAAGACCAGCAGCAGCAGGAAGGCGATCGCGCACTCGCGCACCACGATGCGTGGGCGGCGCTGCGGGGCCACATCCTTGAGCGCGGCAGCGAACAGCGGGACGTTGCCGAAGGGATCGGTGACGAGGATCAGCAGGATGAAGGTCTGGAAGAAGCTTTGGGTCATGGGTTCTTATTGTTGGCGTGGCCGGTAGGGCCGTGTTGCAATCTTAACCGATATATATCTGACGAGTCCGATCCGTGCGGAAATAAACGATCCCCAAGAGAAAGGGCAAAAAAAAGCGGGAAAGGCTCGCGCCTTCCCCGCTCTTCGCCGGACGCCAGGCGTCTTGCGCGATTACTTCTCGAACTTCTTCATCCATGCCGCCAGCTGGTGCGGACGCAGGCCGTCGTAGTCTTCGAACGGCTGGTGGATCCACGGGTTGTGCGGCAGGTCTTCGAGGTGATAGTCCGGCTTGAAGCTTGACGTGCCCTTGACCCAGATGACGGCCGACTTCACTTCGGTGACGTCCGGGTAGTTGGTCTGCAGGTGCTCGCGCACGCGCTGCAGGGTCACGCCGGAGTCGGCCAGGTCATCGACCAGCAGGATGCGGCCAGCCAGCGGGCCCTTGGTCATCGTCATGTACTTGGCGATGTCCAGGTTGCCCTGCTTGGTGCCGGCTTCTTCGCGGTAGGAGCTGGTCGACAGGATCGCCAGCGGCACGTCGAAGATGCGCGAGATGACGTCGCCCGGGCGCACGCCGCCGCGCGCCAGGCACAGCACCATGTCGAACTTCCAGTTCGATTCATACACTTGCAGCGCAAGGCGCTCGACCAGGCGGTTGTACTCGTCCCAGGATACCCAGAGGTCCTTGTCGGTCGATGCAGGGGTGTTCATTTCAGGCTATTCCTATTTTTATATTGAATCAGGCCGCGAACGGATGGCGCAGCACGATGGTTTCTTCGCGGTCCGGGCCGGTCGACACCATGTCGATCGGGATGCCGACCAGTTCTTCGATGCGCTTGATGTAAGCGCGGGCATTCGCCGGCAGGTCTTCCATCGACTTGGCGCCGACGGTGGTCTCCTTCCAGCCCGGCATTTCTTCGTACACCGGCACGCAGCGGGCGGCTTCTTCGGCGCCGACCGGGAAGATGTCGACCGAGCGGCCGTCGATCGTGTAGCCGGTGCACAGCTTGAGCGACTCCAGGCCGTCCAGCACGTCCAGCTTGGTCAGGCACATGCCCGACACGCCGTTGATCTGGACCGAGCGGCGCAGCAGCGCGGCGTCGAACCAGCCGCAGCGGCGCGCACGGCCGGTGACGGTGCCGAACTCGTGGCCCACGCGCGAGAGGTGCTCGCCGACACCCTGGTCGGTCGGCAGCTCGGCCGGGAACGGCCCCGAACCCACGCGGGTGGTGTAGGCCTTGGTGATGCCCATGATGTAGTGCAGCATGCCCGGGCCCACGCCGGCGCCTGCGGCGGCGTTACCCGCCACGCAGTTCGACGAGGTGACGAACGGGTAGGTGCCGTGGTCGACGTCCAGCAGCGAACCCTGGGCGCCTTCGAACAGCAGGCTGCCGCCGGCCTTGTGCGCGGCGTGCAGGAGCGAGGACACGTCGCCGACCATCGGACGCAGGCGCTCTACCTGTGCCATCGCGTCGTCGTAGGTCTGCTGGAAGTCGATCGCCTCGCCGCCCAGGTAGTTCACCAGGACGAAGTTGTGGTATTCGAGGTTTTCCTTCAGCTTCTCGGCGAAACGCTCCGGGTTGAGCATGTCGGCGATGCGGATCGCGCGGCGCGCCACCTTGTCTTCGTAGGCCGGGCCGATGCCCTTGCCGGTGGTGCCGATCTTGTTCTCGCCGCGCTTGGCTTCGCGCGCCTTGTCGATGGCGACGTGGTAAGGCAGGATGACCGGGCAGGCTTCCGAGATCTTCAGGCGCGACACGACTTCGACGCCGGCAGCGGCCAGCTTGTCGATTTCGCGCAGGACGTCCGGCACCGAGACGACGACGCCGTTGCCGATGTAGCAGGCCACGCCTTCGCGCATGATGCCCGAGGGGATCAGCTGCAGCGCGGTTTTCTGGCCCTTGATCACCAGGGTGTGACCAGCGTTATGGCCGCCCTGGAAGCGCACCACGCCGGCGGCGTGGTCGGTCAGCCAGTCGACGATCTTACCCTTGCCTTCGTCGCCCCACTGGGTGCCGATGACGACGACGTTCTTTGCCACGTTAGTATTTGACATCACTTAACCTAAGTTTTTGAGAATCCAATTTCCGTTTTCGAGGACGAGCACGCGGTCGCACTCGAACTCGTCCTGAACATTCTCGTGACCAGGCATGCTCTGGATCACGACTTCGCCTGCCTTGCGCAGGTCAGCGATTTTTTCCCGCAGTTCCGGGGCGTTGCCCCATGGCGCGCGGATGGAATGCTTGCGCGAAGCTAGCGGCAGCAGGCGGGCCAGCTCGCGCAGGTCGAGCGAGAAGCCGGTTGCCGGGCGGGCGCGGCCGAAGGCCTCGCCCACGTGGTCGTAGCGGCCGCCGCGCGCCACCGCGTTCGGCAGGCCGGGCACGTAGAGCGCGAACATGGCGCCGCTTTCGTATTGGTAGCCGCGCAGGTCGGCCAGGTCGATCGCCACGTCGGCGCGGCCGATAGCGGAACCCGCCAGCGCGGCCAGCTCGGCCAGCGCACGGGTGATGCCTGGCAGCTGCGGCAGGACTTCCCTGGCCGTGGCCAAGACGTCGATGTCGCCGTACAGCTGCGGCAGGGCCAGCAGGGCCTGGCGGGTTTGCGGGTAGTAGTTCTTCGAGATCTCATCCAGGCTGGCCGCATCCTTGGCGCGCAGCAGGCAGTAGATCTGGCTTTCGTCGCGGCGCGCGGCCGGGTCTTCGCTCAGGAGGGCGCGCAGCACGCCGACGTGCGACAGGTCGAGGCGCACGTCGGTGAAACCGGCCAGGGCCAGCGAGCCGAGGGCCAGTTCCTGGATCTCGGCGTCGGCTTCGAGGCCGGCGTGGCCGTAGATCTCGGCGCCGATCTGCACCGGCTCGCGGGTGGCGTGCAGGCCCGACGGGCGGGTATGCAGCACCGAACCGGCGTAGCACAGGCGGGTGACGGAATCGCGGTTCAGCAGGTGGGCGTCGATGCGGGCGACCTGGGTGGTCATGTCGGCGCGCAGGCCGAGCAGGCGGCCGGACATCGGGTCGACGACCTTGAAGGTCTTCAGGTCGGTGTCTTCGCCGGCGCCGGCCAGCAGCGAGTCGGTGTACTCGAGCAGTGGCGGCATCACCAGCTCGTAACCGTAGAGCCGGAAGTTGTCCAGCATCAGGCGGCGCAGTTCCTCGATCTTGCGCGCTTCGGACGGCAAGACATCGGCAATATTCTCAGGCAATAGCCAGTTCGGCATGGGCAACAGCGGTTGGATGTTGGATTTTAAAGAGAGCAACAGCGTCGTGGCAACGTGGAAACAGCAGACGTGTCGACGCGCGGCGCGAGCGCCGAATCGGCAATTTTAACCGAAAACGCGGGTTAACTGGCGGGGAATGCTTGTTTGGCAGCAGGTGGGTTGGCAAATTGCCACTATAGACAAGTGGAAATTAGGGGTATTGAGGATGGAGTTTGCGTTAGTGGCTGCGGAACGAACTTGGGTTCCGGCCTTCGCCGGAACCCAAATGTTCGTGAACCGCCGCCCCGCCCGCCCCTGCCCTAGCAGGAGCGGCCAGAACAAACCATCACTTCCCGCCCGGCTGCTTGAAGTACTTGAAGAACTCCGAGTTCGGATCCATCACCAGCACGTCGTTGCGATCCTTGAAGCTGGCGCGATACGCCTCCAGCGAGCGATAGAACTTCGCGAACTCCGGATTCTTGCCAAACGCATCCGCATAAATCGCGGTCGCCTTCGCATCGCCGTCACCCTTGATCTTCTCCGCCTCGCGGAAGGCCTCGGCGATGATCACGGTACGCTGGCGGTCCGCATCCGCGCGGATCTGCTCGGACTCGGCGGCGCCGGTCGAGCGCAGCTCGTTGGCCACCCGCACGCGCTCGGCGCGCATGCGCTCGTACACGGAGTTGTTGATCTGCTCGATGTAGTCCACGCGCTTCAGGCGCACGTCGACGATGCCGACGCCGATCTCCTTGGCTTCGGCCACCACCTTCTGCTGCACCGCCGCCATCACGGCGCCGCGCTCGCCCGAGATCACTTCGCGCACGGTGCGCTTGGTGATTTCGTCGTTCAGGGCCGCCTTGATGATCTGCGACATGCGGTCGCGGGCGCGGCTTTCGTCGCCGGTGAAGCTGATGTAGTACAGGCGCGGGTCGACGATGCGCCACTTGACGAAGGCATCCACCAGGATGTTCTTCTTCTCGGCCGTGATGAAGCGGTCGGCGTCAGGCGTATCGAGCGTCAGGATGCGCTTGTCCAGGTAGATCACATTCTGGAACGGCGGCGGCAGCTTGAAGTGCAGGCCCGGCTCGGTGATCACGTCGCGCACCTGGCCCAGGGCGAAGACGATGGCGAAACGGCGCTGGTCGACCACGAACACCGTGGACGACAGCAGCATCAGGGCAATAAAGCCCGCCACGAAAAGGGTTACGAGGCGGTTCATTAACGGCTCTCCCGGTCACGTGAGGAATCGCGGCTGCGCTCGTCGCGCTGGCGTGCCGAGTCCATGGCTTGGGTCACTTCCGGCGTCGGCTGCTGCGGCTGCTGCATCTGCACCGGGCCGGACTTGCCGCCCACGGCGGCGTCGTTGACGGCGCTCTGCGCCAGCAGCTTGTCCAGCGGCAGGTAGATCATGCCGTTGTTGTTGCGCGTGTCGACCATGACCTTGGTGGTATTGGTGAAGATCTGCTGCATGGTGTCGATGTACATGCGGTCGCGGGTCACGCCCGGCGCCTTGCCGTAGGCGGCCACCACCTGGTTGAAGCGCGAGGCGTTACCGGTCGCGTTTTCCACCACCATCGAGCGGTAGGCTTCGGCGTCCTGCTGCAGGCGGAAGGCCTGGCCGCGCGCCTGCGGGATCACCTGGTTGGCATAGGCCTCGCCTTCGTTGCGGGCGCGGGCGCGGTCCTGGCCGGCGCGCACGGCGTCGTCGAAGGCGCTCTGCACCTGCTCCGGCGGCTGCACCGCCTGCATGGTCACGTTGGTGATCAAGGCGCCCAGGGCGTAGCGGTCCACCATCTTCTGCATCATCTGGTGCACGTCGACGGCAACCTTCTCGCGGCCCTCGTACAGGACGAAGTCCATCTTGTTCTTGCCGACCACTTCGCGGATGGCCGTCTCGGCCACCTGGCGCACGGTGTCGTCCTGGTCGCGGTTGTTGTACAGCCACGAGACCGGGTCCTTCAGCGTGTACTGCACCGCGAACTGGATGTCGATGATGTTCTCGTCGTCGGTCAGCATCAGCGCTTCTTGCGGCTGCTTGTTGCGCACGTTGGCGCGGTAGCCGATCTCGGCGGTGCGGATCTGCGAGACGTTCACGGTCTCGTGCGCCTGGAACGGATACGGCCAGCGCCAGTTGAAACCCGGCGTGGTGGTGTGGCTCAGCTTGCCGAAGGTGGTGACCACGCCGGTCTGGCCTTCCTGCACGATGAAGGCGCCGCTCGCCAGCCAGATCAGGCCGACGATCACGGCGACCACGCCGAAGGTCACGCTGGCGCCGCGCATGTCGCCGCGGCCGGGCGCGCCGTTGTCGCCGCCGCCATTGCCGCGGTTACCGAACATGCGGTTCAGGCGGGCGTTGAAGTCGCGCCAGAGTTGATCGAGGTCGGGCGGTCCCTCGCCCGGACGGCGGCCCTCCTGGGCCTTGCGGTCGTCGTCGGGATTGCGGCCCCAACGCGGATCGTTCAGCGACATTTTGATGCCGAAACGTTTTAGTAAAGAAACAAGCATAGGCTAGTGTGGCCCGTGATGGGTGGAAGTTGGCATATTGTCGGCAGGACCGCCCAGGGGACCGCCCACCGACGGTTCTCCCTGTGCGAAATTCAGTACGGAGTCCTGCGCTTCGTTTTGTTGCTGCCCGGGTTCGGCCAGCGCCGCCTCGACGATGGCGTCGCGCAGCAGGTCGAGCCCTGCGCCCGTATGGGCGCTGATGAAAACGCGGCTGATCTTATCATATTCATCACGCTCGACCCCAGGTTCCAGCCCGGCCGCGTCGATCTTGTTCCAGACCAGGATCTGGGGAACGTGATCGGCGCCGATCTCGCGCAGCACCTCGTTGACCTGCTCGATCTGCTCCATGCGCACCGGCGAATTGCCGTCGACCACGTGCAGCAGCAGGTCGGCATGGATGGTTTCTTCCAGGGTGGCGCGGAATGCGGCCACCAGCTGGTGCGGCAGTTCGCGCACGAAACCGACGGTGTCGGAGATGACCACGCTGCCGACCTCGTCGCCGAGGTAGAGGCGGCGGCTGGTGGTGTCCAGGGTCGCGAACAGCTGGTTCGCGACGTAGACGCCGGCCTTGGTGAGGGTGTTGAACAGGGTCGACTTGCCGGCGTTGGTATAGCCGACCAGCGACACCGAGAAGGTCTGGTTGCGCCCGCGCGCGCGGCGCTGAGTCTCGTGCTGCTTGCGCAGCTTGGTCAGGCGGGTACGCAGCATCTTGACGCGCTCGCCGATCAGGCGGCGGTCGGTCTCGAGCTGGGTTTCACCCGGGCCGCGCAGGCCGATACCGCCCTTCTGGCGCTCCAGGTGGGTCCAGCCGCGGATCAGGCGCGTAGCCAGGTGCTGCAGCTGGGCCAGTTCCACCTGCAGCTTGCCCTCGTGGCTCTTGGCGCGCTGGGCGAAGATATCGAGGATCAGGCTGGTGCGGTCGACCACCCGGATTTCCAGGCGGCGTTCCAGGTTGCGCTGCTGGGCGGGCGACAGCGCGTGGTTGAAGATGACGATGTCGATACGCTCGGCCTTGCAGGCCATGGCGATTTCGTCGGCCTTGCCGCTGCCGACGAAGTGGGCGGGGTCGGGGCTGGCGCGCTTCGCCGTGATCGTGGTGATCGGGTCGGCGCCGGCGGAACGCGCAAGCAGCGACAGCTCTTCCAGGCTGGCATTGAAATCGCCAGCACCAAAATCGATGCCGACCAGCGCTGCGCGCATGGTGGGAGTGCCGGGGGCGTCAGCCATCCTTACTCGGCTTCGGAGTCGAGGTTAAGGTTGACGGCACGGGCCGGCACGACGGTGGAAATAGCATGCTTGTAGACCATCTGGGTCACGGTATTACGAAGCAGGACGACGTACTGGTCGAAGGACTCGATATGGCCCTGCAGCTTGATGCCGTTGACCAGGTAGATGGAGACGGGGACGTGCTCCTTGCGCAAGGCGTTCAGGAATGGGTCTTGTAACAATTGCCCTTTGTTGCTCATAACAGCTCCGTAATGTTGTTGTAGTTTAAAAATTGTGGCGATTTGCCGGATTTCAAGTGTCAAGGCGACATTCCGCTGTGGCGAATGAAAAGCCCTAAGCTACTGTAACCTGTTTTGCCACTTTTTGTCGTACTGCTACGGTTATTTCTGTTCCTTGGCAAACGGGTTCTTCCCGCTCTTCAGTTCGATGCGCAGCGGGGTCCCGACGAGGTTGAACGTATCGCGGAAATGTTTCTCCAAGTAACGTTTGTACGGCTCGGTGACACCTTCCAGCGCATTGCCGTGGATGACGATAATCGGCGGATTCTGGCCGCCCTGGTGCGCATAGCGCATCTTGGGACGGATGCTGCCCTTGCGCTTGGGCTCCTGCTTCTCGATGGCTTCCTGCAGGGCGCGGGTAAGCTTCGGCGTCGACAGGTTGGTGGTGGCGGCCTTGTAGGCGCCCTCGACCGATTTCATCATTTGCGGAATGCCGGTGCCCTTCAGCGCCGAGATGAAATGGGTCTTGGCGAAGCCCAGGAAGTCGAGCTTGCGGTCGAGGTCGATCTTGACCTGGTCGCGCTGGTGCGACTGCAGGCCGTCCCACTTGTTGACCACGACCACGAGCGCCCTGCCCGCCTCCAGGATGAAGCCGGCGATGTGGGCATCTTGCTCGGAAATGTCCTGCTGCGCATCCAGCAGAAGGATGACCACGTTGGCGTCCGAGATCGACTGCATCGTCTTGACCACCGAGAATTTCTCGATGGCTTCGAAGATCTTGCCGCGGCGGCGGATGCCGGCGGTGTCGATCAGGGTGTATTTCTTGCCGTCGCGCTCGAACGGCACTTCGATCGAGTCGCGGGTGGTGCCCGGCATGTCGAAGGCGATCACGCGCTGCTCGCCGACCAGGGTGTTGATCAGGGTCGACTTGCCCACGTTCGGGCGGCCGACGATGGCGATCTTGATGCCGTGGTCCGGGTGTTCCGGTTCCTCTTCCTCGTCCGGGCGGTCGGCGAAGGCGATGTCGAGCGCCTCGCGCACCAGGTCGTGCACGCCGTCGCCGTGGGCGGCGGAGATCACGTAGGGATCGCCCAGGCCCAGCTCGTAGAAGTCGGCGGTCACGGAGGTGTACTTCATGCCCTCCGACTTATTGACTACGAGCATGACCTTGCGGCCGGCCTTGCGCAGGTAATCGGTGATGGTCTTGTCGTGCGGCGTCAGGCCCTGGCGGCCGTCGACGATGAACACGACCACGTCGGCTTCGGCGACGGCCTGGCGCGTCTGCAGCGCCATTTCGTGCATGATGCCTTCCTTGGCGACCGGTTCGAAACCGCCCGTGTCGATGACCAGGAAAGGACGGTCCCCGATCCGGCCTTCGCCGTAGTGACGGTCGCGGGTGAGACCAGGGAGGTCGGCCACGAGCGCGTCGCGCGAACGGGTCAGGCGATTGAACAGGGTCGATTTCCCGACGTTGGGACGACCTACGAGTGCGATTACCGGCTTCATGTACTTATTCTATTCGACCGCGATGGCGGTCACAGTTCCGTTTTGTGTTTGAAAAATCAGGTTCGAGCCGGCAACCAGCGGCGAACCCACGATGGGGCTGCCGTCGGTGGCGGCGCGCGCCAGGAAATTGCCGTCCTCGCGAGACAGGAAGTGCACGATGCCTTCGTAGTCGCCGACGGCCACCGCGCGGCCATACGACACGGGGGTCGAAAGGCGGCGGAAGGACAGCTTGTCGTTCTTCCAGCTCGACGAGCCGGTGTCGCGCGTGAACGCGTGCAGCGCGCCCTTGTCGTCGGCGGCGAAGACGAAGCGCTGGTCGACGGCCACGCCCACTTCGGACGACAGGTCGCGGTTCCAGCGCGGCGCGCCGGTGACCACGTCGTAGCAGCCCACGCGGCCCTGGTAGGACACGGCGCAGACGTCGTTCTCGAACAGCACCGGGGCGCCGCCGATGTCGGTCACGCGCTCCAGTTCGGTCGCGCCGCGCGACACGCCGACTTCGACGTCCCAGCGCGGTGCGCCGGTAGCCAGGATCAGCGAGGACAGCTTGCCGCCCGGCTGGGCGACGATGACGTCGTTGCCGGCCACGATCATGCCCGGCGCGTTACGCAGGGTAAGCGGCGGAGCGATCTTTTGCACGGTCCACTTCTTGTCGCCGTTCCTGGCGTCCAGGCCGACGATGCGGTTGTCGAGCGAGCGCGCCACCACGACGCCCTGGCTTACCACCGGGGCCGACAGCAGTTCGCTCGACAGCTGGGTCTTCCAGACGGCCTTGCCGTCCATGTCGAAGGCCAGCAGCTGGCCATCTTCGCCGCCGACCACGATCAGGTTGCCGTCGGTGCCGACGCCCGCGGTCAGGCCGGTGCCGGCCTTGATGCGCCACAGCACGTTGCCGCTGGTCGCTTCGACGCGCGCGATGTCGCCGTCGCCGCCGGCCACCACCACGGTGTTGCCGGTCAGCGCGGGCGAGAACTGGTAGCCGCGCGCCTTGCCGATGTCGAGCTTCCATGCGGTGCGCACGGCCATCGAGCCCTTCAGCTCCACCAGCTTGGCCGGCTGGTCGCCCTTCGGCTTCGATGCGAACGGGTTGAGCGAGTTTAAGGTCGAGCAGCCCGTCATCAGGGCCAGCACACCAACACCAACGAGCTTCCTGCTAATACGCATATTCTTTTACCTTGTTCCTGGATCGTAAAGGACGCAAGGCCCGGGGGGGGGGGGGGGGGGGGGGGGGGGGGGGGGGGGGG